>CAZNYM010000008.1:9360-54074 GCA_964577255.1 uncultured Pseudobdellovibrionaceae bacterium | reverse complement strand
CGCCAATGCTGATTTCCTCGAAACCGTAGGCGTCGAGAACGCGTTGATCCACCCCTTCATAGCGCCCGCATAAAAGCGTAACCGCACTTTCCTGCGCCAGAGTCATCACAAGACTCTGGGTCAGCTTCTTGCCACGCGGGCTGGGATACAGCCGGCGTCCTGGTGCGGGCAGTGAGAGCAGAGCGCTTTCAATGACGTCGGGGCGCATCACCATGCCGGCGCCGCCGCCAAAGGGCGTGTCGTCGACAGTTTTATGCTTGTCTGTGGCAAAGTCACGGATATTGACGGTTTTAAAGGTCCAAAGCCCGTTCTCGAGCGCTCTACCGCTCAGCGACGCACCCAGCGGCCCGGGAAACATCTCGGGAAACAGGGTGAGGATGTTGGCGTGCCAGGTCATGCTGGTTCTTTCTTTTTCGGTTGCGGCCATTCGGGATGGACGATGCGGATGATCTCGTCATGGGGGTCCTGGCTGCGCGGGAATACGGTATCGCGGGCCAGCATCGCGATGCGCTTTTCGTCGACCACCCGGCCGCCCTTGCGCGGCCGCTCGGCGTGGCGCCTCAGGCAGACATCCAGAGGCACCATGAAAACGACGTATATAACTCTGTGGGTCGGATGCAGGATGTTATAGATCTGCTGCCGCTCCTGCGGGACCAGATTGGTCTGATCCCAGATGAAGGGCGTGCGCGCCGCGATATATCCTTCAACGGTCTGCTTCATGGCCTGAACTGCCTGAGGATAAGCAGTTTTAAAAGCTTCGGCGTAATCGAGCCCGTGCTCGGCGGCGTGGCTTTCGATGAAAGAGTCGGTCGAAGCGACCGGAAGCTTTTCCGGATGCGCCGCCGCCCACGTGCTTTTGCCGCTGCCGGGCAGGCCGACCAACACATAAGCGGCGGGTTTCTTATCCGTGCTCATGGCTCGCGCAGCCCTTCGGGAATATTGACGGTGACCGAACCGCCCGCGACATCGACGTGCGGCACGTTTTCCCGGGTGAAAGGAAGATAGAAGGAAGGCGCATCGTCGGGTTTGATCTCCAGAAGATCGCCCGCGCCGAAATTCTCCACGGCGATAAGTTTGCCGAGGGAGTCGCCGTTGCCATCCAGCACCGAGAGCCCGATCAAATCGGCCTGATAATACTGGCGGTCGTTTTTGAGGGCCGGCAGCCTTTCGCGGGCGATCCAGAGTTTCGTCCCGCGCAGAGTTTCGGCCCGGTTGCGGTCGGTTACGCCTTCGATTTTCACCAGAAGAACGTCTTTCTGCCGGCCGTCGATCGTCATCTTCAAAGATTCCGGCCCCTGTTCGGATGTGAACAAGGGGCCGGATGTTTCAAGCAGCATCGGATCTTCGCCGAAAAAGCGCACCTTGACGGCGCCACGGATGCCGTGCGCGGCGGCAATCTCGCCCAGGCAGATCCGCGCCGTCATAAGCGGCCTTATTCCGCGGCCGGGGTTTCGGCGGCGGCTTCGGCCGGGGCCTCGGCGGCGGGTTCAGGCGCCGGCGCGTTCTTGGCGGCCTCCGCTTCGGCTTTCGCCGCGGCGGCAGCTTCGACCTTGGCCTTGGCTTTTTCCTCTTTATCCTTCACGCGCTGCTGCGCTTTTTCTTTCGGCTGCGATTTCTGCGGGCGCACCGGATGGGCGGGCATTTCGATCACGCCGGCCCTGCCCAGGAAGATCGCCACGCGCTCGGAAGGCTGCGCACCGTTGCCGAGCCAGTATTTCGCGCGCTCGAGGTTGATGACCACGCGCTTTTCGTGACCCTGCGGCAGGCGGGGGTCGTAGGTGCCCAGCTTCTCGATGAACTTGCCGTCGCGCGCCTGACGGCTGTCCGCTACCACGATGTGGTAGAAGGGAAGGTTGCGGCGGCCCGCGCGGGCCATTCTCAGTTTCAGTGCCATGTTTTTTCTCCTTTGTTTAAAAACGTTTGAACACTTGTTACTTTCTTTTCAGAAACGGATTGGCGCCCAGGACGTCGTCTGTCCCCAGGGCGTCCATGTCTTTGGCGAGGGCGTCGGGGCTCATGCTCTGGGCCAGCAGGGCGGCGTCTTTTTCACCCATCATGTTCTGGACCATGCTGGCCATCTTTCCCATGCCCATCTTTTTCATGCGCTTCATCATGGTCTGCATGTCCTGCAGCTGCTTATAAAGGCGGTTGACCTCCTGCACGGTCGTGCCCGATCCCATGGCGATGCGGCGCTTGCGCGAGGCATTCAGCACCTGCGGCTGGGCGCGCTCGTGCGGCGTCATGGAATAAATGATCGCTTCCTGGCGCTTGACCATACCGTCGTCGATGTTGCGGTCCTTCAGCTGGCTGGCCATCTTACCCATACCGGGCAGCATCTTGAGCATGCCTTCCATGCCGCCCATTTTCTTCATCTGGCCGATCTGCGCCAGCAGGTCATTGAAATCGAACTGGCCTTTCTGGAACTTGCGGGCCATGTCCTCGGCCACGTCGTGGTCGACGGTCTCGATCGCTTTTTCCACCAGGCTGACGACATCGCCCATGCCCAGGATGCGCCCGGCAATGCGGTCGGCGTGGAAGGACTCGAGCGCGTCGGCCTTCTCGCCGGTGCCCAGGAATTTGATCGGCTTGCCGGTAACGGCCTTCATCGACAAAGCCGCGCCGCCGCGGGCGTCGCCGTCGATGCGGGTCAGGATGATGCCGGTCAGGTTCAGGCGGTTTTCAAAAGCTTTCGCGGTGTTGACGGCGTCCTGGCCGGTCATGGCGTCCGCCACCAGCAAGGTCTCGACGGGTTTTGCCAGGGCGTGGATGGCGGCGGCCTCGGCCATCATCTCTTCATCGACGCTCAGGCGCCCGGCGGTATCCAGGATCAGGACGTCGTAACCCTCAAGCCGTGCTGCTTCGAGAGCGCGTTTGGCGATCTCAAGAGGCTTCTGTCCGGCGACGACGGGCAGGGTGGCGATGCCGTTTTTCTCGCCCAGCTGACGCAGCTGCTCCTGCGCGGCGGGGCGGTACACGTCGAGCGAAGCCATCAGCACGCGCTTGCGCTGTTTTTCGTTCAGGTGACGGCCGATCTTGGCGGTGCTGGTGGTCTTGCCCGATCCCTGCAGGCCGACCATCAGGTACACGCACGGCGCGGGCCCGAAATTCAGGGTGCCTTGCGCGTCCGGGCCACCCAGCATATCGACCAGCGCGTCGTGGACGATCTTGACGACCTGCTGGCCGGGCGTGACCGATTTGATGACATCCTGGCCGATTGCCTTCTGGCGGACGTTCTCGATGAAATCCTTGACGACGGGCAGGGCCACGTCGGCCTCGAGCAGCGCCACGCGGATCTCGCGCATGACTTCGTTGACATCGTCCTCGCGCAGGCTGCCTTTGCCGCGCAGACGGTCGAATACGTTCCCTAACTTGTTGCCCAGGCTTTCAAACACGCCTTAAAACTCCAAAAACGAAACGGCCGCAGTGAGCGTAACTTCGCCGACTGCGGGGTACCCGTGGGCACAGAGAAAGCTCTGATGCCGTGAAAACCAGCGGAAAATAGGGAGTTAGGGGCTGAAAGTCAAGCAAAAGCCTAGGGTTTGGGGGCGGCCTGCACGGGAGCGGGAACCGCCATGCTTTCAGCTATTTTCATATTATATTGAGGTGTCAAGGGGCGCTTGCCCGTGATCTGGCGGATGCAGAGCTGGGCGTAAAGCAGGGCGCGGGTCACGCTGTCATCCCACAGCGGCAGCCGGCGATCGCCCGCCACTTCGCCGCGCTCGTCAAATACCGGCAGATAGATTTTCCGGACGGTGAAGGGCGTGCCCTGGCCGTAGGTGCCGTACAGGGCGAAGGCGTTCGCGGGATGGTGGACGTCTTTCATGGCGGTCCTGATGAGGATCGAAAGGCCCCAGCGGTTGCGGCGGCGTTTCTGAATGTTGAAAAACAGCGCGGCCGACGATCTTATCTCTATGGGGTCCTCGTCCTCGATCTCGGCGATGTCGGAGGGCGGCGTGCGCAGCATGATTTTTTCATGAGGATGGGCGTACAGACCCCTTGTATAGCCCCAGAAGGATTCTCTTACCCCCGGCGACATGTGCAGCGCGGAAAATACCTGCAGCGACACGCCGGGAGTACCCTGAACACGCTCGTCCTGCAGCAGGAAAAGCGCTTCGATGTCGCTCATGGGAATGGGCGCCACGCGCGTGCTGGGCCGGATCAGGCGGACCAGTTTGGTAAAAACCGGGCTGAGGGCTCTTTTGTCCCCGTCCATGCCGGAATGCTCCCTGTTTAAGTTTCTTGCAGGGGAGTGTAAGATTACCCCCGGGTTTCCGCAACGATTATCATGTGCCGCGCGCCACGGGAGTTATACATGTCTGTTCCCTTTATAAAAATGCACGGGCTGGGCAACGATTTCGTCATTTTCGACTTCCGTAAGGGCGGGCAGGCCTTTGATAAACAGAAGAATATTCTGATTTGCGACCGCCGGCGCGGTGCCGGCTGCGACCAACTCATATATATGCTGCCGGGCCAGTCCGGGGCGGATGTCACCCTGACCATGTTCAACCCCGACGGCTCGGCGCTCGAGGCCTGCGGCAACGGCACGCGCTGTGTCGCCAGCCTGCTGATGAAGGAAAGCGGCCGGGAAAACTGTGTGATCGGCACGGTGGCGGGGCTGCTCTCCTGCCGCACCATGGGCGGCATGATCCAGATCGACATGGGCAAGCCCAGGTTGCACTGGAAGGAAATTCCCCTCTCCGAGGAACGCGACACCAAGCATCTCGGCATCGTCCACGGCCGCGCCGACATGATGGATCCGGTGGCCGTGAATATCGGCAATCCGCACGCCGTCTTTTTCGTCGATGACGTCGGCAAGGTCGACGTGGCGCGCTGGGGGCCCGAGGTGGAAAACCATGTCCTGTTCCCTGAGCGCACCAATGTCGAGTTCGCCCAGGTGCTGGGACCCGAGAAAATCCGCATGCGGGTGTGGGAGCGGGGCACGGGCATCACCCAGGCCTGCGGCTCGGGCGCCTGCGCCACCATCGTCGCGGCGGCGCGCCGGGGCCTGACCGGGCGGCGGGCGGAGATTGTGCTCGACGGCGGCAGCCTGCACCTGGAATGGCGGGAATCCGACGACCACATCCTGATGACGGGCCCGATTACCCGGGTTTATCAGGGAATTCTCGAGATTTGACAGGGCTTTGCCTCCCCCTGTACAAAGGCGGCCATGAACGGTAAAGAGCCCGAAGTCCTGACATTCGGCTGCCGCCTCAATTCCTATGAATCCGAGGTCATGCGCGGCCATGCGCTCAAGGCCGGCCTGCGCGACGTTATCATCGTCAATACCTGCGCCGTTACGGCCGAATCCGAACGTCAGGCGCGTCAGGCCATCCGCCGCGCGCGGCGCGAAAATCCGGGGGCGCGGATCGTTGTCACCGGCTGCGCCGCCCAGATTAATCCCCGGTCCTACGGCGACATGCCCGAAGTCGACCGCGTGATCGGCAACGATCTCAAGCTGAAGGCGGAAAGCTGGGGCGCGCCCGCCGAAGAAAAAGTGCAGGTCAACGACATCATGGCGGTCAGGGAAACCGCCGGGCATCTGGTCGAGGGGTTCGAGGGCCGCACCCGCGCTTTCGTCCAGGTGCAAAACGGCTGCGATCACCGCTGCACCTTCTGCATTATTCCCTATGGCCGCGGCCCTTCGCGCTCGGTGCCCATCGGCGCCGTGTCGGAACAGGTCGGGCTGCTGGTAGCGGCGGGTTATAATGAAATCGTGCTCACGGGCGTTGACATTACTTCCTATGGTGGTGACTTGCCGGGCCAGCCGCGCCTGGGCCAGATGATCCGCCGGGTATTGGCGCTCAATCCCGGGCTTGCGCGCCTGCGCCTTTCTTCCCTCGATCCCGTCGAGATCGACGACGACCTCTGGACGCTCATAGCCGAAGAACCGCGCCTGATGCCGCATCTGCATCTCAGCCTGCAGGCGGGCGACGACATGGTGCTCAAGCGCATGAAACGTCGTCATCTGCGTCATGACGTCATCGCCGTCTGTGAAAAAGCGCGACACCTTCGTCCCGGCGTCGTCTTCGGCGCCGACATCATCGCGGGTTTTCCCACCGAGACCGATGAGATGTTCAGGAACACGAGTGCGCTGGTTGAAGAGTGCGATCTGACCTACTTGCATATTTTTCCTTATTCCGCGCGCACGGGCACGCCGGCAGCGCGCATGCCGCAGGTTCCAGCCGCCCTGCGCAAGGAACGGGCCGCGCATCTGCGGGCGCAGGGAGAGCGTCAGCTGGGCCGCTTCCTGGGCCGTCAGGTCGGAGAAGAGCGGCAGGTGGTGGTCGAGCATAACAGCATCGGCCGCACCGAGCATTTCGCCGAGGTTAGTCTTGACCGGGCTTTGCCTGTCGGGGCGCTCGCCCGGGTAGGGATTGCGGGCGTTCAGGGCGCAAGACTTGAGGGCCGGGTGCGGGTATAATCCGTCATGGTTCGTTTTTTATTCCTTGCTGCGCTCATCTTCCTGACGCCACATGCGGTGCTGGCGGCGGGCGCCTGTAGCGTTCTTAAGCCACGAGCCACCGCTATTAACATCAATCTGGAAATCCCCGAGCCTGCCTACAATCTCAGCCGCAGCCGATGGGCTCTCGATTCCAGCCAGAAACAGATGAAGCAGAGATGGCTCGAGCAGAACAAGCTCGAGCCGCTGTGGGGGCGCATGGAGGTGACCGGTTACGCTGACGGCGGTACGGCCACGGCCTTTGATTTCAAAATCCAGTCCTATCCCTATGATTCCTACGGTATCAACAGCTGCGTCTTTTTCGATGAAATCAACATCAACATCATTTACCGCACCATCATTTTCATTCCCGCCGAATTCAAGAGCAACGCCTGCGCGTTTGCGGTCGTCAACACGCACGAGCTCAAACACCATAAAATGAACGAAACGGTCATCAGATCCTATGTGCAGAGACTGAGGGAGGATATCGGTTTTATGGTGGACGAGATGGAGGGGGCGTATATCGCCTCCCGGAACTTCGAGCACCATGTTGAGAAGATGAAAGAGGCCATAACCGACGCCGTCACCATCTATCTTTCCGATTACCTGCTCCAGTCGATGGAGGCGAACAACGCCCAGATCGACTCGCCGCAGGAATACGCGCTCACCAGCTTGATGCTCGATCGTTGCAAGGTGGCGCCGCTCAAGGTGCCTGATCAGCAAGGCGGCGGCAAATGATATTCGGCCGTCGCGATAAAACCGATCCGCAACCCAAGCCGGCCGTTGAGAAAAGCTGGCTCGGCAGGCTTACCGAGGGGCTTTCCCGTTCTTCGCAGAAGCTTACCCAGGGCCTGACCGACATCGTCACCAAGAAAAAACTCGATCAGGAAACGCTCGATCAGCTGGAAGAGGCGCTGATCGCTGCCGACCTCGGGCCGCACACAGCAAAGAAGGTCATCGCGGCCTTCGGCAAAGATCGTTTCGGCCGCGATCTCTCGGAAGACGATATCCGCAGTGCGCTTGGTCAGGCGGTTGCCACTATTCTGGCGCCTGTCGCCCGGCCGCTTGAAAAACCGGAAGGGCTGACCGGGCCCTTCGTCGTGCTGGTATGTGGCGTCAACGGCGCAGGCAAAACGACCACAATCGGAAAAATGGCCCATAACTTCAGCGCCCGCGGCGAAAAGGTGATGATCGCAGCCGCCGATACGTTCCGCGCGGCGGCGATCGAGCAGCTTGAGGTATGGGCCCGGCGCAGCGGCGCGGATTTCTTCTCGAAGGGTTTTGAATCCGATGCGGCGGCTACGGCTTACGAGTCGTATCTCAAGGCTAAGGAGCAGGGGTGCGGCGTTCTTTTTATCGATACCGCCGGCCGCTTGCAGAACAAAGCCAATCTTATGGCTGAACTACAGAAAATCGTGCGCGTTCTTAAAAAGCATGACGATTCGCTGCCGCACGCCGTTCTTCTGGTTCTCGACGCAACCACCGGCCAGAATGCCCATTCCCAGGTGGAAATATTCAAGGAAATGGTCAATGTCAGCGGACTGATCGTCACCAAGCTCGACGGCACGGCCAAAGGCGGCGTGGTCGTCGGCTTGGCCGACCGTTTCGGCCTGCCGATCCATCTCGTCGGGGTGGGGGAAGGGATCGACGATCTCCAGCCTTTCTCGGCCGCCGACTTTGCCGCGGCTCTGGCGGGTGTTCATAGCGCCCCTTGATAAAGCGGGATATTTCGGCGACCATAGGGCATGAACAAACGCCCGCCCGCCTTCAAACCCCGTAAATTCAAGGATTCGCGCCAGGCCCTGGCCGCGCTGCAGGAGATATACCAAGCCCATATTGCCTATCTGCAGGAAAGTTTCCGCGATTTCGCTGCCGGCACGTTGCCGCCGGGTAAGACGGGTGCCTGCTATCCCTATGTGGCCGTCGACGCCCGCACCGTGAAGCGGGCGGATACGCGTCTTTCTTACGGCTTCGTTACCCGGCCGGGCCGTTATTCGACTTCGATCACGCGGCCCGATATATTCGACGAGTATCTCACCGAGATGATGCGTCTGCTGATGCTCAACCACGAAACCCAGATCGAAATCGGCGTGAGCGACACGCCCATCCCGCTGCACTTCGCGCTCGATGAAGATTTTCATCTTGAAGGCGATCTCACGCCCGATCAGCTCAACGCGCTGCCCTACACGTTCGATCAGCCGGACCTGAGCATCATGGACGACGAAGTGGCCAACGGCACCTACGTCCAGCGCGAAGGTGCGGACGGGCCGCTGGCGCTGTTCCGCGCGCCGCGCATCGATCTGAGCCTCATGCGCCTGCGTCATTATACTGCCACCTCGGGAACGCACTTCCAGAATTACGTGATCTACACCAACTACCAGTTCTATATCGATGAGTTCGTGCGTATCGGCCGCGAGCTTATGAGCGCGACCGACGACCCGGCCCTGCGCCAGGAGCGTTCGGTTTACAGCGCGTTCGTGGAGCCCGGCAACAAGATCACCGCCAACCGCAACATCGCCGGCAATATCGTGCGTGACGATGCCGGAACCGTCCTGAAGCGCCTGCCGCAGATGCCGGCCTATCACCTCAAGCGCGCCGACGGCTCGGGCATCACCATGATCAATATCGGCGTTGGCCCCTCCAACGCCAAGACCATCACCGACCATGTCGCCGTGCTGCGGCCGCATGCCTGGCTGATGCTGGGGCACTGCGCGGGCCTGCGCAATTCGCAGAACCTGGGTGATTATGTACTGGCGCACGGCTATCTGCGCGAGGATAATGTGCTCTACCGCGACCTGCATCCCAGCATTCCAGTGCCGGCACTGGCCGAGATCCAGGTGGCGCTCGAGCAGGCCGTTTCTCAGGTGACGGGTTTCAAGGGCTACGATCTCAAGAAAATCATGCGCACGGGCACGGTCGCCACGGTGGACGACCGCAACTGGGAGCTGCGTCCGCATATCCGCCAAAATTTGCGCCTGAGCCAGAGCCGGGCGATCGCGCTCGACATGGAATCCGGAACCGTCGCCGCCAACGGTTTCCGCTTTCGTGTTCCTTACGGTACGCTTTTATGCGTGTCGGACAAGCCCCTGCACGGGCAATTGAAACTTCCGGGCATGGCCGATAAATTCTACCGCGACCGGGTGGAGCAGCATCTGCAGATCGGGCTTCTGGCTATGTCCCTGCTGCGCGACAGCGGCCCCGCGCGGCTGCACAGCCGCAAGTTGCGTTCCTTCACCGAGCCCGCTTTTCAGTGACGTAACCGTAATCCATGCCTTGCTGCAGGGATTCCGGCAGCGGCGGCAGGCTGCGCGTGGGGATGAGATAGGTCGAAAGCGCGAAGATGTCGGTATAGATCCTGTGTTTCTCGATGGTTTCCAACAGATAGCCGTAGCCCGAAGACCCCGCCGTGCCCACGGTCACACCGATCATGCGCTGAACCATCAGGGCATGACGGTAGCGCCAGCGCGCCAGCGCCTCGTCGATATCCATCAGCAGGTTTAAAATCCGCGACGGCCCCTGCAGCGCCGGCTCGGCGGCATAGCTGGTGATGAACAAAGCCGCCTGCACCGCGCGCCACGACAGATACCAGGCGCCTTTTTCCTTCAGGGCGGCGAAGGCCTGTTCGTCGAAGATGCTGACGAATTTCTGCCGGCCACGGGCGATGGCCTCGCGCTCTTTTTCGCGCGCCTGCGGGTCGATATTGGCGGGCAGGCGTTTTTCCTTGTCGTCGAAAATCTGCCCGATCGCCTGCCTGTACGCTTCTTTGAACTGATAGCCGCCGTTCTCAAGGAAGGGCATGCGCGCCAGCCACCGGTCGACGCAATCGAACAGCGAAGGAGCGCCTTCGGCATCCTTGATTGCCGTCCGGCTTTCCCGGCGCAGGCGGGCGTCGAAATCGGCATGGAACACGGGAATATGCCGCTCCCGGCTCAATCCCAGCTTGATCTCGATCAGGCGGAACTGCGCGCTCTGGAATCCCGAACCGGTGCCGAGGTAATCGCGGAAATCGATATAACCCTGCGGCGTCATGGTCTCGAGGATGTCGACCTGGGCGATCAGTATCTTCCATATCTCTGCGATGCGGTTGAGGCTGCGCAGGATCGGCTGTATCTCACGGTCGTCGACGGCGGGCTTGGAAAAATGGGCGTGCAGGGCGTCAAGCTCGTGGACGATCTGCCGGAACCACAGTTCGCTGACCTGGTGGAAGATGATGAAAAGCATTTCGTCGTGCGCGGGCGCGCGGCCTTCGCGGCCGCTCCAGGGCTCCTGCGCGCCCAGTATCCGCCCAAGCTTCAGGTAATCGCCGTACTGGTCCCAGTTCTCGTCTTTGGCCATGAAAAAACTCCCCGTCGGGGGAGTTTTGCATCTCTGCGGCCGTCATTCAATTTCAATCAGACGGTCACATCGACCAGGCCGCCGCGGCGACCGGAAGAGCTGTCGTCCGCGCGGCTTTCGCCCCGGTCTTCCACGGCGGCGCGGCGCTCGTTGCGGGTCTCGGTTTCCTGGGTTCCGGCGCTGGCGGCCTCGCGCGGCTGGGCGCGGTTGGCCTCCGGCCGGCGCTGCTCGGACTCGTTCAGCTCCTGCAGCTTTTGCTGGTAAGGATTGGTGTAGGCCTGCTGTATGGGACTGCTGCTGACCGGTGCCGGCATGAAAACCCCCAGATAAATCGACAAAAACACAGAAACACGCAGGAATCGAGCGCATCTACTGCCCTAGGAATATATCATACCCTATCCGGCTTAAGAAATTCTTTACTGCTACGGGCCGTATTTTAAGAATTTTCCCGGCATATTAACCACTTATAAACCCGCCGTGGCCACAATTAGGGGCGTGTGAGAAAGCCTGGGTTTGGAGTGTGTACTTAAAGCTCTTTCTGCCGTTCCGGCGCTACCAGCTTGAATCTGCTGTATCAGTCCTGATTCAGGCCTTCGACACCATAAAAACGAGTTTTCCAAGGGAAAACGGATGGATATGCGTATTATCGACAAATCCTCGCGGGTAACCGCGCTTCTGGTCGATCTGCATGATTCGCACAAGCTCTATCTGAGTGCGAAAGAGGACCCCCATGCCCGCAGCCACATGACCAACGCCGTTGCCGGCCTGCTCGATCCCGACATCGAACTGAACGAGCGCGAGCAGAGTCTCCTGTCCGAAGCCCTGATCACCCTGATCCGCCAGGCGGAGACGGATCTGCGCCAGGCCGTGGCCGAGCGCCTTTCCGTCATGCCGCAGGCGCCGCTGCCTTTGGTTCTGCATCTGGCGAACGACGAGATTTCCGTGGCCGCGCCGGTGCTTGAGCGCAGCCCTGTGCTGAGCGACATCGACCTCCTTTACATCATCAAGGCCCAGGGGCCCGCGTACTGGCAGGCGATCGCCGCGCGTGAAAGCCTGAGCGATGAAATCGTCGACGTTCTCGCGGACAAGAAAGACATGCCCACGGCGCTGCGCCTGACGCGGAACGACAAGGCGCGCCTGACCCGTCATGCGCTTGATGTTTTTGCCGTCATGGCGACGGAGAGCGAGGATCTGGCGCGCCCGCTCCTGATGCGCCCCGAACTGCCGGAAAATCTGGCCCGCGCTCTCTATAAGCATGTGGGCCGCGAACTGCGCGAATATATCCAGTCTTATTTCGGCATCACCGACGTTGCGGTGCTGGGCGCGGTCGACGAGGTGATCGTCGAATTCACCGACCCGGCCGCCGAAAGCGAATTCATGCCGCCCGAATCCATCATGCGCGCCGCGCGGCAATACGCCGAGGGCGGCAAGCTGACCCTGCAGGCGCTGCTCAACAGCCTCAAGCGCGGCCAGCTGACCAGCTTCATCGCGCTGTTCGCGCTTTACGCCGGGTTGCCGGTCAAAACCGTCCATGATTATCTGGCGCAGCCCTCCGGCAAGGGTCTGGCGGTCGTCTGCCGCGCGCTGGGGATCCAGAAGAACGAATGCGCCATGATCTACCTGCTCACAAGCCGCATGCGCTCCAGCAGCCGCGCCGACGCGCAGGGCAACATGAACCAGGTCATGGCTTATTTTGACTCGGTCCGCCCCGAAGCCGCCATGAAGATGGTCAAAGAGCAATATATCGAAGGCGATGACTGAACCCGGCCCACGCGGGCCGAAGACTTCAGCCGCGTTTTTATAGCCCCCAAGATAAAAAGATAGAAAAGCGAACCAACGGAGGCGAAAGCTCCTCACTTCGGCTACAGAAATTTGGCAACTTTGCAAGAGATTGTCTTGAGAAGATCTGTGATCACCAATGGGCTGCACATTATAGGAATGCAACAGTAAGTTGAATGTGACGTGTAGGCGGGGTATAACCACGATGGTAAATGCAATGAATAAGTTTTGGAGGAGAGTAAAGAATAAAATTCATAACAGAAATTTCAAAAGCGAAAAAGTGGAAAAAGCTCACGATAAGTATCGTAATTTTATTGATGCTATTAGTTGTAACATGCAAGTTTTGGTATTTCATGACAAAAGAGCGCAATCCTACTATCGATCAATCTTGGGCAAAAATAGATACTGGAACTTATCGAAGTACCGACGGACGTAAAGCTACCGAATAAACCCGTAAGAAATCTGGCTAAGGAGCATGATAATGGTACAATATAACGATTATGAATACATTTTGTTTGCAACAAATTTCATCGGCGGTGCTGGGCAAGGAGCATTGCCCAATCCTGGCAGTGACGACAGAGCTGATATAAACAGTGATAGCAGCGATATTTATCAGTTTCACTATATGGTCTTGGCCAGTCTAGAAGATCAGATCGCGGTCGTCAAAAATGTCACCGGCCTGACCGACGAAGCGGCGCTGGTCGCAAGCGGCAATCTTATCGTGGCTTGATGTTAGGCCGCGTTCCTGTACGCGCTTAGCGCTGCTACGCCGGGCAGGGCTTTTCCTTCCATCCATTCCAGGAATGCGCCGCCCGCGGTTGAAACATAGCTCATTTTTTCGGTCACGCCCGCTGCTTCCAGCGCCGCCACCGTGTCGCCGCCGCCGGCGACCGACACGAGTTTTCCCTGCGCGGTCAGGGCCGCCACCGCCTGCGCCACTTCGGCCGTGCCCTTGTCGAAGGGTTTTATTTCAAATGCGCCCAGGGGGCCGTTCCAGACCGCCGTTTTGCAGCCTTTCAGTTTTTCGACGATATGCGCGGCGCTTTGCGGCCCGATGTCGAGGATCATGGTGCCTTCGGGAATTTTATCTGCCGCCGTCACAGTCGTCTTGGCCGTGGCTGAAAAAGCGTCCGCGGCCACGCCGTCAACGGGCAGGATGATTTCGCAGCCCTGTTTTTTCGCCTTGTCCATGATCAAACGGGCGTTGTCGAGCATATCCTTCTCGCACAGAGATTTTTTCACGTCGACACCCTGCGCCGCCAGGAAAGTGTTGGCCATGCCGCCGCCCAGCACCAGCATGTCAACTTTCCCGACCAGGTTGCCGAGCAGATCGAGCTTGGTCGATATCTTCGCGCCGCCGACCAGGGCCATGACCGGCCGGGCCGGATTCTCAAGCGCGGCGTTGAGCGCTTTCAGCTCTTCTTCCATCAGCAGCCCCGCCGCCGTGGGCAGCAGGTGCGCAAGCCCCTCGGTCGAGGCATGGGCGCGGTGCGCGGCCGAGAAAGCGTCGTTGACATACAGATCGCCAAGCGCCGCCAGCTCACGCACGAAAGCAGGATCGTTCGCTTCCTCGCCCTTGTGGAAGCGCAGGTTTTCAAGCAGCAGGATGCCGCCGGGCTTCATGCCCGCGATGGCTGTTTTGACCGGCTCGCCCGTGGACGCGGGCACGAACGCGACGTCGCGGCCCCAGCCGGCCTTAAGGGCAGGAGGCAGGAAGGCGAGCGAGAATTCCGGCTCCGGTCCGCCCTTGGGGCGCCCGAAATGCGACAGCACGATGACGAAGGCGCCCTTGTCGCAAAGGTAATCGATCGTCGGCTTCAGGCGGTCGATGCGGGTCGTGTCGGTAACACGCCCGTCTTTGGCCGGAACGTTGAGGTCGGCGCGCAGCAGCACCTTTTTACCTTTGACGTCGATATCGCGCAGTGTCTTGAAACTCATGTCTCGCTCCTGTTTTCAGCGTATGGTTTTGGCATTTTCGGTCGCTTCGATCAAGCGGGTGCGGATGGCCGGGTCTAGGGCGGCATGACCGCCGTCGGGCACGATCACGTAATCGGCCTCGGGCCAGGCCTGGTGCAGCCGGTTGGCCGAGCGCATAGGGCACAGTATGTCGTAGCGTCCCTGGATGATGATCGCGGGAATGGCGCGGATGATGTCGATCTCGCCAATCAGGCTGCGGGCCCGGGGAATGATTTCGCGGGTGAAGTAATGCGCCTCGATCCGCGCCATCGACCAGGCGGTCTCCTTCTGTGTATCCGATGTAATCGTCTCGTAATTGGGGATCAGCGAAGCGCAGGCCCCTTCGTACAAACACCACCGCAATCCTGCCTCGTAAGCCTTTTCACGGTCCTCGCCTGTCAGCGCCGCATAATAATAAGCCAGCAGGTCGTCCTGGCGGTCGGCGGGAGCGAAATTTGCGAACTGCTCCCAGGCTTCAGGGAAGATCTGGCGGATGCCGAAGAAGAACCAGTCGATCTCCTCCTGCTCCATCAGGAAGATGCCGCGCAGGATCATGGCGCTGCAGCGCTGCGGGTGCTTCTGGGCGTAGGCCAGCGCCAGCGTGCTGCCCCACGAACCGCCGAACAGGTGCCAGCGCTCGATGCGCAGATGTTCACGCAGGCGCTCGATGTCGTTTATGAGCAGAGGAAGGGAATTTCTTTCAAGGCAACCCAGGGGCTGCGAGCGTCCGGCGCCGCGCTGGTCGAAGGCGATGATGCGGTAATGGTCAGGGTCGAAGAAGCGGCGGTGCACGGGCAGGGTGCCTTCGCCGGGGCCGCCGTGGATCAGCAGGATGGGCGCGCCGTCGGGATTGCCCGACTGCTCCCAGTAGAGGCGGTGCGGCGTGTCCACATCAAGATAGCCGCTGGCATAAGGCGCAAGCGGCGCAAACAGATCGAACTGCGGAACGCGGCGGGCATGGGCCTGCATCACGGCAACCTGTTCGTTAAGATATTAACGATTATCGTCCACTGTATCCGCTGGCGGGGGGTCTGGCAAGACTTGCAGCCAGGCCGGATCGGCCAGCTTGATATAAGGCCCGTTGTAATTCTCGACCCAGCCGCGCACACGGATCCGTTTCCCGGCAAAATCGAGCGGATTGACCCCCTGGCGCGAAAGCTTCTGCCGCACTTCGGGGGGGATGCCGATGCTGAAATCCTTCATCCAGTTATCGTCGAAATTCAGATACACGACGTTGTTGACCGCTGCCGTTTTTAACACGACGCCTTCCACTACGGCGTAGGTGTTAAGGGCGCTGGTTGCATCCTTGTCCGTCAGAACGGGGAATTTCCCCTCGGCCCACAGCCCCGCCTTGTTTTCGATCGCGGTGCTTTCAAGCGCAAGCAGGGCCTCCGCCGCTTCGGTGTTGTCAGCCACGGGCAGGATCCGCGCCAGGCCGCTTGCGATCAGGCTGCCCTGCACCCAGATATTGTCATCCGCGCCGCCTGGGTTGTGGGTGACAAGGTGCCCCAGGTGATAGCCCATGCGGTTACGCCGGCCCTTGTCCTCGTTTTTTGTCTGATAAAGCGTAACCCGCTTCTGCTCCAGCATCGCCCGCAGGCGGTCGAGCGCCAGCGCCGACAGGTCGCCCGCTCTTTCGGGCGCGAGGTCGGGGAAATCCAGTGTGCTGAGCTGCACGATCCGCCCGTCATCAAGCTCGGTGCGCAGGGGGTCGATCACCCGCGTGACGGTTACGATGCCCATATTGCGCAGTTCAAGGCCAAGATCGGGCGCCGCCACATTTTTGCCTTCGGATGCCGGCTTTTCCGGCGGCGTTTTCTCTTCCTGCGCGGCGGCCGGAATGATAAAAAGACAGGCCAGCAGAAACAGGACCCTGTGAAAGGATTTTTTCATGCGCACAGAATGGACTTTTTCCCCCGTGTTTGTCCAGATCCTTGCCGTGGCGGCGTTGCTGGGTTCCAGCGCCTGCACCGTCAACCCTGCCACGGGGCAAAACCAGTTCACTGCGCTCATGACCCCGCAGCAGGAGCAGTCCATCGGGATTGAGGAGCACCAGAAAGTCCTGAAAACCTTTGGGCTGCCCGACGACAGCCGCGAACTTCAGGCCTATGTCGACCGGATAGGCCAGTCGCTGGCCGTACATACCGAGCGGCCCGATGTGCGCTATACCTTCACGGTCCTCGATACGCCGACGATCAATGCCTTCGCCATCCCGGGGGGCTATATATATGTCACGCGCGGGCTTCTGGCGCTCGCCAATGACGAAGCCGAATTGGCCGCCGTGCTGGCGCATGAAATCGGGCACATCACCGGCCGCCATTCAGCCGAGCGTTATTCGCGCAGCATCGTGACGGCGCTGGGCACGGCGGCATTGGCGGCCGCCCTCGACAGCCAGGGTGCATCGCAGGTTCTCGACCTCGGGGCCGAGCTTTACACCAAATCCTATTCCCGCAGCCAGGAAAGCGAATCCGATCACCTGGGTGTGCGTTACCTGCATAAGGCCGGCTACGATACTTTCGCCATGGCGCGTTTCCTGGAAAGCATGGGCCGCGCCGCCGCGCTTGAAAGCAGGATCAAGGGCCAACCCGAACCCTTCAGCTATTTCTCCACCCACCCGCAGACAGATCAGCGCGTGGCGGAGTCGGTGGCCGAGGCCGGGCGCTATGCAAAAAATCAGGGCACGGTCAACGCCGAAGCTTATCTCAGGCAGATCGACGGCATGATCTTCGGCGACAGCCCGCGTCATGGTTTCGTGCGCGACGGCGCGTTCTGGCATCCGGCGATGGATTTCACATTCACGATCCCCCGGGGGTTCACGGTTGAAAACCTGCCGGAAAAGCTGGTCGGCTCATCGCGCGCCAGCGGTGCGGCTTTTGTTTTTGATGCCGCCGCTCTGCCATCGGGCGCTACGCCCGCCACCTATATAAGCCAGGTCTGGCTCAAGGGTCAGATGCCTGAGGCCCGGCCCGAGGATATCGTCGTAAACGGCCGCCCCGGGGCCAGCGCTGGTTTCAACGGCCAGGTCAACGGCCGTCCTTCGCATATAAGGCTGATCGCCATACAGGGGCGTGACAACATGCTCTACCGCTTCCAGATCGCCATACCTCTGAGTGCCGGGGAAAGCGTTCTCGAATCTCTCAAGGCGATGACCTACAGCCTTCGCCATCTCAGCGCTTCTGAAAAGCAGTCGATCCATCCACAAAAGCTGCGGATCGTCCGGGCCGGGCAGGGGGAAACGGCGCAAACCATGGCCCGGCGCATGGAGCTCGAGGAAGCGCCGCTTGAATGGTTCGCGGTTCTCAACGCCCTGCCTTCACCGTCCGCACCGCTCAAGGCCGGTGCTGGATACAAGATTGTCGGGCGCTAAAACGCCAAAGTAACACGCGCGATTTCAGTCCCGGTATGGCTATGCCTTGGAATAATTGACCGCAGGGCGGGCCGGGCAGATCATTCTCCGCAGAGTGCATTTGTAAGAAATGTATTTCAGGAGGTCCCTGGCCATGTTCTCACGGTTTTCGTCCCTGCTTCGCAACGAAGCATCCGCTAAACTCAAGTCTCTCGACAGATCCCAGGCGCTGATCGAATTCGATCTCGATGGGAACATCATAACCGCCAACAAGAATTTTCTCGACACAATGGGCTACGGCCTTGAGGAGATTAAAGGGCGGCATCACAGCATGTTCGTCGATCCCGATTTTGCCAAAAGTACGGAATACCGACAGTTCTGGGAAAAACTGCGCCGCAAGGAGCACGATACCAAGGAGTGCCGCCGTATCGGCAAAAACGGCAAGGAAGTATGGATACAAGCTTCTTATAGTCCTATCGCCGACAAAAGCGGCAAGCCTTTCAAGGTGGTGAAATTCGCAACTGACGTCACCAGGCAAAAGCTTGATAGCGCCGATCATGCCGGCCAAATCGCGGCAATCAATAAATCTCAGGCTGTCATTCATTTCAATCTCGACGGCATCATCGTCGATGCCAACGAGAACTTCCTGGCGGCGACCGGCTACGAGCTCCAGGAGGTCAAAGGGCGCCATCACAACATGTTCGTCGATCCCGTCTACGGCAAGAGCGTCGAATATCAGCAGTTCTGGGAAAAATTGCGCCGGGGCGAATTCGATTCCGGGGAATATAAACGCTATGGCAAGGGCGGGCGAGAGATCTGGATCCAGGCGTCCTATAATCCCATCTTCGACATGAACGGCAAGCCGTTCAAGGTCGTCAAGTTCGCGACCGACATCACGAAACAGAAGCTGGAAAACGCGAATTTTTCCGGTCAGATCGCGGCCATCGGCAAATCGCAGGCCGTGATCCATTTCAATCTCGACGGCACCATCATCGACGCCAACGAGAATTTCCTGGCCGTGACCGGCTACAGCCTCAACGAGATCAAGGGCAAGCATCACAGCATGTTCGTCGAGCCGGCCTATGCCGGCAGCGAGGAATACAAGCAGTTCTGGGAAAAGCTGCGCCGGGGTGAATTCGAATCGCGCGAATACAAGCGCGTCGGCAAGCACGGCAAGGAAATCTGGATCCAGGCATCCTACAACCCCATCTTCGACATGAACGGCAAGCCGTTCAAGGTTGTCAAATTCGCCACCGATATTACGGCGCTTATGGCCACCCGTCTGCAGGTATCAAACCTGGTCGATCAGACTTACACCAGCATCCAGAGCGTCGCCGCCGCTTCCGAGGAAATGTCGGCTTCGATTGTCGAAATCAGTAAGAACATGAACCTTTCCAAGGTTGCGGTCGACGATATCGTCGAGAAAACCCAGTCGGCGGGCGCGGCCAGCACCCAGATGCTGCAAAGCTCGAAGTCAATGGAAACGGTTGTCAGTCTGATACGCGACATCGCGGAACAGGTCAATCTGCTGGCGCTTAATGCCACCATTGAGGCTGCGCGTGCCGGCGAAGCTGGCAAAGGATTTGCCGTGGTGGCATCGGAAGTCAAGAATCTGGCAAATCAGACCAGCGCCGCGACCAACGGCATTACTGAGGAAATTTCTTCCATCCAGAAAGTGTCCGAGCAGGTGGCGGCCAGTGTCAGCGACGTGGTGGCGGCGGCGGACTCCGTCAGCCAGTACGTCAACAGCGTTGCCAGCGCGATCGAGGAGCAGAGCGTCGTGACCAAAGACATCTCGGCCAGCGCGCAGATCACGTCGCAATCTGTTCACGACATCAGCGAATGCGTCAAGCTGCTCTCGGCAGCCTGACGCCTGTGTTTAGAAGAAAGCCGCTTCGCTGTTGCCACCGGCCTGGCGGCCGATGGAGATTTTCAGCTTGTCCATCGCCCGCTGTTCCAGCTGGCGCACGCGTTCCTTGCTGACGCCGAGCTGGCGGCCGAGGTCTTCGAGCGTCACCGGTTCGTAGGTCAGGTGGCGTTCGCGGATGATAGTCTGCTCGCGGTCGCTCAGTTCGCCCAGGGCGCGGCCCAGCCATGCCGAGCGGGTCTGGGCGTCCTTCATGCCGATGACGATGTCCTCGGGGTTGGGGCGCTCGTCCGCCAGCAGGTTCTGCCATTCGCTGTCCTGATCGATGCCGATCTTGGCGTTCAGCGACTGGTCGGCGCCGGTCAGGCGTCCTTCCATCTCGATCACATCATCCATGCCGACGTCGAGTTCTTTCGCGATCAGGCGTCTGCCCTCGTCGTCCAGCGGCTCGGCGCTGGCCTGCTCGATGCGGGCGCGCAGGCGGCGCAGATTGAAGAACAGTGATTTCTGTGCCGCCGTCGTGCCGGTGCGTACGATCGACCAGTTGCGCAGGACATAGTCTTGAATGGCGGAACGGATCCACCAGGCAGCATAAGTGGAAAAACGCAGACCCCGTTCAGGCTCGAAGCGGGCGGCCGCCTGCATCAGGCCGATATTCCCCTCCTGGATCAGGTCGCCGGTCGGCAGACCGTAATTGCGGAAGCGTGCCGCCATAGACACCACCAGGCGCGTATAAGAACGCACCAGCTCGTGCAGGGCTTTTTCGTCGCCCTTTTCCCGCCAGCGGCGGGCCAGGTCAAGTTCGTGATCCTTTTCCAACAGCGGCTCGTTCATGGATGTACGGATGTAATCCATGTTGGCTTTCTGGGTACTGACATCGTCGATATGAGCCATGATCGTCCTCCTGCAAACGGCGGTTAAACTGTATACGTGCGGTTGACAGTTTTAGTTTACCCCCCGGATTGTGACCGAAAGGGGGAGGACAAAGGCCGATTTCAAGGTTTTTGCGGATCAGGCTTCCAGAAGCTCGAAAACCGCGCCCTGGCGGTCGAACCCGGCGCAGACCAAGGGGCCGCCGAAGCCGCAGCCGCCGTCTATAGTTGCCGTAATCCGGTCGATTTTCAGCCCCTGACGGGCCGGATCATACCCGCGTATGACCTTGCGGAAGGGGGCGTAGGCGTCGCGCATGGCGTTAAACTGCGGCGCGCCCCACCAGAAATTGTCGCCCTGGTCGAGCAGCGATTTGCGGGGGTCGAGCCCGGCATGCACGAACAGCAGGGGGCAGGAGATGTTTTCGCTGGTCAGGCCGGCGCGGCGCTGCTGGGTCGCGAAAATCTCGTGCCCCTTGTACCGGCGCAGGGTCTGGCGCAGGCGCCCCGTCCAGCGCGTCAGGCTCATGACCCCTTCCTGGGCGGCATTCAGGCCGTCCTGCGGGTCGTGGCCGTAGGCCGCCAGCGTGTGGGCGACGCCCTGGCCGTACATCCAGATCATCACATCATAAGGGTTATTGCAGAACTGGATCTGCAGCAGCTTGTTCCAGATTTCCTCCTGGATGCCACGCAGATAGACGATGTCGTGTGCCATCATGCCGGGCAGGGCCAGCACCAGGCGGCGGAAGGTCAGGATTTCGTCAATCGTGCCACACGGATCGCTTCCCGGCCCGGCGTAGTTGCCCAGATAGACGATGCGGTCACCGGGGCACAGGACCGGCAGCAGCGAATCGTGAAGGCCCATAAGCCGTTCAAGGTCGCCGTGAATGGCCGGAATCGCCCAGACACGGCGGGGCGTGCCCATCAGCGCGAAACGGGCATCAGTAGCGGTGGTGCAGACGGAATCATGAAACACGCGGTGTGTTCCCGGTAAAAGTCATAAAAGGGATAAAGCCCCCCGGACGGGAGGCTTACAGAATGTCATGAGAATTTTACTGCAAATTCGGGCAGGCACCAATGATTCGCGGTGCGGACAGATATATTTTTTCAGGGCTCGTACGGGCATTTCTTAGTGTAATACATTAATATCTACCTATAATATATTGATATTAAGGAACATAACCCTTGTTATGAGAACATGTATTCTGTCGTCCTTCATCCAGCTTCTGCAGGGCTGAAGCGGCTCTCTCTGCCGCTCTTAAGGGCAAGCCTGAATTCAAAGACACGCCCAGCGACAGAATCGCCCGGGCGAGAATCGATTCTTCGGGTGACAGGCTGACCACTTTTCCGACCTGGGCCTCCCGTCCTCTGCTGCGCGGATTGAGCCAGCCGCGGCGCTGCAGGTCGAGGATCAACTCGACATGGTACGGCTGGATGCTGATGTTGTTGTAAGTGCGGCGCAGCTGGTTGGCTGAAGGGCGCTCGTCCTCGGTCATTTTCCGTACTCCATGGGTTTCTACAAAAAGCAAAAACCCGCCACAGGGGCGGGTTTTTGAAATCCGAGATAATGAAAAGCCTAAGCGACCTTGCGCAGGATCGTTTCCAGCTGCTCGGCGGCCTGGATTTCGGTGATCTTCTGGATCGCGGCGACTTCGCGGGCCAGACGCTCGAGCGCCGATTGATAGATCTGGCGTTCGCTGTAGGACTGCTCCTGGTCGTCGTTGCTCCGGCGCAGGTCGCGCAGGACTTCGGCGATGGAGACGGGATCGCCCGAATTGATCTTCATTTCGTATTCCTGGGCGCGGCGGCTCCACATGGTGCGCTTGATGCGGGCGCGGCCCTGCAGGGTCTTCATCGCGTCCTTCATGCGGTCGTTCGAGCACAGTTTGCGCAGGCCGGCGGTGCGGGCCTTGAACACGGGAATTTTCAGCAGCATGCGGTCCTTTTCAAAGCGAATCGCGTACAGCTTCACGGCCATGCCGGCGATGGTCTGGCTTTCGATCTCCTCGACCTGGCCGACGCCGTGGGCGGGGTAGACAACATAGTCTCCGACCTTGAAATCGACGGCGCCGTTGTCGTTGAGCGGCGCTTTGGGCGCGGTGGTGACGATCACGCGCTGGGGCGCGTTGCCGGCGGGACGCGCGGCGGCGAAGGGGCTGTTGGGACGGCCCGAACCGGCGCTCTGCGTCGCCAGGGCGCCCTGACGCACGGCTACCGGGGCGGCGGGCTTGAGGGCGTTGGCGCGCGCCGCCAGGGTGGTGACGGGCGAGGGCGCGATTTTGGTCGACAGCGGCTTGGCTGCAGGGGTTTCAACCGTCTTGAGCGGCAGTTTTTTGGTGACGGCCTTGACGGCGGGCGCGGCGGCTTTGACGCGCGCGGCGGCGGTCTGCAGGCTGGGTTTCTTGGCTTTGGCCTTGGCAGCAGAGGCCTTCAGGGGGGTGGATTTCCTGGAAAGTTTTTTGACAGATTTTGCGGAAGTTTTTGCTTTCGTCGCCATGAACCGACCCTTTGCTGCGGCCCCGCAAGGGGGCAAATTAACACAATAAAAACAGCACCTTACAGGGACTTTATTCAGTTCGTTCCTCGAAAAATCCCCAACCGGAGCCGGTTCCGGCCATACCGGGAGCGGGGTTCGCAACGTCTGGATTTCGGTAACTGTCTTGTGCGTTGAAGGACTATAGTTAAAAAAGAGTGAAATTTCAACCCTAAAATTCATATTTTGTCATAAAGTAAAATGATATATGTAAGTTAAAATCAATAAAAAACAGAATGTTATAAGATGATATTCATATGACACTTTAATCGCCATCGCCGGGCTTAGGGCTGAACCAGTCCCTATATTTATTTTTCATATTTTTAAATTTGTCGGCGTCGGCCGGGGCATCCTTGCGGCGGGTGATGTTGGGCCACTGGGCGGCGTACTGCCGGTTGATCTCGACCCAGCCGTCGGCCTTGGGGTCGCTGTCGGGGATGATGGCGTCGATCGGGCATTCGGGCTCGCACACGCCGCAGTCGATGCACTCGTCCGGGCTGATGACCAGCATGTTCTCGCCCTCATAGAAGCAGTCGACCGGGCAGACCTCGACGCAGTCGGTGTATTTGCATTTGATGCATATTTCCGTAACGACAAAGGTCATGAACGGGTCTCACGGCTCCAGAGTGGTTTGGGTCGTGGATGTATAATGCTTCCGGGCTTCCCTGTGAAGTATGTAGAGGCCGCTTGCTATGACGACCACGCTGCCGGCCAGGATGTGCCCGTCCGCCACCTTGCCCCACACCGCCCAGTCGAGCAGGCAGGCGAAGATCAGCGCCAGGTAGGTGAAGGGGCTGACGAAGGAGGCCGGGGCGTGGGCATAGGCGTAGGTGGTGAATACCTGGGCCAGGCCGCCGATCAGCCCGGTGCAGATCAGGTAAAAGAGGCTGAGGCCCGTCACCGGTTCCCACGCCGTGATCATCCACAAGGCGCTGAACAGGGTGCTGTAGATGGAAAAATAGAACACGATGGTCAGCGGGTTTTCGGTCATGCCCAGCTTGCGGATGGCGATCATGACGAACGCGCCCATGAAGGCGGCGGCCAGCGCCACCACGCTGCCGGCAAAATTGCCCTCGCCGGCGGGTTGGAGCATGAACAGCACCGCCAGCAGGCCAACGATCACGGCACCCCAGCGGTGTGGTCCGACCCGTTCGTTCATGAAGAACACTGACAGGAGGACCAGGATCAGCGGCGAGGCGAAATGGATGGCGGAGGCGTTGGCGAGCGGCAGCAGGGCGAAGGAGGTAAAAAAGCAGATCATGGCGCCGAAACCGATGATGCTACGCACGAAATGGCCCATGTGCCGCGATGTTTTGAACAGACGCGGATCGCGGTATACCCATAAAATCAGTGCCAGCACCGGAATAAGCCCGACGGCATTGCGGAAAAACATGGTCTGGGGCACCGACTGCGTTTCCATCGCCAGCTTGGCGAACATGTTCATGATTGAGAACAGGGCCACGCTGATCACCACGGCGATGAAGATTTTCAGGGGTTTTTCGACGGGTGTTTCGGTCATTCGCGGTTTCCTTATGGGCGCTGCGCCACAAAACCATTACAATATGATTTTTTAATGGCTGAAAAGGATGATCGCCATGAATTCCCAAGCCAACACCATCCGCAAGCCGCGCCTGTTCGATCCGGCCATGAACTTCCAGAAGCCGCTTGAGGAGTTGATCGGCTACTACGAAAACCTGACCCCGCGCTCCCTGCGCTTCATCGAGAAGGTCGCCGATCCCCGCATCGCGCACAGCTGTCCCCTGGGCACCAGCCGGGGCCATGACGAAATGGCGGCCTTCTGGGGCACGGTTCTGGGCAAGGCGCCCGACGCGCGGATCCGGGTGACCGATCATGCCTGGGGGCGGGACGGGCACACGGTCTATCTGCGCTGGGAATGTGTTTTCATCCGCAAGGGGCGGGAGGTCGTCCTGCATGGCACCAGCGAGGCGATGTTCTCGCCCGAAGGGTTGGTCATGTCCCAGACCGACTACTGGGATCTGACGGCGGCGCTGGCGGACGTTCCTCTGCTGGGCCGGGCGCTCGAGAAGGTGCGGGCGCGTATCCTTAGGAACAGGTAGCGATTTTCGTAACGAAGACGATCCGGGCGCGTCAAAACGCAGGTCTGAAAGCATAAACAAGGCCTTGTCGAAGGAAAAACGAAGACATAAAGTAGCTGCACGTCCTGACTGAACCTCTTGCGAGTCCTAAGAGCATGCCCAAGCTGACCATCGACGGTACCGAGATTGAAGTTCCTGCCGGGACCTCCATCATCCAGGCCTGCGAGACGATGGGGATCGAGATTCCCCGCTTCTGCTATCATGACCGCCTGAGCGTGCCCGCGAACTGCCGCATGTGCCTGGTCGAGGTTGCGCCCGGCCCGCCCAAGCCGCAGGCTTCGTGCGCGCTGGCCTGCGCCGACGGCATGACCGTGAAGACGGATTCCGAGATGGTGAAGAAGGCCCGCAAGGGCGTCATGGAAATGTTGCTGATCAACCATCCGCTCGACTGCCCGATCTGCGATCAGGGTGGCGAGTGCGATCTGCAGGACCAGGCCATGGCCTATGGCTTCGACCGTTCGCGCTATCACGAAAGCAAGCGGGCGGTGAAGGACAAGGAGCTGGGGCCGCTGGTGAAAACCGTCATGACCCGCTGCATCCAGTGCACGCGCTGCGTGCGCTTCGGCGAGGAGGTGGCGGGCACGCCCGCCCTGGGGCTGCTTAACCGCGGCGAAGATGTCGAGATCGGCACGTTCGTCGAGAAGATGGTGTCTTCTGAGCTGTCCGGCAATCTGGTCGATGTGTGCCCCGTGGGCGCGCTGACCAGTAAGCCCTACGCCTTCACCGCGCGCCCGTGGGAGCTGCGCAAGACCGAGAGCATCGACGTCCATGACGCGGTGGGATCGAACATCCGCATCGACGCGCGCGGAAACGAGGTCATGCGCATTCTGCCGCGCCTGAACGAGGATGTGAACGAGGAATGGATCAATGACCGTTCCCGCTACGCCGTCGACGGGCTCAAGCGCCAGCGTCTCGACCGGCCCTATGTTCGCAACGCTCAGGGGCGGCTCGAGCCGGTGTCGTGGGCGCACGCCCTGGGCGTGGTGGCCGAGCGTCTTGCCAACACCCGTCCGGACTGGCGCGTGGCGCTGGCGGGCGATCTGTGCGATGTGGAATCCATGGTGGCGCTCAAGGATCTTATGAATGGCACCGGCGGGGCATGGCTCGAGTGCCGCACCGACGGCGCGTTCTATGATCCGACCTATCGCGCCGGCTATATCTTCAATACCGGCATCGCTAATATTGAGAAAGCGGATGCCATCCTGCTGGTCGGCACCAATCCGCGCCACGAGGCAACGCTGGTGAACGCCCGCATCCGCAAAACCTGGCTGAACAAGCGGGTGAAGGTGGGAGTGATCGGCGAGGCAGCCGACCTGACCTATCCCTACATCCATATTGGCAACACGGCCCAGGCGTTGCAGACGCTGCTTAAGGACAATCATCCGTTCGCCAAAACCCTGGCGTCGGCGCAGTTCCCGATGGTGATCGTGGGCACCGGCGCCTTCCAGCGCGACGATGGCTTCGCCGTTCAGATGCTGGTACGCGAGCTGGCCGAGCATTTCAACATGATCCGGCCGGAATGGAACGGCTACAACGTGCTGCACAACGCGGCGGCGCGGGTGGGGGCTCTCGATATCGGATTCTGGTCGCGCGAGAGCTTCGATCTCGGCAAGGCGGATTTCATCTATCTGCTGGGCGTGGACAGCGAAGTGGTGTCGTATATCAGCCCCAAGGCCTTCGTGGTCTATCAGGGACACCACGGCGACGCCGGTGCGGCGCGCGCGGATGTCATTTTGCCCGGGGCGGCCTATACCGAGAAGGGTGGGCTGTACGTCAATACTGAGGGCCGGGTGCAGGTGGCGCTCAAAGCCATCGATCCGCCCGGTCAGGCGCAGGAAGACTGGACCATCCTGCATCAGCTAGCGGCGCTGTGCGGCAAGCCTCTGTCCTACGCCGATCTTTATCAGCTGCGCGCCCGGATCATCGAGGAATGGCCGCACATGGAAAAGGTGGGCGAGGTTGTGCCTGCGCCCTGGGGCGTGTTCGGCAAATCGGGCGCGGCGGTGACGGAGGCTTTCCGTCTGCCGGTTGCGAATTTTTACATGACCAACGTGATCTGCCGCGCCTCCCCGACCATGGCGGAATGCACGCGGGCGTTTGTTGAAGGCGCGATGGCGCAGGCGGCGGAGTAGACAGCATGGAAACGGTTGTAAACTTTCTTTCCTCTTTGGGTCTGCCGCCGTGGGCGGCGGTGGGCGGGGCGTCGGTTTTGCAAATCATTGCCTTCCTGCTGACGGTGGCGCTGAGCGTGGCCTTCGTCGTCTATGCCGAACGCAAGGTGCTGGGCGCGATGCAGCGCCGGCAGGGGCCGGCTCTGGTGGGGCCTTTCGGCCTGCTGCAGTCTTTTGCCGACTTGTTCAAGCTGATGGGCAAGGAAACCATCATTCCGACGCAGGCCAACAAGCCCGTATTCGTCCTGGCGCCGATCCTGATGCTGGTGATGGCGTTTGTGGCATGGTCGG
Source organism: uncultured Pseudobdellovibrionaceae bacterium (assembly GCA_964577255.1). Taxonomy (GTDB): domain Bacteria; phylum Pseudomonadota; class Alphaproteobacteria; order Micavibrionales; family Micavibrionaceae; genus Micavibrio_C. The sequence goes on along the minus strand of CAZNYM010000008.1, from coordinate 26,371 downwards.
TGATCCCCGTGTCCGCGCAGTGGGTGATCGCCGATATCAACGTGGGAATCCTGTTCCTGTTCGCCATTTCCTCGATGGGGGTTTACGGCGTGATCATGGCCGGGTGGGCGTCCAACTCGCGCTATGCGTTCCTGGGCGGGCTGCGCTCGGCGTCGCAGATGGTGTCCTATGAAGTCTCGATGGGGCTTATCATCGTTTGCGTGCTTTTGTGCGTGGGGTCTTTGAACCTGAGCGAGATCGTGACGGCAGCGCGGCCCTGGTGGGTGCAGGTGATGTTGCTGCCGATGCTGGTGGTGTTCCTGGTGTCGATCCTGGCCGAAACCAACCGTTCGCCCTTCGATCTACCGGAGGGCGAGTCCGAACTGTCGGGCGGGTTCATGGTCGAATATTCAGGCGTGCTGTTCACGCTCTTCTTCCTGGCCGAATACGCCAACATGGTGCTGATGTCGGCGATGACCACGGTGCTGTTCCTCGGGGGCTGGCTGCCGCCATTCAACATCGCGGCGCTGTCGTTCGTGCCGGGGATCGCGTGGTTCGCGCTCAAGGTGTCGGCGGTGCTGTTCTTCTTCATCTGGGTGCGGGGCACGCTGCCGCGCTACCGCTACGATCAGCTGATGCGCCTGGGGTGGAAGGTTTTCCTGCCTTTCACCCTGATCTGGGTGGTGGTTGTGGCGGGCGTCCTGCTCTACGCCGGCGCGCTGCCGCAGTAGCGGAGCTTGACTCTCCGATCCCTGCCGCGCTATCCGTAAACGCAAAGAAGAACTCACGAACAGGGAGTATGTGCTTCATGAAACCGTCTCTGCAGACGACCGCGATCTGCCGTGCCGTGTCATGATTTACGGCGACGTCATCCATTCTTTGCAGCTTAAATTCCGCGGCAGAACCCGCGGCGTGAACTGCTCGGCCGAGAGAGCGAATTCTTTCCTGAAGGAGCTTCTTGACGATGCGGCAGGCCTGGCGCTCGGCGAGATCCACGGCGTTTACTGTTTCCCCGATTATGTGCGCAGAAACGCCGATATCCTTGCCGAAGCCGGCGTAACCAGATTCTACACTGAAATTTTCCCCGCCAGCGCCAACCCGTTGCTCGAAACCTGGCAGGACGAGGGCGATCCGCGCCCGGTCGTGGACTTCATCAACGGCCGCCAGTATTCCTACGCTTCCGAGCAATGGCTCTATTACTGGAATATGATGCTGGCCGTGAAAGAGGCGGGGATCCGGATCGTCGGCGTCGACGAGCGGCCCGATATGCATAAAAATCAGACCGTCAGCATGGCGCACCGCAACGACCTGATCGTCGAACGCATCGCCAGTGACCAAAAGCAGTTCGACATGAGCGAGAAGTTCGTCTTTTACGGCGGCCGCGATCACGCCCGCGACCATGCGGAAGGCGTGCCCGGCGTGGCGGCGCGCATGGCTATTCCCCGGCTGCTGATGGAGATCGGGGATTACTGCATCGTCAGGAATCCCGAGATACGGGCCGAGCATGTTCTGTTCATTCCCTATCACAAGCAGCAGGTCGCCCATTTCCGCGGGCCGCAGGTGCCGCACCGGCACGTTCCTTACCCGCATTTTTGAGGGCTTTTCAGGAACGGGCGGAGCCTTTATACTTCGGCCCCATGGATGCTCTCGCGCGCAGCTTTCTTCTTTCCGAAATCGTCAAGGGCATGGCCCTGACGTTCAAATACATGTTCAAGCCGCGCGTGACGGTGAACTACCCCTTTGAAAAGGGGCCGATCAGCCCGCGATTCCGCGGCGAGCACGCCCTGCGCCGCTATCCGAACGGGGAGGAGCGCTGCATCGCCTGCAAACTGTGCGAGGCGATCTGCCCCGCCCAGGCCATCACCATTGAAGCCGAACCGCGCGCCGACGGCTCCCGCCGCACCACGCGCTATGACATCGACATGACCAAATGCATCTATTGCGGCCTGTGCCAGGAAGCCTGCCCGGTCGATGCTATCGTCGAGGGCCCGAATTTCGAATTCGCCACTGAAACCCGCGAGGAGCTGTTCTACAACAAGCAGAAACTGCTGGATAACGGCGACCGCTGGGAGGCGCAGATAGCAGCCAATCTGGCGGCCGATGCCCGCTACCGGTAGCTGTTTCCCGGGCCGTCAGCTTTTCGTTGACACCCCCTAAAATTCCATAATATAAATACCCATTCTTTCCCCAGGGAGGGTTTTGCCATGCCCGTGAAAAACATTCTCGCCGCCGTCGCTTTCGCCGCTTCCGCACTGGCCGCGCACGATGTGCTTGCCGATCCGCGTCCCCAGCCGCGCTCGGTGACGCCCAAAGAATGGGATATGGCGCAAAAGGTCAGGGCGCGCCTCGAAGCCATGGAGATACAGCTCGAGGCCGGTGCCGACTTTAAAACCGCGCAGCAGCAATTCCTGGGAGACATAACGGCCGCGGAAGGGCGTGCTTTTCTGGAAGCGGAATTCGGCATCGCCGATGATGTCGATCAAGTCACCTTTACCGGTGTGGATACTAAAGATGTCGCTCACTTTCAAAGCCGCAGCGGCGACGATCCGCGCCCCTGCGATCAAGTGGCCGATTATGTGGACGAAACCAACCGCCGCGCCGAAGTCAACAAAGACGGGCTTTACGGTGTAGCCGTCCAAAACGCTGCCGATTTGGCTTCTTTGGTCACGAAAGGGCAGTCGTTTACCCAGCAGCATATGATCGTCCGGGCCAACCTTATCCGCTATATGATCCGAACCCGCGAGGCCATGTTCGCGGCGGATGAAATGTGCGCGTTCACTAAAAAAGCCCGCGCCAGCGGCGTGGAAATAAAACCGCTTGATTTCGTGAACATTAAAGAAGAAAGGATAGAACCCTAAATGTCGATCATTCATATAAATGGCCCTGTCATACATCATGAAACGCCGAAAAAGGAAGGCGTTTCCGGCGTTTTCGCGAACGAGGGCAGACCTCTGTCCGAATTGCCGGACGATGAGTATCGAAGACTGATGCAGGCGCTCGGCAATCCGCCCGTGAAGATCGCGGATGTTTCCGGGCGCACGGCCGAGGTCGACCCTTTTACCGCGCCGTATATTTTCTGATTTTCTGTAACCTTCAATCCGGAGACACTGATGTCCAAGACTTTTGCCGCTGCCCTGACCCTTGCCGCCGCCCAGGCTTTTTCCACCGCTCAGGCGGGCCAGCCGGGCGATGCCGATCTGGTTTCAAAAATAGGTGGCAAGCTGTCCACCCTGATGACCATGGATAAAAGCACGCCCAAGGCGCTCGTGGCCATAGACCAGCTTTTTGCCGGCGTGACCGCGGAAGAAGGCAAACGTTTCGTGGAGATCGTATACGGCGGCAAGGATCTGCCGGAGTTTGGTTTCCGGACTTTGCAGGAAAACAACAGCGGCGCGGTTGTCGCGGGCAAGCTCGGGGGGACGATTTACGGCGTGGCCGTACCTTGCGCCGTTATCAATCCGGTGGAAGATGATCTGGTTGCTGACGAAGCGGCGGCGAATGCCGAAAATCTCCTGGGTTTCCTCAAGCTTGAAAAAGAAGACGTCAGCGCGGCCGCTTATAAAAATCTCGTCGCTTCCCAGCAGGGTTACATCGGCGTGATGAACCAAGCGGCGGCAGCGTGCGCGAAAGCTGCGCCCAAGCCGTAATCAGTTCCCCACCACCCAGCGCAGCGGGACGTGGTAATACATGCCCACGTTGCCGGCGCCGGGGTTGTCTTCCCCCAGACCGAAATTGGACGTGTGGCCGATGGCGCCCGAAACGCGGCTGCCGTTCATGAAATTGTAGCCGATTTCCGCCTGCGCCCGGAATTCCACGACATGGCCCAGGTCCTTGCCTTCGCTGCCCTCGCCGTAAAACCCGGCGCCCAGGCTGGGTGTCAGGGTCCATTCCGGAGAGAGCGGAATGTCGCCGAACAGGCCGGCATTGGCGTAAACCGCGCCGTCGCTGGTCACTTCCACACCCATATAGGGGCGGGTCTGCAGAATAAGCATCCGGTCGTGCCGGTATTCCAGCCGGAAGTCCATGGCGTCGGCCTCATCGAAGGCGTCGTGCAGCCCGGCGCCCAGGCTGATGGTCTTTTCCTGGGCCAGAGCGGGCAGGGTGGAAAAGAAAACGAGGGCCGCGAAGGCTGCAAAATTCAGATATCGGGTCATGATGGTTTCACCGGAAAGGGTGACGAGGGGAATCAGTTTTGATAACGCTTCGACCATCTTCGAACATCTCCGAGAAAAATCAAGAGTCTGACCGACTTTAAATTTTTCATATCTAAAAATTTTCAGGGGGATTTATGGTGCAACCCGGCTTGCGGAGGCGGGGAGAACATATTAGAAGGTTTGAGGTCTCAAAAGTGGTTGAATCGCCACCGCTTTCTTCTTTTTCGAACGTCTTGTAACCCATGCTCGCAACCCTGGCTTTTTACCTGTTTGCCGCCGTGCTGACCGTAAGCGCCCTGATGGTGATTACGGCCCGCAACCCGGTGCATTCGGTTCTGTTCCTGATCCTGGCCTTTTTCAACGCGGCCGGGCTGTTCGTGCTGATCGGGGCCGAGTTCCTGGCGATGATCCTCGTCATCGTCTATGTCGGGGCGGTCGCGGTTCTGTTCCTGTTCGTGGTGATGATGCTCGACATCAACTTCTCCGACTTGCGGCGCGGGGCGATGCAATATGTGCCCATCGGTCTTCTGATCGGCGGCCTGCTGCTGGCCGAGCTGCTGACGGTGTATGCCGCCTGGCGCAGCCTGCCGGCCGAGGCGCTGGTCGACGCGCCCGCACCCGCCGATGTCGCCAATACCGAGGCGCTGGGGCGCATCCTTTACACCGATTACGTCTTTCCGTTCCAGGTTTCGGGTCTGATCCTGCTGGTGGCGATGATCGGGGCCATCGTGCTGACGCACCGCGTGCGCCCAGGGGTCAGGAAACAGGCGGTGGCGGCGCAGAACGCGCGCGATCCTGCGGCGGTCGTGCAGCTGCGCAAGGTGCCTTCGGGCGCCGGGGTGGGCGATCATGGCTGATGTCGGGCTGTTCCATTACCTGACCGTGGCCGGGATCCTGTTCACCCTGGGGGTGTTCGGCATTTTCCTCAACCGCAAGAACGTGATCGTCATCCTGATGTCGATCGAACTGATGCTGCTGGCGGTCAATATCAATTTCGTGGCGTTTTCAAGCTTCATGGGCGATCTGTCGGGCCAGGTGTTCACTATGTTCATCCTGACCGTCGCCGCCGCCGAGGCCGCCATCGGCCTGGCCATCCTCGTCACCTTCTTCCGCAACCGCGGCAGCATCGCGGTTGAGGATATTTCCTCGCTGAAAGGGTAGACCATGCTGCGCGAGGATCAGATCACCAAACTCTGGAACCTGCTGTCCCAAAAATTCAATATGGAGGCGCAGGCGATCCAAAACGGCATCGATCCGCCCACGGGGCGGGAATTTGCCGCCGTCACGCTGGTCAAGGGCACGGCCGCGCCGCTGATCGCGGTGCTGCCCAGGAATTTCGCCGGGCATGAGGTGCGCTACGATATCGCCGATAGTCCCATAACGGTCTACAGTATGGGGATATTCTGATGGAAATACTGGCCGTCTTCTCACCGCTGATCGGCTTTCTGATTGCTTTCCTGTTTGGGAAGCAGATCGGTGACAAGGGCGCGCAGTTCGTTACTTGCTTCGGCATGATCGTGGCGGCGTTCTGCGCCGTCGGTCTGTTTTACGACGTCATCCTGCTGCAGCACCCGCGCACCGTGACGCTGATGACCTGGATTGCCTCGGGCGATTTCACGGTGCAGTGGGCGCTGCGCGCCGACCAGCTGGCCGTGGTGATGATGTGCGTGGTAAACATCGTGTCAGCCTGCGTGCATGTTTATTCCGTCGGTTACATGAGCCACGACGACCACAAGGCGCGGTTCATGGCTTACCTGTCGCTGTTCACCTTCGCGATGCTGATGCTGGTAACCGCCGACAACCTGCTGCAGCTGTTTTTCGGCTGGGAAGGGGTGGGGCTGGCGTCTTACCTTCTGATCGGATTCTGGAACCACAAGCACAGCGCCAACGCCGCTGCCGTCAAAGCCTTCATCGTCAACCGTGTGGGCGATTTCGGCCTGGCGCTTGGCGTGATGGCGACCTTCGTCGTGTTCGGCACGGTGCAGTTCGACGGCATCTTCGAGCAGGTCGCCGACCGCGCCGCCGACAATTTCAATTTTCTGGGCTATCAGGTCCACGCCCTGACCCTCATCGGCCTGCTGCTGTTCGTGGGGGCTTGCGGCAAATCGGCGCAGCTGGGTCTGCACACCTGGTTGCCTGACGCGATGGAGGGGCCGACGCCCGTTTCCGCCCTGATCCACGCCGCGACGATGGTGACGGCCGGCGTGTTCCTGGTCGCTCGCTTCTCGCCGCTGTACGAATACGCGCCGGCCGCGCTTATGGTGGTGACGGTCGTGGGCGCGCTGACGGCGATCGTCGCCGCGACCGTCGGCCTGACCCAGTTCGACATCAAGCGCGTGATTGCCTATTCGACCATGAGCCAGCTGGGCTACATGTTTTTCGCCCTGGGTGTATCGGCCTACAGCGCCGGCATCTTCCACCTCATGACCCACGCCTTCTTTAAGGCGCTTTTGTTCCTGGGGGCAGGATCCGTGATCCATGCCATGTCGGACGAGCAGGATATGCGCCGCATGGGCGGCATCTGGCGGAAAATCCCGGTCACATACGCGCTGATGTGGATCGGCAGCCTGGCGCTGGCCGGTCTGCCGATATTTGCCGGATATTACTCGAAAGACCTGATCCTTGAAGCCGCTTTCGCCGACCACAGCTGGTTCGGCACCTTCGCCTTCTGGATGGGCGTGACGGCGGCGCTGCTGACGGCGTTTTACAGTTGGCGCCTGATCATCATGACCTTCCACGGCAGGCCGCGCGCCTCGACCGAGACGATGGATCACGTCCACGAGTCTCCGCCCGTCATGCTGGGCCCGCTTTTCGTGCTGGCGGCGGGCGCGGTGCTGGCCGGCCTGATCTTCTACGAGCCCTTCGTCGGCGGTGGCCATCACAACAAGGAGATCGTCAAGCACGAAGTGGCGCTGGAGGAAGACGTCGAAGCGCCGGTGCTGGAGGAAGATCACGGCCACGCGGGCGGCGTGTGGAACCGTAGAGCCTTCTGGGGCGAAAGCATCCAGGTCCGACATGAGAACGATACGGTCGAGGCGGCGCACGGCGTGCCGCTGTGGGTCAAGCTGCTGCCCATCGCGGTCGCGCTCGCGGGGATCGGGCTTGCCTATCTGATCTACGGCCGCGACGCCAACCGTGGAGCTCTGGTGGCGGGACGATTCCCGCTTCTGCACAAACTTTTCTATAACAAATGGTTCTTCGACGAGATTTACGACCGCTTTATCGTACAGAACGTCCTCAAGCTCGGGCGGGTGTTCTGGCAGGTCGGCGACAAGGGCGTGATCGACCGCGTCGGGCCGGATGGGATCTCCCAGCTTTCGCGGCGGATCGGCGGCGGCCTGAGCCGCTATCAGACCGGCTTTGTGTTCCAGTATGCCTTCATCATGATGATCGGCCTGATCGGGATTGTGACATGGCTTTTTTACAAGATAACGACGCAGTAGGGCGAGGAGCGCGATGACCGGATTTCCCCTTCTGTCTCTGATGACCTTCCTGCCGCTGGCGGGTGTGCTGCTGCTTCTGACCCTGCGCGGCACGCCGGAGCAGGTGGCGCGCAACGCGCGCTGGACCGCGCTTTTTACTTCGGGCGCGGTGTTCCTTTTGTCGCTTTACCTGCTGCGTGCCTTCGATCCTGCCAGCGCCGACTTCCAGTTCGTCGAAAAGGCGCCGTGGTTCGCCAGCCTGGGCATCGGCTATCACATGGGCGTGGATGGCATATCGCTCTTTTTCGTCGTGCTGTCGGCCTTCCTGACGCCGCTTTGCATCCTTGCCAGCTGGCAGGCGATCACGGTGCGGGTGCGCGAATACATGATCGCCTTCCTGGCGCTTGAAACCTTCATGATCGGGACGTTCTGCGCGCTCGATGCTATTCTCTTCTATGTGTTTTTCGAGGGCGTGCTGATTCCGATGTTTATCATCATCGGGGTGTGGGGCGGCGCGCGGCGGGTCTATTCCGCCTTCAAGTTCTTCCTGTACACGCTGTTGGGCTCGGTGCTGATGCTGCTGGCGCTGCTGACGCTTTATTTCCACAACGGCACGACCGACATCCCGACGCTGATGGCCAACCCGGTCGCCCGCGACCTGCAGATATGGCTGTGGCTGGCCTGCTTCGCCAGCTTCGCGGTCAAGATGCCGATGTGGCCGGTGCATACCTGGCTGCCCGATGCGCACGTCGAGGCGCCGACGGCCGGCTCGGTGATTCTGGCGGGCGTGCTGCTGAAAATGGGCGGTTACGGCTTCCTGCGGTTCTCGCTGCCGATGTTCCCGGAGGCGAGCGCGCATTTCGCCGATCTGGTGTTCTGGCTGTCGGTGATCGCTATTATCTATACCTCCGCCGTCGCCCTGGTGCAGGAGGACATGAAAAAGCTGATCGCCTATTCCTCAGTCGCGCATATGGGTTTCGTCACGCTCGGGATCTTCACCGCCACCACGCAAGGGGTCGAGGGCGCGATCTTCCAGATGCTCAGCCACGGGCTTATCTCAAGCGCGCTGTTCCTGTGCGTGGGCGTGGTTTACGACCGCCTGCACACCCGCGAGATCGGGCGTTACGGCGGGCTGGTCAAGAATATGCCGCGCTACGCCACCGTGTTCATGATTTTCATGCTGGGGTCCGTCGGGCTGCCGGGCACATCCGGCTTCGTGGGCGAGTTCCTGGCGCTGCTGGGTGCCTTCAGGGTCGATACCCTTGTGGCGCTGTGCGCCACCACGGGCGTGGTTCTGGGCGCGGCTTATATGCTGGTGTTGTATCGCCGCGTGGCGTTCGGGCCGCAGAACAATCCCGACGCCGCCGCCATGCCCGATATCGACAGGCGGGAAACACTCATTTTCCTCCCGCTCGTGGCGCTGGTTCTGTGGCTGGGCGTCGCGCCGGGCTATGTCATGGACCGGATGAAACCGTCCGTGGACAAGCTTCTGACACAATATAGCGCGGCTCTGACCGCCGCCGAGGTGAACGCCGATGAGTAATTTCAACCTCGCCGAGCTGTCTCTACTTAAACCAGAGATTTTTCTGGCCTGCGCCTCCATGCTGTTCCTGGTGGCCGGGGTTCTGCGCCGGGATGAAAAAGCTGAAGGGCTCGTCGCCATCCTCAGCCTCATCGCCCTGGCCGTGACCGGCTGGCTGGTCCTGGCCACGCCCGTGTCGGCAGTGCCGGTTCTGGGCGGCATGGTGATCGCCGATTCCTTCGCCGTGCTGATGAAGCTTCTGATCGTCGCCGGCCTGGCTGCCGCCATTGCGCTCGCCATGGGACAGAACAAGGGCAAGAGAATGGGCTGTTTTGAATATCCGCTGCTGGTACTGTTCGCGGGGCTGGGCATGATGCTGATGGTCTCGGCCGGCAACTTGCTCGGCGTTTATGTCGGGCTTGAGATGCAGTCGCTGGCGCTTTACGTGCTGGCGGCGATCCGGCGCGACGACGCCCGTTCCTCGGAGGCCGGGGTCAAGTATTTCGTCCTGGGCGCGCTCGCGTCGGGCATGCTGCTGTTCGGCATGTCGCTGGTCTATGGCTTCACCGGCAGCCTGGAATTCGGGAAAATCGCGACCGCCATCGGCCCGATCCCGTCCATGGGCGTGATCGTGGGCATGGTCTTCATCCTGGCGGGCGTCGCGTTCAAGATCTCCGCCGTGCCCTTCCATATGTGGACGCCCGACGTGTACGAAGGCGCGCCCACGCCGGTCACGGCCCTGTTCGCGATCGTGCCAAAGCTCGCGGGCATGGCGCTTTTGATCCGCCTGGTCACCGGCCCGTTCGGCGGCATGACCGAGGACTGGCAGCAGATTTTATGCTTCCTAGCCGGTGCATCCATGATCTGGGCTTCGTTCGCGGCATTGGCGCAGACTAACATCAAGCGCCTGATGGCCTACAGCTCGATCGGCAACATGGGTTATGCCCTGATGGGCGTAGCTGCCGGGTCGGCCGGCGGCATGGGCGGGGTCATTCTTTACATGGCGATTTACATGGTCATGTCGGCTGGCGTGTTCGGCATCATTCTGATGATGCGCCGGGGCGGCCAGCCGCTCGAGCAGATCGCCGATCTTGCCGGGCTTTCCCGCACCCGGCCGCTCGCGGCCTATGCGCTTGCTATTCTGCTGTTTTCCATGGCGGGCATTCCGCCGATGGCAGGTTTCTTCGGCAAGATGTTTGTGTTCCAGGCGGCTGTCGCGTCGGGCCTTGTCACTTTGGCTGTGATCGGTGTGCTGACCTCCGTGATCGCGGCTTATTATTACATCCGCCTGATCAAGATCATGTTCTTCGACGAGCCGGTTCCCGCGTGGGACAAGGAGCCTTTGTCCACGCCCGCCCTGGTGGCGGGGATCGCCGTGGCGTTCATCCTCCTCTTCATCCTCGCGCCGGGCGCCGTGCTTGAAGCGGGCATCGCCGCCGCCCAGCCTTTGTTCGTGCAATGACGGGCATTGACTGGCGCGTCGAAGTCGTTTCCACGCTGCCTTCAACCCAGGATGCCGTGAAAAGCAAAGCACATGCCGGCGCGCCCGAGGGCACGGTCGTTCAGGCCCTGGTGCAGGAGCAGGGGCGGGGGCGTCAGGGCAATGAATGGATCTCCCCGCTGGGTAATCTCTATATGTCCGTTCTGCTGAAGCCGTTGTGTGATGTTGAGTTGGCGGGGCAGATCTCTTTCGTCGCCGCGCTGGCGGTGTCGGCGGGTGTCGGCGATTTCATGGCGCCAGGCCACGAGAAAACCCTGAAATGGCCCAACGACATTCTGGTCGATGGAAAAAAATGTGCGGGCATCCTGCTCGAGAGCGAGACGGGGGCCGGTAGCCGGGTCGACGACCTTATTATAGGGATCGGCGTCAACGTCCTGGCGCCGCCGCCGGAACGCGTGGGCGTGGGCGCGGTGGCTGATCCGCAAAAACGCGTAGCCATCCATCCACTGCGCGACCGCATTCTGTTTTATCTCGACACGTATTATCAGGTCTGGAAAGGGCAAGGTTTTGAGCCCCTCCGCGCGGCGTGGCTGGCGCAGGCGCACGGGCTCGGCCACAAGATCACGGCCCGGCTGCCCGGCCGCGAAGAAAAGGGCATTTTCAGGGGAATCGACGAAAAAGGGGCGCTTTTACTGGAGATCGCACCGGATAATAAAATTGCAATAACTTCGGCCGAGGTGTATTTCTAATAACCATGGAAAGTGGCATATTTAAACATTTGATGGCGTTGGGCAGCGTGTTTCTCGGAGCCACGGCCTTTGTCGGCTATCAGCAATACGATCTCGCGTTCGGGGAACAGGAAGTCCAGGATCTGCAGCAGGTTCGTGAAGTGGCGGCGGCGTTCGAAGATTTTCTTATCGTCAGCACGCCACGCAACTCTTACAAGCTTTCGCCGCGTGACCTGCCCAACATCAAAATCAATGGCTGCCATAAAATCAGTGTCAGAGGACAATTCTCCGCCAACAATGGTTATGCTCTGGCTGAAGTCATAAAAATTGAACACGTACCCGACGGTTATTGCCCGGCCTGAAGACCTTCCCCGCACTCATAAGATTTCCAATGACAGACAAATTATCTCTAAATCCCCAGCAAATGCATTTTGTCCCCCTGGGGGGCAGTGAGCAGTTTGGCGTCAATTTCAATCTCTACACTCATGCCGGGCGCTGGCTGGCGGTCGATTGCGGCATCGGTTTCGCCGACCATCATTATCCCGGCATCGACCTGCTGCTGCCCGATCCCGCTTTCATCGAGGCGCGCAAGGCCGCGCTTGACGGCCTTATCATCACCCACGCGCACGAAGACCATATCGGCGCTGTCCCTTATCTGTGGCCGCGGCTGGGCTGCCCGATTTATTGTTCACCTTTCACGGCCGCCGTGCTGCGGCGCAAGTTTGAGGAGTTCCCCGAGTGTAAAAAAGCCAAGATCACCATCGTTAAGGCGGGCGACACGGTCAATATCGGCCCCTTTGCCGTCAGCTTCATTCACGTTTCGCATTCGATCCCCGATACCTGCGCGCTGCTGATCGAGACCAAGGTAGGGCGAGTGCTGCACAGCGGCGACTGGAATCTGGATCCGCAGCCGGTGCTGGGCCATCCGACCGACGCGGCAGGTTTCAAAAAGGCGGGCGACGGTGGCATTCTTGCCTATGTCGGCGATTCGACCAACGCCGAAGTACCGGGCCGCTCGGGCTCCGAGGCTGATGTGGAAAAGGGGTTGGCCAATCTGTTCCGCGAATGCCCTGGCCGCATCGCTGTAACGATCTTCGCTTCCAATATAAGCCGCATCCGCAGCATCGCGCGCGCGGCGAAAGCCTGCAACCGCCGGATTGGGCTGGTGGGCCGTTCGCTGCACACCATGGTCGGGGCGGCGACCGATTGCGGTTTCATGAGCGGCGTCGATGAATTCCTGGCCGAGGATGAAATTTCATCGTTGCCCGACATCAAGCAACTGATGATCGTGACGGGATCGCAGGGCGAAGCCCGGGCGGCGCTGGCGCGCATCGCCCGTGGCGAACACAAGAACGTGAAGATGGGGCGAGGCGACACGGTGGTGTTTTCCTCGCGCGCCATTCCCGGCAACGAAACCGAAATCAATGTAGTGAAGAACAATCTATGTGCGAGCGGGGTCAATATCATCACCCCTTCCGACACCAAGCACTGCATCCACGTATCGGGCCATCCCTGCCGTGACGAGATCATTGATATGCTGGGCTGGGTGCGGCCGCAGCTGGTCGTGCCCGTGCACGGCGAACGCATGATGCTCGAGGCTCAGGCCGAGCTGGCCCGCGCCTGCCAGGTGCCGCTGACGATCGTGCCACAGAACGGTTCGGTCGTATGCCTGGGGCCCGGCGAGGCGCAGACCATCGATCACATCGAAACCGGTCTGCTGGCGGTGGAGCCGAGCCGGATCGTCGATGCCGCCCACCCCGCCATCGGTGAGAGGCGCAAGCTGCAGTTCGGCGGCGCTGTGCATATCACCATCGCTATGAGCGGCAAGGGCGAGGTGCTTAAGGCGCCGCAGGTCAGCGCGCTCGGGTTGCTCGACTCGGAAGATGAAGATGACACGCTGTTCGCGCGCGACCTGGCTGATGAAATCGCTGACATCATCGCCGACCTGCCGGCCGAGGAGCGCCGCCGCGACGACGCCGTGGCCGAGGATGTACGCGTGGCGGTACGCCGGATCGTCGACGACGTTCTGGGGTTCAAGCCCAAGGTCACCGTTCATGTCGTGAGGGTGTGAAATGGATCTGCTGACCTTCCTTTTCGTTTACCTGCTGACGTTCTGGACGCTGCTTTTCTGCGTGCTGCCCTGGGGCAACAGGCCGGAGGAGGGGGAAAAACCCGCGCATTTGGCCCCCGGTGCGCCGGCGTTCGCGCGCATCAAAAAGAAATTTCTCATTACCGCCGTTTTATCCCTGGTGGTGACAGCGGGGATCTTCACACTCATCAAGATCGATATCATCGATTTTCATGACGCCGCCCGCAGCATGGCCGCGGAGGATCGTTTATGAGACTGACGGCGGCGTTCCTTTTCTTTTTGACGTTTTATCCGCAGGCGGCTTCGGCGCAGAACGAGGAAGCGCTGTGCAAGCTGCAGGAAAAGCGGCATGAGATCGCGGGCGCGGCCTATAAGCCGGGCGTGGACATCAACGGCAATCCCGTGACGACCGCCGATCTGGGCGCGGCGCCGCCGCTCGTGCCCGATGTCGTGCGCATTCCCCTGACCGTCGATCTAGCCAAGCGCCTGGGCGTCGCGCCGCCGCCCGGGGTCGGGATGGAAAGCGCCCTGGGCACGATCGAAGTTTATAAAGATGGGAAGGTACGCATCAACGGCGATGATTACACCGCCAAAACTGCCGTCCTCTGCGGAAAAGAGCCGTCACAATCTGGACAGAAAATAACGGCACCATCGGCGCCCGTGAAACCTGCCGTGCCGGCGCCCGCCGCCATTCCCGAGGACGAGATCATATGGGGAGAAGGACACTGACATGAACACCGCCACGCAAAAATCAGGCAAAAAGCCGCAGACCGCCATCACCCCGACCCGGGCCGAGAATTTTCCCGAGTGGTATCAGGAAGTCATCAAGGCGGCGGGCCTGGCCGAGAATTCCGCCGTGCGCGGCTGCATGGTCATCAAGCCCTATGGTTATGCGCTGTGGGAGAATGTGCAGCGCGCGCTTGACGACATGATCAAGGAAGCCGGGGTGCAGAATGCCTATTTCCCGCTGCTGATCCCTCTGAGCTTCATCAGCCGCGAGGCTGAGCATGTCGAGGGCTTTGCCAAAGAATGTGCGGTCGTTACGCATCATCGTCTTGAAAAGGGACCCAAGGGAAACCTGATTCCGGCGCCGTCGGCGGCGCTCGAGGAGCCCTTCATCATCCGCCCAACTTCGGAAACCATCATCGGCGATTCGATGGCGAGCTGGACTCAGTCCTACCGCGATCTGCCGCTCAAGCTGAACCAGTGGGCCAATGTGATGCGCTGGGAGATGCGCACGCGCATGTTCCTGCGTACGACCGAATTCCTGTGGCAGGAAGGGCATAACGCCTTTGAAACCGCGAAGGAGGCCGAGGAAGACGCGCTCAAGATGCTGGATGTGTATCAGAAACTGTATGAAGACTGGTTCGCCATGGCGGGCATCCCGGGCGAAAAATCCGCCGACGAGCGCTTCCCCGGCGCCGACCGCAGCTATACCATAGAGGCGATGATGCAAGACGGCAAGGCGCTGCAGGCCTGCACGTCGCACGATCTGGGCCAGCATTTCGCCAAGTCCTGCAACATCCAGTTCCTGGGTCGCGACGGGCAGCAGCATCTGGCTTATACGACGTCATGGGGTCTGTCCACGCGCTCGATCGGTGGGCTGATCATGAGTCACGGCGACGACGACGGCCTGATCCTGCCGCCGAAAATCGCGCCCCATCACGTTGCCATCATTCCGGTGGTGAAGGACGAAGGCGGGGCCGAGGTCATTGAACACTGCGTCAAGCTGGCCGCCCGGCTCAAGGCCGCAGGCATCCGGGTGCAGCTTGACGTTTCCGACGAACGCACACCCAACAAGATGTGGGCGGCGATCAAGAAGGGCATCCCGCTGCGGGTCGAGATCGGCCAGCGCGAAATGGCTGAAGGCAAGCTCACTTATATAAGGCGCGATATCGGCAGGGACTCGAAGGCGACTGTATCCGCCGATGAATTCGTCTCTACGGCGCAGAAAACGCTCGATCAGATCCAGTCCAACATGCTGGCGCGCAGCCGTCAGTCGACTAAAGAGCGGATTTTCGACGTTAAAACCGTTGCCGAGGCACGCGAATTCTATAAAGCGGATAAGAACGGCTTCTGCTGTCTCGACGCTGCCGCGATCCAGAACGCCGACTTCGAAGCGCTCAAGAAGGAACACGCAGTCACACCGCGCTGCCTTCCGTTTGCCGACGAGGGGCGTAAGGTTCTGATCGGGAAGTCTTACTGATGGTGATGCCGTTTGAAATCATGATGGCTGGGCGTTACCTGCGGGCACGCAAGCAGGAGGGATTTGTGTCGGTGATCGCCGGCTTTTCCTTCCTCGGCATCATGATAGGCGTGGCGACACTCATCATCGTCATGTCGGTGATGAACGGTTTCCGCCAGGAGCTGATCGAGCGCATTCTGGGCCTCAACGGCCATATCAGCGTCTATGCCAACAACCCGATGCAGGAATACAAGCCCCTGGCGCTACGCGTCGCCGACGTACAGGGTGTGCGCGCGGTGTTCCCGGTGGTGGAGAGCCAGGCGCTTATGTCGGTGAGCGGCGCCGCCAGCGGCGCGATCGTGCGCGGCATGGATCCCGCCGATTTTGCCCGCAAGCCCATCGTATCCACTTCCATCCGCGCCGGTAACCTTGCCGATTTCCAGGGCGAGGGCATCGCCATCGGCGCGAAAATGGCCGAGCGTTTTCGCCTCGAGGTCGGTGATCCCCTGACGCTAATTGCGCCCAAGGGCCGCAGCAGTCCCTTCGGCACTATTCCTCGTTCGCGCAGCTATACGGTCGCGGTGATTTTTGATGTTGGCATGTTCGAGTATGACAGCGGCTTCGTGTTCATGCCGCTTGAGGCGGCGCAGACATTCTTTCAGATGAACCAGTCGGTTTCCTCGCTTGAAGTGATCACCGACAATCCGGCCCACCTGAACGACATTCGACGCCGCATCGTTACCGCCGTGCAGGACCAGGCGGCGGTGCAGGACTGGCGTGACATGAACGGCAGCTTCTTCACCGCGCTGCAGGTCGAGCGCAACGTCATGTTCCTGATCCTGACCATGATCATCCTGGTCGCGGCCTTCAATATCATTTCCTCGATGATCATGCTGGTGATGGACAAGGGGCGCGATATCGCCATCCTGCGCACCATGGGCGCCAGCCGCGGCAGCATGATGCGCATTTTCATGATGACGGGCGCCAGCATCGGCTGCGCCGGTACGATTTTTGGCGCGCTTTTGGGTATTCTGTTTGCCGCCAACATCGAATCAATCCGTCAGTGGCTGCAGGGCCTGACCGGTACGGAGCTGTTCTCCGAGGAAATCTATTTCCTTTCCAAGCTGCCCGCCATCATTGACTGGCAGGAAGTTATACTGGTGATCGCCATGGCCTTCACTTTCTCGGTGCTGGCGACGCTTTATCCCGCCTGGCGCGCCGCGCGCCTCGATCCGGTGGAGGCGCTGCGCTATGAATAAGCCTTACAGCGATTTTTTCCGCGTCGAGGGGTTGGGAAAAACCTTCAGGCAGTCCGAAGGCACACTCACCATCCTCAACGACATCAGTTTAAATCTCAAAAAAGGCGAGATGGTGGCTCTGGTAGGCCCCAGCGGTGCCGGTAAGTCGACGTTCCTGCAGCTCGTCGGACTTCTCGACACCCCCACACGCGGACGCATTTTTCTTGAAGGCCGGGAGGTGACGGGCTTGAAC
>CAZNYM010000008.1:0-9350 GCA_964577255.1 uncultured Pseudobdellovibrionaceae bacterium | reverse complement strand
ACGCGACTGCGGCGCGATTATATTGGTTTCGTTTACCAGTTTCACCATTTGCTGCCGGAGTTTTCCGCTCTGGAAAACGTCTTTCTGCCGCGCATGATCGCCGGAGAAAGCAAGGCCGAGGCGCGCAAGCAGGCGGCTGCCATCCTAGAGGCGCTCGGCCTCGGGCACCGGCTCGATCACCGCCCGGCACGCCTGTCCGGCGGTGAGCAGCAACGCGTGGCGATCGCCCGGGCGCTGGCGAACAAGCCCAGCCTGCTGCTGGCCGACGAGCCTACCGGCAACCTCGATCCCGAAACGGCGGAAACCGTGTTCGACATGCTGCTGCGCCAGGTGCGCGAGCGGCAGATCGGCGCCATTATCGCCACGCACAATCTCGACCTCGCCGAGCGCATGGATCGCATTCTCGAGCTTAAGGCCGGGCGGCTGCTGATTTATTGATTTCAGCGGCCAAACCTCTAATATGGGCCCATGCCCG
This sequence comes from uncultured Pseudobdellovibrionaceae bacterium, assembly GCA_964577255.1. GTDB lineage: Bacteria > Pseudomonadota > Alphaproteobacteria > Micavibrionales > Micavibrionaceae > Micavibrio_C. The sequence goes on along the minus strand of CAZNYM010000008.1, from coordinate 8,875 downwards.
CCGCTTCTGCGCCTTTTGTCCATCTGCATGTGCATTCTGCCTATTCGCTGGCGGAAGGCGCCATCAAGGTCAAAGACTTGATCAAGACCTGTGTGGCGCAGGACATGCCCGCCGTCGCCATCACCGACACCGGCAACCTGTTCGGCGCACTGGAATTCGCTATGGAAGCGGCCAAGGCGGGAGTGCAGCCCATCATCGGCTGCCAGGTGCGTCTGGGCCTTGAAAATCACGAGCTTGTGCTGCTGGCGCGTAGCGAACAGGGTTACCGCAACCTCTGCCGGCTGGTCAGTCATTCTTTTCTCGATACCGATCCGCAGCTGCTGCCGCATGTCACGCTTGAAAAACTGACGGCGCACGCCGAAGGGCTGATCGTCCTCACGGGAGGGATCAGGGGGCCGTTGTCACAATATCTGTTGCGCAACCAGCCCAAGACTGCGGCCGATTTCCTCAAGGCGCTCAAGAAAGCTTTTCCGCGGTCGCTTTATGTCGAGATCCAGCGCCATGAAGGCTGGGCCGACGAGGAGCGGGTGGAAGAGGCGCTGATCGACCTGGCTTACAAGCACGATGTCCCGCTGGTCGCCACCAACGATTGCTATTTCGCGGCGCCGGAATTTTATGAAGCCCACGACGCGCTGCTTTGTATCGCCGAGGGACGTTACGTCACCGAGGACGACCGGCGCAAGGTGACGCCCGAGCATTATTTTAAGTCTGACGCGGAAATGCGGGAACTGTTCGCTGATCTGCCCGAGGCGGTCGCAAACACGGCCGTTATCGCCCGGCGCTGCGGCTTCCTTTTGAAGCCGATCGATCCGATCTTGCCGCCCTTCAAGGCTGAAAGCGGCCGTAACGAGATCGACGAAATGAAATTCCAGGTTGAGGACGGCATCAAATGGCGGCTTGAGAATTTCGTATTCACGGAGGGCATGGATAAGGCGGCCCGGGAAGCGGCGGCCAAGCCTTATCTCGACCGGCTGGAATTCGAGCTTGGCATCATCATCAAAATGGGATTTTCCGGCTACTTTCTGATCGTGTCCGATTTTATCCGCTGGGCCAAGGACCATAACATTCCTGTAGGACCGGGGCGGGGTTCGGGAGCGGGATCGGTCGCTGCCTGGGCGCTGCGCATCACCGACCTCGACCCGCTGAAGTTCAACCTGCTGTTCGAGCGTTTTCTCAATCCCGAGCGGGTGTCGCTGCCTGATTTCGACGTCGATTTCTGCCAGGACCGGCGCGACGAGGTGATCAATTACGTGCGCGAACGCTACGGCCACGACCGGGTGGCGCAGATCATCACCTTCGGCCAGCTCAAGGCCCGCGCCGTGGTGCGCGATGTCGGGCGGGTGCTGCAGATGCCTTACGGCCAGGTGGACCGCATCGCCAAAATGATCCCCAACAATCCGGCCAGTCCCATCACGCTCGAGGAAGCGCTGGCACAGGACGCCGACCTGCGGGCCGAGCGCGACAAGGACGAAACCACGCGCAAGCTGATCGACATCGCGCTGCAGCTCGAAGGACTTTACCGCCACGCCTCCACCCACGCGGCGGGCGTGGTCATCAGCGGCAAGCCGCTGCAGGAATTGCTGCCGCTTTACCGCGATCCATCCTCCGACATGGCGGTGACGCAGTTCAGCATGAAATATATCGAGCAGGCGGGCTTGCTGAAATTCGATTTCCTGGGCCTCAAGACCATGACCGTAATTCAAAAAACGGTCGAGCTTATCAAGGAGTCGGCCGGGGTGGATGTCGACATCCTCAAGGTGCCGCTCGACGACGAAAAGGCTTACCGCATGCTGTCCGAGGGCCAGGTGGTAGGCGTGTTCCAGGTGGAAAGCGCCGGCATGCGCGCCACGCTCATGAGCATGAAGCCCAACCGGCTCGAGGACATCATCGCCCTGGTGGCGCTGTACCGCCCCGGGCCGATGGAGAATATTCCGCGCTACATCGAGATCAAGGAAGGCAAAACTGCGCCCGATTACATGCACCCGCGCCTCAAGCCCTATCTCGAGGAAACCTACGGCATTTTGATTTATCAGGAACAGGTGATGCAGGCGGCGCAGGCGCTCTCAGGGTATACGCTCGGCGGCGCCGACCTGCTGCGCCGGGCCATGGGCAAGAAGATTCAGAGCGAAATGGACGCCCAGCGTGACCAGTTCATCAAGGGCGCGATGCAGCACAGCGGCATTTCCGAATCCCAGGCCGGCAGCATCTTCGACCAGATCGACAAATTCGCTGGTTACGGCTTCAACAAATCGCACGCCGCCGCCTATGCCATCATTTCTTACTGGACGGCGTGGCTGAAGGCCAATTACCCGGTGCAGTTCATGGCCGCATCGATGACGCTCGACATGGGTAATACCGACAAGCTGGCCATTTTCCGACAGGAACTTACCAATCTCGGCGTATCTTTGCATTTGCCTGACATCAATAAATCCATGCCCGAATTCAGCGTCGAGGATGGGGGGGTGCGTTATGCTCTGGCGGCGCTCAAGGGCATCGGGCTGCAGGCGATGATCGCGCTGGTCGAAGAACGCGGGCGGAAGGGGGCCTTCCAATCCGTCGCCGATTTCGCCAACCGCATCGATCCCGCTACCATGAACAAGCGCCAGATCGAGCAGCTGGCGGCGGCGGGCGCCTTCGATACGCTCAATGTTAAGCGCGCGCAGGTGGCGGAGGCGGCGGAAACGATCCTGCGTCATGCGCAGTCATTGCGCGAAGAGCGCGAGTCGGGGCAAAGCAGCCTGTTCGGCGGCCCGGCCGAGGGCGGCAGCCTGATGCCCGACCTGCCCGCCATTCCGGAATGGGATCCGCTCGACAAGCTGGCGCATGAGTTCGAGGCGATCGGTTTTTATCTTTCCGCCCATCCGCTCGACTCGAAAGCGGCGCAGCTTGAAAGAATGGGGGTCGTGCCCGCGGCCGGCCTTGAAAATATGCTCGCGAGCCAGGGCAGCGCGCTCGTCGACATGGCGGGCGTGCTGCTGAAGAAGCAGATCAAGGTGTCGCAGAAAAGCGGCAACAAATTCGCCTTCCTGCATATGTCCGACACTACGGGCGTTTACGAGGTCACGGTGTTCTCGGAAGCGCTCAGCCGTGCCCGCGACCTGCTCGAGGAGGGGCAGATGCTGCTGCTCAAGGTCATCGCCGAGCAGCGCGACGACCAGATCCGCAAGACCGTGCAGGACATCAAGCCGCTCGAGGCCACGCTGGCGCGCACGGTCAAGGAAATCCATATCCATCTTTCCGACTCGAAGCCTGTGGGGCAGCTGCGTGAGCTTCTGAAGGTCGAGGGGGAGGGCAAGGCGGAGATTAAGGTTTATGTGAAATATTCGGACGATCTCGACGCAGAGATCCGCCTGCCGGGGCGGTGGAATTTTTCCGCCAGCGCCCGCAACGCGCTCCTGCGCGCGGGCGGGGTGGAGAGCATTCTCGATCTCTAGAAAAAGCTTGAATTCCGCGGGTTTCCCCTGTAGAACCACGCCATCCGGAGGGTATCCCGCCGGAAATTCACATGCGGAAAACGGGGCCCAACCGCCCCCTCCGGTGCCGTAAAAAGCATTGTTCCGCAGAGGCTTAACCGGAAAAGGAGTTCCAAGCCATGACTACGCCTGCCCCTGAATTCACCATGCGCCAGCTGCTCGAGGCCGGTGTCCATTTCGGCCACCACACCCGCCGCTGGAACCCCAAGATGAAACCCTACATCTTCGGTGTCCGTAATGGCGTGCACATCCTCGACCTGCAGCAGACCGTGCCGTCGCTCGACCGCGCCCTCAAGGCCATGCGCGACATCGTCGCCAACGGCGGTCGCGTGCTGTTCGTCGGCACCAAGCGCCCGGCGCAGGAGAAAGTCGCCGAAGCCGCCCGCAAATGCGGCCAGTACTACGTCAACCACCGCTGGCTCGGCGGCATGCTGACCAACTGGAAGACGATCTCGATCTCGATTAACCGCCTGCGCGAGCTGGAAAGCATCCTGGGCGGCGAAAGCTCCAAGAGCTACACCAAGAAAGAAAGCCTGATGCTGACCCGCGAGCGCGAGAAGCTCGAGAAGTCGATCGGCGGGATCAAGGAGATGGGCGGCCGTCCGGACGCGATCTTCATCATCGACACCAACAAGGAAAAAATCGCGGTGCAGGAAGCCAACACGCTGGGCATTCCCGTGTTCGCCGTGCTTGATTCCAACTGCGATCCGGCGGGCATCTCTTACCCGTTCCCCGGCAATGATGACGCCCTGCGCGCCATCGAGCTCTACTGCGATCTGTTCTCCCAGGCGGTGCTGAACGGCCTGCAGGCGGAGCTGACCAAATCGGGCGCCGACAAGACGGCGGCGGTTGCGCCGCTGCCGGTCGTCAAAGCCGGCAAGGGCGCCGAGAGTACCGACGTCAAAAAACAGGCGACGGCCGGTTAAGTTTTTACTTCTGTAAGGAAAGGAATACCCCATGGCTGAGATTACAGCTTCGATGGTCAAGGATCTGCGCGAGAAAACCGGCGCCGGCATGATGGACGCCAAAAAGGCGCTGACCGAAAACAACGGCGACATGGAAGCCGCCGTGGACTGGCTGCGCAAGAAGGGCCTGGCCACCGCCGCCAAGAAATCGGGCCGCACGGCCGCCGAAGGTCTGGTGACCGTAGCGCTCGCCGATAAAAAAGGCGCCGTGGTCGAGGTGAATGCCGAAACCGACTTCGTCGCCCGCAACGATCAGTTCCAGGCCTTCGTCAGGAAGGCGGGCGAGCTGGCGCTTGGCGTCAATGACGTTGCCGCCCTCGCGTCCGCGCCGTTCGGCAACGGCAAGTCGGTGCAGGACAGCCTGACCGGCCTGATCGCCACCGTCGGCGAGAACATGAGCCTGCGCCGCATGTTCCGGCTTGAAGTCGGGCAGGGCGTCGTCGTCGGTTATATTCATAATGCTTTGTCCCCGGGCCTGGGCAAGATCGGCGTGCTGGTCGCGCTTGAATCCGCCGGCAAGGCCGACAAGCTGCAGGAGCTGGGTAAGCAGCTGGCGATGCACGTCGCCGCCGCCAATCCGCAGTTCCTGGACGTGAAATCGGTCGCGCCCGAAGCCATCGAGCGTGAAAAGAGCATCCTGCGCGAGCAGGCGGCAGCCAGCGGCAAGCCGCCCGAGATTATCGAGAAGATGCTCGAGGGTCGGATGCGTAAGTTCTATGAAGAAATTTGCCTTCTGGAACAGACTTTTGTAATGGATGGTGAAAGTAAAATCTCAAAAGTTATCGAAAAAGCTGCCAAAGACGCCGGTGCGCCGGTGACCCTCAAAGCCTATGCCCGCTTCCAGCTGGGCGAAGGCATTGAGAAGGAAGAAAAAGACTTCGCTGCGGAAGTGGCGGCGGTCGTGAACGGCTGATTTTCGGATAACCGCCCCGTTTCATGGCAGCCGCGTTGCTTTTGCAAGGCGGCTGCTGTTTTATGAGTACGTTTCGGATCGAAGGACATCAAGAGCATGAAAACCGCTACCGCAAGGAAAGACCAGGATATGGCGCAGCCCGCACCCCGCTTCAAACGCGTTCTTCTTAAAATGTCCGGCGAAGTGCTGATGGGCGAGCGCGAATTCGGCCTCGATCCGGCGACGGTCAAGCGCGTAGCCGAGGACATCAAGGAAGTGATCGGCATGGGGGTTCAGGTCTGCGTCGTGCTGGGGGCCGGGAACATCTTCCGCGGCGTCTCGGGCGCGTCCCAGGGTATGGACCGCACTACCGCCGATTACATGGGCATGCTCGGCATCGTCATCAACGCGCTGGCGCTGCAGAACGCGCTCGAGGCCCTGGACGTTCCCACCCGGGTGCAATCCGCCATCCGGATGGATTCGATCTGCGAGCCCTATATCCGCCGCCGCGCCATCCGCCACATGGAAAAGGGACGGGTGGTGATTTTTGCCGCCGGTACCGGCAACCCATATTTCACCTCCGACACCGCCGCCGCGTTGCGCGCATCGGAGATGGATTGCGACGCCTTCATGAAGGGCACCAAGGTCGACGGCATCTACACCGCCGACCCGATGAAAGATCCCGCCGCCAAGCATTTCGAGAAGCTGACCTACATGGACGTCCTGACCAAGGACCTTAAGATCATGGATGCGACCGCCATCTCGCTCGCGCGTGAAAACAGCATTCCCATCGTCGTGTTTTCGATCCGCCAGCCCGGCAACATCGCCAAAGTGCTGCGCGGGCAAAGCAAATGCACCGTCGTTGCCAATCAGTGAGGGGGCGCCGTCATGTCATTCAATCTCAACGATCTCAAGCAGCGCATGGAAGGAGCCGTGAACGTCCTCAAGGATGAATTCGCGGGCCTGCGCACCGGCCGGGCTTCCAGCAGCATGCTGGAACCCGTTTCCGTCGAAGTTTACGGCACCCGCATGCCCCTCAACCAGGTCGCCACCGTCAGCGTGCCCGAGCCGCGCATGCTGAGTGTGCAGGTCTGGGACGCCAGCGTCGCCAAGCAGGTGGAAAAATCCATCCGTGACGCGGGCCTGGGCCTGAACCCGATCGGCGAGGGCGCGGTGATCCGCGTGCCGATCCCCGAGCTGAACCAGGAGCGCCGCCAGGAATTAACCAAAGTGGCCGGCAAATACGCCGAACAGGCCCGCGTGTCAGTGCGCAATATCCGCCGCGACGGCATGGATCTGCTCAAGAAACTCAAATCCGACAGCGCCATCACCGAAGACGACCAGAAGCGCCACGGTGATGAAATCCAGAAAGCCACCGACGCCGTCATTCAGAAAATTGACACAATGCTGAAGGACAAGGAAAAGGATATCATGACCGTTTAGGCGGTTTTGCGGCTGGTAATTCAATCTTCAGGGGCCTGTGTTCCGTATATGTCTGTTTCCTCTTCTTCCCATGTTCCCCGGCATGTAGCCATCATCATGGATGGCAACGGGCGCTGGGCACAAAACCGCGGCCTGCCGCGTTCTATGGGGCACCGCCAGGGCGTCGAGGCGCTCAAGCGCACGGTGCGTGCCGCCGCCGAGCTGGAGATTGGCGCGCTCACGGTCTTTGGCTTTTCAACCGAGAACTGGAGCCGTCCGCCCGAGGAAATCAGCGAGCTTATGCGTCTTCTGCGTATGTATCTGCGCGCCGAGACGGCCGAGCTGCACCAGTCGGGCGTGCGTCTGCGGGTCATGGGCGACCGTTCCATGTTCGATCATGAAGTAGTCGAACTGATCGGTAACGCCGAGCGCCTGACCGAGAATAACAAGGATCTCGTTCTTAATATCGCCCTCAATTACGGCGGGCGCCAGGAAGTTCTGCAGGCCGCGAGCCGCTGGGCGCAGGCCTGCGCCGAGAAGGGGCTGGCGCCTTCCTTTGAGAACGCCGAGGAATATTTACCGTCGTTCCTGATGACCGAAGGGCTGCCCGATCCCGACATCCTGATCCGCACCAGCGGCGAACAGCGGATCAGCAACTTCCTGCTATGGCAGTGCGCCTACGCAGAATTCTTTTTCGTGCCCACGCTGTGGCCCGATTTCAGCAAGGCCGATCTCGAGGCCGTGATCGCCGAATATAACGGCCGCGAGCGGCGCTTCGGCGGACTCAAGGCGCACACGCCCGGAGCCGAGTCTTGATGCCGCCGGGAAAATTCTCCGGTCTGAAACTGCGGGTCCTTTCGGGTCTTGTGCTGGCACCGCTGACGGTCGCGCTGATCCTGGCGGGCGGCTATGTCTTCGCGGGCCTGGTCGTCCTGGTGGTCGTGCTGGCCTTTCATGAATGGTACAATTTGGCGCAGAAGGGGCCGCGGCCGGTGATTACGCTTCTGTTTGGGGCGTTTTATCTGGCACTGGCTGCTTTCTGTTACATCTTCACGCGCTTTGGGTTCGAGGCGGGGGGGTGGCTCGCGCTTTCGGTCATTCTGTGCATCTGGGCGAGTGACATCGGCGCGTATTTTACCGGCAAGGCCGTGGGCGGGGCGAAGCTGGCGCCGCGCCTTAGTCCGAACAAAACCTGGGCCGGGTTCGGCGGTGCGGTGTTCTTCGCCGGGCTGGCACTGGTCATCCTGCTGCACGCAGGAGCCTGGGCGCAGCCCTGGATCGAGACTAATATCGGGCTTGCGCCCGCGCACGGCTGGTGGGGCGTGTTCATCGCCGGGTGCATTCTGGGCGCGGTGGGGCAGGGTGGCGACCTCCTGATCTCCTTCTTCAAGCGCCGGTCCGGGCTTAAAGATACCGGCACCCTGATCCCCGGCCACGGAGGCATTCTCGACCGGATCGATTCCCTGCTGTTGGCGGCGCCCGTCTTCCTGGGGCTGAGCCTCGTCTTCGTCTAGTCCGGGGCAAAGGCCTGAAAAGCGGCATTTTTCAGATTTATAGACTTGATCCTTCTTCCCGGCCGCGCGCATACTGTGCGCCGGGCGTGGGAATGTTATATTACTGGTGGATCTAACGGGCCGCCAGCCGCGCCGAACGCTAACCAAGGACCGCCTTTCATGAGCTCGATCACCGATTTCCTCCAGTTGGCCGCCCAGAACGTCTGGGTCTACGGGGGGACGTTCCTTCTGGTTCTCAGCATTCTCGTGTTCGTGCACGAATGGGGCCACTACATTGTCGCGCGCAAATGCGGGGTTAAAGTCGACTCTTTTTCCATCGGTTTTGGCAAGGAGATCTTCGGCTTCACCGACCGTCACGGCACGCGCTGGCGTTTTTCGATCATTCCGCTGGGTGGCTACGTCAAGATGTTCGGCGACGTCGATCCGGCCAGCGCCGGGCACAGCGACCAGGTGATTGAGGATGGCAAGGCTGTGCGGGCGCACAGCGCCGAGGAGCGCAAGGTGGCGTTTTACGCCCAGAGCGTGGGTAAGCGCGCCGCCATCGTGTTCGCCGGGCCGGCGATCAATTTCCTTTTCGCCATCGCGATCCTGTGGGGTCTCTATGTTTTC
>CAZNYM010000007.1:65731-69138 GCA_964577255.1 uncultured Pseudobdellovibrionaceae bacterium | reverse complement strand
TGTCGGCGTAGCCGGGCGCGATGACGCCGCGAATGCCGAAATCCAGCAGCGCCCAGGGCGCGTGCTCGCGGCTGGAGCCGCAGCCGAAATTCGGCCCCGCGACAAGGATCTCGGCCTGGCGATACGGCGCGCGGTTGAGAACGAAATCGGGCTTCTCTTTCCCGGCCTCATCGTAACGCAGATCGAAAAACAGACTTTTTCCCAGGCCCGTGCGCTCGATGGTGGTCAGGAACTGCTTGGGGATGATCATGTCGGTATCGACATTGGCCATCGGCAGGGGCGCGGCGGTTGCGGTCAGGATGGTGAAGGGTTTCATGGGACGATATTAGCAGGGCCGCCAGCGCCGAAAAAGCGTTTTATTCCCCGTCGCGGCCGCGCCGGCCCTTGAAAAACCCGAGAAAGCCCGAGGAATAATCGCGCGGGCCGCTGAGGACGATGCCCAACTGCTCCTCCTTCATGGCGATGTATTTGTTCAGCAATCTGCCACTGAAGGCACCCGCGTATTTTTTGTCGTCGTCGAGCGCGGCTAGACGGCGCAGCGCTTCCTTGGCGGTGCGGCCGCGTTCCTGGTGCGGGCGGGGGATCATGTCGCCGTCAAAGGCGTCGACGATGCACGATACCTGCACGAAGACGGGCAGGGCATCGGCGTGGATGTGGGCCGGGCCCGTGCCGTCGGTGCGTTCGTGATGATAGGCAGTCACGGCGTGGCGGACCAGCGTGTGCGGGTGGCGCGCGAGCGCCGGATAACGCTCGGTCAGGGTCTGGAACATGCCGGCCCCCAGCTGCGCGTGGCGGCGCTGCTGCTCCTTTTCGGCGGGCGTGGGGCGTTCGTACAGCATCCAGATGATGGGGTTGTAGGTCGGGTGCGTCTTGCCCAGATCGTGAAACAGCATGGCGGCGCGAAAATTGCGCGCGGCCTGATCGCTGAAGCCGAGATAGCGCAGGAAGCGCGCACCGTCGAGGGCGGTGCGGTTCTGGTGCGCCATCAGCTGCCGGCCGAAGCCGCCGATGCCGGAAGCATAGGACATCATCGCGCCCATATAGACACGGTCCCACGAGTGGAGATGCGCAAGCAGGGCCGGGTCGGTGGCGTAATCGTATTTGTCGAGAAGATAATCGCTCAGCCCCGGGATCATTGCTTATTCCTGCCGCAATGAAGGCGGCCGTGGCGGCGGCACGATGCCGATATTCCGGTCATGCTCGTCGGCCATGAGCCAGTTATATTCCTGAGGGCTGACCGGCACGGCGCCGGGCGGGGCGAAGTATCCCTTCTTCTTTTCATCGCTGTGGTAGAGAAGATAGGCGGCGTCACCGAAGGCCTTTATGACAGGTATGCGCTCCTGGCCGTTCATATCGTCCGAAAGCAGCCGGGGAAAAAGCGCGGGACCGGGATAACGGCCCTGCAGAGGCTTCATCAGGGCGCCGAGTTCCCTTCCCTCCGCCGTATCCCTGTTCGGGAAGACCAGGTATTCACGACTGAGATCGCCGCCAGCTATATAACCCGTGTCCGTTGCGGTGAACCATTTGTTGTTTTCAATGCCTATGCTGTGGCCGTGTTTGGTATCGCGCACGGAAAGTGTCAGCAGCGGCCGGCCGGCATCGGAAGTGCCCAGAGAGAAGTTAGCACGGAAATCACGCGGATCGTCGGCGGAAACGGAGAGCATGCCTTCCTTCTTCAAGTCGGGGATCAGGCCTTGAATGTAGGCAAAGAGCCTACTTGTCGCCTTGTTGCGTGCATCCTCAAGCCGCCGGATTTCCCGGACGTAGGCAGCGGTTTTTCCGGCTGCCCGGAAAAACCTGTACCGCGTGCTGAAGTCGCCGTCCGGATTTTGTGCGGGCGGCACGTAATCGGCGGGCAGGGCCGTGCCCCGTGCCCGGCGGCTGAAGAGCGGGTAGTTGTCGACCCACTCCGAGCCGAAGATAAGCACGCGCTTTTTGCGGACTTCTTCCGCATCCAGAAGGCGGCCCGCTTCGGGAACGAAATGGCGGCCCTTGTAATCGACCGGGCAGACGAGGTACAGGGCCGGATTCTCGGGGTAGGAGACATGAGCGTAGAGCGTAGGGATGGCTTCGTAGGCGCGGGGGAAGGCGCTGGGCTCCTGTCTGACGAAGATGACGGGCGTATCCATACCCAGGGCGCGCATAAGATCAGCGTGATTTTCCTGCAGCCGGGCGTCGACAAAGTCATTTTTTTCGTTGTGAAGGGCGATGGCGACGGAACCGCTTTTATCTCTGAGGTCGATGGGGCAGGCGCGGAAATAGCTTGCAGCAGCTTGGGCCAGTTTCAGGCCCGCTTCGCGCGTAGTGCTTTCCAGTTCATAAATGGCCAGTTCCTGAGGAAACATGATTGTCCTTTATATAAGCTTTCTGACGTCCGTCAGTTTTCCTGTGACGGCCGCCGCCGCCGCCATGGCGGGGCTGAGCAGATGCGTACGCCCGCCGCGGCCCTGACGACCCTCAAAATTGCGGTTGGAGGTGGAAGCGCAGCGCTCGCCGGGCTTGAGCTTGTCGGGGTTCATCCCCAGGCACATCGAGCACCCGGCCTCACGCCATTCAAAGCCGGCGTCGAGGAAGATTTTATCAAGCCCTTCTTCTTCCGCCTGCGCCTTGACAAGGCCCGAACCAGGAACGATCAAAGCCTGCACGTGCGCGGCGATCTTCTTGCCTTTGACCAGAGAAGCCGCGTCGCGCAGATCCTCGATACGGGCGTTGGTGCAGGAGCCGATGAACACCTTGTCGACGCGCACATCCTCCATTTTCATGCCGGGAGTGAGGCCCATATAATCGAGCGCGCGGATCATGGCGGCGCGCTTGGCCCCATCTTTTTCCGCCGCCGGGTCGGGCACCGCGCCTGTGATGGGCACGACGTCCTGCGGGCTGGTGCCCCAGGTTACGAGCGGAGGAATGTCGCTGCCGTGCAGTTTCACTTCGGTATCGTAGACAGCGCCGGGATCGGCGGGCAGGGTACGCCAGTATTTCACCGCCTGTTCCCACGCGGCGCCGCCGGCGGGCGCCATCGGGCGGCCTTTGATATAGGCGAAAGTGGTTTCATCGGGGGCGATCAGGCCCGCGCGCGCGCCGGCTTCGATCGACATGTTGCACACGGTCATGCGCCCTTCCATCGACAGGCCGCGCACGGCTTCACCCGCGTATTCGAGCACATAGCCGGTGCCGCCGGCGGTGCCAATTTTGCCGATGATGGCAAGGATGATGTCCTTGGCCCTGACGCCGGGGGCGAGCGCACCGTCGACGGTGATGCGCATGGTTTTGGCCGGTTTTTGAATCAGCGTCTGGGTCGCCAGCACATGCTCGACTTCGGAAGTGCCGATGCCGAAAGCCAGTGCGCCGAACGCGCCGTGGGTGCTGGTGTGGGAATCGCCGCACACGATGGTCATGCCGGGCTGGGT
>CAZNYM010000007.1:46173-65721 GCA_964577255.1 uncultured Pseudobdellovibrionaceae bacterium | reverse complement strand
GGTCATGCCCTGTTCCGGGCCGATGACGTGAACGATGCCCTGGCGGCGGTCGTTCATGCCGAACAGCGTCACGCCGAAATCGCGGCAGTTTTTCTCGAGCGTTTCCACCTGCAGGCGGCTGTCGGCTTCCTTGATCCCCTGGCGGCGGTCGGTGGTGGGGACGTTGTGGTCGACCACGGCCAGGGTGGCGTCGGTCCGGCGCACCTTGCGCCCGGCCAGGCGCAGCCCTTCGAACGCCTGAGGCGAGGTGACCTCGTGGACCAGGTGGCGGTCTATATAAAGGAGGCAGGTGCCGTCTTCGGACCGGTCGACGACGTGGTCGTCCCATATTTTCTGGAACAGGGTGCGGGGGGCTTTGGTCATCCCGGGATTATGGCGGCGGGGGACGGTTTTGCAAGGATTTTAGGGCATTAACCATTTGACAAGCTTAATTATGCATAATATATTACGAACGCTGCAATGCAGCAAAAGAGGGGATTCATGGGCCAAAAAGCCGAAGCCGAGGTCGGTTTCATTGTCAACATGAAAGGCGAAGTCTGCATCGCCTTTTCCGATCCGGCATTCGTCCAGACCGACACGGTTCTGGTCGATCCGCGCGCGGCGCATATCCACGCGATCCTGCATCAGGAGGATTACGATCTGGGCCCCGTATCGCCCGCCATCCTGGAGCAGTTCGGGCGCCGCCGCGAAGCGCTTCTGGCCGCGGTGCGCCCCGACGGCAGCATTTTCGAGTTGAGCGTGCCCATCAGAGTGGCGCAGGGCGGGAAGGCGTAACCATGACGCGCATCCATGAATTCACCGGCAAGAACCAGAAAGAATGCGAAGGGTCGAAAGCTCTGCTGCAGGCCCTTGAAGTTTCGGCTCGCGCCCAGCCCGTGCCGGCGATGAGCTGCTCGGCCGGTTCCGGCGCGGCGGCGATGCCGCGGTTTAAAGAGAAATCGTAATCATCTTAAACGCTACGGGAACGTGACGCTGCCCGGGGTGCGGCGGTAAGGGCCGTTGATGGTGTCTTCGGGGATGAAGGTCGGCTCTTCGTGGTCGGTGTTGGTGAAATCCTCTTCCTCCACCGCTTCCGTTTCCTGCGCCTCCTCGTCATATTCTTCTTCAGGTTCTTCTTTGGGCGGCAGTTCCTCATCACCCAGGCCGCCGCGCGCGGCCGCCTGCTCGAGCGTCTCCCGCAGCAGCATGACGGTCAGGCGGCGGTTCTGCGGATCCTTCGGGTTCTCGGGGATCAGCGGTTCGCGGTCGGCCTTGCCCATGACGTTGACGATCCGTTCCTCGTGCAGCATGCCCAGCATCAGCATGCGGCGGGTTGAATTGGCGCGATCAGCGGAGAGTTCCCAGTTGGTGTATTTCGCGCCGGGCGCGTATTGCACGCTATCGGTGTGGCCGCGCACGGAGACTTCGTTGGGCAGGGGGATGATGGCAGCCGTGACGGCGGCCAGCAGGATTTTGACGTAGTCATACATCTCGGCGCTGCCGCTCGGGAACAGCGGCCGTCCTTCCTTATCGATGATCTGGATGCGTAGGCCTTCGGGCGTGATGTCGATCTTCACCTGGTCGGAAATCTTTTTAAGGTCTTCGGATTCTTGCAGCGCTTTTTCGATCTGTTTCTTGGCTTCCTCGAAGCGCTTGTCCTCGGCCGCTTTAAGTTTCTTTTCCAGCTCCTGGCGCTTGTTCTGCTGGCGGTGCTTGCCGCCGTCGTTACGCGGCTTGCCGGTGGCCTGTGGGGCGGTCAAAGGCTGGACCTGCGTGGCCATGGCGCCCTGGGCGCTCATGCTGATTCCTCCCATGACGCCTCCTGCGCCGCTGGTTGACTGCGAGACCTTGGGGTGGGTGGGATCGAAATAGTTGGAGATGACATCCTTGGCCTGCTGGGTTGTGACATTGAGCAGCCACAGCAGCAGGAAGAAGGCCATCATGGCGGTCACGAAGTCGGCATAAGCGACCTTCCAGGCACCGCCGTGGTGGCCGTCGCCGCCCTTCTTGATCTTCTTGATGATGATCGGCTGGAGCTCTTTGTCCTTTTTGTCGGCCATGGCGCGCGCTCCTTAGCCCGGCGGCGGAAGCGCGTTCAGCTTCTCTTCCAGCTCGAGGAAGCTGGGCTGCAGGTCGTGAGGCAGGAACTTGCGCGAAAACTCGACCGCCACCTGCGGCGCCGCGCCCTGGAGGAAGGCGATGACGCAGATCTTCATGCAGCGGTAGTAAAGAACTTCGGACTCGGCGCGCACCTTGAGCGCGCTCGCGGTCGGGCCGATGAAGCCGTAGGCGAACCACACGCCCAGGAACGTGCCGCACAGCGCGCCGCCGATCATCTTGCCCAGGACTTCGGGCGGTTCGGAAATGGCGCCCATGGTCTTGATGACGCCCAGCACGGCGGCGACGATGCCCAGGGCCGGAATGCCGTCGGCCATGGTTTGCACGGCATGGGCGGGGTGCATTTTTTCGTGGTTAATGGACTCGATCTCTTCATCCATCAGCGCTTCGATCTCGTGCGGGTTTTCGTTGCCGAGCGAGATGATGCGCAGGTAATCGCACAGAAAGGTGAGGGCGTGGTGGTCGGCGCTGAATCCGGGGAACTGCTTGAACAGCGTGCTGTCGTCGGGGTTCTCGATGTGCGATTCCAGTGCCAGCCAGCCCTTGGTCCGCGCCAGCTTGAAGGTCATGAACATCGCGCTCAGAAGCTCGATATAGGAGTCCTTGTTATGGGCTTCGGGCTTGATGATGCACTTAAGCGAACTGGCCGTCGCCTTGATCGTGTGCATGGTGTTGGCGATGATGAAGGCGCCGAACGCGCACCCCAGAATGATGAGGCATTCCACCGGCGCGGCCTTGAGAATGGGCGCCATGCTGCCACCCGCGAGGATGTAGCCGCCAAAAGTACAGGCAACGACGAGAACAAAGCCGATCAGCTTCATGGTGGCAAAGAAATCCTTTCTTTGTCGACGGATAGCGATTGTCGACGCTTTCAGCCTGACAGAAAAGTGTTAACGGATTGTAAGAAACTGTTATCCCCGCCTTTAAAAGCGCGGGGTTCAGGCGACCGCGGCGGCTTGCGCCTTGATGTTGGCCTTGGCCTCAGCCGGGTCGTAATCGGGCTTGGCGCGGGGGGTGGAGAACAGGAAGCCCTGGGCCAAGGGGATGCCCATCTCGCGCACCATGCGAGCCTGGGGCTCCGTCTCGATCTTTTCAATAATAGTTGTTATGTCCAAATCCTTGCACATCTTCACCAGGTTGCGGACCATGACGGCGTCGCGCTGGTTAGTCAGGAGCTTGCGGGCGTACTGGCCGTCAATTTTCAGATAATCGACATCCAGCTTCTGCAGATACTGGAAAGACGCCGCGCCGGCGCCGAAATCGTCCATGCAGACCTTGAAGCCGCGTTCCTGAAGGATGCCGATGAAATTGTTGACCTTGTCGAGGTCGTTGATGGCGGTGGATTCGGTGATTTCAAAGATCAGGCGGTCGGAGAGGTTCTTGTTGAGATCGAGCTTGGCCAGCAGCGTCTTGCAGAACTGCTCGTTCTGCACCGACTGGCCGGAAAGATTGACGGCGAACCTGGTGCGCCGCCCGGCCGATTTATAGACGAGATAGTTGATGGCGCGCTCGCACACGGCGATGTCGAAATCGGGGGCCATGCCGATATCTTCGCCGAAGATGATCCATTCCTGGGTCGAGCCTTCGCCCTTGAAGCGGGACAGCATTTCATAGTGGCTGACCTCGTAGGTTTCGAGATCGACGATCGGCTGGAAGTGGAAATCGAAGTTGAGCTGCTCGATCATCGACTTGAACTGGGAAATCTTGTGGGCGTTGGCGGTAACGTAGGCCTTGAAGCCCGTGTTCAGGGTTTCGATGTTGAGAGATGTGCCTTTGCGCTCGAATTCGTTGATGGTGTAGATCAGCGCCTTGCTGGCCTCGCGCTCGCTCAAGGTCTGCAGGTCGGATTCGATGGTCTTGGAGGTGATCTCGACGTTGGCGGCGGGATCGGCGGTCTTGGCAAGTTCTGTCAGCTGCACCCGCAGATCCTCGGACGACACGGATTTATCGTGAATGACGCTGTAGCGGCCATCCTTGATAGTGGCGGCGGTGCGGCCGTCAGCCGACTGGGCGCACAGATATTCGGTGATGGTCTGGGTAAAACCGTTCCACCAGTCTTCGCCCATTTTTTTGCGCACTTCGCCGAGGTTCTCGATGTCGAGCAGGGTCATGTCGAGATCCTGGCCCACGCTGCGCGCGGTATCGATGGCGTCGCGCGCGGTGGCCATGAAGTCGTCCTTGTCGAGCAGCTTTGATTCCTGCATCTCCTTGGCCGCGGTCGCCACCTGGGCCATGAGAGCGTTCGAGAAACCGAGCGTCAGATAGAAACTGTCGCTGCCCGGCATGCGGATGCCGGTGACGATCGCCTTGAGGCCCTGGCCCAGCGTTTCGTCGAGCGTGACGATGTAGGGGCCGCCGCGTTCGGCCGGGTTGGCGCGCGTGCGCATCATGTCCAGAAGCTTGCGGTCCTTGGGTGAAAAAATCGCCAGCCATTTCTGGCCGAGCAGGGTTTTGTCGTTGATGCCGGTGAGCGAACGCGCCGCGCCGAGCGCGAACACGACCTCGCCGTCCCCCGAGACTTCGAGGAACAGATCGGCCGAGGCGAAGGAAAAGGCGAGAAAACGATCCCGCTGCTGCTTAAGACCCTGTTTGTCCACGGTCTTTATTCTAGGGGGAAAAGGTTAACAGGGTTCTACCGGAGATTGTGTGTATAGGGAAAATCAGGCGGGTTTTTCCGGGGATTACGTCATGTTTTTATGGACAAGGCCAATCTTTTTCATATTATATACGCCAAACCAGAGGGGAAATTTTCCATGAGCAGAGACGAAGATCGATCGATAGCCGGCCGGCCGCTGACCAAGGCCATCACGGCCTTTATCGCCATCATGGTCCTGCAGAAGACGTTCATGCCGCAGGACGAGCAAGAGGAAGCGGCGAATGCCGAGCAGCTCATGGCGCGGTGCGCCGGGGTAAAGGACAGCCCGGCCTGCCGGATGCCGCTTGCCGTCGAGCGCGAAGGAAAGATTCAGCAAGTACAGGTCGAAGCGGTGGAGCGTACCGGCCTTTTCGAGAGCAACAACCGCGCCTATGTCCTCACGGCGTCAGCGTATGACGAGGGCGGGTCACGCCTTTGCAATCTCAGGATCATGCGCGATTTCTCGTACAAGGCCGGCGAGCCGGTGGTGACATCGGACGACTGCCACATGCCGGAGATCAAGGCGGCCGACGATGAACCGGCGCATGAGCGGGTGGAGGAAGAGTACATGGCAGCGCCTACGGAACTGGTCGTCGAACCCGCGACCGGTGAAATAAGAACCGTACTTCGCCGCGAGCCTTATTAGCGGCCGTTCAGCAGGGCGGCGGCATCGCAGGCGGCGTAGGTGAGGATGCCATCGGCCCCGGCGCGCCTGAACGCCGTCAGCATTTCCATCAGCGCCGCTTCATAGTTAAGCGCCCCGCGCTCGGCGGCGAATTTCAGCATCGCGTACTCACCGCTGACGTTATAGGCGAAGGTGGGTAGGCGAAATTCCTGCTTCACGCGGTGGACGATGTCGAGATACGGAAGTCCCGGCTTCACCATCACCATGTCGGCGCCCTGTTCGATATCGAGCGCCACTTCCCGCAGTGCTTCGTCGCCGTTGGCAGGATCCATCTGGTGCGTCTTGCGGTCGCCTTTTTTCAGCGCGCAGCCGGCGGCGTCGCGGAACGGCCCGTAGAAGGAGGACGCGTATTTTGCCGCATAGGCCAGGATGGCGGTGTCGATGAAATTGTTTTGATCGAGCGCGGCGCGGATCGCGCCTACCTGACCATCCATCATGCCCGAGGGCGCCAGGATGTCGGCGCCGGCCCCGGCGGCGATCAGGGCCTGGCGGGCGATGTTCTCGACGGTTTCGTCATTGGCCACGCGGCCGTGCTCGTCGAGCGGGCCGCAGTGGCCGTGGTCGGTATATTCGCAGAAGCACAGATCGGCCATGACGACGGTTTCGGGGCTGGCCTGCTTGACGCGGTCGATCATGCGCGCGAGCAAGCCGTCGGGGCTCAGCGAGTCGCTGCCGCGATGATCCTTGTGATGCGATACGCCGAACAGCATCACGGCTTTCACACCTGTGCCGTAAGCGTTCCTGACCAGTGCCGCGGCTGATTGCTCGCTTTCGCGGAACACGCCGGGCATGGCGGCGATCGGCTGGCGCTCGCTTATGCCTTCCTCGACGAACAGCGGCAGGATCAGGTTGTCGGGGTGCAGGCGGTGTTCGCGCACCAGGCCGCGCATGTTCTCGCTGACCCGCAGGCGGCGTGGACGGTGCGTCAGCGCTCGGGCAGACGATGCTTCGTCCTGCGGCTGCGGAGCGATCTTGGCGGTTGTCTGCGTGCGGAACATGCAGTAGCCTTCCCTGTGTTTTCGTTGATACCCGCCTTTTAAAGCCCTCCCGGTGCCCCAATGTCAACTGCCGACGGCGACCAAGAGATCCTGATCGAGCGGCGCGGCGCGCTGGTGCAAGTGATTCTCAACCGGCCGGATCAGCTCAACGCCCTGACCCTCAACATGATACGGCGCCTGTCGGCGGGTCTGGCGGAATGGCAGCGCGACCCCGGCGTAGGCGTGGTCGTGTTCACGGGGGCGGGGGACCGGGCCTTCTGCGCGGGCGGGGACATCAAGGCCAGTTACCGCCTGCGCGACCGGCCGGACCTGCTGGACGAATATTTCCGGGCCGAATACCGCATGAACGAGCAGTTGTTCTCGTTCCCCAAGCCGCTGGTGGCGCTGATGGACGGGATCACCATGGGGGGCGGGTTCGGTGTGGCCGGGCCGTGCCGTTACCGTGTCGCGACGGCGCGCACGCGCTGGGCGATGCCGGAGACGGGGATCGGCTTTTTCCCCGATATCGGCAGCGGCTATTTCCTGGCGCGCGCACCGGGTCACAGCGGTTCGTTCCTGGCCGTCACAGGCATGACGATTGGTCCGCGCGACGCGCTTTACGGCGGTTTCGCCACGCACGGGGCGGATAGCGCGATCTTCGCAGATTTAATGAGGAATCTGGAGCAAGATCCTGTAAACACGGAATATATCATCAACGAAATGTGTCAGGATATATTCGAGAACGACGCAACGGCAGTTCTTGAGAAAAAACATGAGATTATTGATTCAATATTCTGTTTTAAAACGATAAAAGAGATTTATTCTACTCTCTCTTCCCATCCCGATCCCTGGGCGCGCGAAATCCTGACGCTTGTTGACACACGCGCGCCGCTCAGTATGGCGGTGGCGCTGGAGAAGGTCGGGCGATCGCGGGGCCGGAGCTTCTGCGCGGGGGTGGAGGAGGATTTCATCCTGGCCCAGCATTTCATGCGCGGAACGGAATTTTTCGAGGGGGTGCGGGCGATGCTGATCGACCGGGACAAAAAGCCGCGCTGGCAGCCGGCGGGGATCGGGGAGGTGGCGCCCGCGATGGTCGAGGCGTTGTTCGCGCCTACCGGGCTGGAGCTTTACCCCTGAGGTAGCGCTATTTTATTATGGAAATATAAACCCTTGAAATGCCTGTCAATTTTTAACTTGTTTGTAGTCTTTTCTGCTTTATGATTCAGAGGAATACGTCTTTCAAAAGCCGGTATTCCGCCGGTTTTGCCCAGCCAGGAGAATGATTTTGACCGCCACCGTCTATTTCGAAGCCATCCAGCTGATCGAGCGCCTGCACCGGCATTTCCTCGATGTGCTGAAGGTCGAGCTCGAGCGCAAGGCCGTCCAGGACATCAACAACGTCCAGAGCATGATCCTTTACAACATCGGCGACGACGAGCTGACGGTCGGGGAACTGACGATCCGTGGCTATTACCTGGGCTCGAACGTGTCCTATAACGTCAAGAAAATGGTGGAAAACGGCTACCTGATCCAGGAACGCTCGGTCCACGACAAGCGCTCGATGCGCGTACGCCTGTCGCCCAAGGGCAAAGAGCTGCGCGACGCCATCACCGTGATGTTCAAGCGCCACGAGGGTCAGATCAAGGGCACCGCCCTGAACGATCAGCGCCTGGGCGAGCTCAACGGCACGCTCAAGATGATCGAGCAGTTCTGGGCCGGCCAGACCAACTTCGCCAGCATGCGGCCCGAGGACTTCGAGTAAGCGGCGCCCGCTTTGCGGTAATATTGTTTCGTACAGCGCTGATTTTTTCAATAATCCTTGTCCACGCAGGGGGTTATGTGTTCTATTTTCCATCCATTGTGGAAATAGCTGGGAGTACCTGCTGTGCGTAAAATGACCCTGATCGAAGAAGCTTTCTACCGCGCCGCCACTACGTACGCCGATGCCAAAACAGTCCATGATTGCCTGAAAAGTGAGCCGGCGCTCAGCGCCGATATGCTGCGTTTCACCAAGGATGCCGCGGATAAACTATGGGCGCGCACTACAGCGCGGCTCAGCAGCTATGGGACCATTTCCATGATGCTCGGCCATAAACTGAAAATCATCGAGGAAGCGCGCGTAGAGACAGAAAATCTCCATAACCGGCAGCGCCGTTCCATGAGGGTTTACGGCGTTTAGGGGCTGATGGATCATGGATATTTCAGACAAAACCTCCCCTGAATCCAGCCTTTCCGGCCACTGGGATCGCAATGTCAGAAAAGCGAAAATCTCTGATTTGCTGATCGAGGGTGGGGAGGTTGGCCCCCCTCAGGGCACGCCGACCCGGACGGCGGACGACCTTGCCAGGGCGGGATTTGTGGGAATTTACAAGTGCGGCCCCACTTTCAGGGTCAGAAACCTTTATCAGGGCTCCACCGAACCCGATTAATTTCCAGAATATTTTTCTTGCCCGATCGATCCGGCTCTGGTATTTTCACCCCGTGGATTTTTCAAGGGAGGCATTTATGCGTGAATTCAAAACCAATATCGAAGCCGCGGCGGTGCCGGATCTGGTCCTGGTAGGGGGCGAATTCGGCGAAGCAAGCTTTCCGAACGGCAAACCTGAGGGTTATAAAGTGGGTTCGCTGGTGGGGGTTTATCAAACCGGCGATAATTTTTCGCTGCGGGCGAAAGATCCTAAAAACCCGCCCCGCTTTGGTTTAGGCTCCTGAGTATGGGTTTTTCCGTCAAGTTCTCCTTCGGCAAGGAAGCGGGCAGTCCTCTGATCCGCGCGCCGAAATCGCTGCGCATGGAAGTTATCAGCAAGCTGACCTGGCACGGTCTGGCCGACATGTATGCCGTTAATGCGGCAGGCGAAGGGCCTGCGCCGCGCCTTAAGGAAGACATCAGGATGATCGAGCTGCCGTCCGCTCCGCGGGGCGCTTTGATAAAAGCCTTCGATGCCGTGGGGCGTTTCTATCGGGGCGATGAGTCCCGCGCCCGGAGCAGCGCGCGCGTCGGGCTTTACGTCGATACGGATGACGAAGCCAGACGAAGCGAAGTGACCGCGAAGCTTGGCCGCATATTCAAGGGCTGGCCCGGCGTGGTCGTCCTGCAAAACGCCCCCGGGGTGTCTCCTCAATAACAAGATTTTCTAAAACGCCGCCAGACCGGTGATCGCGCGCCCGAGGATCAGGGCGTGGATATCGTGCGTGCCCTCGTAGGTGTTCACGGCCTCGAGATTCATGGCGTGGCGGATCACATGATATTCGTCGGCGATGCCGTTGCCGCCCAGCATGTCGCGGGCCTCGCGAGCGATGACGAGCGCCTTGCCGCAGTTGTTGCGTTTGAGCAGGGAAATGGCCTCGGGCGCGGCGCGATTGTCGTCGCGCAGTTTGCCCAGGCGCCACGCCGCCTGAAGCCCGAGCGTGATTTCGGTCAGCATGTCGGCAAGTTTCTTCTGGATCAGCTGCTGACCCGCGAGCGGCTTGCCAAACAGGACGCGGTCGAGCGTGTATTGCCGCGCGGTGGCGAGGCAGAATTCTGCCGCGCCCATGGCGCCCCAGCAGATGCCGTAGCGCGCCGAATTGAGGCAGGAGAAGGGGCCTTTCAAACCTTTTACATTCAGGATCATACCGGGGTTAACCGCCACGTCGTCCATCGCGATGCCGCCGGTGATCGAGGCGCGCAGCGAGAATTTGCCCTCGATCTTGGGTGCGCTCAGACCTTTCATGCCCTTTTCCAGCACAACGCCCGCGATCTCGCCGTCGTCGTCCTTGGCCCAGACCACGAACACATCGGCGATGGGGGAATTGGTGATCCACTGCTTGGCGCCTGAAAGGGTGTAGCCCTTGCCGCTTTTCTTCAGCCGCGTCTTCATGGCGCCGGGGTCGGAGCCGCCGTCGGGCTCGGTCAGGCCAAAGCAGCCGATATATTCGCCCTTGGCCATTTTGGGCAGGTATTTCTGTTTCTGCTCTTCCGATCCGAAGCTGTGGATCGGATACATGGCGAGGGAGGATTGGACGGACAGCGCCGAGCGGTAGGCGGAATCGACCCGTTCGACTTCGCGCGCGATCAACCCGTAGGCGACCTGGCTCACGCCGCTGCAGCCATAGCCTTCGAGCATGGGGCCCAGGAGCCCGAGCGCGCCCATCTCGGTCATGATCGCGGGATCGAATTTTTCATGCCGGTTGGCTTCGACGATGCGAGGCATCAGCCTGTCTTGCGCATACTGCCGGGCGGTGTCGCGCACCATGCGCTCGTCATCGGTCAGCAGTTCGTCGAGCTGCAGGGCGTCTTCCCAGTCGAAAGCGGGGCGGTGAGCTTTGGCGGTCATTTGCATTCTTTCTTCGCGGCGTTATTTTCGGTTATGCTAGACTCCAAGTCATGACGGAACAACCCCTGCAAAACCGCGAGATCATCCTTGAATTCTTCCCCGTCGGCGGCGTGGTGAAGGTGTCGGCTATGGATGTGCAGACCACGACCGAAATCTCGATCCAGGGCCCTGCCTCGGCGGGGGAGGCGACGCTGAAGCGCAACGCCCTCAAGCGCCTTGAATATGTGATGAAAAAGAAGGGATTGATTTAGGGCGGCGGGGGCTTAATATGCCGATTATGTCGCCTTTGCCCCTGATCGCCATCGCCGCCGACCACGGCGGCTATCCCCTCAAGCAAGCCATCATCGAGGCTTATAAGGACCGGCTGGCTTTCCTCGACTTGGGGACGAATGCCGCGGAATCCTGCAATTACGCCGATTACGGCCATGCATTGGCCGAAGCGCTCGAGAAGGGCCGGGCGGAGAAGGGCATCATCATCTGCGGCACCGGCCTCGGTATTTCCATAGCCGCGAACCGGCACCGTCATATCCGCGCCGCCCTTTGCACCGACGTCACCATGGCGCGGCTGGCCCGGCAGCATAACGACGCCAACGTGCTGGCGCTGGGCGCAAGAATTATTGGCGTCAACGTGGCATTTGATTGTATAGACGCCTTTCTGGCTACGGGCTGGGAAGGCGGCCGCCACGCCGAACGGGTGGCGAAGCTGAAGAATTTCTAACGTGAGGACAGCCCATGACCGTGCCCGCCAGAAAACAGGACGACGCGATGACGACAAGTTACAACAAATTCCTGACCACGGATCTGCAGAGCCGCGATCCTGAAGTTTTCGGCGCGATCGGCAAGGAACTTGACCGCCAGCAGACGCAGATCGAGCTGATCGCCAGTGAGAACATCGTCTCGCGCGCGGTGATGGAGGCGCAGGGATCCGCCCTGACCAACAAATACGCCGAAGGCCTGCCGGGCAAACGCTATTACGGCGGCTGTGAATTCGTCGATGTCGCCGAAGACCTGGCCCGCGACCGCGCCAAAAAACTTTTCAACTGCAGTTTTGTCAACGTGCAGCCGCACTCGGGCGCGCAGGCCAACCAGGCCGTGATGATGGCGCTGCTGCAGCCGGGCGATACCATCCTCGGCATGGCGCTTGCCTCGGGCGGACATCTGACCCACGGCGCAGCGCCCAACCAGTCGGGCAAATGGTTCAAGGCGGTGCAGTACGGCGTGCGCAGGGACGACGCGCTGATCGATTACGACGAGGTCGAGCGCCTGGCGAAAGAGAACAAGCCGAAGCTGATCATCGCCGGGGCTTCGGCTTACCCGCGCGTGATCGACTGGGCGCGCTTCCGCGCCATCGCAGACAGCGTGGGCGCGTATTTCATGGTCGACATGGCACATTACGCCGGGTTGATCGCCGGGGGCGTCTATCCTTCGCCGCTGCCGCACGCGCACGTCACCACCACCACCACGCATAAAACCCTGCGCGGCCCGCGCGGCGGCATGGTGCTGTCGAATGACGAGGAGTTGGGCAAGAAGATCAACAGCGCCGTGTTCCCCGGCCTGCAGGGCGGGCCGCTGATGCACGTCATCGCCGCCAAGGCTGTGTGCTTCGGCGAGGCGCTGCAGCCTGCCTTTAAAGACTATGCCAGGGCTGTCGTCGCCAACGCCAAAACCCTGGCCGAAACGGTCAAGGCGGGCGGGGCGGACATCGTTTCGGGCGGAACCGACAGCCATATCGTGCTGGTCGATCTGCGCCCGAAGAAGCTGACGGGCAACGTGGTGGAGAAGGCGCTCGAGCATGCCGGCCTGACTTGCAACAAGAACGCCGTGCCGTACGATCCGGAAAAACCGATGGTGACAAGCGGCGTGCGCCTGGGCACGCCCGCCGGCACCACGCGCGGCTTCGGGCAGGCGGAATGGAAGGAAATCGGCCAGCTGATCACGACCGTGCTCGACGGCCTGGCGAAAAACGGTTCCGAGGGCAACGCGGGCGTGGAACAGGATGTGCGGAATAAAGTTTCGGCGCTGTGCCGGAAGTTTCCGCTTTATAAGGACTAGGGAGATATAAAAATGGTTAGCATAATTGGTGTTGAGACATTCGAGGCCTATGAAGAATATGGTCTTATGCCCGACGAGCCGCCGATGTTTTCGGTCGAGTGCAGTTTTTTTGCCGTCGAAGACGACGATATCAAGAAAATATTGACGATTTCATCCCGGATCGATCCTGCGCATCTGACTTCTGGTGAATTCATCAAAGAGGTTCAGAATGCCGCCATATCCGCTTTGACCGCCGATCCTGCCGTGACGGAAAGATCCTATTCTTTTGATGTCGCCGTTTATGCAGAAGAAGGTCTGATTCCCGAAGAGGGGCCTCTGCAATATGGCGACTTTACCGCTTTGCTGGAGCTAGAAAACCCCCGTGAATATCTGGAAACGACAAAAAAAGCCGTGCTTTGTCAGCGGATAGAGCTGGAACTGCTTACTGGTGATCTGGGGTTTGCCGAGGAGCAGGAGAGGGAAAATCCCGACCTGTGCGGCCTGGTCAATTTTTTCAGGGATCGGTTTCAGAAAGCACCAGTGGGGGCGAAACCACAGCAATTAAAGCTCGCCCTGATTTGAGGTAATGAATGCGCTGTCCCTTCTGCACGCACGATGAAACACAGGTGAAGGACTCGCGGCCGAGCGAAGACAATTCCGCCATCCGCCGCCGCCGGGTCTGCCCGGGCTGCGGCGCGCGCTTCACCACCTTCGAGCGCGTGCAGCTGCGCGACATCAATGTGATCAAGAAGTCGGGCGGGCGGGTGCAGCCCTTCGACCGCGAGAAAATCACCCGCTCGATGCATCTGGCGCTGCGCAAGCGCCCGGTCGAGATGGAACAGATCGAACGCGCGGTGAATTCCATCGTCCGCCAGATGGAAAGCATGGGCGAATCCGAGATTCATTCCTCGCTGATCGGCGATCTGGTGCTGCAGGCTCTCGGGCAGCTCGACCCCATCGCCTATGTGCGCTATGCCTCGGTGTACAAGGATTTCCGCGATCCCGACGATTTCAGCGCCTTCCTCAAGGCGGCCAAGGATCTGGCGCCCGAAACGGATGACGGCGAAGACGAGGAAGATCTGCCGGTCGCGCCCTTAAGGGCCGTGAGAGGATCATGACCATGCCAGGTAAAACACCCGCCGGACCTTCCCCCAAGGCCCGCAACACCGCCGCGCGCCTCGCCGCCGTGCAGACGCTCTATCAGATGAAAGTGACGGGGCAGGGGGCGGATCCGGCGATCGACGAATTCCTGCGCCACCGCATGGGCAAGCCGATCGAGGACATGGAGTTCGTGGCGCCGGATACGGACCTGTTCATCAACATCGTGCGCCAGGCATCAACCCACGCCGAGGCCATCGACGAGCTGATCCGCGGCGTGCAGACGAAAACGGGCACGCCGGAGCCGCTGTTGCAGGCCGTTCTTGAATGCGGCACGGCCGAGCTTTTGTGTTTTCAGGAGATCGACGCGCCGCTCATCATCAGCGATTACCTTGAAGTGGCGCACGCTTTCTATGACCAGGGCGAACACAAGCTGGTCAACGCTATCCTCGACCAGATCGCCAAGCGCACCCGGTCGGGGTGACGATCGAGAAGATGTGCCCGGCAGCCAAATTCCCTCGCTTTTTAAATATTTTTTGCGGAGCAAAAATTAGCACTTTCGGATATACCCCATAACATTCTGAAAAATAACGATATTTTTTCCTGAAACCGGACGAAAGCCCGCAATTTATCTAAAATCCAATCTAATCGTAAACGCCACGTTAACCGCCTGAATTCTATGATCAAAAGAGAATAATAATCACGGTCACACCTGTGGGGCGGGTTCGTTTATCATGAAGTTAGCCATTCTGGCATTGGTGGGCATTCTCGTGCTCGGCGGCGGCGCTGCCGGGGCCTACTTCTATTTCGGGAAGAAAGCCGAAGCCGCCGTGGGCGAAACCGCCGAACACACCGAAGCCGGCGACGCCAAGGCCGAAGCCAAGAAAGACGATCACGGCAAGGACAAGAAGGCCAAGGGCGGCCATGGCGACGGCCACGGCGGCCCGGCGGTGCTGTTCGTTGAGATGGATCCGCTGATCCTGCCGATCATCGACGCCGAGGGCGTGAACGAGGTTGTCAGCCTGGTCATCACCCTGGAAGTCGAGGACGAGGGCGGGCAGCAGGCGGTCAAGGACATGACCCCTCGCCTGAAAGACGCTTATATCCAGGATATGTACGGTGTGCTCAACCGCCAGTCGGTCATGAAGGACGGCGTCCTGCAGATCGGCATGATCAAAAACCGCCTCAACCGCATCAGCCACGAAGTCATGGGCGAACATGTGGTCAAAAGCGTGCTCCTGCAGGTGGTCCAGCAGCGGCCGATGTAGGTTTTTGCCGCGTCCGCTATAAACCGCGAAGAAGCTTTCTCTCAGTTGTCACCCCCGCTTTAGGCAGGGGGTTTGTTTTTTGCAGGGCTGGATATCGTGGCGTTCGTAGCGGTAAAATTAGATGCAAGTTACGCTCACCGTCGCCGGAGCCCGCATCATATTTTTCATAAACATAATAATTTAAGGCTTATCTCTGCTTTCGGCGGGGACTTGCCTTTATCGCCATAATTGTGCATTTTCATCCGTCTGCCCGCCAAAAGGCGGGCATATCACCCTCAAACAAAACAGTTTTTATTGATCAGCTTCAGGTGACAATGATGGATATCTCGACAGAAGTTTATCTCATGGTTCTCTGCAGCGGCGTATTGGCTCTGATCTACGGTCAGGTCCAGGCGCGCCGCATCATGGCCATGAGCCCCGGCAACGAACGCATGCAGCAGATCGCTGCCGCCATCCAGGAAGGTGCTTCAGCCTATCTGAACCGCCAGTACAAGACGGTGGCGCTGGTGGGCGTGGGCGTGGCCGCTTTGCTGGGCCTGCTTCTGGGCTGGTATGTCGCCGTCGGCTTCGTCATCGGCGCAGTGCTTTCCGCCGCCGCCGGTTACATCGGCATGAACGTGTCGGTGCGTGCCAACGTGCGCACGGCGCAGGCCGCAACGCAAAGCCTCGACAGCGCACTTGACGTATCCTTCAAGTCGGGCGCCGTCACAGGCATGCTGGTGGTGGGGCTGGGCCTGATGGGCGTGGGGATCTACACCTGGTTCCTCGACGCGCAGGGCTTCAGCGACCGTAAGATGCTCGAGGGCCTGGTGGCTCTGGGCTTTGGCGCCTCGCTGATCTCGATCTTCGCACGCCTGGGCGGCGGCATCTTCACCAAGGGCGCTGACGTGGGCGCCGATCTGGTTGGTAAGGTCGAAGCCGGCATCCCCGAGGACGACCCTCGCAACCCGGCCGTGATCGCCGACAACGTGGGCGACAACGTGGGCGATTGCGCCGGCATGGCCGCCGACCTGTTCGAGACCTATGTCGTGACCATCGTGGCCACCATGCTGATCGCTTTCAGCGTGTTTGCGCCCGAGTTCCGCCAGATCATGATGCTGCTGCCGCTGATGATTGGCGCGCTGTGCATCCTGGCCTCGATCGGCGGCACGTTCTTCGTGCGCCTGCAAAAGGGTTCCAAGAACATCATGGGCGCGCTCTATCGCGGCTTCATGTACAGCGCGCTGTTCGCCGCCGTCATGATCTCGCTGATGCTGGCCAACATGAACGTGTTCTATCCGATCGAAATGGCCAACGGCGTGATGATCAACGGCGTCAAGCTGTTCTGGTGCGCGCTGACGGGCCTGGGTGTGACGGGCCTGCTGGTCTGGATCACCGAATACTACACCGGCACGGGCTACCGTCCGGTGCGCGTGGTGGCCAAGGCTTCGGAAACGGGCCACGGCACCAACGTGATCCAGGGGCTGGCGATCTCGATGGAGGCCACGGCGCTGCCCGTGATCGTCATCTGCGCCGGCATCTTCATCGCCTACTCGCAGGCGGGCCTGTACGGCATCGCCATCGCGGCGACGACCATGCTGTCCCTCGCGGGCATCGTGGTGGCGCTCGACGCTTACGGCCCTGTGACGGACAACGCGGGCGGCATCGCCGAGATGTCGAAGTTGCCCGAGAACGTCCGCGTGACCACCGACGCGCTTGACGCCGTCGGCAACACGACCAAGGCCGTGACCAAGGGCTATGCCATTGGTTCGGCGGGCCTGGCGGCGCTGGTGCTGTTCGGCGCCTACACCGAGGAGATCAAGCACTATATGCCCCAGCTGGGCGAGCTGACCTTCCCGCTGCAGGATCCGTTCGTGGTGATCGGCCTGTTTATCGGCGGTATGCTGCCTTATCTGTTCGGTGCCTGGTCGATGACGGCCGTGGGCCGCGCGGCCGCGAGCGTGGTGGTGGAAGTGCGCCGCCAGTTCCGCGAGATCAAGGGCATCATGGAAGGAACGGCCAAGCCGGAATACGGCCGCGCCGTCGACTTGCTGACCCAGTCCGCGATCAAGGAAATGATCGCGCCCTCGCTGTTGCCGGTGCTGGCGCCTGTCGTGCTGTTCACGGTGGTGTACCTGCTGACCGACAACGTCGTTCCCGCGCTGCAGGCGCTGGGCGCGATGCTGCTCGGCACGATCGTCACCGGCGTGTTCGTCGCTTTGTCGATGACATCGGGCGGCGGCGCGTGGGACAACGCCAAGAAGTTCATCGAGGAAGGCAACCACGGCGGCAAGGGCAGCGATGCTCATAAAGCCGCCGTCACGGGCGACACCGTCGGCGATCCGTACAAGGACACCGCCGGTCCGGCCGTCAACCCGCTGATCAAAATCGCCAACATCGTGGCCATTCTGCTGGTTGCGATCGTGGCGAAGATGATGGCGTAAGCCTCTGGTTTATAAGGATTAAAAAGCCCCGCTTTGGCGGGGCTTTTTTGTTGCTGGCCGCCGTTTTGCCGTGATACCTTTTACGAAATAATTATTAATAATAGATACATCGTACAAGGAGAGGACATTATGAACGAGAAAAGAGGTTTTCTTGCGGGAATGGGGATCGCTGTTGCTTTCGCGCTTGGCGGTCTTATTACCGCTGCCATCAGCGGGGACGAAAAACCGGCGGTGCCCGAGGCCAAGGATCCTGCTATTGAGGTCTATATCAGTATGCACCGCGAAGCCGTCGGCCCGCACCCGGTTCCTCCTGTGGCCAAGCCGTAAAAGTCAGGTTGTTTTGCTTCAGGCTCTGAGGAATTTACTATGACATCCAGCATTGAAAAAAGATTCTTGAACGTCGTGCTGATCGGCATTGGTATCTCCGTGGGCGCGGTGGGTAAATATTATCTGTGGGACGGCGGCGCTGAAGGCATGCGCGAACAGGGGCGGCAGGCGGCCCGGGATGACGCCCGCAGCCAGAACGTCATCAACGCCGCTTGCGAGAAAAGCATTCTCAACCATCCCGACCAGATTGCGCCGCAATACATCCTGAGGAACTGTGCCGAGAAGGGCTATCGCCTCGAGCGCAAGCCCCGGCTCGCGCCCTAGCTTTCGTGGCCGTTTCCTTTAGAATATCCCCATGACCGATCCGCTGGTATTTTCCATCCATCACCTGGGCGCGCAGGGACAGGGTGTGGCGCTGCGCCCCGACGGCGGGCGGATTTACGTGTCGGGTGCACTGCCCGGCGAGACCGTGCGCCTGGCGGCGGTCGAGGGGGAGCAGGGCGTTCTTGAAAAGGTTCTTACACCCGCGCCGCAGCGGATTGCGCCCGTCTGCCCGCATTACGGTGTGTGTGGCGGCTGCGCGCTGCAGCACGCGGACGAAAAGACATATGCCGCGTTCAAGCGCGATCTGGTGCTTTCCACCCTGTCCAAGGCGGGCGTTGCCGCGCCGCCGGATGTCGAGGGGCCGCTGATCAGCGCGCCCGCCAGCCGCCGCCGGGCCACCTTCGCCGCGCGCAAGAAGGGCGGACGGCTGCTGTTCGGTTTCAACGAGCGCCGTTCGGACCGCATCGCTGCGATCGAAAGCTGTGCCGTGCTGGCGCCGCGTATCGTGGCGCTCCTGCCCTTCATGCGCCGCTACCTGCCCGACATCCTGCCCGAGAACAGCAAGGCCGATATCACGCTCACCATTCTTGAAGACGCGCTTGATATGCTGATCACGGGCCGCCTCAGCGGCGAAACGCGCCAGTTGGGGTTTCACGCCACGCAGGCGCTCAGCGACCTGTGTCACAAGGCGGATCTCTCCCGCCTTTCCTGGCGCCGTGACGAGCGCGCCGATCCTGAACTGTTGCTCCAGCGCCAGCCGGTGCAGGTCCGCTTCGCCGATATCGCCGTCGTCCCGCCCGCGGGCGGATTCCTTCAGGCGACGGAGGAAGGCGAGCGCGCGCTGCAGGACTTCGTCACGAGCGTTTTGACCGGGCAGAAAGTCAAACGCGCCGCCGACCTTTATGCCGGCTGCGGTACCTTTACTTTTCCTTTGCTGGCGCTCGGGTGCCGTGTGGATGCGTTCGAGGGTTACGTTCCTTCCGTTACGGCCCTGACTGCGGCGGGGAAGGGGCAGGACCGCCTCAGGACCCAAAGCCGCGATCTGGTGAAAATGCCGCTGCGTCTGCCCGAGCTCAAGGACTATGACGCGGTGGTGATCGATCCGCCGCGCGATGGCGCTTCGCCGCAGGCCAAGATATTGGCGGAGAGCGCTGTGCCCCACATCGTTTACATTTCCTGTTCGGCGGCCAGCTTCGCCCGCGACGCTGATTACCTGTGCCAGGGCGGTTACCGGCTGGCGCGGCTGCGGCTGGTCGACCAGTTTTTATGGTCTCATCACATTGAAATTGCAGGGTTTTTTACCAGATTGCCTTTCCCGGTGTAACCCGGCACAATGCATTATGGCGAATTTGCCCGTTCTGCTTTAT
>CAZNYM010000007.1:32451-46163 GCA_964577255.1 uncultured Pseudobdellovibrionaceae bacterium | reverse complement strand
GCCTGTTGGTAATTTTGGGGAAAAAGATGCGCATTCTCACCGCTGCTCTGCTTGCCGTTCTTGTCGCTGCCGGTTCCACCGCCGCGCGCGCCGATTATTTTTACTGGACCGATCCGGCCACGGGCGCCAGCGCCTCCTATCCCGACACCTGGGCCAAGGTCAGCAACCAGGGTACAGACGATATTCTCACGGTGCGCGCGCCTTCGGGCCGGGCGCACGCGAGTTGCAGCCTCTCCGCGCTCGAGGATCGCCGCAACGCCATCTATCCGCGCCGTTACGACCAGCCGGTGCAGCAGATCGATTTCAGCCTGTCCTATATCGAGCAGTATGTGCGCCGTTACGACGAAGCCGCCGTTTACAGCCTGCATGACGGTTCGGGACTGGGCCAGGCCTGGGCTGCTTACGCCGAAGCCGGCTACAAAAGCGCCGTGCAGGGGCCATATATGAGCCGCCGCGCGCTGATCTTCGTCGGGCTTTACAACGACGTCGCCTATATCGTCGAATGCTCGGCCCACAAGGACGCGTTCGAGAAATGGCAGCCCGCGTTCCTGAGCTTCGCCAAAACGGTGACCTTCAAGCCCGCCGACGCGCAGTGGCTGAGCGGCTATTACCGCGAGTTCACCAAGGACGAGCGGATGCAGTTCCGCGACGCCAAGGACAAGTATTTCTATCATCAATGAGTGAATTGCTAGCCCTTGGTTACACCGGCACAGCCTGTGCCGCCGGGGCGGCGCCGTTCATGGCGGCGCGATAGCTCAGGAAACCCTCAAAGGCTGCTTCCGCCTTCAGGCCGTCCTTCAGCAGGCCGGACTGATCGGCGCGTTGGAAGGCCTGACGGAGCTGGGCCGTAACGATCCTGTCTTTTTCCGGCGTTCCGGCGTCATTTTCAAACCGTCTGTTCAACGCATCGCTGCGCAAGAGCGCGCGGGTCAGGTCGGTAATCTCCTGCCTTATACCGTCGAAAACTTCCTGGTCGGTGACCATCATGGGCCCCTGATATCTTTTCAGCAGAGTGTTGAGGCCGATTATGCCGGGGGCGGCCTCGCTGAAATTCTTTCCGATCCGGGCGATTTGTCCCGAGGATGCCGGCGAGTTGATGTGCCTCAAAGCTTCTATTGCCGATTTGGAAGGCTCGAAAGTGGCATCGACGCATCCGCTGCCGATATTGCCGATATGGCGCAGCGCAGCCGCTGTGCCCAAGTCCTCCAGCGCGCCCAGGACCCGAGGAGCATGGTCGTAAGGGCTGAAATGTCCCACCGTGGCGAGATGCATTGTCAATTCATCCGCAAGGGGGCCGTTCTGGAGAACTTGCTGCCTTGCCATTTCATGCAGGAAATTGATCGCTAATAGCCTGGTGTGCGGATGTGCCTTGGCGATGCGCACGATTCCGGGGGCGTGACGGCCGGCCAGCGCCTGCATGGCCCAGACGGCATGTTTTTCCTCGCAGCAGCCCAGATCGGCAATCGCGTCGAAGGCCGCCGGCGTGTTGATGTCTCTGAGCGTGCTGATGGCGTGGGGGGCTTTGTCGCTGTCCTGCTTCGCGAGGACCGTCAGAAAATCGACCATCGCGCCAAAGTTCTGGTCATCCGCGCCGGGCGTCTGCGAGGAATAATACCAGATCGGGCTGAGGACTTCCTTGAAGGCCCGGTCGGCGCAGGCAGGAACTTTCAAGGCCAGCACTTTTATCTCCTCAATCGCGTTGGGAGCATCGCCCGCCGGACTGCAGGCGATTTTGCTCAGCGCTTCGACGGCTTTTTCGGCCAGGCGGCCATCGTTCTCGCAGCCCAGAATCCTGATATTGTCGTTCCTCCATCCGGGGAATTCCGCCAGGGCATCGATGGCCGCTTCGGCGTGATCGCTGTACCTTCTGCCTATAAACTCGATGGAGGTGGCCGTGTTGTATGTCTTGTTGCCGTGCTTCAGAGCTTCGACAGCGACAGGGGCGAGGCTTTCATCCTTCGCCACCATGGATATGATCTCGTTGGCGGCGGCGGCGTTGCCCCTTTCCGCCAGTTTTTTCATCTGCCATTTTTTAAAAGAAAGAATGAATCCGAACATGACTGGGCCCCTGTTTTTGTTATGGATTTAGATTATTCTCTTTTAGGACTATGCGGCCTGGATGTATACAGGCAGATGAGCCATTTTAAGTTTATGTAAAAAATGTTCATTCAGACCGAAACCACGCCCAATCCCGCGACCATCAAATTCATCCCCGGCCAGCCGGTGATGAGGCAGGGCACGGCCGAATTCAAAACGCCCGAGGACGCGGAAGGTCGCTCGCCGCTCGCCGCGGCTTTGTTCGCGCTCGACGATGTCACCGGCGTGTTCCTCGCGGGTGACTTCATCGCCGTGACCAAGCTCGAGGGCGTGGAGTGGCTGACGCTCAAGCCGCGCGTGCTGGCGGCGATCATGGATCATTACCTGAGCGGCATGCCCGTGGTCACAGGCCCGGCGGAAGAGACCGTAATCGATCTGAGCGATGAAATCGTGCGCCAGATCGTCGAGGTGATCGACACGCGGGTGCGTCCGGCGGTGGCGCGCGACGGCGGCGATATCACGTTCGTGAAGTTCGACGACGGGATCGTTTATCTGCGCATGCAGGGCGCCTGCGCCGGCTGCCCCAGTTCGGCCCTGACGCTCAAGTCCGGGATCGAGAACATGCTGCGCCATTTCGTGCCGGAAGTGAAAGCGGTCGAGCCGCTGCCGCTTTAGGGGTTAATCCGCGTTGCGCGCCGGATCGCTGTCGCCTGCCGCCGGCTGTTCGGCGTAGGGCAGGGGCGTGAGCAGCATCATACCAAACCAGCGCCAGCGCATGTCCTCGCCCTCGCCAGGGCCGGGCATGGTGCAGTTGATGCGCAGACGCGTATCGTCGTAACCGCCCTTGAGGCGCATTTCGATGCGCGTGTCGCCGGCGGTATCGAGCGCCATCTTCTCGGCGGTTGAGGCGAAGCATGACAGCGTCTTAAGTCCGGCCTGCAGAGCGGGATCGACGGTAAAGCCGATGACGGGTGTGCCTTCGCGCAGCAGCGGATCGGCGGGCGTGATGTCGGTTACGGGCAGCGGCAGGGCACGGGCCACCATCTGGAAACGTTCGAGGCTGCCGAACGGGCCGGTCATGGAAAAGCGCGGCAGGGCAAACAGGTCGCTGCCTTCATAAGCGACGCCCGAATGCTGACCGAAGGCGGCGGCGAAACCCAGTTTTTCGATCAGGTCGCGGTAATCCCCGCTGTATTCCCCGTATGGATAAGCGAACAGCGCCGGGCTGCGGCCCAGCTCCTCGCGGTAGCGACTGACGGCCTTGTTGACCTGGCGCGCCATTTCGGCGGGATCGAGATCGTAGAGCCGGGCGTAGCTTGCCGGATGCAAGCCGAGCGTGACCAGGGGGTTGCGCGCCAGGCGCCGCGCCTCGTCCCACGAGAGAGCGCCCGGATCGCCGCGGTCCATCGCGTCGGTGGACAGGAACACGGTGAAGGGCAGGCCGGCATTATCAAGTTTTTCCATCGCCCGGCGCACGGTCTGGCGGTCGCCGCCGTCGAAGGTCAGGCCGATCGCGGGTCCTTCGAGATCCTTTCCTTCCTTCAGAGCCGTAATAATGACCGGTAGCGGTAGGACTTTGTATGCGCCGGTCGTCAGCTCGCGCACATGCTGGTCGAACAGGTCGGGGCCGAGGCTGGCGCCGCCCGGCGCGGGATCGTCGCTGATGCGGTGATAAACGAGGATCGTCGCCGCGCGCGCGTCCTGCGGCAAGTCTGGCGCGGCGTGCGCGGGCAGAACACCCGGCAGGCATAAGGCCAGAAGCAAAGTTCCGGCGATAACCAGTTCAAAACGCTTGAAAAACGGCATGGCGTCAGCATATATCGCTTTATGACTAAAATCCATAGCCTTGAACCGGCCTGCCCGGCCCCCTAGATTGCCCAGGCTACCGGTTCCGAACCGGAAAAAGGAGAATTTCATGTCCGCCGACAGCCGCATTCTTGACGATCATGCGCTCGACGTCCTGTTCCGCGAGGCGCGCACGCACCGGGTCTGGCTGAAGAAAGACGTCAGCGATGTAGTGTTGCGCGCGCTTTACGACCTGCTGAAGCTGGGGCCGACATCGTCCAATTGCTGTCCGGCACGCTTCGTGTTCGTGAAATCGGCAGCGGCCAAGGAAAAGCTCAAGCCTTTCCTCGATGCCGGCAACGTGGACCAGACCATGTCCGCGCCGGTCACGGCCATCATCGCGTATGACATGAAATTCTACGAGAAGATGGATGTCCTGCGCCCGCAGTCGCCGGGTGCGCGCGGCTGGTACGAAGGCAAGGAGGCGGCCATCGCGCTTGAGACCCGCCGCAGCGGCTCGCTGCAGGGCGCTTACCTGATGCTGGCGGCGCGTTCGCTGGGCCTTGATTGCGGGCCCATGGGCGGCTTCGATGCCGACGGGATCAATGCCGCCTTCTTCGGCGATAAAAGCTGGCGCGTGAATTTCCTGTGCAACCTTGGCTACGGTGACAAGGAGAAGCTTGCTCCCCGTCTGCCGCGCCTCGGCTTCGACGAAGCGGCCCTGATTGCGTAACATCCTTGCCTTCGACGTGACGATGAACGGATGTGCGGCCGCGGTGACGGACGCGCAGGGCGCGGTGCTGGCCGCGCGCGGCGCGGCGATGAACCGCGGTCAGGCGGAAGTGCTGGTGCCGATGATCGATGAAGTTGTCACGGCGGCGGGCGGGTACGGCACGATCGACCTGATCGCCGTCACGCGCGGGCCGGGGGCTTTCACCGGCATCCGCATCGGGCTTTCGACGGCACGGGCTCTGGGCCTGGCGCTCGGCCGGCCCGTCGCGGGCGTGAGCACGCTCGATTGTCTGGCGGCTGCGTATTACACCGATCATCCGCAGGGCGGGAATGTGCTGGCCCTGATCGAAACCAAGCGCGAGGATTTTTACGGCCAGTTCTTCGTCCCGGGCGGGCAGGCGCAAGGGGAACCCTTTGCCTGTCCGGCTGTCTCTGTTCCCTTATCGTCTTCCGTCACGATCATCGGCGACGCCGGCACGCGCTTCGCCGGGCTGCGGTCGGAGGCGGCAGCGCTTTTGCGGCAGCAAAGCGGCTATGAGCTTCCGCGCGCGGACATCGTCGCCCGTGCGGGGCTGCGGGCGCATGAAAGCGGCACGGGCGCGGCCGCGCCGCTTTACCTGCGCGGCGCGGATGTCAGTGCCTCGACCCGTTTCACCCGCACGGTCGAGGAATAGCTATTGATCTATACTTGAAGTATTCCGCTTTTTACTGTTACGATGAAACTATCACTAAGTAATGGAAGGTACTCATGGCCGCATCCCCCGAACACGATCACATCCTGACCTTGACCGCCAACATCGTTTCGGCGCATTTCTCCAACAATACCGTGGCTGCGGAGGATATTCCGCAGGTGATCCAGAAAGTCTACAAGACCCTTCTGAACGTCAATCACGAGGGCAGCTCCGCCGCCGACCGCCCGCAGCCGGCGGTGCCGATCAAGAAATCGGTGCATCCGGATTACATCGTCTGCCTTGAGGACGGCAAGAAGCTCAAGATGCTCAAGCGCCACCTGAAGACCGCCTACAACATGACGCCCGAGCAATACCGCGAGCGCTGGGGCCTGTCGGCGGATTATCCGATGGTGGCGCCCAACTACGCCACCACGCGCAGCAAGCTGGCCAAGGATATCGGCCTTGGCACGTCGGGCAAGAAGAGAGAGAAGACCGCCTAGTCGGCGCGCAGTTCGCGGCTCCGGCGGGCGGCGGCTTCGAGCGCTTCCGCCAGCAGCCAGGACAGACCTTTTTCTGCCATCAGCACTTTCAGCGCCGCTTCGGTCGTTCCGCCGGGGCTGGTGACGTTTTGCCGCAGCGTGGCGGCTTCGGCGTTATCGGCCTGAGCCAGCAGCGCGCTGCCGATTACCGTCTGGCGTGCGAGCTTCGCCGCCAGATCGGGCGCAAGGCCCAGATCCCGCCCGGCGGCCGTCAGTGTCTCGATCAGCAAAAACACGTAAGCGGGGCCGCTGCCGGAGAGCGCCGTCACGGCGTCGAGCAGATTTTCATCCGCGATCCATTCCACCGCGCCGACGGCCGTCAGCAATTCCTGCGCCCGGGTTTTCTGCGCGGCGCTCACCCTGGCGGCGGGGCAGACGACGGTAATTCCCGCGCCGATGGCGGCGGGCAGGTTGGGCATGGCGCGAATGACCGGTTGGGCCGCGCCGAAGCGCCTTTGGAATCCGGCGATGCTCTGCCCGGCCGCGATCGACAGAATCAGGGTTTCGGGCGCGACGGCCTTGCGGATGGTCTCGCAGACTTCATCCATGATCTGCGGCTTGACCGCCATCACCCATACCGGGGCGGCCGGTCGCGCCGCCGCGAACAAGGCCGGGTTGTCGAAGAAAGTTATCAGGCCGGGCGTATGGGAATCGAAAGCTTCGGGCAGGCCGGCGGGGTCGAGCACGTAATAGTGAGAGGCGGTATTGCGGGCGATCCAGCCCTGCAGCAGGGCACCCCCCATCTTGCCGCAGCCCACCAGAGCGAGTGAGGAGGGGGTGGGCACGGCCGGGCTCAGGCGTTGCCGCCGGTTCCCGCCGCGGCGATCCCCAGGACGTCATCGAGGCTGTAATCGGCGCTGCTGGCGGCCGAAAAGGCGTTGTGGAAGCGCTCGCACTCGGCGAGCGCGATCTCGACCAGGCTTTCGATCTGACCGGAGACGGAGGCGTTCTGATCCTGCCCCATCAGGGAAGTGTAGCGGAACACCGGTGTATGGCTGGCGGCGGGAATATCAAAGCTGCCGAGCCACAGGCTTTCATTGACGTTCTTGAGCGCGCGCAGGGCGACGTCCATGCGTTCCTCGGGGATGACGTTGGCGGTTTCGCAGAAGAACTGCAGGGCGCCGTATTCTTCCTGCCACAGGAACGTCAGGCGGTAGACGCCGCGATTACCGTTGACGGTCACCGACAGCTCGTCGGGGTTCGGGCGGTCGAAAACCCATTCATGCTCCATCATCATGTCCTCGACCGAGTCGAGGGGATTGATGCTCTCTTCAAGAAAATCCTGATGTTCTATCATGGGATCTTACTTTTTCCTGCGTTTGGGTTTGCCCGCGGGGCGCGCTTTCGCGGCCTTGCGCGTCGTCTTTTTGCCTTCCAGGCGGTCAAGCCGGGCTTCGGCGGCGTCGAGTCGCTGGCGCAGCTTAGCGATCATCGCTTCGGCCCGGTCGAGGTCAGCGCGCGGCACCAGATCGACCCCAGTCGCCCAATCGTCGATGCGGCTGCGCATATCCTCGCGCATTTGCTGCTGCATACCCGAGATTATATTGATGGCACCCCCGGCTACGCGGGCAACATCATCGAGGAATCGGGGGTCGGGACGCGCTTTCATAATTACCGCCATGACCTTGAAACATAAGGCAACCCAGTCCGTAGCAGGAGTCTTTCGCCCTGACAAGCACCACCCCCCCACAAACCATGGGATGATCTTGTGGATATCTTTTCCGGGTGATAGTGTGCCTCTGACCTGAAGACGAGTACGGGGGTTTGCATGATCGTCATCACCGGAGGGGCCGGCTTTATCGGCTCCAATCTTGTCGCCGCGCTTGAGGAGGCCAGCTACGGCCCGCTGGCAGTGTGCGATGCGCTTGGCAATCAGGAAAAATGGCGCAACGTCGCCAAGCGTGAAATTCACGAATTCATCCCCCTCGCCGGCCTGATGGATTTCCTGGAGAAACGCAGCCGGGAGATCGAGGTCGTCATCCACATGGGCGCCATTTCCTCGACCACCGAAAGCAACGCCGATCTGGTGATTGAAAATAACTTCATTTTGTCTTCGCGCCTGTGGGACTGGTGCACGCTCAATGACGTGCGGTTCATTTACGCCTCCTCGGCGGCCACTTACGGCAACGGCGCGCAGGGTTTCGTCGACGACGAGACGCCGGAGAAGCTGGCGGGGCTGCGTCCGCTCAATCCCTACGGCTGGTCCAAACATCTGTTCGACCGGCGCGTCAGCCGCATCCTGCGCGACGAGGGCGCGCGGCCGCTGCAATGGGCGGGGCTGAAATTCTTCAACGCCTACGGCCCGAACGAGTATCACAAGGGCGAGCAGATGAGCGTGGTGTGCAAGCTTTATCCTCAGATCGTCGCCGGCATGCCGGCGAGGCTGTTCAAGTCGCATCATCCGGACTACGCGGATGGCGGGCAGCTGCGCGATTTCATCCATGTCAGCGACTGTGTCGACGTGATCCTGTGGCTGCTGGACAATCCAGGCGTGTGCGGACTCTATAATGTTGGCAGCGGCCAGGCACGCAGCTTTGCCGATCTGGCCCGCGCCTGCTTCGAAGCCATCAAGAAACCGGCCTATATCGACTATATTGAAATGCCCACCAGCCTGCAGGACAAGTACCAGTATTTCACCCAGGCCGATATGAGCAAGCTGCGCAAGGCGGGCTATCTCAAGCCCTTCGTCACGCTCGAGGAAGGCATTTACTCTTATATCGCGGGTTACCTGTCGCAGCCCGACCCGTATCGCTGATGGCGATCGCGTTTCCGGACATCGATCCCGTAGCCTTCTCCCTCGGGCCGCTGGTTGTGCGCTGGTACGCGCTTGCCTACCTTGCCGGTATCCTGATCGGCTGGCGCTATATCCTGCGGCTGATCCGGCTCGACGCGCCGCCGGCCCTGAAGAAAGACGACATCGACGATTTTCTGCCCTGGGCGGTGCTGGGCGTCATTCTGGGCGGGCGCCTGGGCTATATCCTGTTCTATCAGTTCTCTCTTTATATGGAGCATCCGCTTGAGATCCTGAAGCTCTGGCACGGCGGCATGTCGTTCCACGGTGGTGCTGCGGGCGTGATCGCGGCCATGATGATTTACGCGTGGAAACGCAGGATGTCGTTCTTCCGACTGACCGATCTTGTCTGCTGCGCGGTGCCGATCGGCCTCTTCTTCGGGCGGATCGCCAATTTCGTCAATGGCGAGCTGTTCGGGAGGGTTACAGCTTCGCCGCTCGGCATGGTATTCCCCCATGGCGGCCCTGATCCGCGCCACCCGAGCCAGCTTTACGAAGCCGTGCTCGAGGGGTTGGTGCTGGGGCTTATCCTTTTTCTCATGGTTCGTAATGAACGCATCCGCAGCCGATCCGGCCTGATCTCTGCCGCTTTTCTGGCCGGTTATGGCATTGCGCGCTTCATCATCGAGTTTTTCCGCGAGCCGGACCCGCAGATCGGCACTATCGCCGGAGTTTTCACGATGGGGCAGATGCTGTGCCTGCCGATGCTCGCCGGCGCCGCTCTGGTCGTCTATCTGTCGCAGCGCCGCCGCCATGACCCCTCTTGACGAACTGATCCGCGCCCATATCCGCCAGCAGGGGCCGATAGATGTGGCGGCCTTCATGACACTGGCGCTGGCGCATCCCCGCCACGGCTATTACATGAC
This sequence comes from uncultured Pseudobdellovibrionaceae bacterium, assembly GCA_964577255.1. GTDB lineage: Bacteria > Pseudomonadota > Alphaproteobacteria > Micavibrionales > Micavibrionaceae > Micavibrio_C. The sequence continues at coordinate 36,742 of CAZNYM010000007.1, read as the reverse complement.
GCGCGATCCGCTGGGCGCGGCGGGCGATTTCACCACCGCGCCCGAGATCTCGCAGCTCTTCGGCGAGATGATCGGCTTGTGGCTGATCGACATGTGGCAGCAGCTGGGCAGCCCGCAACCCGTGATGCTGGCCGAACTGGGGCCCGGGCGCGGCACGTTGATAAAAGACATCCTGTGCGCCTTCGCCATCCGGCCCACGTTGTGCGACACCGTTCAGATCCATCTGGTGGAGACAAGCCCGGTGCTGCGGGCGGCGCAGAAGGAGACATTAAGTGGCTTCGCACCGGTCTGGCACGATTCTCTTGAATCTCTGGCCGCGCACGCGCCGGAGGTACCGCTTTTGCTGGTGGCGAACGAATTTCTCGACGCTTTGCCTATCCATCAATATGTCGGCGCCGGGAGACAGGAGCGCGTGATCGTCCTTGCGGGCGATGAGCTTCGTTTTGCGCCGGAAGGTACGGTGCGCGAGGAATCCCCGGCGCGGGAAGCGACCGTACGCACCGTGGCGGCGATGCTTGTTCAGCGGCGCGGCGCGGCGCTGTTCATCGATTACGGCCATGACGGCGCAGGGGCGGGCGATACGCTGCAGGCGGTGAAGGATCACGCCTTTCATCCCGTGCTGGAAGATGTCGGCGAGGCCGATGTGACGTCGCATGTCGATTTTTCCGCCTTGCGCCGGGCGGCCGCGGGCGAGGATGTCAGCGTTTTTGGCCCAGTGGCGCAGGGCGCGTTCCTTGCGGCGCTCGGGATCGGGCTGCGTCTGACCATGCTGGAACAAAGCGCCGGGCCCGCTCAGGCGCAGATGCTGGTACAGGGCGTAAAACGGTTGATCGCGGAGGGCGATATGGGTACGCTTTTCAAGGTGATGGCCTTTTGCCATCCGGCCAGCCTCAAACCGGCGGGATTTTGACATGGTGCCCGTTTTTCATGATGCCCATTTTGCGCGCGCGGGATCGTTCATGCGGCACGGCTATTTCGGCCGGCAGGGGGGCGTGAGCACGGGCATATTCTCGAGCCTCAATTGCGGCGTGGGTTCGGGCGACGCCGAAGCGGCGGTGCGCGAGAACCGCACCCGTGTGGCGGCGGGTATGGATTGCGCCGCCGAGCGCCTTCTGACCATGAAACAGGTGCACAGTCCGCGCTGCCTGACGATCGAAAGCGCCTATGACTCTTTTACCGAGCGGCCCGAGGCCGACGCACTTGTCACCGCCGTGCCGGGGTTGGCATTGGGCGTGCTGACCGCCGATTGCGCGCCGGTTCTTTTCCACGCTTCTACGGCCGCAGGACGGCCTTTGGTGGGTGTTGCCCATGCCGGATGGGGTGGGGCGCTTGGGGGTGTGCTTGAAAACACGGTGAAGACCCTATTGCAGGCGGGTGCGGTGCCGGATAGCATCCATGCCAGCATTGGCCCTTGCATCAATCCGGAATCCTACGAGGTCGCTAACGATTTCATGAAGCCGTTCCTGGCGCAGGATGCGGAGAACGGGTCTTTTTTTGCACCGGGGAAAGACGGAACGCATAAGATGTTCGACCTGCCCGCCTATTGCGCGCGCCGCCTGCGCCTGGCGGGCGTGACAAATATTAGCGGCAAGGGGCTTGATACCGTTTTCAACGAAGAGGATTTCTTCAGCTACCGCCGCGCCACCCACCGGCAGGAACCCGATTACGGCCGGCAGGTCTCGGTAGCGATGATCTCCCGCTAGATGTCGATATCCTGCACGAACTCGGCGCGTTCCTGGATGAACTGGAAGCGGGCTTCGGCGTTGCGGCCCATCAGCCGCTCGACCAGGTCGTCGACTTCCTGATAATTCCCGCCCTGGGCTTCGGCTTTGGCAAGCTCGCTTGTGATGCCGAGCGCTTCCATCGCGTGCGGCAGCGACACGCGAACCAGTGTGCGCGTCGCCGGGTTCATGGTGGTTTCCTTGAGCTGCACCGCCGGCATTTCGCCCAGGCCCTTGAAGCGGCTGATGTCGACCTTGCTGCGGCCCTTGAAGACGGTCTTCATCAGCTCGTCCTTATGCGCATCGTCGCGGGCATAGACGCTTTCTCCGCCTGCGCTCAGGCGGTAAAGCGGCGGCAGCGCTAGATAGAGATTGCCGCGTTTCACCAGCTCGCGCATCTGGGTGTAAAAGAACGTAACGAGCAGGGAGGAGATGTGCGCGCCGTCGACGTCGGCATCGGTCATGATGATGATCTTCTCGTAGCGCAGATTTTCATGGCGGAAATCCTTGTCCGCGCCGCAGCCCAGCGCCAGGATCAGATCCTGGATTTCCTGATTGGCACGCAACTTGTCGGTCGAGGCACTGACGACGTTGAGGATCTTGCCGCGCAGGGGTAGGATCGCCTGGGTCTCGCGGTTGCGGCCCTGTTTGGCCGAGCCGCCGGCGGAATCGCCCTCGACAATAAAGATCTCGGTGCCTTCGGCTTCGGTGCGGCTGCAATCCGCGAGCTTGCCGGGCAGGCGCAGCTTTCGGGTGGCCGACTTGCGGGCCATCATCTTGTCGTCCTTGCGGCGCTGGCGTTCCTCGGCGCGCTCGATGATGGTTTCAAGCAGGTTGCGGGCCGAAGCGGGATCGCCCGCGAGCCAGTGGTCGAAATGATCCTTGGTCGCGGTCTCGACCCAGCGTGTGGCTTCGATGGTCGCCAGTTTTTCCTTGGTCTGGCCCTGGAACTGCGGGTCGCGGATGAAAACCGAGAGTAGGACGGCGCCGCCGCCCATGATGTCGTCGGCGGTGATCAGTCCGCCCTTTTTGTTGCCGGTCAGGTCGGCATAGGCCTTGAGGCCGCGCGAGAGCGCGTTGCGCAGACCCTGCTCGTGCGTGCCGCCCTGTGGCGTGGGGATGGTGTTGCAGTAGGAATGGATGAACCCTTCGCCGTCCTCGGGCCAGGCCACGGCAAACTCCAGCTGGCCCGCGTTCTCAGGCAGCTTGAGCGCGCCGCTGAAGGCCTTGGGCGTCAAGGTTTCGCGCTTGCCGAGCGACGTTTCAAGAAAATCGAGCAGGCCGCGCGGGAAGCGGAAGCTGTCCTGCGCCGGCGTGGTATCGCCACTTTTCAGGCAGGCGGGGTCGCAGACCCATTTGATCTCTACGCCCCGGAACAGATAGGCCTTGGATCGCGCCATCTGGTACAGCCAGGCGGGCTTGAACTGCGCCTTGTCGCCGAAGATCTGCGGGTCGGGATGGAAGCAGACGGTGGTGCCCCGTTCTTTGGTCTTGCCGGTCTTCTCGAGCTTGCTTTTGGGAAGGCCCCGGGCATAGCTCTGCTTGTAAAGGGTGCCGTCGCGCGCCACCTCGACCCACATGCGGTCCGACAAAGCGTTGACGACCGAGCTGCCGACACCGTGCAGGCCACCCGAGGTCTGGTAGGCGTCGCCGCTGAACTTGCCGCCCGAGTGCAAGGTGGTGAGGATGATCTCTAGCGCCGATTTGCCGGGAAACTTGGGGTGGTTGTCGACGGGGATGCCACGGCCGTTGTCTCTGATGGTCAGCGAGCCGTCGGCGGCCAGATTTACGTGAATGAGGTCGGCATGACCTGCTACGGCCTCGTCCATGGCGTTGTCCAGGATCTCGCTCGCCAGGTGGTGCAGGGCGCGCTCGTCGGTGCCGCCGATATACATGCCCGGGCGCTTGCGGACGGGCTCAAGCCCCTCCAGCACCTCGATCGAGGAGGCGTCGTAGGATGTTGTTTTCACGGCCTTCCCGGCCCCCGCGCTGTCTGCCATATTCTGCCCAAAATCGCCCTTTAGCATAGGAACTGGACTTACTGGGAAAATAGATAGACAATCGGCGGGTTGTTGGAAAGTCTAAAAGTTAACAGACAAGACGGATATGCCCACGGAACAGTCGCAATTTCACGGTTACGAGATCAAGGGATTGCCCCTGCCGCCCGAGCTTGAGGGGCGCGTGCCGGTTCTGGCGGACATCGCCATGCCCAAGGATACCAACCCGCTGGGCGACGTGTTCGGCGGTTGGCTGCTGGCGCAGATGGATCTGGCGGCCGGGCATGCCGCCCACGTGTTCGCGCGCGGCAAGCCGGTCAAGACCCGCGCCATCAGCGAGATCGAGTTTCACAAGCCGGTTTATATCGGCGACAAGGTGGCGCTGTATGCCGACATCGTCCATGTTGGTAACACGTCGGTGCGAATCAAGATCGAAAGCTGGGTTCTGCGCCGCAACGAGCTTAAGTACGAAAAGGTAACCGAGGGGACGTTCACCATGGTGGCGATCGGCCCCGATGGCCGCCCCACGCCTGTTTTAACCAAGAAATTCTCGGGGATGGCGTGATGAAAAAG
>CAZNYM010000007.1:0-32441 GCA_964577255.1 uncultured Pseudobdellovibrionaceae bacterium | reverse complement strand
TTTCTTTACTGGCAGCCTTTTCATTTACGGTTCCTCAGGCGTGGGCGCAAAACGTCGACCTCAACAACATCAAGACCGTCGGCAAGTACAGCACGATGACGCCCGCGGACTTCGAGGCCAACACGGAGCTGTTCTCCGAGAGCCCCTTCGGCGATCCGTACCTGAAGTTCACGATCAGGCTGCCCAAGGGCTGGAAAAGCGCCATGAGCAGCGGCGGTTCCGCCGCCACGCCGGGAGATTCCGCCCTGGATTTTCTCAAGGACATGGATCTCAGCAGCAACAAGGATCAGCAAAAAACCGAGGATACGCAGAAAGCCCAGGAAAATTACCTGAACACCAAAGTGCTCACGCCCCTGGCGCGCTATGTAGGGGAAGGGCGTCTGGACGCGGTCAGCACGCTTACGGTTGAAGCGGTGGAGCTCGATTACGGCATCACGCTTAACAACTGGCTGTTGCATTATATTTTCTCGAACGGCTACAACCTCCAGGGACTGGAGCAGACAGCCCCTAATCGCGTGGTCGCCGAGTATGTTTTCATCGAAAACGGCATTTCCTACGTTACGCGCAGCGCTGCTGTCATAAACGCCAACAGGATCATTCTGGTCACTTATCGTGTACCGGATCATTACTGGAACGAAGAAAGAGGCATGCAGGACGCCGTTATCGAGTCCTTCAATCTGGATAAAGTCGGTGAATCAAAGATCGAAACGACTCGCACTTATTCCTTCCTCGATTTTGTACGCTTCGACTACCCCGTTAACTGGCGGCTGCTGGCGCCGAACATTTACTCGATCGAGGGGATGGAAGCCCGCCTTATCAATGCCACCGGCCAGGAAGCCCTGCTGGGGGAAATCAACATCAGTATCGTTTCCACCGAGCTCGACACCACCCTGGCGGACGAGGTCAAATATCTTCAGGGGAGCCTGAAAGACCGGGGCTATGAAATCGGCGGATTGATCGAAACGCAGAAGGATTATTCTTTCTCCTCGCACATAAATTTCAGTCGCGTCGAGGTTTACGATATCAAGAACGCCAAGAAGGGAATGGCGGCGCAGGAATACTGGCTGGCGATCATGGCCGAAGACCGTTTCTATTATTTCGTCAGTATGGTCAGCCCTTCGCGCAGGGTCGATTTTTACAATTGGGCGAAGAATATTGAAGCGTTCAAATTGGTAACGGAGTCTTTCCGTCCCGCGAAGGCGCAATAGGGACAAAAAAGAAAGCCGGCGTTTTCGCCGGCTTTTCAGTGTCATCCCATTACTCTTATGACGAATAATACATCTGGTATTCGATCGGGTGCGGCATGGTTTCGAACGCCTCGATCTCTTCCATCTTGAGGTCGATATAGGATCCGATCATGTCGGCGGTGAACACATCGCCTTGCAGCAGGAATTCGTGATCCAGGCGCAGGCTTTCCACCGCTTCGCGCAAGGAACCGCAGACGGTCGGCACCTTGCGCAGTTCCTCTTCCGGCAGATCGTAGAGGTTCTTGTCCATGGCTTCGCCCGGATGGATCTTGTTCTTGATGCCGTCTAGGCCCGCCATCAGCATCGCGGAATAGGCGAGGTACGGGTTGGCCAGCGGATCGGGGAACCGCACTTCTACGCGCTTGGCCTTGGGCGTCGGCGCGAAGGGAATGCGGCACGACGCCGAACGGTTGCGCGAGGAATAGGCCAGCAGCACCGGCGCCTCGTAGCCCGGCACCAGGCGCTTGTAGCTGTTGGTGGTCGGGTTGGTGATGGCGTTGAGTGCCTTGGCGTGCTTGATGATGCCGCCGATATAGTACAGGCACATGTCCGACAGGCCGGCATAGCCGTTGCCGGCGAACAGTGGCTTGCCGTCCTTCCACAGCGACTGGTGGCAGTGCATGCCCGAACCGTTGTCGCCGTAGATGGGCTTGGGCATGAAAGTAGCGGACTTGCCGTAGGCATGGGCCACGTTCATTACCACATGCTTGTACAGCTGCATGTTGTCGGCGCAATCGACCAGGGTTGAGAATTTGATCCCCAGCTCGCACTGGCTGGCGGCGACTTCGTGGTGGTGTTTTTCCACCGGCACGCCCATCTGCTTCATGACCGTCACCATCTCGGCGCGCACGTCGGAGGAACTGTCGACCGGCGCCTCGGGGAAATAGCCGCCTTTGATGCGCGGGCGGTGGCCCATGTTGCCGCTGGCAAATTCAGAGCCGGTATTATAGGGCCCCTCGACGTCGTTGATGCGGTAGCTGACTTCGTTCATGTCGACGCGGAACTTGACGTCGTCGAACAGGAAGAATTCGGCCTCGGGGCCGAAATAGATGGTATCGGCGATGCCGGCGCTGAGCGCGTATTTCTCGGCCGATTTGGCGATCGAGCGCGGGCAGCGGTTGTAATTCTTGTTGGTGGTGGGATCGATGACGTCGCAGAAGATTTTCATGGTCGGCTGCGCGGCGAAGGGATCGACGCAGATCTTGGCGATGTCCGGCACCAGGCGCATGTCGGATTCGTTGATGGCCTTCCAGCCCGCGATCGAGGAACCGTCGAAATAGATGCCGTGCTCGACCAGGTCCTTGTCCATGGTGTCGATATGCTGGTCGGTGTGCTGCCATTTGCCGCGCGGGTCGGTGAAATTATAGCTGACGAACTGGGTGCCCAGGTCTTCGAGCAGCTTGAGAAACTCTCCTGAATTTTTCGGCTTCATGTTCGGTTCGCCGGGGGCGATTTTTCTGACGACGTCGCTCATCTTACTTTTTCCTTTGCGTTGAAGGCGTTGTGTATTAGTCCGTTGCGCCGCACCTATGTAACAAGTGCATATCAGCCATGCACAGCCGGACCGTATCACGTGTTGTGCAGCGCGTTCAATAAAAAATACGAAGTTTTTGGGTATTTTGCGCCGGTTTTGTGGACAACTCTTGACCCCGGCCCGGGCTTGGGATTAAGTCTTGGCCCGCGTGGCGGCTGTAGCTCAGTTGGTAGAGCCCTCGGTTGTGGTCCGAGTTGTCGCGGGTTCAAGTCCCGTCAGTCGCCCCACTTTTCGCCCGACCTCATTTGACATTACGTTAAATAATAGCTAGAACGCTGTGTCTAGAAACATCAAAGGGATTCACGTCAATGAAAACTTCAGTATCAGCACAGGACATCATCCATAAATATACCGGCGGAAGAATGAGTAGCCGCCCTGAGTTCTATGCAGGGCGGGGCAACAATCTTGGAGACCTCAATTCCGGCCTTCTCGGAGCGATATATGACGGCATCAAGATAGAAATAGGAGCCGATGCGGCAAAAGAGTTCGTGAATATGGTTGGCGAACTGACAGAGGACGCCAGTGCGACGACTTTTCTGGTTGCCTTGAGGAGGCTTGAATATAGCGATTGGAAATTCTCGCGTTTCACAGTGCCCCAAAGCGCCAGCGAATCTTTGGCGGAAGCCATCAGCGATGCTCATAAAATCAATCCTGAAGGCGCGCTGTTGGCGGGAAGTATTGCATTAGCAGGCATGTTCTCCTCAGGAGGAAGACACCCGGTTTTCACAGTAAGTGGTGATGCCGTCATCAGCCCGTTCCTGGAATGTCATAAGCAAGAGCTCGACAAAGAATCAGCGTATGCCAAAAAGCGCGAGCGGGGCGAAGTAAGCAACACATTCTCTTTTAATTATGGATAATTATCTTACCTGGTAGACAAGCCCCTGTAAAATGGCTAGAAACGGCAGCTTGCGGCTGCTGGAGCCTGACCGTTCCAGATGCGGATGTGGCGGAACTGGTAGACGCACTGGATTTAGGTTCCAGCGGGGTAACCCATGGGGGTTCAAGTCCCTCCATCCGCACCAGTTTTAATTAACCTGAAAGATGATAAAGGTCATGCAAGTCAAAGAACTTAAAAAAGAAAAGCTGCTCGTGGAATACGAGGTCACGGTCCTGGCCAAGGATATCGACAAGGACATCGACCAGCATCTGCTGAAAGTGGGCAAGACCGTGCGCATGGCCGGTTTCCGCCCCGGCAAGATCCCCATGAACATCCTCAAGCAGCGCTACGGCCGGGCCGTGCTGGGCGAGGTGCTGGAGAAGGTGGTCGGCAACGTCACCAACAAGGTCATTCAGGAAAAGAACCTCAAGCCCGCGCTGCAGCCCAAGATCGAGGTCAAGGAATTCGACGAGGGCAAGGACCTGGTCTACACCATGGCGGTCGAGGTGGTGCCCGAGTTCAAGGTCGTGGACCTGAAATCCATCAAGCTGGAAAAACCGGTGGTCAAGGTCGGCAAGAAAGAAGTCGACGAAGCGCTTGAGCGCATCGCCAAGGCCAACCGCGCCACCAAGAAGATCGAGGGCAACTGCGCCGCCAAGAAGGGCGACGTGGTGGTGATCGATTTCCACGGTCGCACCGCCAAGGACAACAAGCCGCATCCCGGTATGCACGCGCATGGCACCAAGCTGGAGCTGGGCAGCGGGCAGTTCATCCCTGGTTTCGAGGATCAGCTGACTGGCAAGAAGGCCGGCGACAAGGTTGAGGTGAAGGTGACCTTCCCCGAGGCGTACCACGCCGCCGAGCTGGCCGGGCAGGACGCGATTTTCGACGTCGAGATCCAGGAGATCCACGAACCGGCCGAGCAGGCGATCAACGACGAGTTTGCCAAGTCTCTGGGCCTGGACAGCGAAGCCGCCCTGCGCGAGGCCGTGCAGAAGCAGATCGAAAACGACTACAGCCAGATGAGCCGCATGAAGCTCAAGCGCCGCCTGCTGGATGCGCTTGACGAAGGCCACAGCTTCGAAATCCCGCAGGGCATGAAGGATCTGGAGTACCAGAACATCATGCAGCAGATCAAAATGGAGCGCGCCGCCGAAGCCAAGGGCGGGGAAGCCGAGCTGAGCAAGGACGAGCAGGAGGAGCTGGGCGCCATCGCCGATCGCCGCGTGCGCCTGGGCCTGGTGCTGTCCGAGATCGGCCGCGCCAACAACGTCAAGATCACCGACCAGGAACTGCAGCGCGCCGTGATCGCGGAAGCGCAGCGTTATCCGGGCCAGGAAGCGCAGGTGTTCGAGTATTTCCGCAAGAACCGCCAGGCGTTTGAATCCCTGCGCGCGCCGGTGTTCGAAGACAAGGTGGTCGATTTCGTGCTGGAACTGGCGTCGGTGACGGAACAGGAAGTCAGCGCCGAGGAACTGGCGCAGGATGACGACGAGTCCTACCTCGACAAGAAGAAATCCGGCGGCGGCAAAAAAGCCAAGGCCGAGAGCGACGACGACAAGCCCAAGGCCAAAGCCAAGGCGAAGAAGTAAGGCGTCCCACCCGCGACAATTACCGAACGGCCCTGCGGCATGCTGCGGGGCCGTTCTTTTTTCTGTCTAATATACCCCTTGAACTGCCCCCAAGGGCGCTATAACTTTAACGTCTGACACTGATTCTCTTTCGTTTCCCCTCTGCAAGGACAAGATTATGACTGAACGCAATCCGGTCGATACGTATATGGACATGCTGGTGCCGATGGTGGTCGAGCAGACCAACCGGGGCGAGCGGTCCTACGACATTTATTCCCGCCTGCTGAAGGAGCGGATCATTTTCCTTTCCGGCGGGATCAATGACTATGTGTCGAGCCTCGTCTGCGCCCAGCTTTTGTTCCTCGAGTCGGAAAACCCGAAGAAGGACATCTTCATTTACATCAACTCGCCCGGCGGCGTGGTGACTTCGGCCCTGGCGATGTTCGACACCATGCAATACATCCAGTGCGACGTTGCGACCGTGTGCATCGGCCAGGCGGCTTCGGCCGGTTCGCTGCTGCTGACCTCGGGTACCAAGGGCAAGCGCTACTCGCTGCCCAATTCGCGCATCATGATCCACCAGCCGCACGGCGGCGCCCAGGGTCAGGCGACCGACATCGAGATCCAGGCGCGCGAGATCCTGCGCCTGCGCGCGAAACTGAACGAGATCTATGTCAAGCAGACGGGTCAGAAGCTGGCCGTGATCGAAAGGTCCATGGACCGCGACAATTTCATGTCGGCCCAGGAAGCCAAGGATTTCGGCCTGATCGACCACGTCGTGGAAACCCGCACCGACATGCCGGGCGCGATCAAGGATGAGAAGAAGTAAGTGTTGATGAAGCTGGTGCCGGTTCGTCTTTTCTGTCTCGCTGCTGCTGTGGGGGCTTTGGGCGCCTGCGCCACCGCTTTCGATGGGCAGATCCAGGATGTGACCATCGAGACCGTGGGCGCCGAAGATGCCCTGTGCACGATGGAGAACCGCGATTTCAGTTTCCGCTTCTACCCGCCGCAGACGCTGAAAGTCACCAAGTCGCGCGATGCCTTCACCATCCGCTGTCTGGCGATGGGCAACCGCGAAAAGACCATGGTGATCGAGCCACATATCGCCCATTCCTTCCTGTGGAACGCCACCACCGGCTACAGCCTGGGCGCGGCGGTCGATCATGCCTCGAACGCCATGTACGAGTTGCCGGAGAAGATCGTGATCGATTTCTCCGATACTCAGGCCCGGGCCTACAGCGTGCCGTCCTACCAGAAGGTCCTCGATGCCCATCCGCACCTGAAGGGGATGGAGGAATTCCGCCCCGGCAAGGCGGCGCTGCAGCGCGATGCGTATGACACCGTGCCCGTGCTCAAGCCCCGGCAGTTCGACGAAGGTTCGGACTTCCTCATCAATGAACCGGGGCCTGACATGACCGCGCCCGAAGAGGAAGCGGTATCCGGCGCGGAAAAGAGCGCGGACGATCTGACCCGCGCGATGAACCCGAAGGTTTTTGGCCCGCCTTCCCCGGACGATGACGATTCCAAATAACGCGCCTGTGTTTTTCAGCGGTGTCGGCGGCAGCGGCATGAGCGCGCTCGCCGTCCTCCTTGCCGCGCGCGGCCATGACGTGCACGGTTCCGACCGCAGCCACGACCGCGGCGAAAGCCCGGAGAAATTCGCCGTGCTGGCCCGTAGCGGCGTGCGTTTATTCCCGCAGGACGGCAGCGGCGTCGATGAAACCATCGGCATGCTCGTGGTCTCAAGCGCGGTCGAGGACAGCGTGCCCGACGTGGCGGCGGCAAAGCGCCTGGGCATCCCCATCTGCAGGCGCGCCGCCATCCTGGCCGATATTTTCAATGCCGGGCGCGGCATCGCTGTGGGGGGAACCAGCGGCAAATCCACGGTCACGGCCATGCTCGGGCATATCCTCGTGCGCGCGGGTCTGGAGCCGACCATCATCAACGGCGCCGTCAGCCGGGACGCCGAAGGGGCCGAGGGCTTGGGCAATGTGCGGATCGGGCAGGGTGACATCGTCCTGATCGAGGCCGATGAAAGCGACGGTTCGATCGCGCTTTACGATCCCGCCATCGCGATCCTGACCAACATCACGCTCGACCATAAGCCTGTCGCCGAACTGTGGCCGCTGTTCAACGATTTCCTCAACCGGGCGCAAGAAGCGGTCGTCGTCAATCACGACGACCCCGAGGCGCGCGCCATGGCGACCGGGCTTTACGGCCCGCTGCTCGTGAGCCTGGACGCGGACTGCCCCTTCAGCACCCTGCGTGCGCGCGATATGAAGCTGGGCGGCGACGGCGCGGCCATGACGGTGGAGGACAAGGAAACCGGGCAGAGCGCGCTTGTGCGTCTGCGCCTGCCGGGGCGGCACAATCTTTCCAACGCCCTGTGCGCGATCGGCGGCGCCTGCCGCGCAGGGGTGGCGTTCCCGGATGCTTGCGCGGCGCTGGAAAGCTTTGGCGGTATCAAGCGGCGGCTTGAGGTGATCGGCACGGCGGCGGGCGTGACCGTCATCGACGACTTCGCCCACAACCCCGATAAGATAACGGCGTCGCTTGCCGCGCTGCACGACGCGCCGGGGCGGGTGATCGCGATTTTTCAGCCGCACGGCTTCGGCCCCATGAAGATGATGCGCCGGGAGATCGCGGAGGCGTTCGCGGGCGGCCTCGGCAAGGACGATATTCTGCTCATGCCCGAGATTTTCTACGCCGGCGGCACCACGACCCGCGATATTTCTTCGGCCGATCTTATTCATGATATCAGCGGGAAGGAGCGCGAAGCTTATTTCCTGCCAACGCGCGAGGAGATAAGGGCATGGCTTAAACCGAATGTCCGGGCAGGCGACCGCGTGGCGGTGATGGGCGCGCGCGACGATACCCTGACCGATTTTGCCCGCGCCATCCTCGAGGATATCAGGGGTAGGGGCGCCTGACCGCTTTTATGCCGCCGTTGCGGGCGGCAACCAGATCGAGAGATTCCGTCTCGACCCGCATGGTTGTGGTCGTGGCGTTGATGATCTTGACATCGTCGACCATAATTCCCACATGCCCCTTGAAAAACACGACGTCGCCGCGCCGGCGCGGGGCCTGAGGATCAACATAGGCGCCCAGGGCCGGATCGTCCTCCTGTTGCCAGGCGTCGCGCATGGATCTTACGCCACCGCGCGCCAGCGCCAGTTGCACAAGCGCCGAGCAGTCTATGCCCATGGCGCTGTTACGCCCGCCGTAGCGGTAGGGCGTGCCTTTCAGGCGCAGGGCGGTATCGACAAAATTCTCTTTTTCGTTCAGGGCCTCAAGCGGCTTCAGGTGATCGTGCGGCAGCCATCCCAACCCGGCCGCCAGCACGAAACCGTCCTTCAACGAATGTTCGCAGACTGCCAACCGCGACATGAACCCGATTTTTTCCTTCGGGCGGCTCCTGATGTCGGGTTGCGGGTAGACGAGGGTGGAAGCGGAGTCGCAGAAATGCGTGAGGACATCGCTGCCCTGCACCGTCTTCAGGGATTCAAGCGGCACATAGCCTTCGTAATTGTCGTGCGGCGACTGGCCGTAGACAAAATCGCCGTCCAGGTACCGGGCGATAAAATCTTCCCCCAGAAGCAGCTGGGATTCGGCGTTCCCCACGGTTTTTCCTCTCCGGGGTTGCTCGTGAATGTCGGCGTGAGGCACATGGACACGAAAACGCTTGTGCAGCATGGAACTCATTTTTTCTTTTTTCTTCCTTTTTTCCTGCGGGCGTACCGTTCCTCGATCAGCGCCAGCATGGCGTAAAATCCCGTGTCGGCGCCACCACGCGGGCGGCCGGGTCGGCCGTTCTGCTCCCAGGCGAACATATCGAGGTGCAGCCACTCTACGCCGGGCGCCACGAAACTTTCAAGAAAAAGCGCGGCGTGGATGGCGCCGGCCTTGCCGGTGCCGATACTGGGCATGTCGGCGATATCGCTGCGCATTTCCCGGCGGTAAGGCTGCCACAGCGGTAGCTGCCAGAGCGGATCGCCCAGCGCCCGGCCGCGCCTGGCGGCGCCCTCGGCCAGTTTTTCAGGCCGGGAGAAAGCGGCAGGCAGGTCGTAGCCCAGCGCCACGCGGGCGGCCCCCGTCAGGGTGGCGAAATCGAGCAGCAGGTCGGGTTTTTCCTCGCAGGCCAGGGCGAGCGCGTCCGCCAGCACCAGGCGCCCTTCGGCGTCGGTGTCGGATATCTCGACCGTCAGCCCTTTGCGGCTTTTGATGACATCCGAGGGGCGGAAGCATTCGCCCGAGATCGAATTTTCCACCGCCGGGACCAGCACCCGCAGGCATACCGGCAGGTTGAGGCTGATGATCGTATGCGCGAGCGCCAGCGCGTGCGCGGCCCCACCCATGTCCTTTTTCATCGTGTACATGAAGGCGGAAGGTTTGATGTCGAGGCCGCCGGTGTCAAAACACACGCCCTTGCCGACCAGCGTGACGCGCGGATTTTTGGTGTTGCCCCAGCGCAGATCGAGCAGGCGTGGGCGCCGGGCCGAACCCTTGCCAACGGCGTAGATCAGGGGAAAATTATCCTTCAGCAAATCGCCATCGACCGTGCTTTTGAATTTTGCCTTGTGATGGCGCGCCAGTTGCGCGGCGGCTTTTTCCAGCTCCACCGGGCCCATGTCGTTGGCGGGTGTGTTGATGAGGTCACGCAGCAGGAAGACCGCCTGCGCCAGCGCCTGGACCCGCTTTTTGTCCGTGCCGGCGGGCCAGGTCAGAACCGGCCTTGTGCCGATGTTCTTTTTATAGCGGTCGAAATTGTAGGCGGCGAGGGCCCAGCCTAATGTCAGCGTCTGCGCCTGTTCCGCGCTCAGAGCGCCGCCGCCCCAGGAGAAGGCATTCTTTTTGAGAAAATCGGCGGAAAAGGACTTGCCCACGGCGGCCGCCACCGACGCGGCGTCGTCGAGGGTAAAGCCGGCGGGCAGGCCGCAGAGCACGCGCTCGGGCCAGCCTTCGCCATTCTCAAGCGGCAGGATGGTTCCCGGCAGCGCCTTAAACCCCGCAGCTGCGATACGCCGGCGGGTCTTTTCGTCTTTTTCGCGGTCCAGGCTGGTTTCGGTATGGGGGATCAGCCGGATGGTCTTTTTATAGGCGCTGGGAGCGGCCAGAACGCTGTCCAGGGGGAAGAGGGAAAGGGTCATCAAAGGCCTCCGGGCGGGGTTGAGTCGGATGCTCCATCATAGGGGAAAAATGGCGGAAAAGCGCCATCTGCGCTGCCTAAAATTCAAGGTAATTTTAGGCGAAATGAAAGGTTTGTGTGATCCAATGGTAAATGGGTCATGGGAGTCTGCCCTCACGGGCAGGCGAAAAATAACAATAAAATCAAACGGTTGCAAACTTGAGCACGACGCTTCTGGAAGAACTGGAAAAGGGCAATGACGGGCTGATCCACGCCGATATGCGGGATGATCGCGACACCAAGGGCATGCCCTCCGATCCCGACGTGTTCACGCCGGGCCAGTCGCAGTGGCATCTGGTGGGCACCTGGGGCGTGCGCGTCGACAAGGTGTGGAACGATTACACCGGCAGCAACATCTTGATCGGTGTGCTCGATGACGGCTTCCAGCACAGCCACACGGAAATCTCGCCCAACTACCGCACAGACCTTGATCTCGACACGCTCGACAACGACAGCGACGCTTCCCCCAACCAGGCGACCGATAACCACGGCACTTCGGTGATTGGCACCATCATCGGCGACGACAATGGCACCGGCATGGTGGGCGTGGCGTTCGACGCACAGGCCT
Source organism: uncultured Pseudobdellovibrionaceae bacterium (assembly GCA_964577255.1). GTDB lineage: Bacteria > Pseudomonadota > Alphaproteobacteria > Micavibrionales > Micavibrionaceae > Micavibrio_C. The sequence goes on along the minus strand of CAZNYM010000007.1, from coordinate 21,459 downwards.
TCGGTATCCGCAAGGGCTTCGGCGCGCAAAGCAGCATGGACGATACGGTCGACGGCTTTGCGCACGCGCGCGCCCAGGATGTTGACGTCATGAACAACAGCTGGGGCTATACCACCCCCTTCGCCGACGATTTCAATAAAGAATTCGTGGGCACCGACTTCTACGCCATCGAGAACATCATGATCGACATGGCGGCCAATGGGCGCGGCGGCCTGGGGTCGAATATCGTCTTTTCGGCCGGCAACAACCGTACGGACGGCGACAACACCAACTATCACAATCTGAAGAACTCGCCTTACATGATCACCGTGGGGGCGCACACCTCCACGGGCGATATCGCGTCCTTCAGTACGCCGGGTGCCTCGATCCTGACTTCGGCGGGCGGGCAGGCGGTGTGGACCACCGACCGTACCGGCGCAAGCGGCTACGCCGGCGGCGATTTCACCAACTTCAGCGGCACGTCGGCCTCGGCTCCGGTAGTCAGCGGCGTGGTTGCGCTCATCCTCGAGGCCAACGATGACCTGGGCTGGCGCGACGTTCAGGAGATCATCGCCTACTCCTCGCGCCAGGCCGACCCGACAGACTTGGGCTGGCAGTATAACGGTACCGGCAACTGGAACGGCGGCGGCCTGCATTACAGCCATGATTTCGGCTACGGTGCCATCGATGCTTACAACGCCGTGAGGTTGGCAGAAAGCTGGACCCGTCAGAGCACCTCCGCCAACATGACGACCATCAGCACGGCCACCGCCACGCCGAACCTGGCTATTCAGGATTCGAACACGGTACAGACCACGATCAACGTCGCGCAGGACATCGAGATCGAATGGGTGCTGGTCGATATCGACCTGGTTCATGGGCTTACGGGCGATCTGGTTATCAAGCTGATCAGCCCGGACGGCACCGAAAGCACACTTGTGAACCGGCCCTCGAACGGCGCGTTCACCAGCATCTACGGCATTTCCGGCATAGATTTCGAACTGACCTCGGCGGCGCACCGCGGCGAAAGCAGTCTGGGCACATGGACACTGCAGATACAGGACGCCGCCGGCGGCAACGTCGGTACGCTGAACAGCTGGGATCTGACCTTCATGGGCCGGAACCATTCTAACGACGATCTTTATGTGTTCTCGGACGAGTACGAGAGTTTCAGCGGCGGGGCTTTGGCCGCGCGCAGCACGATCACAGACACCAACGGCGGCACCGATACGCTGAACCTGGCGATGGTGACGTACGATGTGCAGATGGTCATGACCGATGGCGCTGGCCAGACGGTTTTAAACAATAATTCCTTCACGATTGCCGCCGGCACCATCATCGAAAATGCCTATCTGGGTGATGGCGACGATCAGGTGCAAAGCAACGACGCTAACAACTATGTTCATGGCGGCAGGGGCGATGATTCCATCACCGTCAGCAAAGGCACCGATACGTTCGACGGCGGAATCGGCAACGATACTGCGCGTTTCCTTGAATTCGTAGCAAACTATACTTTCGATTTCAGCACGCCTGGCACGGTGGTTTCCACACACAGCAATCCGATGAACGTCGGCACCAATTACGGCGTCGATACCTGGCGCAATTTCGAGTTGTTCAACTTCAGCGACGGCACTTATAACCTAGCTCAGCTTCAGGCTCTGGCCAATTCGTCGAACAACAACAATCTGAACATCACGTTTACTCATGGTGGAGCCAATTACAATACGACCTCGACCAATAACGGTACCAATACGCTCAGCGGCGGCACGCTCAGCCTGCCCGGGCTTTCAGGCAACCTGGTGCAGCTGATACGTACGGGCGAAGATCTGAACGTCAATTTCCTGACGACGTCGGGTCCCGCTTCGATGGTGCTCGACGGCAGCAACCAGCGCGACGTTATCAGCATCACAGGCGCGTTTACTTGGCTTAACCCACGCATTAACGCCGGCGACGGTGACGACGAAGTGACGCTGGGCATGGCCACCCGCGCGAGTCAGATATACGGCGGCAACGGTAGCGATGTCATTACGGGCAATAGCGGAACCGATATTCTGTATGGAGAGTCGGGTGATGACTCCCTGTCCGGCGGCGCGGGCAACGACACACTATTTGGTGGCATCGGCACAGATACGCTGACAGGTGGCCTGGGTGCTGATACAATCAACGGCGAGGACGGCGACGACGAGATGTACGGCAATGCCGGGAACGACATCATGAGTGGCGGCAACGGCACAGACCTTCTGTTTGGCGGCATCGGCAACGATAACATGAATGGCGGAAACGGTGGTGACACCCTGAACGGCGGCGATGGTGATGATACTGTCAACGGTGGTGATGACAACGATATCGTCAGCGGCGATGCTGGGGCCGATACGCTTTATGGCGGCATTGGCAACGATACGGTCAACGGAGGTTTGTCACGCGATACGCTTTATGGCGATAATGGCAACGATACGCTGAATGGCGACGAAGATATAGATAAAGTCTACGGTGGTGACGGCACCGACACGCTCAACGGGGGCGACGGTAACGACAATCTGTTCGGCGGCACCGGCAATGATACGCTGAATGGGGACGCCGATAACGACCTGTTGCTTGGTGATGCGGGCGACGACACGCTTAATGGCGGTGCCGGCATCGATACCCTGCGCGGCGGCACCGAAAATGACCGCCTGAACGGTGGCGATGGTAATGACAATATGTACGGCGAGGACGGCGACGATGTTCTGGTCGGTGGCGCGGGCGTGGATAATCTCTATGGCGGCGCGGGCGCAGATGTGTTTGGATTCACGAGCGCCGTCAACGGCGCGGAAGACCGGATTTACGACTTCGCCATGGGGCAGGACCGCCTGAACATCACCGATATCCTAAGTGGATTCACGCCCGGTGCTGATATCGACCTGTTTATCCGCTTCTCACATAAAGCCACTCAGACAATTGCCAGCGTCAACGCCGATGGTGTGGGCACTGATTTCCATGCGTTCGCGATATTCACTAACACGGCCGTTTCAGGCCAGACGGTGCAGGATATGTACGATAACGGTTTTATCATCGCCAACCAGAGCCTGCTGTAATCAATCCGCTTTATCCGTGACGGCGCAGGTCAGCTCGCTTTTGGCGATGGGTTTGCCGTCCTCGCTCGTGACCAGGATATCCCACACATGTTTGGTTTTCCCCAGATGCACGGGGCGGCAGGTGCCGATCACCAGGCCCCTGGTCATCGGCCGCAGATGATTGCAGCTGATGAAGGAACCAACGGCGAATTTTTTCTCGGGGTCGATCACCATGATCGAGGCGACGCTGCCCAGCGTTTCCGCCAGCACGCAGGTGGCGCCGCCGTGCAGGATGCCAAAGGGCTGGTGCGTGCGGGCATCGACCGGCAGGGAAGCGCGCAGAAAATCGGGCCCGGCTTCAAGAAAGCGAATGTCGAGATGGCGCAGGATGTTGTCCTGCCCGGTCATTTGGTTGAGATATTCAAGCGTGTACTCTTTGAACCAGATCATAGGAAAAATGCCTTGTTTCGTGTACGCTCGACGATGCTATGAGGAATGCCGAGGAAGTCAAGAAACATTACACCGGGCCCGCTCTCGCGCAACGTCTGAAGGCGCTGCTGCCTGCCGTGGTGGATGAGCTGCATATCGGCGGCCGTCCGGCGACGGATCATCTGCTGGGTGCCTTGAATTTGCAAAAGGGGATGACGGTCCTCGACGCCGGCTGCGGCCTGGGAGGCGCCGCCCGGCGCGCGCAGGCGCAATACGGCGCAGCGGTGAAGGGCGTGGATTTTTCCGCCGATTACATCGCCTGCGCGCGTGCACTGAACGAAAAGAATGGCCCTGAGTTTATCGAAGCCGATGTTCTCGCCCTGCCTTTCACCGGCAATTCCTTTCATGCCGCCTACACCATACACGCGGGCATGAACATCGCCGACAAGCCGGCTTTTTACCGCGAAATTTTCCGCGTGCTGCGCCCCGGCGCCCGTTTCGGTCTTTACGATATTCTGGCAGGAGGAGCGGGTGCTCCCGTCTTCCCGCTGCCCTGGGCCGAAAGCGCGCGCACCAGCTTTCTTTGCACGATAGGGACGCTTGAGAGCGATCTGACGCAGGCCGGCTTTGATGTCCTGACGCGTGAGAACCGGGCCGATTTCGCCCGCGCGGCGCTGGCCCGGGCGGAGGAAGCCCCGGCCGCGCCTGTGGTGATAGGCCCGAACTGGCGGGAAAGGATTGCCAACCTGCGGCAGGTGATAGAGAATGGGGCCTGCGTTCCCTGGCAAGTGATAGCCGAAAAGAGAGGATGACGATATGAGTGACGATCCGATAGTGATAACCGGCATGGCCCGTACGCCCATGGGCGGCTTTCAGGGCGATTTTGCGGCACTGAGCGCGGCGCAGCTGGGGGCGGCCGCCATCCGCGCCGCTTGCGAGCGCAGCGGGAATCCCGCGATCGACGAAGTCATCATGGGCAATGTGCTTTCGGCAGGGCAGGGCCAGGCGCCGGCACGCCAGGCGGCTTTGGGCGCGGGGCTTCCGGCTTCTACCGGCAGCACGACGGTCAATAAAATGTGCGGCTCGGGCCTTAAGGCCGTGATGCTGGCGCACGACCTGCTGCGGGCTGGTGACAACAAAATCATGGTCGCGGGCGGCATGGAAAGCATGACCAACGCGCCTTATCTGCTGCCCAAGGCGCGCGCGGGACTGCGCATGGGGCACGGGCAGGTGGTCGATCACATGTTTTTCGACGGGCTCGAGGACGCCTACGACAAGGGCAAGCTGATGGGCGTGTTCGCCGAATTATGCGCCGAGAAATACGGCTTCACCCGCGTGGCACAGGACGAATTCGCGCTTGAATCGCTGGCGCGGGCGCAGAAGGCGGATTTCAGCGCCGAGATCGCGCCGGTGACGGTCAAAGACAGGACCATCGCCATCGATGAGCAGCCTGGCAAGGCCAAGCCCGACAAAATACCGACACTCAAGCCCGCCTTCAAGCCCGACGGCACCGTAACGGCGGCGAACGCCAGCTCAATCTCCGACGGCGCGGCCGCGCTTGTGCTGATGCGCCGGAGTCAGGCGCAGAAAGGCAATCATAAAATCCTGGCGACCATCAAAGGTCACGCCACGTTCGCCCAGGACCCGTCCTGGTTCACTACCGCGCCCGTGGGCGCACTGAAGACGCTGTCGGAAAAAACCGGCTGGGGCTTCAAGGATGTCGATCTGTTCGAGATCAACGAAGCCTTCGCCGTGGTGACGATGGCGGCGATGAAGGACCTGAATCTGCCGCATGAGAAAGTGAACGTCCACGGCGGCGCCTGCGCGCTGGGCCATCCCATCGGCGCTTCGGGCGCGCGGGTGCTGGTGACGCTGATCGCGGCGCTTGAAAAATACGACAAGAAACGCGGCATGGCCGCGCTGTGCATCGGCGGCGGCGAAGCGGTGGCGCTGGCGGTCGAGCGTTAAGCTATCTGATTGCCTGGCAAGCGCGTGGTGTTGAGAGTGCGATAAATTCTTTCGCCGGCTTTGCCCATTTCTTCGTCGGATTTGAGGAATTCTTGGGCGACAACCTCGATGGAGGAGAGAGGGGTAGGACCTTCATCCGTCTGCACGAAAGCCACGGCCACCATTTTTGCACCGCCATTAAAAATTTTTTCCACGAAATTGGTAGGGCGGACGCTGATAGCTACGCGTGTATCGCCGATCGTGAAGGACCCGTTTTCCGACTGGTAATCTTCTATTTTCAGGCCCTGCGGGGTACGCCCGACTGCATCATCCATGGCGCGGATCAGTTTGGTGGAAAGCAGTCTCTTCTCGCTCTCGGTAAATCTCATTTCAGGTTGTCCTTAAAGGGTTACACACGCGGAACGCTTTATAATACCAAAACAGGCCTAAAAGAAAGTTACAGAAAATTATATAATAATATCAATGTGTTACGCTATGATACGCTCAGGACTTTTACCTGACCGTCCAGCCATTTCCAGAGGCGATTCCCCAGTGTCCATTCCGAATCCAGTGTTTCCTGCAGATAAGGCACAGCGCCGCGGCCCCGCGAACGGTCATTGAGAACGTCCAGCGCCGCGCTCGAAAAAACCAGCTCCAGGCGGTAGCCACCGTTTTCGCGTGCGGTGCCTTTACTTTCAGCAATCGGGTCTTCAACCTTGCGCCACGCTACTCCCGCTTCCTTCAGGACGTCTTCTATGGCGATCCCCAGGCATACGCCCACATTCGGGACATCTTCGCTGCCGTAACGAAACAGGAGCGCCTCGACGCCGGTTCTGTTGAAATCGAAGAGGATGGTCATGGAAACTTGCCTAACTGTTCTTTAGCGTCACTCGAGTATATGTCTATATTCTGAAAAATACAAATCTTTTGCCCTTGGCCATTTCCCTTAAAAATCATAGTGTTAAGCGTTCACGTTCTTCTTTTTCAGGCAGGTTCGGCATGGATATCAGGGGCCAGACGGTGGCGATCACGGGCGGCGGTTCCGGCATGGGGGCGGCGACGGCCCGCGCGTTCGCGGCGGCCGGAGCCAAAGTCGCGCTGTGGGACATGAACCTGCCGGCGGCGGAAGCCGTGGCGAAGGAAACCGGCGGCCGGGCTTTTTCCTGCGATGTTACGGATGAAGCGAGCGTGAAGGCCGCGCTTGAGGAGACCGGCGCGCCGCGCGTGCTGGTGAACTGTGCGGGCGTGCTGATCGGCAAGCGCCTCGTCGGCAAGGACGGCCCGGCCGACCTGGCCCATTTCATGAAAGTGATCAACGTCAACCTGGCCGGCACCTATAACACCATGCGGCTGGCGGCGGGGGAGATGGCAAAGCTCGACCCGCGGGGCGAAGACGGGGAGCGTGGCGTGATCATCAACGCTGCTTCCATCGCTGCGTTCGAGGGGCAGATCGGCCAGGTGGCCTATAGCGCCTCCAAGGGTGGGATCGTCGGCATGACTTTGCCGGCGGCGCGCGACCTGGGCAGGCTCGGTATCCGCGTGATGGCAATCGCGCCCGGCGCGGTGCAGACGCCGATGATCGGCACGATTTCGCAGGAGCTGCAGGACAGCATCGCCGCCAACATCCCGTTCCCGCCGCGTATGGCGCGGCCGGAGGAATTCGCGAAACTGGCGCTGCATATCGCGGAAAACGCCTATCTCAACGGCACCGTGGTCCGCCTCGACGGCGCGTCGCGGCTGACGGCGAAGTAGGGGAAAGCCGAAAGTTCCTTATGCCAGTGCGGCCTTGAGTGACGCCTCGCGCGCCGCGATTTCTTCTTTATCTGACTTTGAAATATGGACACAAAATAACATAAAGCTAATATTATGTATATAAAATTAGCCTCTGGCAGGGTTTCTGAAAAATATTTACTATCAGCGGGTTAGGAGAAAAAGCCGACCATGACTCCCGCGCAGAATTTCAAAAACGCCCTCAAGGCTGAAAAGCCGCTGCAGATCGCCGGGGCCACCAACGCCTATCACGCGCTTTTGGCGCAGCGGGCGGGGTTTCGGGCGCTTTACCTGTCTGGCGCGGGCGTGGCCAATGCTTCGCTCGGGCTGCCGGATCTGGCGGTCACCACGCTCAACGATGTGATCGAAGACGCGCGGCGCATCGCCGGCCGGGTCGGCTTGCCGCTGCTCGTTGATATCGACACCGGCTGGGGCGGCGCGTTCAACATCGCTCGGACGGTGAAGGAGATGGAGCGCGCGGGCGTCGCCTGCGTGCATATCGAGGATCAGGTCAGCCAGAAACGCTGCGGCCACCGCCCGGGCAAAGAGCTGGTTGATAAACATGAAATGGGCGATCGCATCAAGGCGGCGGTCGATGCCCGTTCCGACCTTCTCATCATGGCCCGCAGCGACGCGCTGGCGGGCGAGGGGCTGGCGGGCGTGATCGAGCGCTGCGCCCATTACGTGGCCTGTGGCGCCGACATGATCTTTGCCGAGGCGATGACCGACCTTGATCACTACAAGAAGATCAAGGACGCCGTGAAGGTGCCGTTGCTGGCCAACCTCACTGAATTCGGCAAGACCGAATACTACACTACAGCGCAGCTGGCCAAAGCGGGCGTCGACATGGCGCTGTATCCCTTAAGCGCCTTCCGCGCCGCCGCCCGCGCCGCCGAGAACGTGTATGCCGCTATCCGCCGCGACGGCACGCAGAAAGCCGTGGTGGAAACGATGCAGACGCGCGAGGAGCTGTATCAGGCGCTCGATTATTACGATTACGAAAAGAAACTCGATAAACTGTTCGGGAAGGAAAAATAATGGGAACGAATGCCGCCGAAGCCGCGCCTGTAAAGAAGAAAACGGGAGGTCTTGCCGGCGTAGTGGCGGGCGAGACGAAGATTTCCGCGGCGGGCGGTGCACACACGCTGGAATATCGCGGCTATTCGATATACGATCTGGCGGAGCATGCTGCATTCGAGGAAGTCGCTTACCTGCTGATCCACGGCGACCTGCCGAATGCGGCGCAGCTGGCGGATTATAAATCCCGCCTGCGCGCGTTGCGCGAACTGCCCGCTGGGCTCAAGGCGATGCTCGAGCTGATTCCTATGGAAGCGCACCCGATGGATGTGATGCGCACCGCCACCTCGTTCCTGGGCACGCTCGAGCCCGAAGGGCCTATGCACGATCAATACGCCGTCACCGACCGGCTGCTGGCGCTTTATCCGGCCATTCTTGTCTATTGGTGGAAATGGGGCCGCGAGGGTGTCCGCATCGACTGCCAGAGCGCGGGCGAGGGCATCGCCGATCATTTCCTTACGCTCCTGCATGGCCGCGCGCCTTCGGCGCTGCATAAAAAGGCGATGAATGTTTCGCTCATTCTTTATGCCGAACATGAATTCAACGCTTCCACCTTCGCGGCGCGCACCATCACTTCGACGCTCGCCGATTTTTATTCCGGCGTGACGGGGGCGATCGGCGCGCTGCGCGGCCCCCTGCACGGTGGCGCCAACGAAGCGGCGATGGAGCTGATCCAGAAATTCAAAACCCCCGCCGAGGCCGTGGCGGGCGTGAAGGCGATGATGGCGCAGAAACAGCTGATCATGGGATTCGGCCACCGCGTCTACACCGAAGCCGATCCGCGCAACGTGGTCATCAAGGCCTGGTCGAAAAAACTGGCGGAGGACGTCGGCAATACAACGCTCTATCCCGTGTCGGAAGCGATCGAAAAACTGATGTGGGATGAAAAGCACCTGTTCCCTAATCTCGATTTCTACAGCGCCTCGAGCTATCACCTGATGGGCGTGCCCACGCCCATGTTCACGCCCGTGTTTGTCATGAGCCGCATTTCCGGCTGGGCCGCGCACATGATGGAGCAGCGCGGCAACAACAAGCTGATCCGCCCCAACGCTGATTACATCGGCCCGGGGACGCGCGCTTTCGTGCCGGTTGAAAAAAGGAAGTAACAATGTCCGCCAACGTCGATCTCAACAACCGGCCCGCGCCGGACAAGGTGCTGACCGATATCGCTGATTACGTCACGCAATATAAGGTGACGAGCGCGGAAGCGTACCAGACCGCGCGTTACTGCCTGATGGATACGCTGGCCTGCGGCCTGATGGCGCTCAAGTTCCCCGCCTGTGTCAAGATGCTGGGGCCGGTGGTGCCGGGGACAATCGTGCCGGGCGGCGTGCGCGTGCCGGGACGGGCCGATGTGCTGGATCCCGTCAAGGGCGCGTTCGACATCGGCTGCATGATCCGCTGGCTTGATTTCAACGATACCTGGCTGGCGGCCGAGTGGGGGCACCCCTCCGACAATCTGGGCGCGATCCTGAGCGTGGCGCAGACGGTGCCGGGCGTGACCATACGCGACGTCCTCACCGCCATGATCAAGGCGCACGAGATCCAGGGCTGCCTGGCGCTCGAAAATTCCTTCAATAAAGTCGGGCTCGATCACGTCGTGCTGGTCAAGGTCGCTTCCACGGCGCTGGCCACGAAGATGCTGGGCGGCACGCACGCCCAGATCGTCGATGCGCTTTCGCACGCCTTTGTCGACGGGCAAAGCCTGCGCACTTACCGCCATGCTCCCAACGCCGGGCCGCGCAAAAGCTGGGCCGCCGGCGACGCCACCAGCCGCGCCGTGCGCCTGGCGATGATCGTGCTTTCGGGCGAGATCGGCTATCCCGGCGTGCTGACCGCGCCCCAATGGGGCTTTTACGACGTGCTGTTCAAGGGCCGGCCGTTTACATTCCAGCGCCCCTACGGCAGCTACGTCATGGAAAACGTGCTGTTCAAGATTTCCTATCCGGCCGAATTCCACAGCCAGACGGCGGTGGAATGCGCGGTCAGGCTGCATCCGCAGGTGAAGGGCCGCCTGGACGACATCGAAAAAATCGTGCTGACGACACACGAAGCCGCCATCCGCATCATCAGCAAGACCGGGCCGTTGCACAATCCGGCCGACCGCGACCATTGCCTGCAATACATGGTGGCGGTGCCCTTGATCAAGGGCAGCCTCGTGGCCGAAGACTATGAAGACAATGCCGCCGCCGATCCGCGCATCGACGCCCTGCGCGCTAAAATGGAGGTAATGGAGGATAAACGCTACAGCGCCGAATATCATGAACCGGACAAGCGCAGTATCGCCAACGCCATGCAGATTTTCTTTAAGGACGGCAGCAAGACCGAACGCGTGGAGATCGAATATCCCATCGGCCACCGCCGCCGGCGCAAAGATGGTATTCCCTTGCTAGAGGCCAAGTTCCAGGCGGCGCTCAAAGCGCACTATAAGCCCGCACAGGCCGAAAAAATCATCGCCCTGTGCGCGGATCAGAAGAAGCTCGAGGCCATGAGCGTGCGGGATTTCGTGGGGGCATGGATGTAACTTTTTGTTCGTAAACTATCCACAGTGTTCTTTTTTTGTATTATTTTATTCTTGCTTTAGGCCCTCTTTGTGTTATCGAAGGAACATAAAACAACACAGGACAGGGAGTCTTTAGTTATGGATTACGACAAAATCATCGCTTTTTTGCTGGCCTTTATAGAAGAAGACGGCGGTGAGCCGGGAGATTACTACGTTGGAATCGCCGAAGATGACGAACAGCGGTTGTTTCAAGACCATGGTGTCGATAGAACCTCAAATTCGTGGAGGTCTTGCTTGGCCAAAAATCATGAGACCGCTAGATATGCGGAGATTTTCTTTACCGAAGGCAAAGGCACAAAGGGGGGACCGGGCGGAGGTTCTAACCGTTCTCTCCATGTGTACATCTACCGAATCACATCGCGAACTCGGCAGTAGTTTTTATGCCGAGGTGTGGTTATAACCATGCCCCATGAGCACCCTTCTCCTCAGCGTCCAGGAAGCCACGTTCGGCTTCGGCAACCAGCCTTTGTTCGCGGGGCTGAGCTTTAACATTCATGAAGGCGAGAAGATCTGCCTGATCGGCAGGAACGGCGCCGGCAAGACCACGCTTATGAACATCATCCGCGGCCTGCTCGAGCCCGACGATGGCAAGGTCTGGCGCAAGGACGGCCTCAAGGTCGGTTATCTGCAGCAGGAAGTGGCGGCCGTTCCCGGCCAGAGCGTGTTCGATTTCGTGTTCGCGGAAATGCCCGACGACGAGCAGCATGACGGCAACGCCTATAAGGTCGACATGGTGATCCGGCCGCTCGAGCTCGACCCGCGCGCGCTGATGGAAACGCTCTCGGGCGGGCAGCTGCGCCGGGCGGCGTTGGCCCGCGCGCTGGTCGAAAGCCCCGATATCCTGCTGATGGACGAGCCGACCAACCACCTCGACCTGCATGTGATCGAATGGCTGGAAAATTATCTTGTGGCATGGCGCGGCGCGCTTGTGTGTGTCAGCCACGACAAGACATTCCTTGAGAACGTGTCGCAGAAAGTGTTCTGGCTCGATCGTGGAAAGCTGCGTGTCTGCCCCCGGGGCTTCGGCTTTTTCGACGAATGGGTCGAACAATTGCTGGAGCAGGAGGAGCGCGAGCTGCGCAACCGCGAGAAAATGCTCGAGGTCGAGGTCAAATGGTCGCGCCAGGGGGTGAAGGCGCGGCGCAAGCGCAACGTCCGCCGCCTCGAGCTGATGAAAGAGGAACGCGAGAAGCTTAAGCGCGACGTCAACGCCTTCAACCGCATGATGGCCAAGGTCGAGATGCCGGAAATGGAGAACACCGACGGCAATCAGACCCGCATCCTGGCCCAGTTCCGCAATGTCGGCAAAAGCTTCGGCGAGGGCGAGCGGGCGATCAAGATTCTCGAGGGGTTCGATTTACGCGTGCTGCGCGGCGACCGCATCGGCGTGCTGGGCCGCAACGGCTCGGGCAAGACCACCTTCCTGCGCCTGCTGACGGGCGAGCTCGAGCCCGATGCCGGCACTATCAAGCGCGCGCGCAATATCGAGCTTTCCTATTTCGACCAGAACCGCCGCGACCTCGATCCGAAGAAATCGCTGTGGCAGACGCTGTGCCCGAGCGGCGGCGACCATGTCAACGTGCGCGGCACGCCGCGCCATGTGGTGGGTTATCTCAAGGATTTCATGTTCGACCCCGGCCAGGCGCACCAGCCTGTGGCCACGCTGTCGGGCGGGCAGAAAAACCGCCTGATGCTCGCGCGCATCCTGGCCAATCCCGGCAACCTGCTGATTCTGGACGAACCCACCAACGATCTCGACATGGACACGCTCGACATGCTCGAGCAGGTTTTAAGCGAGTATAAAGGCACGCTGATCGTGGTGTCGCACGACCGCGACTTCCTCGACCAGACGGTGAGCAAGATTTTGGCCTTCGAGGGCAACGCGCGGGTGGAAGGGCATATCGGCGGCTACAGCGACTATCTGAAGGCGCAGACGGAACCGGCGAAGGTCAGCGGGCGCCGGGAAGAGGAAAGGGGATCGGCGCCCGCCGCCGCCAAAAAGGAGCGCCGCCAGCTTTCCTACAAGCTGCAATACGAGCTCGACAATCTGCCGGATAAAATCGTGAAGCTGGAACAGGAGATCAAGCTGCTGGAGGATATTCTGGCCGACCCGGACTTATACGCGCGCGATAAAGAAGCCTTTGAAAACGCCGGCGCGCGCCTGGCGGGCGCGCGCGACGAACTCGATAAAACCGAAAACCGCTGGCTTGAACTTACGCAGGCCGCGGAGGCTTAGAACTGACCACCAGCCCCGCCTCAATCTTCTGGAACAGCTCCTTGGAACTGATAGACACGATTTCCCCGTCAATTTCTTCATTGGCGGGATCGAATTTGTTGACCAGCACGCCTTCCTTGAGCATGCAGGCGATGATGACGCTGGCCTGATTCTGGGTCAGGCCATGGAAGATGTCGGTGAGCTTGCTTTCACGGCTGATTTTCCTGTTCACGGCACCGCCACGGACTGCCTCGTAGAATTCAAGCTTGATCCCGGCATCAGCCAACGCTTCCACCACGAACTTCTTGGCGACAGCCGCTTCCAGAAGATCGGGGGCGATGGCAGACTTGGTAAAACCGAGGTCGAGCCCCTCTTCCACACCACTTGTGGGGCCGAAGACTTCGTCGCCTGCGCGGCGCAGCGCATCTTCGTCGACAGATGCGGACGCAGCAACCTCTTCCTCCGGCGCAGGGGCAGGCGCCGTTTCCGCCGGCTCTTCGACAACCGTGAAATCGCCGTTGTCGCCGGGTTTCACGGTGAAATCTCCATCAGCGGTTTCTTCCGTCGCGCTGCCGGTGAAATCGAGATCGTTATTCCCGCCGGCAAGAACGGATTCCGTCGATTGTGTGCCGATGTCGGGAGTCTGGTCGGTGGTTTCTATTTCATCAGGGCCGAGGCTTGCACGGTTGCCCAGAAGGCTGACAAAAGCCTCGGCGGCTGTTTCGTCCGTACCGGGATTGTTGGCCATGGTATGTGCGATCGCCACTTCGCGTGCGGTAATGATCAGGTCGGCGGGCGTGGGTTTTTTGAGGGCGGCCAGATCGGTGCGCGCCTTCTCCATTGTCGCCTGGTCGATGCCCAGCGCGTCGATATTGGTAACGGTCAGGCCGGCAGCCTGAGCGCTCAGCACCAGAAGGGCCTTGTCCATCGCCGAACCTTCGTTGCGAACCTTGAGCGTGGTCTGGCCGCGGGCGGCCATGATGGCGGCGGCCGTCATGGTCATGTCGTAGGCGGTGGCGGCGCTCATGTTCTCGCTCGTCGTGATGGTGTCGGCGGTGACGTTGATGGTCGGGCCGTTCACCAGATAGCTGCAGACGGCGATACCTGTTACTTCGCTGTTTTCAGTCTTCGTATCAGCCAGATACAGATGCGCGATCGGCGGGCAGGAGGCGAGCTGGATCGTGGCGTTCGTGACAATCCCCAGGGCCGAGAGCAGATTAGCCGTCTCCTTGAAACCGCCCAGGTATTTGTCGCTGATGAGCGCGTCAGCCGCGTTCGCATCAGGTTTGCCGTTTACGGTGGTGATCGTGTTGGCGGGGAACAAGGCGCGCAGGGCGCGTTCGCCCTCGTGGTCGGGCAGTTGCGGCGGGGCTACCGGCTCCACCACGGAGGGCTGTTCTTCTGCCGGAGGATCAAGGATAAGCACGGGCTCCACTTCCAGTGGATCCGGCGTAATGTCGAAACCGGCAGCGGCTGTTTGCGCGGGCACAGGCTTCTGGCCACGCTCGCGGCGTCTGATGACGGCGGGGAGCTCGTCGCTCACGGCGGCGGTTTCAGGCTGTTCGACGGTGTTGTTTTCGGCGGTCATGTTATCTGTCCTCTTTTTAAAATCAGGCCACAACGGGCTGGGGTTGGGGTGCGGGACGCGGCGCGGCTTTTTGCCGGCCGTATACATCCTCGAATTGTTGTTTGACGCGGTCGAATGTCGCCTGGTCGATGTTGTCCTCGAGCACGTCCAGATTATTGACGGTCAGGCCCATGTGGCGCGCGGCGATCAGATACATCGCCATTTCTTCGGGCGTGCCCTCGATGGTGACGCCTTCGCTGTGATTGGCCGGATTGGCGGCCGCCAGCAGGGCCATTTCCATCGCGCCGCGGGGATCAAGGGGCGCTTCGCCGGCGATCGTAACGCTGCGGGTGCGGATCTCGACAAGGGCACCCGAGGGCGTGACGGCGATCAGCGGGTCGTTGATGGTGGCGGGCAGGATGCTGTCCGGTGCGCTTTCATACAGGGACAGGGCCGGGAGATATTTGTCCTCAATCTTCTCGATGCCGTAGACCAGGCACAGAAGGCGGATGAAATTACTCTCCCGCTCATCAGGCTTTGCGTGCTCTTCCATCGTCTGTGAAAGGTCGAAGCCGGCCTGGCCGGGTTTGGCGCGGTAATCGATTACCGGAACGGGTTTGGAAACGCGCGCCGCCGGCGGCTCGTAATCGACGCCACCCTCATATCGAGGAAAATGAAAACCGGGTTTCTGGCTCATGAACACACCTTGGTCGCACGTCTATTTGCGATAATAATTTAACATTTTCTTAAGTGATTAGACAAGCTTATTTTAGGCTCCCGGCGACGAATTACAAGAAAATCTTTCCCTAACCCGAGCGAAGGTAGGGGATGACCTGATCCCGCTCGAAAAGGTAAAGAAGCTGGCGCAGGGCGTCGCCTCTATCCCCTTGTAAATCCTTGTTTTTTTCTATTATCAGGCGGGCGTCGTCATGGGCGGCGGGTAGCAGGGCCGCGTGGACGCTCAGGTCCGCCATGCGGAATTCCGGCAGACCGCTCTGGCGGGTGCCCAGGATTTCTCCGCTGCCGCGCAATTCCAGGTCCTTTTCGGCGATCAGGAACCCATCCTCGGTTTCGCGCATGATCGCCAGGCGCTCCCTGGCGGTTTCGCCCAGGGGGCCGGCGTAAACAAGAAAGCAGAACGACTTGTCGCCACCGCGCCCCACGCGGCCGCGCAATTGATGCAGCTGGGCCAGGCCGAAGCGCTCGGCGTGTTCGATCACCATGATGGTGGCTGCTGGCACGTTGACGCCGACCTCGATCACCGTGGTGGCAACCAGCAGGGAAAGTTCGCCGCTTGCGAATTTCGTCATCACTTCGTCTTTTTCCGCGCCCTTCAGGCGGCCGTGGATCAACCCGACTTTTTCGCCGAAGCGGGCTTTGAGAATGTCGTAGCGTTCCTCGGCGGCGGAAAGATCGAGCATTTCCGACTCTTCGACCAGCGGGCACACCCAGTAGACGCGCGCGCCGTCCTTCATGCCGCGCGCCAGGCTGTCGATCAGGTCGTCAAGCTTGTCCTGCGGGATCAGGCGCGTGTCGACGGGTTTGCGTCCCGGCGGCTTTTCATCGAGGCGGCTGACATCCATGTCGCCGTAAGCGGTCAGGGTCAAAGTGCGCGGGATCGGCGTGGCGGTCATCACCAGCACGTCGGTATCCTTCGTCTTCTCGGAAAGCTGCAGACGCTGCTGCACGCCGAAGCGGTGCTGCTCGTCGATCACGGCCAGGCCTAGGTCGGCAAAGACGATGCTTTCCTGAAACAAGGCGTGCGTGCCGATCACCACCTGTGCGTGGCCCTTGGCGATCTGCTCCATGATCAGTTCGCGCGCCTTTCCCTTGTCGCGGCCGGTCAGCACGGCCATGCGCACCCCGGCGCGCTCGAACAAAGGCCCGAGGCTCTGCGCGTGCTGGCGCGCCAGGATCTCCGTCGGCGCCATCAGCGCCGCTTGGGTACCGCATTCCACCGCGTTGAGCATGGCGAGCGCCGCGACGATGGTTTTGCCGCTGCCGACGTCGCCCTGCAGCAGGCGGAGCATGCGCAGACCGTTGCCCATGTCCTGATAAATCTCGCCGAGCGCGCGTTCCTGCGCGCCCGTCAGCTTCCACGGCAGGGTGGGCAGGATTTTATGCCGCAGGCGTCCGTCGCCCTTTAAAGGCCGCCCGCTCTGGCGGATGCTTTTCTGCCGCACCAGCAGAAGGGCGAGCTGGTTCGCAAGCAGTTCGTCATAAGCCAGGCGCTGCCGCGCCGGATGCAGCGGGTCGAGCCCCTGCCGGCTTTCAGGGTGATGCAGCGTCAGCAGGCTGTCTTTCCAGTCGCTCCAGCCCTGCTTCTGCTTCCAGGCCGCGTCCTGCCATTCCGCCAGCGCCGGCACTTTCTCAAGGCACGCTTTCACGGCCTTACGCACGGCCCTGTTGGTCAGGCCCTGGGTGAGAGGATAGACGGGCTCGATGACGGCAATCGTCTCTTTGTCCTCGACCGCGCCGATGGCATCTGGATGCACCATCTGCGGCTTGCCCTGATAATGATCGACCAGGCCGCTCACCACCACCTGCGCGCCCACGGGCAGGTTCTTTTCGATGTAATCCTTGTGCGGGTTGAAGAAGACGAGATCCATGAATCCCGTTTCGTCGCGGCAGCGCACCCGCCAGGGCTTGCTGCGGTGGCTACTGGGGCTGTGCTTGTCGACATATAAGACAAGCGTGCAGATTTTCCCGGCCGGGGCGTCCTTGATTTTCACTTCCAGCCGCCGGTCGATCAGCTCGTGCGGCCGTACCCAGAGCAGGTCGAGGATTTTCGGCCCGCCGGTAATTTTTTCAAACAGCTTGCCGATACGCGGCCCGACACCGGGCAGGACGGTGAGCGGCTGGAACAACGGGTCGAGGATAAACGGCCGGGGCATGGAGGGGATATTATCCCATCGCCTGCCGTAGGAGAATATGGGGGTCCATGCCGTCTATATGGGCGTTTTCGCTGATCGTGCGCTTCCAGTGGCGCGCGCCGCGCTGATGCTGGAACAGGCCCAGTATGTGCCGGGTCATGGCCTTGAGCGGCACGCCTTCCTTGACCCGCGCTTCCGCATAATCCATGAAGGCCTCGACCACGGCGCGGCGGTCGGGTGTGGCCGTATTGCCGAAAATGCCGCGCTCGATCTCGGTCAGGAACCAGGGATTGTGATAGGCCTCGCGCCCGATCATCACGCCGTCGAAGGTTTCAAGATGTTCCCTGATCTGCACCAAGGTGGTGATGCCGCCGTTGACGATCAGGCGCAGGGAAGGGAAATGGCGTTTCACTTCGGCGGCGATATCGTAGCGCAGGGGCGGGACTTCGCGGTTTTCCTTGGGGCTCAGGCCCTGCAGCCACGCTTTGCGGGCATGCACGATCAGCGTGCCGCAGCCGGCGTCGGTGATGTTCCTGACGAAATTCCCAAGGAAGGGGTAATCGTTGCTGTCGTCGACGCCGATGCGGCTTTTGACCGTGACTGGCACGGCGACGACGCGCTTCATCGCTTCGACGCAGCGCGCGACCAGGCCCGGGTCCTTCATCAGGCAGGCCCCGAACACGCCGCTTTGCACCCGGTCGCTCGGGCAGCCGCAATTGAGGTTGATTTCATCGTAGCCGTATTCTTCGGCGGCGATTTTGGCGCAGACGGCCAGCGCCGCCGGATCGTTGCCGCCCAGCTGCAGGCCCAGCGGATGTTCGGCGGGATCAAAGGCCAGGTGCCGGTCGCGGTCGCCATGGATCAGCGCGCCGGTCGTGACCATCTCCGTGTAAAGCCCGGCATGCGGCGACAGCAGGCGGTGGAAGTACCGGCAATGTCGGTCGGTCCAGTCCATCATCGGCGCGATCGTGACGCGGGAAAGGGAGGGGGCGGTCATGGTGGCTTTGGGGTCAGAGCCCTTTGTGGTTGCAGTAAAGGCGGCTATAATCGGGGCAAATGCGTCGTTTTGTCCAGTTTTTCATCCTTACCGCCCTGCTGGCGCCGGCTCCGGTCTTCGCCGCCGGGGAAGACACGCCCGCGCAGGAGGTCACGACCGCGATCCCTAAGGGCAGCGGCCTGCCCGTGCCGCGCTTCGTGTCGCTGAAATCCGGCAAGGTTCACGCCCGCACCGGCCCGGCGCTGCGCTATCCTGTGCGCTGGGTCTATCAGCGGCCGGGCCTGCCGGTCGAGGTGATCCAGGAATTCGATGTCTGGCGCAAGATCCGCGACCGCGACGGAGCGGAAGGCTGGGTCAACCAGATCCTGATCGACGGGCGGCGCACCGCGATCATAGAGGGTGAGGAGCTTGTCGCGGCCCGTCGTCAAGATTCTGAAAAATCAAAAATCGCCGCCCGTTTCGAGCCCGGCGTGATCGTCCAGCTGCGGCAATGCCTGCCGGAACAGTGTGAAGTGAGCGCCGGCGGCTATAGGGGCTGGGTCCCGAGAAAATTTCTATGGGGCCTTTACCGGGGCGAGCTTCTCGATTAGCCTAATAGGGGTGAGTGATTCGGGTGGTTTTCCACAAGCAATCCCCGCTGAATTCACAGACCGTCCCCCGCTTTATCAACAATCATATCAACAGTTTCTAGCGAGAAGTTCAGGCATGTCACACCTGATCGATAAACCCGGATTCGCGGCGCACATGCTCTGTGTCCTGCAGGAACGCGCCACGCTGGCGGGTCTTGAGACCGACGGCATGCGCCTGATCCAGCTTCTCGCCGGCATGACGGTCGAGACCGCGCTTTTGTTCGACGAACCGGGCAAGGGGCTCGAGGCTTCTTACAGCCGCCTGGCTTCGCTTACTGGCATGGAGCCTTTCACCGGCAAGCTGGCGGCCGAGGCTTTGCCGCCCTCCTATATTATCGAGCACGAGACCGAGCAGGGGCGGGCGGTCGCGCGCGGCCTGTTCGAAGAATGGCTGAACTGCGCTTACGAATTCCACGATCTGCTGCTGGGCGTCGTGCACGGCGTCATGATCCAGCTTGAAGGGCTGGGCCAGCCGCGGCGCGAAATCTTCCGCCTGTTCATCGAATGCGCCAACCGCTGCATGGCCTACGAGATCGCGGCGCAGGAGCTGTGCGACATCGTGATCGAGGAGAAGATCGGCCTGGAGGGCTGGTCGCTGGGCGAGAGCGTGTCGGGCCTGGCCGCCGTCGCCGGGCGCTGCCTGGCGCTGACGCAGGGGCCGTATGCACAGCGCCCCTCGTTCGACGTTCCTTACAGCGACCGGCTCGACCAGGTCGCCTATGTCATGACCCAGGAGGCCGTGCGCCTGGGCGTGCCCGCAGGCTCCGACTGGCATTTCGGCTTGCCGGCCAACGATTGCCCGCCGAACGCGCCCTATGAGCTGATCGTCAGCCTCGAGCCCTCGGCGCGCGGTCTTTTCCGTATTCTTTCCATGACCGACATGACAGATCAGGCCGTGGCCTGCGCCAAGGCCGCCGGACGCATGCTGGCCGTTGTCGCCTGCGGCGAGGCGCCCGAGCTCGAGCCCGTCATCGCCAAGCCCCTGGCCATGGCCGCCCTGACGGAAAGCTTCAAATCAGTACGGTTTCAGGAAGCTTTATCGCTCTGAAACCCTGCAAAGCCGCCGGATTGAAGAAAATCCTCTTACCCTTTGAATTGAATCGCTTTTTTGTGGATTCCCGGCCTGGAATGGTTGACGGGGTGCCCGCCGGACGCTAGAGTTGGCCTTATCCAAAGCATGAGGTTGTATTCATGAGTCAACGCACCATCACCCGCGCCGACCTCGCCGAGGCGGTTTACGCCCAGGTCGGCCTGTCCCGCAACGAGTCCGCCACGCTGGTGGAGCAGGTTCTGGATATGCTGGCAAAAGCCCTCATCGACAACGACAACGTCAAGATTTCCTCGTTCGGCAGTTTCTCGATCCGTCAGAAGGGCGAACGCGTGGGCCGCAACCCGAAAACGGGCGTCGAGGTTCCCATCCTGCCGCGCAAGGTGCTGGTGTTCCGCGCCTCGCACGTGCTCAAGGACCGGATCAACGGCAAGAAGGACGGCCGGGCGCAGTAAGCGTTTTGCCGTGAGCGTTTTAACTCAGAAAGAGTGAAAGAAGAACATGACAACATACCAGCAGGCGACAGTTCAGGTCAGAGACGATGAGGCAGCCGCGCGCAGTGAAGGCGTGAGCCTGACCGTGCGTCCGGCGTCGCAGAAAGCGCCCAGCGCGTTCCGTACCATCAGCGAAGTGGCGGACGAACTCGGCGTGCAGCAGCACGTGCTGCGCTTCTGGGAAACCAAGTTCTCGCAGATCAAGCCGCTTAAGCGCGGCGGCGGCCGCCGTTATTACCGGCCGGAAGACATCGCGCTCATCAAAAAAATTCATCACCTGCTCTATACCGAAGGCTACACCATCAAGGGCGCGCAGAAATTCCTCAAGACCCACGGTCGCGCCGCCGTGCTGGCCGAAAGCGCGCCGGACGTGATGGCGTCGCTGCAGGACGTTCCCTCCGCCGACATGCAGGACAACGCCCCCGTGACCGCGCCCCGCGCCGTGAATACCGGCGTCAGCTTCCGCGCGGTCGCCGACGCGGTTGAAGACGTGACGGCTTCGGCCGAAGCCATCGTCGATTCCGTGATCGCCGCCGGCGCCGATGAAACAGCCGCTGCCGCGCCGCGCAAGCCGCGCCTCAACGAGCGTCAGCGCGCGATCCTGGAGTCCATGCTGGGCGAGCTCAAGGAGCTGCGCAGCATGATCCGCAACGAGCAGGCGGAATAAGGCTTTCCAGGATTTTCCCGGCGGCGGAATTGTTTGCATCCGCCCCTGAAATCATATAAACCTCTCCCCAGTCGGAGTGTGGCGCAGCCCGGTAGCGCACTTGCATGGGGTGCAAGGGGTCGCAAGTTCGAATCTTGTCACTCCGACCATT
>CAZNYM010000006.1:29416-79958 GCA_964577255.1 uncultured Pseudobdellovibrionaceae bacterium | reverse complement strand
CCCTTAAGTCCCGTCAGGGTAATGTCACCTGCCTGGCTCAGGAATGACGCTCCTGAATTGGCGTTTTGTGTTGCCGTGCCACCCACATGAATGCCACCTGGTGCCGTTGTGCCTCCACTGGTTCCTGCCGCGCGTGAGGTGCCGCCAGCTGTCCCGCCGGCGCCATTAGCAGTGCCACCAGCAGGTGTTGCTCCACCAGTTTGGCTGCCACTTGTGCGCGCGGAAGCACTCGCCGTTGAAGCATTGCCCGAACCTGCGCCACCTGCAAAGCGTCCATCAAACGATTTTTCAACGCGCATGCCGGCCGTTTCGCCGACAGGGGGCGCTTTGTAATCGATCGGGCCGGTATTTTTGGCCGCGGCGGCATCGTCCGCCGTATTTGCCGTACGGGCCGTGGCCGTTGCGGTGCGTGCCGCCGGCGCGGCTTCCGCAGCGAGAGTAGCAGGCGCGGGGGCAGGAGCCGCCGGTGCAGGTGTTGCCGGTGCAGGTGTTGCCGTGACCGGTGGCTGTTTGGTACTACCAGCCATTTCCGCTTTGGCGGCCGCAGCGGCGCGCCCCTGCGGACGCAGGACGACGCCTTCGGCCGTGGTTCTGGTCAGGGGCGCGGCGCGCTGCGCGGAGCCGAGGCCGCCGAAATTGATGGCTTCCGCTTCCGCCGCGGCAACGTTGGTTGCCGTTGCGGCGCGCGGCGTCTGGGCAACGATGGTAGTGCGGTTCAGGGTGCCGGCAGTGCCGCTGAGAGGGACGGCCAGGCCCAGCCCGAACGTGAAACCGGTGTTGAGGTGCTTCTGCGCGCCTTCCAGCGGTATATCCTGCGGCGCCTTCAGGCCGAACGCGCCATAATAGGCGGTATCGACCTTGCTGCCGAGATTGTTGAGGGTGGCCGCGCCGCGATCACGCAGCGTGCCTTCGTACAGAGATTTGCCGCCTGCGAACTTCCAGATTTCGTGATAGCCGTCGGCGATCGTATGGGGGAGGGTGAGTGTGCCGGTAACAACGTTCTTGGCGGCGCCGTTGATATTGGCGATACCTTCTGTCAGCCCGACGACCAGGGACTGTTTAAGAACCGACCAATTGGGGAAAAAAGACCCACGGGGGGCTTCTTTACGTTCATCCGCCATATTACACACCTCTTTAGTTAACTGCTCTTTTGAGCGTCTTTATTTTGTACCAGTGTACGTAAACACCCCTGTTTTTGCAAGTTTTTAAGGGTGTTAGCGAAGCAGTTGTCCCCGGGTGGCGGGCCGGGACAGATTTTTAGAAAATTATTATTGTTTATCAATAGGTTAATTAGTGCCGGAAATGGCGCATGCCGGTCAGGACCATGGCCAGGCCGCGTTCGTCGGCGGCGGCGATGACCTCATCATCCCGGATCGAGCCGCCGGGCTGGATCACGGCCGTGGCCCCCGCCTCGGCGGCGGCGATCAGCCCGTCGGCGAAGGGGAAGAAGGCGTCGGAGGCCACCACCGACCCCCGGGCCAGGGATTCGGGGAGGCCGGCGGCTTTGGCGGCTTCTTCGGCCTTCCAGGCCGCGATACGCGCCGAGTCGATTCGGCTCATCTGCCCGGCGCCGATCCCGGCAGTGGCACCGCCCTTGGCGTAGACGATGGCGTTCGATTTGACATGCTTGCAGACTTTGAAGGCGAACAGTAGGTCGCGCAATTCAGCTTCGGTCGGGGTGCGTTTTGTCACCGTTTTGAGATCGGCCGGGCCGATGACGCCGCTGTCGCCGTCCTGCACCAGCAGGCCACCCGCGATCGAGCGGATCGTGATCCGCTTCTGCCGCGGATCGGGCAGACCGCCCGTGACCAGCACCCGCACCTTGTCCTTTTTGGCCAGCACGGCGCGGGCGTCGTCGTCGACCGCCGGGGCGATTATGACCTCTGAGAAGATCTTCACGATCTCGGCCGCCGTGGCGGCGTCGAGCGGGCGGTTGAGAGCGATGATGCCGCCGAAGGCGCTGACCGGGTCGCAGCGCAGCGCCAGCCTGTAGGCCTCAAGGGGAGAAGCGGCCACAGCCACCCCGCAGGGATTGGCATGTTTGATGATCGCCACAGCGGGTTCCGAAAACTCGGATACGGCTTCAAAGGCGGCGTCGGTGTCGTTGATATTGTTGAAGGAAAGTTCCTTGCCCTGGATCTGGGTGGCGCAGGCGACGCCGGGGCGGTCTGTTCCGTCGGTGTAAAGCGCCGCTCCCTGGTGCGGGTTCTCGCCGTAGCGCAGCGACTGGCGCAGGCGGCCGGGGGCGGTGATTAATTGTACCGGTTCAGAATCTTGTGTCTGCGTGCTCATCCAGCGCGCGATCATGGAATCGTAGAAGGATGTCAGGGCGAACGCCTTGCGGGCGAGTTTCTGCCGGGTGGCAAGGGCGAGGGCACCCTTGCCGGCGGCCAGTTCCGTGATCACGGAATCATAATCGGCCGGATCGGTGACTACGGCGACGAATTCATGGTTCTTGGCGCCGGCGCGGATCATGGCCGGGCCGCCGATATCGATGTTCTCGACGCAGGCGGCGGCATCGGCACCGCTTTCAAGCGTGGCCTCGAAGGGATAGAGATTGATGGCGATAAGGTCGATGCCGGTAATGCCGTGTTCCTTCATCGCCGCGACATGGTCGGGTTTATCGCGCCGGGCCAGAAGGCCGCCGTGAATGGCGGGGTGCAGGGTTTTCACCCGGCCTTCCATGATTTCAGGAAAACCGGTGACGGCGCTGACATCCATGACATTCAGGCCCGCTTCGCGCAAGGCTTTGGCGGTGCCACCGGTCGACAGGATCTCGATCCCCTGCGCCGCGAGGGCCCGGGCAAAGGGGGCAAGGCCCGTTTTATCGGAGACAGAGAGCAGCGCACGACGAACCGGCAGAGAGGACATGATCGCTTTTTAGGCGATTTCCCGCATCGGGTCCAGAGGGGATCCGGCTACTTTTTCACGGGCGGGGGGAAATCGACCGGGTCGTATTGCGCGGCCTGGTGCACATAAAGCCCGTTATAGCCCGGCATGATGCGCAGATCCTGGCACAGCCCCAGAATCGTTTCGGCGCCGCCCAGGAACAGGAACCCGTCGGGCGCCAGGCGGCGGGCAAGGTTAGCGAGGATCTTCTTTTTCGTCTCCTCGTCGAAATAAATAAGAACGTTGCGGCAGAAGATGATATCGAGCGTACCGAATTTTTCCATCGGTTCGAGCAGGTTGAAGTTTTCGTATTTCACCATCTTGCGGATGTTTTCATTCAGTTTCCAGGATGTGCCGTCCTGCTTGAAATATTTCATCAGCATGTGAATGGACAGGCCGCGCTGGACCTCGAACTGCGAATAGACTCCGGCGCGGGCGTAATCGAGGACGTGATCAGCGAGATCGGTGGCGATGACATCAAGCTTCCAGCCCGGATTGGCGGCGAGCAGTTCGTCGAACACCATGGCGATGGTATAGGGCTCCTGCCCGGCCGAGCAAGCGGCAGACCACAAACGGATGGATTTGGTTTTCTTGCGCGCCTTGAACAGATAGGGGAACAGCAGGTTCTTGAGCGTCTGGAAGGGGCGATCGTCGCGGAAGAACGATGTTTCGTTGGTCGTCATCGCTTGCACGATTTCCTTGACCAGCTTGGGGTCGGGCAAAGCGCGCAGCGACATGGTCATGGCGTCGATGGTCTCGAAGTTCCATTTCTTCGCCACCGGCGTCAGGCGGGAATCGAGCAGGTAGGATTTATCGGGTGTCAGGCTGATGCCCGATTTGTCCTTGATCAGATCCTTGTACAGTTCGAAGTCGCCAAGACGCATAATGCCAATAAACCTTGTTATACCTTGCCCGCGAAGGCGTTTTTAACCCAGAAAGAAAGACCGTCAAGCGGCAGGACCGCGGTGCAGATGCCCGCCATGGCCGCCGCGCCCGGCATACCCCAGACGACGGATGTGGCTTCGTCCTGGGCGATCACGCGCCCGCCCGCCTTGACGATTTCACCGCCGCCCAGGGCGCCGTCGCTGCCCATGCCGGTGAGGATCATGGTCAGGACGCGGTTGCCGTAGATGGGAATGAGGCTGCGCAGCATCGGGTCGACCGCCGGCTTGCAGAAATTCTCGGGCGCGCCATCGTCGAGATGGATAACGGGTTTCGTGGCGTCGCCACGGATCAGCATGTGCAGGCCCCCGGGCGCGACATAGGCCTTGCCGGCCTCAAGCGCCATGCCTTCGGCGCCTTCGACGCAGGGGATACCGCATTGCTGCTCGATGTGCTTGGCCAGAATGGCGGTGAAGGTCTTGGGCATGTGCTGGGTGATGACGATCGGCACCGGCAGCCCCTTGAGGTCTTTGAGCACGGCCATGAGCGCGTTCGGCCCGCCGGTTGATGAACCGATCGCGAAAATCTTGGGCACGGCGGGCGCGCCCGGGCGCAGGCTGAATTTATGAGCGTCGGCAGGCGGGACGCCGGCGGGGGCAAATCCTGCGGGTGCCTTTGCCACCGTTGCGGCGGGAGCAGGCATTGAGGCTGCATTTTTCTTGCGCCGGGCGGCTTCCCCGAGAGCGTGGATGAGGCGCAGGAGCTCGCCCTGAAAATCCTCGCCGTTCATAAGTGCGGCGCCGCTTGAGGGCTTGAGGATGCAGTCGGCCGCCCCCAGGGTCATGGCCTTGATCGAGATGTCGGCGCCGCGCTCGGACAGGGTCGAGCACATCAGGACGCGCGCATCCGGGCATTCCTTGAGCAGAAGCGGCAGGGCGGTAATGCCGTCCATGACCGGCATTTCGATGTCGAGCAGCACGACATCAGGATCGAGCCTTTTGATATTGCCGACCGCCATTTCACCATTGATGGCGACGCCGACGATCTCGATCGCGGGATCGGTTTCCAGCACCTTGGCGATCAGGCCGCGCACGACGGCGGAATCGTCGACCTGCATGACGCGAATTTTAGGAGCGGGGGCGTTCATTATTGTTCTTTTGCCTCGAGGAGGCCGATCTGGATCAGCTTGGATTCGATGATGTCCTTGTCGAACGGCTTCATGATGTATTCGTCTGCGCCCGAGGACATGGCGCGGGTAATGTGGGCCATATCGTTTTCGGTGGTGCAGAACACGACCTTGGGAGCTTTGCCGCCCGCCATGGTGCGGAGCTTCTCCAGAAACTCGATGCCGGACATGACAGGCATGTTCCAGTCGAGCAATATGAACTGCGGCATCGCCTTTTCGCAGGCGGTGACGGCTTGCTGGCCGTCTTCGGCTTCATCGCAGGTGAAGCCGATGTCTTCTATGATGCGGCGTGCGACCTTGCGCACGACGCGGCTGTCATCGACGATCAGACATGTTTTCATGGACGGCACCCTGGAGAGATTGCGCACGAAGATGTCCGGAGAGCCCGGACCACCAGAGTGCATCTTAGACCGCTAAAAGTTAAGCCTCTTTTAATGGATGGCCGTACTTTCTTCCGTCAAATCGCCGGGAGCAATGGCCCGGATCAGCTTTTGCACGTCCAGGACCACCAAAAGCCCGTGGTCGAGCTGGAACACCCCCGAGGAAACAGCCCGCCAGGCGGGATCGAGGGTCGGGGGGATCGATTCCATGCGGGCGCGCTCGAGGCTCAACACCTCGCCCACGCTGTCGATGATCAGACTGAAAAGCTCGTCGTCCTGGGTGACCACCACGCTCATCTGCTCGGCGCCCTGATCCTGCGGCGGGAGTTCGAGGCAGCGGCGGACATCAAGCGCGGTGACGATGCGCCCGCGCAGGTTCAGGACCCCGGCGATGGCTGCGGGCGCCAGCGGCACCTTGGTGATGCGTTGGGCGCCCAGAACATCCTGCACGATCAGCACCGGGATGCCGAACAGCTGACCGCGGATGGTAATGGTCAGGAACTCGGCGCTGACCGAGGGCGATTCGGCGGGCGCGGACAGGGCGGCGGCGGTTGTTGTCATTGCAGGGCTCCTTCCATGCGGCCCGTCATGTACCAGGATGGGTTGATGATGTCGGTGGCGCTTTCATTGATGATGACGCTGCCCATCAGCCGCCCTTCATGCGCCATGTTGAGGCCGCCGTAATGGGTGGTGATATCGAGGATCTTGTCGACCAGCAGGCCCGCCGGGTTGCCGTTACTGGTGAACACGATGACCGGGCGCCGCCCGGCGCGTGGCAGGTCGCCGCCGGAATCAAAGCGGTAAAGCGGCATGAGCGTGCCGCGATACTGCACGACCATGCGGCCGTTGGCGTGCTCGACCGCGGCGAGGTCCACTTCCTCGAGGCGCGAGACCATTTCAAGCGGCGCGGCCTTAAGGGCTTCGTCGCCGGCGCGGAACAGCAGCAGGGGCAGTTCGCGGCCATCTTTTTCTGCGGCGGGAGTATCGTCCTGGCGCCGGGCTGCGGAATCGACCCCTTCTGTCATGCCGAGCGATTTGAGGATGCCGCCCGGATCCAGGATCATGATGACCTGCCCATCGCCTAGGATGGTGTTGCCCGAGAACATCTGCAGATTGCGCAGGACGCGCGTGACCGGCTTGACCACGATTTCCTCGGTGTCGTAGACGCGATCGACCAGGATGCCGAGCGAATGCGCCCCGACATGGGTGACAATGATGTATTTGTTGCCGTCAGACGTGCCTTCGGGCGACTTCATCCCCAGAAGATTCTGCATTTCCACGAGCGGCAGCAGCGAATCGCGCAGGCGGAATACCGGTGTGCCGTTGATGGTCTCGATGCGGCTGTCGCTTTGCGGGTTAACCATCACCAGTTCGCGTACCGAAAGCTGCGGCACGGCGAAACGCTCGCCGCCGACATCGACGATCAGAGCGGAGACGATGGCGAGCGTCAGCGGGATCTTGATGGTGAAAGTGGTGCCTTTGCCTTCGATCGATTTCAGTTCGATCGAGCCGCCGATCTTCTCGATGTTCGAGCGCACCACGTCCATGCCGACACCGCGGCCCGAAACCGAGGTGACTTTTTCCGCTGTAGAGAAGCCAGCCTTGAAGATGTATTGATATATCTGTTGCGACGACATGCTGGCGACTTCGGCCTCGGTGCTAAGGCCGTTCTGGATGATCTTCTGCTTGATTTTCTCAAGCGGCAGGCCTTTGCCGTCGTCGGCGATCTCGATAATGATGTGCCCGCCCTCGTGGAACGATTTGAGGACGATCCTGCCGATCTCGGGCTTGCCTGCCGCCAGGCGGTCGGCGGGTTTCTCAAGCCCGTGATCGGCCGAATTACGGACCATGTGCGTGAGCGGATCTTTGATGAGTTCCAGCACCTGGCGGTCAAGTTCGGTTTCCTGGCCGTGCATTTCCAGGTCGATCTTCTTGCCCAGTTCTGTGCTGATGTCGCGGATGATACGCGGCAGCTTGCCCCAGGCGTTGCCGATCGGCTGCATGCGGGTTTTCATGACGCCGTCCTGCAGGTCGGAGACGACGAGGTTGAGGCGCTGAAGCGGCGCTGCGAACTCGGTCTCTTTCTGCGCGCGCAGGATCTGCAGCAGCTGGTTACGGGTCAGCACCAGTTCGCTGACCATGGTCATCAGGTTTTCCAGTACTTCGACCGATACGCGCAGAGACTGGTTTGCAAGGTTGGACTCAGTGCTGGCGGCAGGCGCGGCCGCAGCGGCAGGGGGTGCTGCCGCCTGTGGGGGCGTAGGAGGAGGGGGCGGCGCGCTCTGCCCTTCTATGGCGGCGGCCATGGCCGCCGCGGTTACCGGCACGAAACCGTGTTCGTCAGGTTCCGCCGCCGCAGGTATCTTCGGGGTCGGCGCAGGCGCGGGAACGGCAGCAACGGCGGAGAGATCGCCGCCGTTAAAGATGGCTTCCAGCTTGCCAGTCAGGGCACTGTCGTCGCCCGCGGGTTCGCTGCCGGTCTGCTCGATGCCGGCGATGATGAGCTTGATGCGGTCCATCGCTTCGAGGATGACGGAGACATATTCGGGCTTGACCTTGAGTTTGCCGTCGCGGAACAGGCCCAGGACGTCCTCGCCCTTGTGTGCCACTTTTTCCAGGCGCGAAAGCCCGAGGAATCCGCAGGTGCCCTTGATGGTGTGCAGGACACGGAAAATCTTTTTGATAAGCTCGGGATTTTCCGGGTTCTGTTCGAGCGAAACAAGCGCATTGTCCAGCTCTGCCAGACCTTCGTTGGTTTCGGTGAGGAACTCGGCGATCAGATCATCCATGGACGAATCTCCTTGCGGTAACAAGGTATTGTTGCAGAATCAGGATGATCCTCAAATGGTGAATTTGCAGGTTATGCTGGCATATACGAAGGTATGTGCGGACGGACCGTCTATTGCGATAAAGCCCTTAGCGGCTCAGCGCGATCACGATCTTGCCCGGCGCCTTTTCAGCAAAACGCAAGGTGAAGCCGTAATGAGAGGACAGCGCGCCCATGGCGTAGGGATGCACCAGGCGCGGATCGAGATCGTCGGGAGAAAGCTGGCGCGCAAGCGCTTCTTCGACCTGGGCGCGGACGACAGCGTCGGTGCCCTCGGCGGTTATCAGTGTCTCTCCGGCCCGGGCCGAACTCACGGAGATACGCCCGCCCTTGGGCAGGCATTCGGCTCCGAGCATCATCGATCCCATCAGGATTTTGCAAAAGCCGGTCGGCAGCTCGCTGAAGCCGAGATTGGCGTGCGGGTTCCAGCTTTGCGCGATCTTGCCGTCGGCCTCGATCAGCGCTTCGAAGGTTTTCTTCACATCCTCGGGCTTGAGGTTGGGGTCGCGCCCGCCCGCACCGTAGGCGAGGCGAAAAGCCTGCAGCTTGACCGAGGCCTGGCGCGCGCTGTGGGCGATCAGGCCGATCGCGTCCTGGCTGCCGGCGGCGCCGGCTTCCTCGAGAAACTCGATGCCGTTGTTGATGGCGCCCACCGGGCTGATGAGATCGTGGCATATGCGCGAAGCCAGAAGCTCGAGCACGGCGGCGCTGAGCGGCGCATCGTTTTGCGGCATGGGTTTAGTGTCCGGCAGAGGTGAAACTGAGGTCATAACCGATTCCCTTTACTTCTTTTCTAATCATATCCTTGACTTTTTCAAGCGCCTGCGGCGAAGCGGCCTCGGCGCGCATCACCAGGACGTTTTGCGTGTTCGAGGCACGCAACAGCCACCAGCCCTCGGGCGTCATCACGCGCGCGCCGTCGATGTCGTTGACCTTGATGGCACTGTTTTCGTTCGCCTGCTTCTTGATCGAGGCCACCACGCGGGCGACCAGCGCGAATTTCTCGGACTCGTCAACTTCGAGCCGGATCTCGGGCGTGTTGCAGATGGCGGGCAGGGCGCGGGTGAGGTCGGAGAAGACCGGAACCTTGCCGGCTTCGTTCAGAAGGCGGATGGCGCAGTAAATGCCGTCGTCGAACCCGTACCAGCCGTCACCGAAGAAGATGTGGCCGGACAGTTCGCCCGACAGCGGCGATTTTTCCTCGGCCATCTTGGCCTTGATCAGCGAATGGCCGGTCTTCCACATCAGCGGCTTGCCACCCATGGCCGCAATCTGGTCGAACATCACCTGGCTGCATTTCACATCGCCGATGATGGTGGCGCCGGGGTGGCGCTTGAGGACGTCGCGGGCATAGATGGTCAGGAGCATGTCGCAGCGCAGGATCTCGCCGCGTTCGTCGACCGCGCCGATGCGGTCGGCATCGCCGTCGAAAGCTACGCCGGCATCGCATTTCTTTTCCTTCACCAGGCGGATCAGGTCGGCGAGGTTATCATCGACGGTGGGGTCGGGGTGATGGTTGGGAAAACGTCCGTCGATCTCGTCGAACAGCAGGATATGCTCGCCGGGCAGGATTTTCGTCAGGCGGCGCACCACTTCGCCGGAAGCGCCGTTGCCGCAGTCCCACGCCACTTTCATCGGGCGCGCGGCGGTGAAATCGCGGGCCAGGCGCGCGACGTAGCGGTCCATCATGTCGATGTCCTTGAGGCTGCCCTTGCCGGTTTCGTAATCGCCGCCGGCGGCGATTTTGCCGAGCTCCTGAATGGCGGCGCCGAAGACCGGGCCGCTCAGGAGCGTCATCTTGAAGCCGTTATAGTCGGAAGGATTGTGCGAGCCGGTGATCATGACCCCGGCGTCGGCCTGGCTGTCTTTGACCTGGAAATACAGCATGGGCGTGGGGCCGAGGCCGATACGTTCGACGTCGATGCCGGTCGCCATCAGCCCTTCGGCCATCGCCTGGGCGAACACGGGCGAAGAGGCGCGGCCGTCGTAGCCAAGCGCTATGCGCTTGCCGCCCTTGCGGCGCACGTAAGTGCCGAAGGCGCAGCCGAGCGCGAAAGCGTCGTCGGCCGAAAGATTCTTGTCGACCTGGCCGCGCACATCGTATTCGCGCAGGATGGTGGGGCTGAATTTGTAAGGGGCGGGTTTTCTGCTCATGATGCTCACTGGACCTTGAATTTTTTCAGAATAGCGGCGACGTCGCGGCCGATATCCTTATCATGCAAACCGTAGGCGAGGGTAGCCTCAATGAAACCGAGGCGCGAACCGCAGTCATAGCGCATGCCTTCGTAGCGGAAGCCGTGGAAAGGCTGACGGCCGATCAGCTTGGCCATGGCGTCGGTGATCTGGATCTCGCCGCCCGCGCCCTTTTCAAAAGCGGAGAGGTGGGTGAACACTTCGGGCTGCAGGATATAGCGGCCGATGATGGACAGGGTGGAGGGCGCCTTCTCGGGCGCGGGTTTTTCCACCAGGCCCTTGACCTCGACCAGGGGTCCGTTCTCGCTTTTGATGTCGAGGATGCCGTATTTGGAGGTATCGGGGCGCGGCACGTCCATGACGGCGACGAAATTGCCGCCGACTTTATTATATTGTCCGACCATCTGGGTCAGGCAGCCCTTGTCAGCCAGCACGACGTCGTCGGGCAGCAGGATGGCGAAGGGTTCGTCGCCCACCAGCTTGCGTGCGCACCATATGGCGTGGCCGAGGCCCAGAGGCTGCGGCTGGCGCGTGAGAAACAGCGATCCGGTCGAAAGCTCGGCCGTGCGCATTTTCTCAAGCAGGTCTTTTTTGCCTCTTGCCTCGAGCGTCTGGGCCAGTTCAGGCTGAAAGTCGAAATGCTCTTCCAGCATTTCCTTGGCGCGGCCGGTGACGAAGATGAATTCTTCGATCCCGGCGTCGCGCGCTTCCTCGACCGCGTGCTGGATCAGCGGCCGGTCGCCGAGCGGCAGCATTTCCTTGGGCATGACTTTGGTCGCGGGCAGGAAACGCGTGCCGAGGCCGGCAACGGGAAACACGGCTTTGCGAACGGGTTTTATGGCGGGCATGACGCGGGCAATCCCCAGTGAAAACAGCGATGATGAAAAATACACATAAACCGGGAAAATTCAAGGCAAACCCTTGCCGGTTGCGGCTTTCCCGCTGTGGCGCTTTGCTTTAGGATGGCTTTATGGAAGCTTTCAGGACGGTGTTTTTCCACCTGCTGCTGGCAGCGCTCTGGCTGCCCTGGCTGGTTGTGACGGCGCAGCTTGCCGCCAATGCCGACAACCT
The DNA here is from genome assembly GCA_964577255.1 of uncultured Pseudobdellovibrionaceae bacterium. Classification (GTDB taxonomy): domain Bacteria; phylum Pseudomonadota; class Alphaproteobacteria; order Micavibrionales; family Micavibrionaceae; genus Micavibrio_C. The sequence goes on along the minus strand of CAZNYM010000006.1, from coordinate 68,530 downwards.
GTGGCTGGTGGAGGCTTTTTCACGCTGGGCGGCGGGCGCGCGCATGACGGATGCCGCTTACGAGCCCAATCCCCCGCTTGCCCTGCTTTTATACGCGCTGCCGGCCGGGCTGTCCGGCTTGACGGGGCTGGCGCTGCATCATGCGATTTTCATCTATACGCTCGCGGCCGTTTTTCTGTCGGCGCTGGCAGTCAGATGCCTGCTAAGTCTTTTCGATTTTCTCGCGCCGGGGCACAGGACCGTCATCCTCTATTCCTATGTCACCGCCGTGACCGTCATGACCACGGGGTATTTCGGCGAGCGCGATCATTTCGTCGCCCTGGCGCTTGTTCCTTTCGTCCTGATGCAGGTTGCCCTGCTGTGCGGCGCTTCGCCGCCACCGCGTTTTTTCTGGATCGTGGCGTTTGCCGCCGCGCCCTTCATACTGCTCAAGCCCGCGCACGGGTTGCTGCCGGCGCTGCTGCTTGCCGCGCGGCTGGCTCACACACGGGACTGGCGGCGCGCGGCCGTCGCGCCCGATTTCATCGCGCTTTCCACCGCTGTTCTTGGCTACGGCGCGCTGCTGCTGTGGGTGTTCCCCGATTACCTGCGGGAAATTTTTCCGGCGGTGCTTCGTTATTATCTGCCGGCGCGCGATGACGGCGCCGTATTGATGATGGCGGGCCAGTACGCCGCCGGCGCGGCGATGACGGGATTTCTGTGCGCGCGCCGGGATCTGCCGCGGCCGCTGCGGCTGTTCACGGCTCTGCTGGCGGCGGGCGTTGTCGTCGGCCTGGTGCCCTATATTCTGCAGGGACACGGCTATTACTATCATCTGTTGCCGGCCACCGCTTTCCTGTGGATGGGGCTGGGGCTGGCGGCGGCGTGTTTTCTGGAGAGAGAGCGCCTGAAAACGGGTACGGCCACGGTTCTGACCTGCCTGGTTATCATCGCTCTGGCGTATGTTGCTAAACCGATGCCCGGTTCCTTCACTCACGTGGATTTCAGCGCGCGCCCGCTGGTGCAGGCGGCAAAAGAGTGCGACCAGCCGCGCTGCCGCGTGCTGATATTCAGCCCGCGTTTTGAGATGTCATACCTGATCGCTTATTATGCCGGTGCGGAATACGCTTCGCGCTTCCCCGCTTTTTTCTTCCTGCCGGCAGCTGTATCAGGGCGCATGCCCGTTGCCGAAGCGGAAAAATTCAGCCTGATGGTGGCAGAGGATCTCGCGCGTTATCGGCCTGACACGGTCATGATCGCTTCTTTTCCCGCAGAGAGGGGGCAAAAAGGATTCGATTTCATTTCCTATTTCAGCGCGACGCCGGCTTTCGCGCAGGCCTGGCGCGGCTATGAAAAAAGCGGCGTGCTGGAAGCGCCGCTTGCCGACTACATCATCGATCCTTACCGGGACGCTGACAACATGATTCCTTTCACCATCTATAAAAGATCAGGGCCCTAGCAGGATATCGCGGGCCTGATTGACGCGGGCGGCGAGCCAGTCGGAACCCTGCTGGTCGGGGTGAATCTTCGCGATTAGAGTCCTGTGCGCTTCACGGATTTCATCGGATGTGGAATCGTCCTTCAGGCCCAGGACCGCGAAGGCTTCAGCACGGGTCATGGCGGAGGACGAAGCGGCGGCGGGGCGGGGGTGGACCGGCTTTTGCTTGGTACGCCAGAACACGAGCGCGAGCGGCCAGACTGATCCCAAAAGCGCGAGCGCCGCCGGCAGACGCCCAGTGATCGACAGGAAGATCAGCGCGCCGCAGATGATGACGAAGAAGGCGGACAGAAAAAGGCTGACGATCTGTTTCGGCTGGGCGTTCACGAAAAAGCGGTACAGGCCGAAAACCCCAAGCGCGATACCGAAGGCGAAGAGAATATAAGGCATGGCGGGAAGGATATCAGCCTTGCGCGCCCTCTGGAAGAAGATTTGTAAACGCTATAGCATGGGGTTATGGATGCGTCCCGGATCAAAAAACTGACAGATTTGCGCGCGGCCCTGAAGGGCCAGGGCCTAGACGGATTCGTCCTGCCGCAGGATGAAAATCCTGCCTGCGCCGGGCGCGTGGCGTGGCTGACGGGGTTCACCGGCTCGAACGCGCTGGTGATCGTGCTGGCGGACAAGGCGCTGGCGCTGACCGATCCGCGCTACGACATCCAGATCGAGCGCCAGATCGGGAGCGGTCCGTACGAACTCAAAATCGCCGCGCACGAAGAGGCGGCGGCATGGCTGGCGGCAAAAGCGTCGAGGGGCGCCGTGATCGGTTACGATCCACGCCTGCACAGCGCCGGCCAGATCAAAGGCTTTGAAAAGAGGCTGGCCGAAACGAAGATCACGCTGAGGCCTCTGGCCGCCAACCCCATCGATCCTCTGCGCGGGAAGGTGAAGGCGGGTGCGGTCAAGCCGGTGTCCCCGTACCCCGAGAAACTGGCCGGTCGCAGCGCCGCCGACAAGCGCGAGGAAATGGCCGCGCTGATCGACAAGGCGGGCGCGGCGGCGGCCGTCATCACCGAGCCCGAGTCGGTGGCCTGGCTTCTGAACGTGCGCGGCGGCGATGTGGAGTTCACACCGGTGGCTTTGGCCGAGGCCCTGGTGCACGCGAACGGCGACGTCGACTGGTTCATCGACCCGGCCAAGGTGCCGGGGCCGGTCAAGGCGGCGCTTGGCAATCATGTGCAGGTGCTGCCGCCCGCTGCGATGGAAGAAAGCCTGGCGACGGTGGCGCGCAAGGGCGGCACGGTGTGGGTCGATTCCGCCCACGCCCCTATCTGGCACGCGCAGATCGTGGAGAAATACGGCGGCAAAGTGCTGGACCGCACCGATCCCACGCTGCTGCCCAAGGCGTGCAAGACCGAGGCCGAGCAGGCGGCGATCCGCAAGGCGCACATCACCGATGGTGTGGCGCTGGCGCGGTTTTTGCACTGGTTCGACAAGGAAGCGCCCAAGGGAAAACTCGATGAACTTAAAGTGATGGGGGCGCTGCTCGATTTTCGCAAGCAGGACAAATCCTGGCGCGACCGCAGCTTTGAAACCATCGCCGGCTGGCAGGAGAACGGCGCCGCCATGCATTACCGCGCCACGCCGGAGACGAACGCGCGGATCGTGCCGCCGGGCTTCCTGCTGCTCGACAGCGGCGCGCAGTATCTTGGCGGCACTACCGACATCACCCGCACCATTGCCGTGGGCGCGGTAACAAAAGAAATGAAGGACGCCTATACCCGCGTGCTCAAGGGTCATATCGGGATCGCCTCCGCGCTGTTCCCCGAGGGCATAACCGGCCAGCATATCGACATGCGCGCGCGCCAGGCGCTGTGGGAAGCGGGGCTAGATTATGGCCACCGCACGGGGCATGGTGTGGGGTGTTATCTCAGCGTTCACGAATATGCAGCCTATATATCCCTGCGCGACACGCTGCCGTTCAAGCCCGGCATGCTGATCTCGAACGAGCCGGGCTATTACAAGAGAGGGGCGTTTGGCATCCGCACCGAAAGCCTGTTGCTGGTGCAGGAACGCGGCGCGATGGAAGACGGCCGCAAGCTGCTGGGGTTCGACACGGTGACGCTTGCGCCCATAGACACGCGCCCGGTGGTGAAGGCGCTGCTGGCGCCGGCCGAGCGGCGCTGGCTCAACGATTATCACGAGTGTGTGCGGGATACGATCGGGCCGCTGGTGGAGGCGCCGGTGCGCAAATGGCTCGGGAAAGCCTGCGCGCCGATTTAAGAAAGCAAAACCCCCGGAGGGTGTCCGGGGGTCTGGTGTCTGTTTAATCTCTGTCGCGCTTTTTGCGCTCCATCTTGCGCCAGCGGCGCTGGGCTTCCGCCTTTTCGCGCTTGCGCTTGACCGAGGGCTTCTCATAGTCGCGGCGCATCTTCATCTCACGGAAAATGCCTTCGCGCTGAAGCTTCTTCTTAAGCACACGCAACGCCTGGTCGACGTTGTTATCGCGCACATTCACGGTTACCAAAACAAATCACCCCTTTCCGGGATCAAAAACCGGGCCCGCACGGGGTCCGGAAGTCCTTGAGAATGCCGCCGTTTTACAGGAAGCGGCGGAGGGAAGGCAAGGACGAAAGCGGTATTTATTACCATAATATCAAAAAAAGCTTATCTTTTATGGATTATGATATAATGTGAAGAATCAGACAAAAGCGGTGGTGGAGTGAGCGATGTACGATGCTGAGTTTCTCGGCCTGGATCCGGCCATAACGGGGACGATTTTCAAGCTGGCCGCCTTTTTTGTCCTGACCTCACTGATTCTTCTCCTGCACGAATTCGCCCATTATTTCATGGCCCGGCTGTACGGGGTCAGCGTCGAAAGTGTCAATGTCGGTTTCGGCCGCGCGCTGTGGCGCCGCACCGACAAGAACGGCGCGCATTGGACGGTGCATGCGATACCCTTCGGCGGCTTCATCAATCTGGCGCCGCCTGCGGGCGCGGCCGAGCACCTCAAATTCTCTTCCAAGCCGCCGGGCCAGCGCCTGATGATCGTGCTGGCGGGTCCGATCGCCAATTTCTTTCTCGCGGGCGTGTTTTTGTCTTTCTTCTTCCTGTGGGCGGGGCAGCCCTCCTATACCACGCAGGTGAGTGCGGTGGAGATATCCTCGCCCGCCGAGCAGGCCGGGCTTGAGCCGGGCGACATCGTCACTGCCGTCAACGGCATCGCCGTCAGCCGTTATGATGATATTCGTCGTATAGCGCGGCGCCAGCCGGGACAGCCGCTGGCGCTCTCCATCCTGCGTGCGGGGCAGCCTGCCGGCCCTCTGACCATGACGCCGCAGAAAATCGTCTATACAGATGTGGACGGTTTCCGCCGCGATCATTACTGGTCGGGCCTGCAGGTGGAGCAGAACGCCTACGGCCTTGAAACGATCAGTTCGGTCAACGGCTTCAGCACTGGCAAGGAAGACTACAAGCGCGCAGCCGCGCTGCTGCGCGACTATCAGGGCCGCACGGTGATCGTCGGCATGAAGTCGGTCGATAAAACGACGCGTTTTTACCGTGTGCGCATGGATCCGGCCCTCAACCGCGACGCCGTGCTGTACGAGGATAAAAAGGTCTTTATGGGCCAGCGCGCCGGCAATATCTACTACGATCTTGAAAACCGCGCCGGCGTAGTGGCGGGCTTCGCCGAGGCCGGATCGATGATGGTGAACATCGTCAAGCTCGGCAGCGCACTGTTCCCAATGGACAAGCAGTTGGTGAAGCCCGAAGTGGTGGTCGAGCGTTCGGTGTCGCCCTTTTTCCACGATCTTTACAAACTCTGCTACATGGGGGCGCTGATTTCGGTGTTCATCGGCATCTTCAACCTGCTGCCGTTCCCGGGATCGGATGGTTCGTTCGCCGTGCGGTTCCTGATCGAAAAGATCGTCGGCGGGGAAAAATCCGGGCGTGTGAGCGCTTACGTGCTGCGGGCTGCGCTGCTGGCGCTGTTTCTGTGGATCGGGGCCAGCAACATCGAGGGGCTTTATTTCGGCCTGCTCTAGGCCGCCTTGCGCGTGCGGATGTGCAGGGCCGCTTCCATCAGCGCCCGTGTGTAATCCTGGCGCGGGGAATCGAAGATCCGCGCGGTGGGGCCCGATTCTACAACTTTCCCGTCCTTCATGACGATGATCTCATGCGCCATGGCGCGCACCACGCGCAGATCGTGCGAAATGAACAGGTAAGAAAGATCGTAACGAAGCTGCAGGTCGCGCAGCAGGTCGACGATCTGCGCCTGCACAGAGACATCGAGCGCCGAAGTGGGTTCGTCGAGCACGATGAACGAAGGGCGCAACACCAGAGCGCGGGCGATGGCGATGCGCTGGCGCTGCCCACCCGAGAATTCATGCGGATAGCGGTGGCGGGTGTCGGGGTCAAGGCGCACGTCGCGCAGGGCTTCGATCACGCGGTCCTCCCGCGCGGCGGCATCCGTGCCGGGCTGATGTACGGCCAGCCCCTCGCCGATGATCTGCGCTACGCTCATGCGCGGGGAAAGCGCGCCGAAGGGATCCTGGAACACGATCTGCAGGCGTGCGCGTAAAGTACGCAAGGCGGCGGGCGGCAGGCCGTTGAGCGGCTTTCCTTCGAACGTCAGCACGCCCGTGGAGGGCAACAGGCGCAAAAGCGCCAGGCCCAGCGTTGTCTTGCCGCTGCCCGACTCGCCCACGATGCCCAGGGTCTGCCCGGCACGGCAAAGGACGTTGACGCCGTCGACCGCCTTCACCGGTTCGGCCTGGCGGCCCCAGAGCATTTTCGGCCTGGCGAAATGCACGCGGATGTCGCGGCCCTCGAGCACCACGGGCGCTTCGGGGCGCGGCGCCACCGCTTCGCCGCGCGGACGGGCGGCCAGCAGAAGCTTGGTGTAATCGTGCGCCGGGTTTTCAAAAAGGGCCTGGCGGCCGTTCTGCTCGACGATCTCGCCGCTTTTCATGACGCACAGGCGATCCGCCATGCGTTCGACGATAGAGAGGTCGTGGGTGATGAGCAAAAGCGCCATGCCGAGTTTCTGTTTAAGGCTTTCCAGCAGTTCGAGGATCTGCGCCTGCACGGTGACGTCAAGCGCCGTAGTCGGCTCGTCAGCGATCAGCAGGTCGGGGTTGTTGGCGAGTGCCATGGCGATCATCACACGCTGGCGCTGTCCGCCCGAAAGCTCGTGCGGATAGGCGGACAAACGATCCTTCAGCCGGTCGAGCTCGACCAGATCGAGCAGTTCGAGGATGCGTTCCTTGACCTGCGTGCGGCCCAGCGGCTGGTGCAGGGCGATCATTTCCCCCAGCTGGCGCTCGATCGAATGGAGTGGATTGAGGGACGTCATCGGCTCCTGGAAGATCATGCCGATGCGCTTGCCCCGCAGCGCGCGCAAGGTGGGCTCGGGCGCGCCGATCAGCTCCTGTCCGGCGAAACGGATCGAGGAGCCGGCCGGGTGGCTGGCCAGCGGGTAGGGGAGCAGCTGCAGGATCGAAAGGGCGGTCACGGATTTGCCCGAGCCGGATTCCCCGACCAGGGCCAGGGCCTCGCCCTTATGGATATCAAAGCTCGCTCCCCGGACCGCCTGGAAGGGCGCACCCGGCGTCCGGAAGGTCACGGAAAGGTTTGAAACGCTTAGCAAATTCTCTTGCATTCCGGCATTTAAACATAAACCCCGTCCCAGGCCTATCCCCCAAAATTCAGTCCTTTTTAAAGGGGTTTCGGGTTATAATGAGAGCATGGCTGTAGGATCGGTCACATCAGGGAGAGTAGTAAACTCTGCAACCCTCGTCTCGACGTCGGACTCCCCGAGCCCGGTGCAAAGACGGCTTCAGGAACAGAATCCTCCCAAAACTGAAGAAGAGAAGAAGTCTTATACCGAGCAGGACTGGTACATCCGGGCCAAGGTTTCGCAGCTGCGCACGCAGATCTTCCTTTATTCCAATCTGCCCGGCCTCGACCCCAGCGGCCTGGTCATGGATTCGCTGACCAAGCAGGTCAACGAGCTTGTGGTCAAGCAGCAGGAAAAGATCGCGGCTGCCCGCAAGGAAGCGGAGGAGAAGCAGGCCATTCTCGACGCCGACGCGGCGGCCAAGGCGAATGCCCCCCTGACGGCCGAGGCACTGCTGGAACGCGCCAAGATGCGTGCCGACGGCATCGAGCCGCCCATAGAAGTGACGCCCGAAGCGCAGGCATTGTTGGATAAGGTGCGCGGCACCACCGTCGACCAGACGGCCTGATCAGCCTTTCAGCGGCAGATATTCATCGACCAGCGCGGCAAAATAGCTGGCCGCCACGGGGATCATGTCGTCGTTGAAATCATAGCCGGGATGGTGCAGCCCCTTGTTGTGCGGGCTGTCCTTGTCAGCGACGCCCTGGCCGATGATGACGAACGCGCCGGGCTTTTGGCGCAGATAGGCGCCAAAATCCTCGCCGCCCATGTTGGGCGGGAAATCGGTATCGACGTTTTCCTCGCCGACCACGCGCGCCGCGGCGCGCCGGGCGATGGCAATACCGTCGGCGGTGTTGACGGTGGCGGCGTTGTGGAAGAGCACGTTGACTTCGGCGCGGCAGCCCATGCTCCGGGCGATGCCATCGACAATCGCCTTCATCCGGGCCACGACCATGTCGCGCGTGTCGTTGTTGAAGGTGCGGATGGTGCCCACCAGCTCCGCCGTGTCGGGGATGACGTTGAAGGCGCCGGTGCCGCTGTTGAAATTCGTGGTGCTGACAACAACGGTGTCGATGGGGTCGACATTGCGGCTGACGATGCTTTGCAGCGCCGTGACGATCTGGGATGTGACGACGATGGGATCTAACGTCTGGTGCGGCATGGCGGCGTGGCCACCCGCACCTTCGACGCGGATGCGGAACTCATCGACCGAGGCCAGCAGCGGCCCCGTGCGCATGCCGACCTTGCCGATGGCAAGGCTGGGCCAGTTATGCACGCCGAAGACGTAATCGCAGGGGAAATCCTTGAACAGCCCCTCGTCGATCATGCGGCCGGCGCCGTTGCCGCCTTCTTCCGCCGGCTGGAAAATCAGATGGACGCGGCCGTTGAAGGCGCGGGTTTCCTGCAGGTACCGCGCCACTGTCAAAAGCGTGGCGGTGTGGCCGTCATGGCCGCAGGCGTGCATTTTGCCCGGGTTCTTCGAAGCATGTGGCAGGCCGGTCTTCTCGAGGATATCAAGCGCGTCCATGTCCGCGCGCAGGGCCAGCGCTTTTCCTGAACTGTTTTTCTGCCCCTCGATGGTGGCGACGATGCCGGTTTTGGCGAGGCCCTTTTTATAGGGGATGCCCCATTGCTTCAGCCGCGCCTCGACGAAGCCGGAGGCGAATGTCTCCTCGTAAGCAGTCTGCGGATTCTGGTGCAGTTCGCGGCGCCATCCCGCGCTTTCGTCTTTCACGGCGGCAAGGCTGTTAAGAATGGGCATGATATGTCTCCTATAAAGTGGTCTTGCGCGGGTCGAAGGCGTCGCGCACGGCCTCGCCGATGAAAGTGAGAAGGGAGAGCATCAGCGCCAGCGTGACGAAGGCGGTGAAGCCAAGCCAGGGGGCCTGGAGGTTGTTCTTGCCCTGGGCCAGCAATTCGCCGAGCGAGGGCGAGCCGGGCGGCAGCCCCAGCCCCAGGAAATCGAGCGAGGTCAGGGCGGTGATGGAGCCGGTGAGGATGAAGGGCATCAGCGTCAGGGTCGCGACCATAGCGTTCGGCAGCACGTGGCGGCGCATGATCGTCAGGCTGGAAACGCCCAGGGCGCGGGCGGCGCGCACGTAATCGAAATTGCGGGCGCGTAGGAATTCGGCGCGCACGACATCGACGAGACCCACCCACGAGAACAGCAGCAATATCAGCAGGAGCGTCCAGAACCCCGGTACGAACATGGCCGAGAAGATGATGAGGATGTAAAGGGAGGGCATGCTGGACCACATTTCGATGAAGCGCTGCATGATGAGGTCGAGCCGGCCGCCGTGATAGCCCTGAAACGCCCCGGCGACGATGCCGATCAGCGAACTGGCGAGCGTCAGGGCCAGGCCGAACAGCACCGAGATACGAAAGCCGTAGATCACGCGCGCGACCACGTCGCGGCCCTGATCGTCCGTGCCCAGCATGTTTTCCATCGTCGGCGCGGAAGGCGCGGGCGTAGGCAGGTTGTAATTCACCGTGTCGTAGGAAAAACGGACCGGCGGCCAGATCATCCAGCCGTTCTTTTGTTTCAGCAGCTCGGTGAGATAGGGGTCGCGGTAATCGGCTTCGGTCTCGAAATCGCCGCCGAATGTTGTCTCGGGATAGGTTTTGAACACGGGCATGTACAGCCCGCCGTCATAGGCGAGCAGGATCGGTTTGTCATTGGCGATGAATTCCGCGAACAGTGTGATGAAGAGAAGCGCCAGGAACACCCACAGCGACCAGAACCCCCGGCGGTTGGCGCGGAACTGCGAAAGGCGGCGGCGGGTGAGGGAGCTCAGAACCATGCTTTATCATAGCCGCCAGGTCCGGTTTGGCAAGGCGGCAGGTGCCGGGCGGGGCTAAAACATATCCAGTTTCTGCAGGAAATTCTCGGGCGTCAGGGGCTTGCCGCGCGGCGGGTTCGTAGTCTGGAACGCGGCCGGATTGACGGCGGTTACGACCCGGGACACGGTCTCTCTGACTTCGTCATCTTCGGAAAAAATATTGATGGCGCTGAGGGCGCAATCTTCCGCCAGCGCGTAGTCAAGATCGATCATGGCCGTGTAGCTGAGGTTTGCCAGAAGCTGCGCCGCTTCCCTGTGCAGGGGCGATGTGGGGTCGGGTTCATGGATTTCATGCACGGCCCGGGCCATCTGCGCGGAAAGATCGGGATCGATGGCGGCGCGCACCTTGGCCATCGACATGATGTGATAGGTTATGCTCGAAACCCCTTCATGAAAGGGACCCAGCACGCGCGCCATTTTATCAAGCGTGGTGAAGGCGGTTTCGTAGCCGCGCCCGCGCAGGCCATGGCTGTATTCAAGGGCGCGATTCACCAGCTGCATGTTCAGTTCTGGAAGGATTTCAAACGCTTCATCGACGATTTCAAGCGACAGGCAGGGGTTGGCGCTGGCATAGCCATCAGCCTCTCTGACCGCGTATTCGACCAGTTCGCGCGGAAATCCCTGCCACAGGCCCTGCTGGGTCTTTTCCTTGTAATGCCGGGCTATGTTGAGGGCCAGAAAAGCCGTGTCGCCGGGATGTTCCCAGACGCTCATCGTTTCAATGGTGCCGCGCAGAGGACCGTGGATATGGGGATCCCTGCTGTGGTTTTCGACAAGTTCGTTGCAACACGCGATAACGCCGTTATGGTCGCGCGCTTCAAGGGCATCGGCCAGATCGCCCAGGATCCGGTCGCGCTCAAGCGCCTTGCGGTTGAAAGGGATAACGGCGGCGGTCATGAAACTTCCCGTATGCGTTGTTATTATAGGCTTTTTCTAGCACAAATACCGGGTGTTTGACAAATTTCAGCCGCCGCGGCCGGCGAAGTCGATGCGGGGGTCGACCAGGACATAAATAATGTCGCGCAGAAGCGTGGTCAAAAGGCCGATCAAGGCGAATATATAAAGTGTGCCCAGAACCACCGGATAATCGCGGTTGATGACGGATTCGTAACCCAGCAGCCCCAGGCCATCGAGGTTGAAAATGACCTCGATCAGCAAAGAGCCGGTGAAGAAGATCGACAGGAACGCGGCGGGAAACCCGGCGATCACGATCAGCATGGCGTTGCGGAACACGTGGCCGTACAGCACCTGGCGCGGGCTCAGGCCCTTGGCCCGGGCGGTCAGCACGTATTGCTTGTTGATTTCATCAAGGAAGCTGTTCTTGGTCAGCATCGTCAGGCTGGCGAAGCCGCTGATGACCATCGCCGCGATCGGCAGGGTCATGTGCCAGAAATAATCTTTTATTTTGTCCAGCGAGTTCAGCTCGGCCCAGTTGTCGGACACGATGCCGCCCAGCGGGAATATGCTGAAATAACGCCCGCCCGCGAACAGGACGATCAGCATGATCGCGAACATGAAGCCGGGAATGGCGTAGCCGATGAAGATCGCGGCCGAGCTCCAGACGTCGAAGGGGGTGCCGTCCTTCACCGCCTTGCGGATGCCCAAGGGGATGGAAACGAGATAGATGATAAGCGTCGACCACAGGCCGAGCGAGATCGACACCGGCATCTTTTCCAGCACCAGGTCGATGACGCCGATATTGCGGTAATAGCTTTCCCCCAGGTCGAAGCGCAGATAATTGCCCGCCATGATGAAAAAGCGCTCGACCGGCGGCTTGTCGAAGCCGTACAGACGCTCGAGCTCCTTGATAAATTCGGGATCGAGCCCCTGCGCGCCGCGGTAGCCGCTGCCTTCGCCGGTGCCTATGGCGCTGCCGGCACCCGCCGCCATGTCGGCATTGCCGCCGCCCGCAAAACGCGCAGTCGCTTCGGTGCCGTGGCCCTGCAGCTGCGCGATCATGCGCTCGACCGGGCCGCCGGGCACGAACTGGATGATGGTGAAGGAGATCAGCATGATCCCGAGCAGGGTCGGGATCATCAGCAGCAGGCGGCGGGCGATATAGGCGGACAGGGCGGAATTCATGACGACCCCAGCCTAGGCGGCCTAGGGGCGCGGATCAAGCTTTTTAAGACAAGGCATAAAACGCTTTTTTTGCCGCCAGTTGTTATGGTAGTGGATTTAATCCCTGTCCTATTGCCTTTAGCGGTACCTTCATGCGTCTTTTTTTTATTTTTGTTCTGACATTTGTTGTGACTTCAACCCCGTGTCTATCTAAGGCTTCTGACTACAATAATTCACGCACAAAGATTATCGATTTTTTGAATGATGCCGTGTCATCAAACCTAATTTTAAGCGGGCAGAACGCAGGGCATATGGATGGCATTGATGAGATAAGACCTCTTGAGGACGTGTGGCTTGCGACTGGGACATGGCCGGCAGTCATAGGTGCTGATATTGGTTACGGTGATATTGGACGTGCATCACCATATGTGATTGATAAAATTATTTCCTATGGCAGGAAGGGCGGAATTGTAACTCTAAGCATGCACCCTGGGAATCCTTTTACGGGAGGTGATGCATGGGACGTAAAAAGAAAGTCACTCAAATCTCTACTTGTGCCTGGTACAGAGGCGAACACAAGATGGATTACCGTCCTTGATAATATTTCCGAAGTTCTAGAAAAATTTCACAGAGCAGGCATAGTTGTTCTGTGGCGACCTTTTCATGAGATGAATGGTAATTGGTTTTGGTGGGGATTCAATCCATCAAGGGGGGTGGAGGCAGAAGAGTTTATCAAGCTATGGAGTCACATGCATGAGTATCTGACCCGTGTTAAAGGTCTTGATAATCTTCTATGGGTTTATTCTCCGAACTGCAGAATGTATGATGATATCCCTGTGTTGCCTGTTAACACCTATTATCCCGGTGACCATTTTGTTGATATTGTAGGTTTGGATTGCTACACGGATGACATTCGTATGATTGGCAATTTTGGAAGCTATAACGATCTTTTAATTCACGACAAACCTTTGGCCCTTACGGAATTTGGCCCGCAAAAGCGTAGAAATGGCAGCTTTGATAACCGCAGCATGATTGCTTTACATTATCTGTATCCCCGTTTCAGTTATTTTTTGTACTGGCATAGCTACAGACGCAGCAACATGGCCATCGCTGATCAGGTATTTGCGCGAGAGATGATGACGGACAAATCTATTCTAAACAGAGCAAATATACCCTGATATATTTTTTGGTGTCTAACCCTGTCCGAAGCGTTCTTAAGGGCGCGGATCAAGCCCGTAAATCCGCTCGCGGATATCGCGCACGGTCGTGCGCAGCAAGGCTATCCGGTCGAAATCGAGCTTGAGGTCGTATTTGCGCCCCATTTTCTCGGCGAGCAACGGGCAATAGCGCGGCTGTTCGTAGGCCGGGCGCGGCCCGAAGCGCAGAGGGTTGCCATCGTTGACGGTGTAGAACAGATACTCGATACAGGCGCGGCGGAAGCCGTGGAAAATCTCGAGCTTGTCATCGTTGTCGCCCATGGTTTCCTCGGTGAGATTGGAAGCGTCGAGCTTTTTGACGAAGTCGCCGACAACGGCGAGCGTCTCGCCGTAAACGGCGTGCAGGCAGGCGCGCTCTCCTTCTTCCGTGGCGAACTGCCCGTCGGCGCAGGCTTCGGCCAGCACAGGCTGCGCGGGTGTGGCCGGGGGTTCGGGATTTTCCGGGGCCTGCTGCGCGGTGGCCCAAGGAAGGGTAAAAGCCAGAGAAGCCGCGGCCAGCGCGGGTTTAAAACGGAACATGAAAATCTCCCTGTATTGTTCTTGCCGCCACTCTAGGCGAAAAACGGTTTTATTGACAAGGAACCAGACTCGGTACTATATTTTTTTCCATATTTTTTTTGGGATCAAAGCAATCATGGAAGAAAAAAATGTAACTGCCGTCCCCACCAGGGAAGAATTCAGGGCTGCCTTCGCGCAGGCGGCGCAGGACTGGGTTTTTTCACGTATGTTCATGGCGGCGCCGGTGGCAGCGTTGGAGAGATCTGCGCAATCGCGGACAGAATTTGCGGGAGCCTTTATGGCCCGTTACGCCACGGTGGAAAATTTCCTGCGCGACCTTACGGACGAACTCGCGGACGTCAAGGCCTCGAAAGCGGGTGTCGATCTCAGGAAAGACAGCAAGGGTACGATCTTCAATCTGGACGATGAAGAAAACGCAGCCTTTGTTTCCACGCTTGAGACGGCGCTGGTGGGTATCCGTGCCCGTGGTTTGCACGCAGACCCGGCCTGCGCCGTAGTTCTGTTCGAAGGCGTTATGCGGATAGACAAGATATGTGCAAGCCTGAATGAGCAGTTTGACCGGCTTATCGCGTCAAGGGATCCGGCCGCCAGTCTGCGCCCGGCCTGAAGAAATGACAGAGAACGAAACCATGGATGATTTCGAAAAAGCCGCGCGTCTGGAAAGTTTCAATTTGTTCCATACGAGCTTCCTGCATAACCATGAACGCTATTACAAGCCCGGCCATGGCGCCGGCATAAGCCGGGAGAGATATCATTCTTCCCGCGCCGCGTTTATCTGTGATTTCAGGCTGAAATACGATTCGGCTTACGATTTTCTGGAAGAGCGTTCCGCAGCGCTGACCGCTTTCGCTTCCCAGGCGGGGATGGAAGATATCCTGCCGACTTACAATTCCAGGAATATCTTCATCACCAGTGAGCCGTTCTCGAACTATGTCGACCGGGTCGACGCCGCCTACGCCCAGTCCGGCTTTCCCGCCGATGAGCAGGAGGAGGCCGATTTCGCCTTTTTCCTACAGCGCATCAGCCTGGCCGAAAAATTCATAACTCGGCAGATTATGCGGAAAATGTCGCCTGTGCCTTCTGAATCGCCCAATCCGCTATAGCCGGGCTCAAGGCTTCACATTCCATTCCCGGATCGTCCAGCCTGCGCCGTCGTGAACGAAGCGGCACAGGGCGCCGGTGGAAATCTTCAGACTGTTCCTTTTACGAAAATCATCGAGGCCGCCGGCCAAAACCGGGCTGAACCGCGCCACGCCATTGCTTGTGACCACGAGGACGGTTTTATTTCTTTTGGTTTCAAGCAATTGCACCGAGAAACTCAGCCACATGTTCATAAGCGCCTGCGGATCGGCCCGCCAGCCCGGCGGCACGATCCCGCTTTCATCCCAGGCGGCAAGGGCTTCTTTTCCCAGTCTTTTCACGACTTCGCTTTCGGGCTGGTTTTCATCCGGGCCGTAGTCGATTTCATTGAACAAAGAGAGGCGCTCGACCCGCGCGGTGCAGCCGGCAGTGGCGAGGGCCAGCGCGGCGGTTTCATGTGTCCTTTTCTGCATCGATGAATAAACAAAATTGGGCAGTAGATTGTTTTTCTTTAAATAAAGCCCCAGGGCTTCGGCCTGCTTCCTGCCCGTGGCGACAAGCGGCAGGTCTGTGCGCGCGCCCACGCGGCGCGGTTCCTCGCCGTCCTCAAAAGTGTTGCCGTGCCGGGCGATCAGGAGGGTGGTGGTCATGGCGCGGGCTGCTCCCGGGCGAGGCGGGCCAGGGGAGCTAGTGTTCGCTCCATGTCGCGCAGGGTCCGGTCGACCGCCGCCGGGCGCGGGCGGGTAAGACCATCGCGCACGAGATCGTAAGCCTCCGCCACGCGCCCCTGCCCGACCAGGAAACGGGCATAACCCTCGCGGGCTTTATAGTGCAGGGGGTTTTTGGCGAGCGCGGCGCGCCAGTTCTCCTCGATCCGCGCCATGCGGTCGGGGGCCAGCGCCGGATCGATCACCTGATAAAGCCGCGCCCGGCGGTGATCGATATCGGCCCAGGCGGGATTGACGGCCTGCGCTTCGTCGAGCAGTGCCCGGGTGTCGTCGAACATCTGCTGTTGTTCGTCGCGGGTAAACAAGGCCTGCGGCCGGGTCAGCAGATCGATGTACAGCCCGGCCAGCTGCACCCCGGGATCGGCGAAGGTGCGCGGCGCCGCGCGGCGGGCCTGGTCGATGAAAGCGGTGAAACTCTGCGGCTTGTGCGCGGCGATGGCGGCCTGCGCCTTGCCGAGATAGTGATAACCCGCCGCGCAGGAAAAAGCGGCATAGCCCGCCAGCCCCGCCACCAGCACAAGCGCGCCCGCGGCGATGGTTTTCTCGGGCGTTTTCCAGCCGACAGGGCCAGCGAACGCGCCGCCACCAAGGACGTAGAGCCAGGCAAACCAGGTTCCGGCCACGATCAGTACCGGCATGGCGTAGAAAGGGAATTCGCCGTGCGCCTGCAGGAACAGGACGGCGAGCGCCGCGGCGAGGCCCGCCGCCAGCGGATTTTGCCGCGCGTTTTTAAGGGCGCGCCAGGCCGGCCCCGCAAAGGCAAGCGCGGTGGCGTAAAAGAGCAGGGGCGCGAGGACGCCCATCTCGACTCCGAACTGCAGCGGGTCCATATGCGCCCAGTGCCCCGCCGACAAGGCGTCGCCGGGCAGGCGGGCGGCGGGATAATAGAGATAAAAAGTGCCGAGCCCCGTGCCGTCCAAAGGATGTGCCAGAAACAGGGCCAGCGCCGCGCGCCAGATGGAAAAACGCTCGCTGACGGTGGCGGCTTCGGGCCCCGCGCCCGTGAAGGCGAGCAGGCGGTCGTCAAGCGGCGTGGCGGTCAGAAGCGCGAAACCCGCGAACAGGGCGCCAAGCGACAGCGCCAGGAGCAAAGCCCGCTGCCACGACGGCCGCAGGGCGATCAGCAGCGCCAGCCCCCCCGCGAGGAATCCCAGCATGCCGGCGCGGCTGCCGGTGACGATCAGACCGGTGAAAAGAAGAAGGAAGGCGCATGACAGGATAGCGGTGTGCATGCGCGGCAAGGATGTTCGGCCCATCAGCAGCGCCGTAATCGGCAGCAGGGCAAGCGTGATAAGGATGGCGGTGATGTTCGGGTTCGGCAGCGGCCCGCCCGTACGCACGAGCTTTCCCGGCACGAACTGGACAAGCGCGTGCAGCGCGACGAGGCAAATGCCGGCGATCAGCAAGGCGGCGAGCGCGGGCAGGATTTTCTCGCGCTGCGGGGCGCTCAGAACGCCGAAAAAAACCAGCGGCAGCGCCGTGAGCGTGAACCAGGTCATCAGGCTGACGAACGGCACGGTAGTCCAGAGAAGGCTCAGGGAGATGTAGACCCACAACCCGCCGGTCAGCAGGGCGGCCGGGCCGCAGGGCAGGGAGAAACCGCGAAAGAGGGCGGGCAGCAGACAGCCAAGCGCCCCCGCCAGGCACAGGATGAAGGCCGGGGCGAAAGCGATGTCGGTGCCCCCGCGGAAGAACAGCGCCGCACCGAACGCCGCCGCGAACAGCAGGGCGGGCATAAGTACGGCGGCGCGGCCCATCAGGCGTCCCCGTTCTTTTTCAGCAGCGCTTCGGCACGGACGACATCCTCGGGCGAATCGATCCCCGCCTGCAGCAGGCCGGAAGCGCCGTCGGCTTCGATCGTCATGATGCGGATGCCGTTTTCAAGGAAACGCAACTGCTCGAGCCCTTCGAGAATCTCGTACGGGCTTTGCGGCAGAACCACGTAACGGGCCAGGGTCTCGGCGCGGTAGCCGTACAGGCCCATATGCTGCCAGACTGGCGAAGGGTTGCCGCGCGCGCGCAGCTTCTGCTCGTCGCGGAGGGCGGGAATGATGTTCTTGGAGAACCACAGGGCGTGGCCGTCGTCGGCGCGCACGCAGGTGGTGCCGCTGAAGGGTGTAGTTTTTTTGGCCTCGCGCAGGGCGTCGAGCCCGTCCCAGCTCAGGCGGTGCACCGGCGTGACCACTTCATGTTCCGGATGGCGGCGCATGGTGTCGATCATGCGCCGCAGCACGGCTTCGGGGGTGAACGGGGCATCGCCCTGCAGGCTGATGAGGTGCGTGTAATTCTTTCCGGTCGCTCGCGCCGCCGCCAGCACCCGGTCCGAGCCGGTGGCACACAGCGGATCGGTCATGACGCAGTGAACGTTCAGTTCGCGCGCGTGCGCGGCGATGCGTTCGTCATCGGTTGCCACCATGACGTCGATGGTTTCGTCGCCGTCGGCGGCCTTCAGGCCTTTTTCAACCACGCGCGAAAGCATCGAGCGCCCGGCGATGGGTGCCAACGGCTTGCCCGGGAAGCGGGTCGAGGCGTAGCGGGCGGGAATGACGATCGCGGTCTTCATCAAGGCTTGGCCCACCAGGTTTCCGCGACCGGCAGCCCATAGGCCGGGATGGTGTCTGGCATGCCGAAGCGGTTCCAGTAAGCGATGCGCCACGCCGGCAGGTGCCAGTTCGGGATGCCGTAGAAGCCATTCTGCAGCACGAAATCGAGCGCCTGGCAGCGATAGACGAGCTCCTCGCGGCTGGGGGCGATGACGATGAGCTTGATAAGTTCGTCGACCACGGGATCCTTGATGCCGATCAGGTTGCGCGATCCGGGCGCGTCGGCTTTTTCCGAGCCCCAGAACTCGCGCTGCTCGTTGCCGGGGGAGGAGGACTGGCCGAAGACGTTCACCGTCATGTCGAAATCGAACTCGTTCATGCGGTTCTGGTATTGCGCCTCGTCGACCACGCGGAAGGAAGCCTTAACGCCTATCCGCTCGAGGTTTTTGAGGAACGGCATGATCCAGCGCTCGAACTGCGGATTGTTGTCGAGAAACTCGAAGGTCAGTTTCCGGCCGTCCTTGGCGCGGATGCCGTCGGACCCGACTTTCCAGCCGGCGGCGTCGAGGATGTCGGCGGCCTTCTTCAGGTTGGCGCGGAGATTGCCGCTGCCGTCCGTTTGGGGCGGTTCGTAGGGCGTGGTGAAGAGGGCGGGCGGCAGCTTGTCGCGGAACGGTTCCAGGATTTCCAGCACGCGGCCTTCCGGCACGCCTTTGGCCTCCATTTCCGAGTTGGAGAAATAGCTGCGCGTGCGCTTGTAGGCGCCGAAGGCGTATTGCTTGTTCGACCATTCGAAATCGAAGGCGTAAGCCAGCGCCTCGCGCACGGCGCGATCCTGGAATACCGGGCGGCGGGTGTTATAGACGAAGCCCTGGAACCCCTGGGGCAGTTTGTGCTCGATGGTGCGTTTGACGATGCGCCCGTCCTTGACGGCGGGAGCGTCGTAGGCGGTAGCCCACAATTTAGCGACGTTTTCCTGGCGGAAATCAAACTGATCGGCGAAGAAAGCCTCGAGCAGCACGTTATTGTCACGGAAATACTCGTAAGAGATTTTGTCGAAATTGTTCTGGCCCCTGTTGAAGGGCAGCGCTTCCCCCCACCAGTTCTTGACGCGCTCATATTCGATGAGGCGGCCGGGAACGATCTTGCCGACTTTATAGGGACCGCTGCCCAGGGGCGGGGTCAGGGTGGTTTCGGCGAATTTATGCGCGCCGGACTCGTAATAATGCTTCGGCAGAATGGGCATCTGACCCACGATCAGAGGCAGTTCCAGGTTGCCCGCCATCGAGAAGGTGAATTTCACCCGCGTGGGCGAAAGCGCCTCGACCGCCTTTACATCGTGGTAATAGGCTTTGTAGGAAGGCGTGCCTTCGCTGGTGAGGGTGTTGAAGCTCCAGACCACATCTTCGGCGGTGACGGGCTTGCCGTCGTGCCAGCGCGCTTCGGGGCGCAGGTTGAACGTCACCGCGCTGCGGTCTTCCGGCACCTCGAGGGATTCCGCCAGCAGGCCGTAGCCGGTGAACGGTTCATCCGCGCTTTGCACCAGCAGGGTTTCATAAATGTTGCTGATGCCGCCAGCCGGCACGCCCTTAACGATGTGAGGATTGAGGCTGTCGAAGGTGCCGAGCGCGCCCATGCGCAACGCCCCGCCCTTGGGTGCTTCGGGGTTGACGTAGTCGAGATGTTTGAAACCGGCCGCGTATTTCGGCGCGCCGTGCAGGGCCATGGCGTGCACGGGTTCGTCCGCGGCGAAGGCGGGGGCGGACGCGGTCATGAGCACTAGGGCGGCGGCGATCAAAAGATTTTTCATGAGATCCTCACGATGTTTCATCAGGCTGCGCGGCGCGCATCCATGCGCGCGCGCAAAAGATCGGGCTTGCCGAACAGCCAGCCCTGGCCGTAATCGAAATTGAAATCGAGCAGGGGGCGCAGGTCGGATTCGTTCTCGACTTTTTCAAGCACGATGTCGATGCCGGAAGCGTCCATGCGGGTCTTCAGGTGGCTGATCCGGCCGAAGCCGCCCTGGCTTGCCACTTCGCGGGCGAGCCACAGCGTATCAAGCTTGAGGAAGCGCACCCGGGCGCGGCGCAGTGCCGTCATGTCGAAAAGCGGTGTGCGGACCTGATCCATCGAGAAGCGGCACTGCAGGCGGCTCAATCCATCCATCACCGCGAGCAGGCGCGGGTCGAGCCGCTCATAATCGGCCTGCGGCATCTCGAACACCAGGCGCGCGGCCAGGGCGCGGTTTTCCGCCAGCGCCTCAATCAGGTCGACCATGAAAGCCTTGTCAGCCAGGGTCTCGCGGGTGATGTTGAGACAATAGATCATGTCTCCGGCGTCGCGGCCCTTCATGTTGCGCACCAGGCGCAGGAGCAGCATGGTGTCGATCGCGGGCAGCAGCGCTTCGCGCCGGGCGAAGTCGATATAGCGCGCCGCCGGAATGTAGGAGCCGGGCGTGGCGCGCACGCGGCTGAAAATCTCCATCATCGCGGGCCTGCGCTGGGGCAGCCGCATGATAGGCTGAGCGAACAGATTGAGGCGGTCGTCTTCGAGCGCTGTATGCAAAAGCGTCTGGATCATCAGGTCGCTGTATTGATCGTAATCGACGCCCAGTTCCTCATCGAGGGCGCTGACGGGCACGGGGCGCGGGGCCGGGCGGGTGGCGCGCAGCTCGAGGCTATTATTGTCGGCGGCGGGCGCGGGCAGAGGTTTGTCGCCGCTGCCCAGAAGCGGCGTGTGGCCGAGGCCGCCCAGGTGGCTGACCATCGTGCCCATCATCTGCGCTTCCGCGCTTTCGGATGGCGGCAGGCGCCGCGCCTGCTCGGTCAGGGCGAGCGCGGTTTCCGCCAGCCCCTCGCGCAGGGCGGTGACGTCGCGGCGGTTGCGCGACATTTCGCGGGTCAGCCGGTCGTGGTGGCGGATCAGCGTGTCGATCTGCTGCGCGGCTTCGCTTTCCCACAGGCGGCGGCTGAAAATATCGTGCAGGACGAAACCGCACAGGGCGACGAGCGCCACGGTCAGGATCATGAAATCGGGCGTGGCGTATTGTCCGACGGCGACCAGAGCGCCCAGGGCCAGGGCGGCGCCCGCGACCGTTCCCGCGATCATGCGCCGGCGCAGCCGCGCGAACGGGTCGTCGGCCGTGAAGGCCTTGGTGATGGTGAACAGCGATTTCACCCGCGGGCTTCTGCTGGCGTCGTCAATAATCATCGGCCGTCCCGGCACTGTAAAAAGACGTTACAAAGGTATGTCAGGACACCTTTTTCCGCGCCGCGCGATGATCCGCGCCCACGGCTTCGGCGAGCGTACCGAATCCGTCCTGCTGCAGGCGGCGAAGCAAGGTTGTCTTGATGTCCTTTAACATGCCGGGGCCTTGGAAAACCAGACCGGAATAGAGCTGGACTAGGCTCGCGCCCGCCCTTATTTTTTCATAAGCCTGATCGCCATTACCGATTCCGCCAGCGCCAACCAGAATCAGCCGCCCGCCGGTGCGGCGGTAAAACTGGCGCAGGATTTCTGTGGATGATTCGAACAGCGGCGCCCCGCTCAGGCCGCCTTTCTCGGCGGCGAAGCGGGGGGGCAGGGCGGCCGGGCGCGCAAGCGTGGTGTTGGTCAGGATCAGCCCGTCGATCCCCGCCGTCAGCGCGGCGGCGGCAAGGTCTTCGACCTGCGCCGGCGTGAGATCGGGCGCGAGCTTCACCAGCAGCGGCGGCCGGGCGCCGCTTTTCTGACGCGCGTCGAGAATTTTTCCGGTCAGCTCCAAAAACGCGTCGCGGCTCTGCAGGTCGCGCAGGCCCGGCGTGTTGGGCGAGGAGATGTTGACGGTGAGGTAATCGGCGAGCGGCGCCAGATCGTTCACAAGCATCGTGTAATCGGCGGCGGGATCGGCCTGGCCCTTGTTCATGCCGATATTAAGGCCGATCAGCCCGTTGCGCCGGCGCAGAAACGCCTGCACGTTTTCCCTGAACACGGCCGCGCCACGATTGGGAAAGCCCATGCGGTTGATGACGGCGCGGTTGAGCGGGTCGCGGAACACGCGCGGGCGCGGATTGCCTTCCTGCGGCAGCGGCGTGACGGTGCCGCACTCGACGAAACCGAATCCCAGCGACAAAAGCGCGCCGGGCGCTTCGGCGTTCTTGTCGAACCCGGCGGCCAGGCCCACGGGATTGGGAAAGACCTTGCCCCAGAGAAGCTGGGAAAGCCGCGGATCGTCGGGCGCGGGCGCGCGGACGGGCAGGGCCCGCAGCCCCTTGAGCGTAAGGCGGTGCGCTGTTTCGGGATCGAGGCTGTGCAGCAGCGGCCGGGCGAGGGAGAAGAGCATCGCGCTAGTCTTTCATATAAGGCAAAGCGTTTTTCACGTACAGCCAGCCGGTCCAGGCGGTGATGAAAGCGGCGGCCAGCAGCCCGGCATCGCCCAGTAGTTTGAGCGGGCCGATATAGGGGCCGACGATCAGGATGCCGGTCGCGATCATCTGCACCGCGGTCTTCCATTTGGCAAGTTTGATCACCGGCATTTTTACGTCTTTGGGCCCGAGAAACTCGCGCAGGCCCGCGACGATAAATTCGCGCACGATGATGACGACCACGCCCACGACCATCAGCCCGGCGATGCGGTCGACCGCCACCAGCATCAGCAGGATGGTGATGACGAAAATTTTATCGGAAATCGGGTCGAGAAAGCGGCCGAACTCGGAATGCTGGTTGAATTTGCGGGCGACCCAGCCGTCGAGCCAGTCCGTCACCGCACCCACTATATAGAGCAGCAGCACCGTCCATGCGGCCCACTCGAGCGGCACGAAGAACAAAAGGATCATCGGCACCAGCATCAGAATGCGGCCGATGGTCAGGATGTTGGGAAGGTTCAGGGGGATGGGGCTTTGCATGGGCCCGGTTTTAGCACGGGGGATAAGGAGTGACAACCGGGACCGGAAACGAAAAGGGCCGCGACGAGGCGGCCCTTTTGAAACACAAAAGCAGGAAAATCAGGCGTTGGCGGCCTTGGTCGCCTTGCGCTTTTCCTCTTCCGGATCGCGCAGCACGTAACCGCGGCCCCACACCGTTTCGATGTAGTTGTCGCCGCCGGCGGCGGTCTGGATTTTCTTGCGCAGCTTGCAGATGAACACGTCTATGATCTTGACCTCGGGTTCGTCCATGCCGCCATAAAGGTGGTTGAGGAACATTTCCTTGGTCAGGGTCGTGCCCTTGCGCAGGCTCAGGAGCTCGATGATGCCGTATTCCTTGCCAGTGAGGTGCAAAGGCTTTCCGTCGACATCCACCGTGCGGGTGTCGAGGTTGACCTTGACCTTGCCGGTCTGGATAACGGACTGGGAGTGCCCCTGGCTGCGGCGGACGATCGCCTGGATGCGGGCGATCAGCTCGCGCTTGTCGAAGGGTTTGGTGAGATAATCGTCGGCACCGAAGCCCAGGCCCTTGATCTTGTTGTCCATCTCGGACAGGCCCGAAAGGATCAGGATCGGCGTTTCGACCTTGGATTGGCGCAGGCGCTTGAGGACTTCGTAACCGTCCATGTCCGGCAGCATCAGGTCGAGAATAATGATGTCGTAATCGTAAAGTTTGCCGATCTCCAGGCCGTCTTCGCCCAGGTCGGTGATATCGACGATGTAGCCTTCCGATTTCAGCATCAGCTCGATGCTGCGGGCGGTGGAGGTATCGTCTTCAACAAGCAGCACACGCATGGCAAGGATCCTTGTTAGGGTTGTGGGCGTTGTCCTTAATAGTAAGAGGGGTGTCCCTGTTAAGGTTTTTGTGATTAAACTTTATTAATATTAATCTTAACAAATCTTAAACGCAGCCGCAAATTTTGGCCACAATTCGAGAAAGAAAGAATATTTCAGGATTATAGATTATGTATTATAGAGGGGCGCGCCCGCTTTATTCGCCATCATCCCACTTTACTCATCCCATGTTACCCTAGCTTTATGGATCGTCTCGCCGAACAGGCCCGCGCTTTGGTTTCCGCCCTGCCCGACTTTGAAGTCTATGGCCGGGTGACGAAGGTTTTGGGGCTGCTGGTGGAGATCAACGGCTTCGGCGAGGACCTCTCGATCGGCGCTCATGTCCATCTGCGTCCGCGCGCCGGGCAGGATATTCCCTGCGAGGTGGTGGGGTTCCGCGAGGGGCATGCGCTGCTGCTGCCTTTTGGTTTGCTTGAAGGCGTGACGCTGGGCTGCCCCGCCGTCATCCGCCGCAGCGCCCCCGTCATCATGCCCGATGCGCGCTGGCTGGGCCGGGTCATCAATGCCATGGCCGAGCCGATCGACGGTCTCGGCCCTTTGCCGCAGGGCGCCGTGCCTGTGCCCCTGCGCAACAAGCCGCCCGCGCCGCACAACCGCCAGCGCATGGGCGAGCAGCTCGATCTGGGCGTGCGCGCAGCCAATACGTTTCTGGCCACCTGCCGCGGGCAAAGGATGGGCATCTTTTCCGGCTCCGGCGTCGGCAAGTCGGTGCTGCTGTCGATGATGGCGCGCTATACCGCGGCCGATGTGTCGGTGATCGGCCTCGTCGGCGAACGCGGCCGCGAGGTGCAGGAATTTCTGGAGGACGATCTGGGCGCCGAGGGCCTGGCGCGTTCCGTCGTCGTGGTGGCGACGGGCGACGAACCGGCGCTGATGCGGCGCCAGGCGGCTTATGTGACTCTCGCTGTGGCCGAGCATTTCCGCAACCACGGCAAGCAGGTTTTATGCCTGATCGACTCGGTCACGCGCTTCGCCATGGCCCAGCGCGAGATCGGGCTTTCCGCCGGCGAGCCGCCGACGTCCAAAGGCTATCCCCCCACCACTTTCGGCGAGCTTTCGCGCCTGCTCGAGCGCGCGGGGCCGGGCGGGCCGGGGCAGGGCTCGATCACGGGCCTGTTCGCCGTGCTGGTCGAGGGCGACGACGCCAACGAACCGATCTCGGACGCCGTGCGCGGGATCGTCGACGGCCACATCGTGATGGAACGCGCCATCGCCGACCGCGGCCGCTATCCGGCGATCAACGTCCTGAAATCGGTGTCGCGCGCCTTGCCCAAGGCGCTGAGCGACGAGCGCAACGCGCTGCTGCGCCGCGCGCGGCAGGTGATAACGACCTACGAGGACATGGCCGAGCTGATCCGCCTGGGCGCCTACCGCAAGGGCAGCGACGCCAAGGTCGACGAGGCGATACGTCTCTATCCCGCGCTGGACGAGTTCCTCAACCAGCATAAGGAAGACAGCACGGCGATCGACGAAAGCTTCGCGCGGCTGGCGCAGATTCTGGGCGTGAAGTGACCTCATGGCCGATTTGGAATCCTTAAAGCGCCTGCGCCGCCACGTCGTCGATGAGAAGCAGAAGCTGCTGGCGAGCCTTTACCGCGACGCCGACAAGCTGGAGCTGCAGAAAAAAGTGATCGAGGACCAGATGGCGTACGAGCGCAAGCTGGCCGAGGAGATGAAAAGCCCGGAGGCTGCCACGTTTTACGGCCGCTATGCCGAAGGGGCGCGGCGCAAGATCAGGGCCGTACAGGAATCGATCCGCAAGATGGAGATCCGCATCCAGGCGGCGCAGGAAGACATGCGCACGGCCTTCGCCGAATTCAAGAAGATAGATATCGTCCAGCGCAACCGCCGGGCGCGCGAAATGGCGGACATCAAGAAAGCCGAGGAAAAAGAGTTGGACGAAGCCGGGATTGAGGGATTCAGGAGAAAAGACGAAACCTGATCAGCCGCCCGGCTTGGGCGCTGTCGGTCCTGGGGGTTGCGGCGCGGTGTGCGCGGCGGTCCAGGCGATGCGCCAGCGCATGCGGTTTTCGTTGATCTTTTCCTCGAGCCTCTGGCGGATGAATTCGGAGATGGCGCCGCCGCGCGGCTCCAGGTTTTCGCCGTCAGGTCCGCAATAGGGCCCGGACGTCACGGAAACGCTGAGGCCGTCGTTCCAGCCTCTCAGCTCCTCTTTTTTATTGACGATGCCGGCGAAGGTTTCGGGCGCGTTCTCGCCGACTGCGAGCCCGCGCGCGGCCATGAAGGGGCGGATCTCGCGCTGGCTGAGTTTCTGCAGGCGGTCCTGGATATCCCGCTCGACGGCCTCCATCGTCTCTTTTGTGACAGGGAAGGGCAGGGCCGCGTCGTAATTTATCGCCGGCTGAATGACCAGGCGGAATTCGCCCCCGCCCATGTGCGCCATGTAAAAATTCTCATCGCCGATCCCCGCCCGGTGCAGGCAGTTGCGCACGATATCCTGGGCCTGGTAATTCAGCAGGGCGTTGGCGGCCTCGTGCCCCAGCGCATCGTTCGTCCCGCCCAGATTGTGAAAGCTGACACCCATGGTCCACAGATGCGGCTGGTCGGGCGTGCCGAGATTTTCAACCTGGCGCAGCGCGGCGGCGGCCATGACCGGGAAATCGTGCGCCATCATCGCGCCGCAGGCGTAATCCGTCGCCGGGAATTTCTGCACCTTCAGGCTCAGGAGCTTTTTCTCGCCCGGCGTCAGGGTAATGCCCTGATCGTACAAATCGCCGAGATAGTTTTGGAACAGCACCTGCCGCAACTCGCGGGGCGTAACGAAATGACGGGAAAAAATGCTGGCCGCCACGCTTTCAATGGCGACAGTATGCGCGGGGCGGGGTAGGTCGAGCGCGGCATCCTCCTCGCGGCTCAGCATGTGCTCTATATGGCCCAGTACGGCCTGGGCGCGCAAAGGATTGCTGTAGATATCGGGGGCAATGCTTTCCTTATGTTTGACCGTGTCATTGAGCGCACGATCCGTGTGGCGGTTCCGGCCATAACGCTGCTGCGTCAGTCTGATAGCGGAATCGGCTTCGGCGACCAATGATTCGAAACTTTCAGTGCGGGCGAGGTCAATAACGGCGGCATAGGCGCCGAAGCCCCGGGAGTTGACATCTTCTCTGCGCTTGGCGTGCAGGAAATCGAGCATTCCCATGCGCGCCATGAACATTTCGACCCCTTCGTGAATGCGATCCAGCTGCGTTTGGGCTTCGTCCGCCCCCACATCGATCAGGACGATGCGCAGCTCGTCGCCGCCCGACCGGGCAGGAATGAATTTTTTGCCGGGGAAGAATTCATGCATGTCGGCGTAGAATTTCTGGGCCACGGCATAGGCGACGCGATCCGTCAGCGCCCAGGCGCGCTTTTGCGCCTCATCCTTCATCACGTCGGGATAGGCGGCGTAAAGCAGCTTGCGAAAATGCTCGTTCGTGCCTTCCATGTTGAGGTAATCGATTTCGATCGCGCAGGCGTTGCCGCCATTACGGGCATAAAACGCGGCAAGAGACGTGAGCAGCGGCACGTTGTGCTTGCGCAGTGCACCGGTCAGATGGTCGCGTTCCATCTCAAAGGCCGAGAAGCGCCGCGCCTTTTCAAGCACGGCCGCATCCATCTGCGGCGCTTTGCTGTTGATCAGGTCATCTTCGAGTTCCCAGGGCGCGCGATAGCCTTTTACGGCGAAAATGTTTCGTATCTCATTAAGGCCGCGCATGATGTCGGTGTGATCGACGAAAACCCTGTTGATGCGGTTGATGTCGTGGAAATCGCCCGACGGTTTCATCTTGCCGTTGCTGGCGACGGCCCATTCGATCAGATAGGCCTGCAGCTCCCGCGCATAGGGGAGATCGCGTAAAGGGTCTATGACGTCGCTCTTGGTCATTGTACCGGCCACTCTAACCCTGACTTTTTCTTTTTTTCACAGGGGGTTAACACACAAGCGTTATCTTACACCGGAATAATTAAGGAAGGGTAGGAAAATCAGGGTGCCGAACCCCTTGAAATCAAATGGAAAACTGCCAGCCGCCGGGCGGCAGCGGTATTTTGACCCAGGATTCCGGGCGGCTCTGGAAGCTCAGTTCGCCGCTGAGGCCGGCGACGTCGAGCACATGGACATAGCGCTGACGCAGATCCTGGCGCATCGCCTCGCTGAAGGGCTGCAGGGTGCGCAAAGCAAGATCGAGCTTCCTGCCGCGCACCAGGCCGTCGAGCTGCACCGCGCCCATGCGGTTGAGGGTAAGATCGAGGATGAAACGGGTCTCGCGGCTTCGTTCCCCGTCCGCGCTCTCGGCGTCGCGGTCGTTGTGCCGGTAATAGAGGAACATTTTCTGCACCTGCTGGTCGCTGTAAAGCGGCAGCGGCATCATACGCCATTCCTGTGCCGGGGCGGCTTCGTTCATCAGCGCGCGCAGGGCGGTAAATTCGCGCCCCAGACGTTGCAGCGCCTCGGTCTTGCCGGCGCGGCGGAACAGATCGATGGATTTTTCGCCGAGCCAGCCATTCATGTCGCCCGCGCGGATGGCGGAAAGGAAAAACAGCGCGGCGGCTGGCAATGTTCCTGGCCGGGCCGGGTTGGGCAGGATCTGGGACAGCGCCGAAGCGGTTTCACTGACGCGCGCAAATGCGGTCATGTCGACCGCGAGCAGGTCGTCAAGCGCGGGCCAGGTCAGGCCGCTCATCAGCGCCGGCAGGGTCACGGGCGCGTTGTAGGAAGATGTCGCAGGCGCCGGAGCCGGCGCGACAGTGCTTTGCGGCTGCAGCGTGATCTGCGTGCCGGGCGGCAGGTTGGTGGCGGGAAAGGACAGAACATAGGCCGGACCCGGTGCCTCGGACGCGGCGGCGGGCGCCGTCACCGGCGGATTGATCGTGACCACCGGCAGAGCGGCCTGGGTGTGCTGGGTCACGGTGACCTGCAGCGCGTTCGGGGGCAGGGCGATCTTCACGCCGGGCGTGGTCTGGTCCGGCGACGTGATGGCGATGACGGCAGCATCGAAAGCAACCGGCGCGCTCAGCAATTGCGCCGGCGCCGGCGGCGGCAGGACGGCGGGCGCAGGGAACGACGTGGCGGTTTTTACCGGAACGGGCATAGCCGGAGCAGGAGAGAAGGATTGTTGTGCCGGCAGCGGCGCGGGCGCCAGAAGCTGCGATAAGAACGCGGGCGCTTTCATCAGCCCTTGCAGCAGCGCAGGCAGAGGCGGCGCAGGCGCGGTGGTTGTCATTGAAGGTGTCGCGGATGGCGGTGTCGCAGAATTTTGATAGGGGGCGCCGGCCGGCGGCGAAAGCGGAGAAGCTGAAGGTAGAATGACGGGTTGTTGCAGCACCGGCGTTGCGGAGGGCAGCGTAACAGGAACAGAGCCAGGTTGCTGCGACATAGGTGCCTGTGGCGAAGATGCCTGTATAGATATCTCCGGCAGGGGTCCGGGCAGCGGAAAGAAACGCACGATCGCCTCTGGTGGCAGTGGCTGTGGCGCCAGACCCTGCGCGGCGGTGTAGGTGGCGGGCGGCGGTGCGTTTACAGGTATCGTGCGCGGCGTGTAAAAAGCGGTTTCATCAGGCATCGGCACGGGCGTCGTTGTAACTGGCGCCTGCGGCGCGGGGGTGATGGTGGCCTGGCGCGGCGGCGCGCCGGGCGGCAAAGTGACGGTGACGATCTGCCCCGGTTCGGGTGGCGGCACGCCCGGCCGCAAAGCGATCGTGATCTCGCCGCGCTCGGTTTTCAGCACGATGGTGCCGTCGGCATTGCGCCGCGTCACCTCGGCCGCGATCTGCAGCGCACGCTCGACCGTGCGCAGGACAGCGCCCAGTTCGACCAGCCGGACGACGATCTCCTCGGGCGGGGGCGGTGAAGGGGAAACGGAAGGATTGGCCGGCACCGGCTTGTGGTAGAAAAAGGGAAAGCCGGACTCGCTCATCCCGGCTTACAGGGACGACGCCGTCGCCCGTTCGCCCTCGGCCAGCACGCGAACCATGACCCGGGCGATTTTCATGACGTCGTCGGCGGCCTCGGTGTTGGGAGAGCGGACCAAAAGCGGGGTCTGGTGGCGGATGGTGTCCTTGACGCGCGGATCCTGGCGGATGATGCCGGCCAGGGGTGGCGACAGGCGCAGGAAATTCTCGCACGCCTTGAGCAGTGTTTTATAAGTGCGCTCGCCCTCGGCGGCGCTGGGGGCCATGTTGGCGACGATGCTGACATGGCGCGACATGCCGGCCGCGTTGCCAAGCTTGATGAAGGCATAGGCGTCGGTCAGCGAGGTCGGCTCGTCGGTCGTGACCAGCAGTGTGCGCGTGGCCGAGGCCGACATCATGCGCACGGTGCGGTCGACGCCCGCGCCAAGATCGACAACGACGGCATCATAACTGTCGGCCACTTCCAGCAACTGGTCGCGCAGGAACGCCAGGCGCTGGCTGGGCAGGGCGGAAAGCGAGGCCTGGCCCGAGCGGCCGGCGATGATGTCGAAGCCGCCTTCCTCGAAGGGCTGAATGATTTTATCAAGGCTCAGGCGCCCGCGGATGACGTCATTGAGATCGCGCTTGGGCATCAGGCCCAGCTGCACATCGACATTGGCCAGACCCAGATCGCCATCGAACAGCAGGACTTTTTTGCCCAGCTGCGAAAGCGCGTGTGCGAGCGTGATCGAGAACCAGGTTTTCCCCACGCCACCCTTGCCGCTGGCGACAGCGATGATGTTGGTGCCGCGCCGGAAAGACGGCGTAGCGGGTTTTTCATCGGGATCCTGAGGCAGTAGGGCTTGGTCGGTCATGGTTTTCTTCCAGAAAGTTGTCAGGCCGTTTGCCGGCGCCGGGGGGAGGATGTCGCGGAGGAGGGTGTGCGGGACGAAGAGGAGGTATCGGCGCGCGTTTCCGGCATCAGCAAGCCGGTCAGGCTGCGCGGCGAAAGAGGGATGAGGCCGTCGGCTACTTTGGGCGTGTTGCTGGCATCGGAGAAGATCAGGCCGCCGTGATGCGCGGCCGAAAGCAGGCCGCCCAGGCGCCGGGCGATATCAAGGCGCGTAGGTACGACAGCGCGCACGCCCAGCGTGGCGTAGATGCGGCCCATTTCGCCGGATTCGTCGGCATCAAACGCCGCAGGCAGTACCAGCACCGGTTCGACATCCCCCGCCGTGCCCAGGCGCGCGAGGTCGCGCATTTCCTCGGGGGCGAAGGGATTGTAGCCAGGCGTGTCGATGAAGATCTGATCGAGGCCACGCATTTCCTCGAGCGCCGCGCGCAGGGTCTGCGGCGAGTTGACCTTCTTCAGGTCGATGCGCAGGATTTTGGTGAAAGCCGCCAGCTGCTCGACCCCGCCCGCGCGGATGGTGTCGGCGGTGATCACGCCCACGCGCAGGCCGGCCATCACGCCGCGCGCCGCCAGCTTGGCCACCGCCAGCGTCTTGCCGGCGCCGGGCGGGCCCACCAGCATGTGGGCGCTGCGCATGGCTTTCTGGGGCAGGGGACGGAAGGAATAAAGATGCTCGAACGCGGCGGTAAGAGCCAGCGGCGCGCTGCTGGCGCCGATCACCGTGGCACAGGAGATGACATGGTCGACGATTTCATCCGGTACGGCATGACGCAGCATGACGTCGGTCAGCTGTTCGATGACGGCGTTTTCCTCGTTCTCGTCGTCGTACTGCAGCCATGCGCGCGCCCCGGTCTGCGGTTCGTCGACGGTGTCGATTTCAAAGAACGGTCCGGCGCCGCGCGCCGCTTCGGGCGCTTCGTAATCGTCCGCGTCATATTGCTCGACGGCAGCAGTGACCCGCACCGTCTTGCCACCGTTTTCCTCACGGGTGGCAACGATGATCGCGTCCTCTCCGAGCGTCTGGCGCACCATGGTCATAGCTTCGGACATTGTTTTTGCATAAAACGACTTTAATCGCATGTTTCACTGTCGCGAATCGGGCTTTACCGAATCAAATGAATTATAGGGGTTCTGGAATCTCCCGACTAGAGCTAATTAAGAAACATGTATCTGACAAAGCTTACGGTTATGCGCCTCTTGCTGCTGGGTTATCTGGCGGTATCGCTTTACAACCTGGTCTGGCCTCTATGGGACAAGGGGGAAAGCCGCTTCGTGGCTTCGCTGCTGACCATGATGCCGCAATCCCTGCCTGACGGATCCTGGCCGGGTCCGGTGGTGGAGGGCGATCCCACCGTTCTGGTGACGGGCGATCTGCAGTCGTCATCCCCTCCTTACGACAAAGTTTCGGGGCGCACATTTTCCGGCTGCGCTTTCGCGCGCCTGCGAACATATATTTACCGCCCCACTTTTGTAGGAACGAATTTTCATCAATGGCATCTGACAGATAGCAAATATTTCTTTGGCGGCAATTTAAGGGTGGGAGCAAGATGGAGGTTAGATCCTAATCTTTTCAAAAGCATAACGCTGCCCGGTGATGTAACCGTTCAAGATTCTCTGCATGAAAGAATAGAATGTCCTGCGCGGGGGGACGGGAAGTTTCACCGCTGTCAGATTCGCACGCTTTGCCTGTCTCCGGGGCCGGTCAGCGTTCTGGGGGTGAGCAATATGCGCGATCCTGACGCGCCCATGGTCATGTTGCCGAACATGACTTTGATCGATTATCCGCTTTTTCTGGCTGGCGATTATTCCCCCGCCAAATTTTCCGAAAAATACGAGGCCAGCATGCAGAAACGGATCGGGGTGTACCCGGTCATGGTATCGCTGTTTTTGTTATTCTTGGCCAGCCGGATTTTGCCTTTTATCCTGGAAAAGGAATTTTTTGCCGGCGGACGGGACATAATTCCCGCGTTACTGGCTCTGTACAGACAAAGGCGCACAGACAGCAAGCAGCGTGACCGGCTTTTCCTGTGTATCCTGTTGTTTGTGTTGCCGCCGGTTCCGCTCCTTGCCTATGTCGTCATGCCCTTCAACGCGGCTTTTTACGGCACGGTCATCTTGAATCTGGCGGGACTGTGGTGGGTCGCTAAAGAAACCTGGCGGGTTTCTGGGTAGGTACAGCCGCCCCCAGCCCTGCGTGCGGATTAAGCTCGAGCGTTTCGATCAGGGCCTGCAGCGACTGGATTTCCGCCAGCGCCCGTTCGATGGTCAGGACGCTGACAGGTTCCAGCAGGTGGCCGATCTCAAAAAGATTACGGGAATAAAGCGCCGTCAGCGCCATTTCCCGGTCGCGGAAGCTGATCTCGAGTCGCTCGCTTCTGAGCACGCGGCCCAGTTTTATCACCCGCTCCATGACGGCGGGGTCGAAGACGTAACGGGCCTCGACCGGATTGGTCGACAGCACCGTGTAGTGCCGCTGGAAGCGGTTATAGACCAGGTTGACGGGTGTGTGGCTGGTGAAGTGCCCGCTGAGATGCCGTCGCAGGAAGGTTTTAACCGCCGAGGTCGGGATCAGAACCGTGTGGTGGTCGAGTGTCTTGTTCAGTTCCACGCGCAGGGCTATGCCCCGCACGCCGAACCAGTCGACATAAGGCCAGGTATCGTGCGCCCACAGCCGGCGGACCGGCATGATGTTGAAATCGATGCAGTCGAAGGAAAAGCCGCGCCACGACCCCTGGAAACCTTCCTCGACTTCAAAGCGGCTGTAGGGCGGCAGGATGTGATGGGTGTTGATTGCGGCCAGACTCATGAATCCGCCGCGCCGGTAGCGCAGCCCCACGCTGCGGGCCATGACATACATGAAGATATGCTTGGCGCGCCTGCGGAAGTCGCGGTCGAAAACGCTGTACATCCAGCAGAACGACACCAAAGCGGTGCTGGCCAGCAGATGCGGCCAGTGCGCCATGACAAAAGGTCCGGGGTTGGATATCTTTACCCCGCCGAAAAACAGGCAGGCATAAATGAAAACGAATAAAGCGGCCGTAACCGCCAGCGTGGCGAACGCCAGGAACAGCAGGTGAAGCGTGCGCATGCGCTCGAGCTTGTAAAGTTTGAAAGCGTGGCGATCCGCGATCTCCTGCGCCTTGTAAAACAAGTCGGCGTTGATGTCGTCCATGGCGGCTAGAGGGTTACATGCCGGCTGCCGGCGAAGGTTTCTATGATTTTGAAAATGCCGTCCATTTCCCAGCCTATCCGCTGCAGTTCGTCCTCGGTCATCGGACGCCACAGCGAATGGATGCGGATCATCGGGCGGAAGCGCTGGAACACCATGACGATTTCATTGTCCATGAAGCTTGCCACCATCCAGCGCGCACGGTACATCTGCGCCGCCTCGTAAAAGGCGTCCATGAAGTTGGTTTTCATGACGATGCGCGCCGCCCCCGGCTCGCGCGTCAGGTTTTCGAACAGATGCTCGTATTTGATGTTGTCGGGCTTGACGGACTGGTAATCGCGGAACCGCACATGGAAGAACGCCTTGAGCAGGCGGCGGGGAATGATGACGGTGTGCGAGTCGATGCCGCGCTTGACCTTGATGCGCACAATCACGCCCTGAAAGATTTCAAGCTCGCGGCTTTGTTCCTGATAAAGCGGGTCCTGCTGCAGCTTGGTCAGGGTGGTTTCCATGAAGCTGTAGGGGGTGCCGTTGTATGCGCCCGTGAATTCGTCGACGGAAGAAGCCCGGTAATAGGGCGGAATGATCATGTGCCGTTCCAGCTGCTTGACCGGCGTGGTCGCGGCCGGGCTGTGGCGCAGGCTGGCGACCTGGCACAGGGCGCTGATCAGGCTGCGCTTGGCCTCTTTGATGTAAAGCCCGTTGACCAGCTGGTAAAAGAAGAAGGACGGCAGCAGCGAGGCAAGGGTGATGAAAGCGCCCACTGGAATCTGCGAGGGATGCCAGATCTGCGCCAGGAAAAAAGCCATCATGACGCTGATGAACACGCCGCCCATCAGCATGAACACGTAAAAGCGCCGCTGCTTCTCCAGCGCGTAATAAAGCAGGCGCAGTTCAACGAGTATGTCGCGGATGCCTTGTGACGGTTCGCTGAGCGGCATGAATGGCGTTCCTGATTATACCTGGCCCAGGGTTTTTATCTTGGCCTTGGGATGAATTTCGTTTTGCGACATGACGGTGGTCTGTGGGCGGAAGCGCTCGATCACCGAGCGGACATAAGGACGGATGCCGGGAGATGTGAGCAGCACCGGGGTTTCGCCCATCTGCGCCATTTTATCGAACGATTCCCGCACCGCGGTGATAAAGCCCTGCAGTTGGCTGGGCGGCATGGCAAGCTGCTTTTCCTCGGTCTCGCCGACCAGCGCCTCGCCGAACGCTTGCTCCCATTGCGGGGAAAGTGTGACGAGCGGCAGGAATCCGCCCGCTCCCAGGCGGCTGTCGCACAGCTGGCGGGCCAGGCGGCCGCGCACATGCTCAGTGATGTAAAGCGGGTTCTTGCTGTACATACTGGCCTCGGAAATGCCTTCGAGGATGGCGGGAAGATCGCGGATCGATACGCGCTCGGCGACCAGGTTCTGCAGGATACGCTGCAGGCCGGTGACGGAAATTTTGGCCGGTATGACGTCTGCCACCAGCTTCTGATAAGCGGTCGGCAATTCGTCGAGCAGGCGCTGGGTCTCGGTGTAGGAAAGCAGGTCGGCCATGTTGTCCTTGACGATCTCGGTCACATGGGTGGTGATGACGGTCGGCGCGTCGACGACGGTGTAGCCGCGGAAATGCGCTTCCTCGCGGTACTGCTCGTCGATCCACATGGCCGGCAGGCCGAAAGTGGGCTCGACCGTGTTTTCGCCCGGCAGGGTGATCGGATTGCCCTGCGGGTCCATGCACAAAAGCATGCCGGCGCGCACCTCGCCGCGGTTGGCCTCGATCTCCTTGATCCGCACGACATAGGTGTTGGAAGGCAGCTGCAGGTTGTCCTGGATGCGCACGGCGGGCAGGATGTAGCCCATCTCCTCGGCCAGCTGGCGGCGCAGGCCCTTGATCTGATCGGTCAGCTTGTTGGGCCCTTCGCCCTGCACGAGCGGCAGCAGGCCGTAACCGAGCTCGAGGCGGATCGTGTCCATGGCGAGCGCGCGCGATATCGGCTCCTCGGCCACGGCGGCGCGGGATTCCTTCTTCTGCTTTTCGACGATCTGCGTTTCCGCGACCTTCTGCCGGTTCCAGTTGAGCCACGCCAACCCGCCCATGACCGCACCCATGATGGCGAAAGGCGTGAAGGGAATGGCGGGCATCAGCCCCAGGCCGAACATCAGGCCGGAGCTGACCGCCATCGCCTTGGGATAGCGGCTGAACTGCTCGAACAGCGCTTTTTCCGCCGAGCCTTCGACGCCGGCCTTGGAGACCAGGAGGCCCGCCGACACCGACACGATCAGAGCGGGGATCTGGCTGACGAGGCCGTCGCCGATGGTCAGGACGGTGTAGGTCCCCGCGGCTTCATTGAGGCTTAAATCGTGCGACACCGTGCCGATGATGATGCCGCCGATGATGTTGATGAAGGTGATGATAAGGCCGGCGATGGCGTCACCGCGCACGAATTTGGCGGCACCGTCCATCGAGCCGAAGAAGCTGCTTTCCTGCTCG
This sequence comes from uncultured Pseudobdellovibrionaceae bacterium, assembly GCA_964577255.1. Classification (GTDB taxonomy): domain Bacteria; phylum Pseudomonadota; class Alphaproteobacteria; order Micavibrionales; family Micavibrionaceae; genus Micavibrio_C. The sequence continues at coordinate 32,240 of CAZNYM010000006.1, read as the reverse complement.
AGCTTCGAGCGGCGGTCGCGCGCCTGGTCCTCGGTGATCAGGCCCGCGGACAGGTCGGCGTCAATCGCCATCTGCTTGCCCGGCATGGCGTCCAGGGTGAAGCGCGCTGCCACTTCGGCAATGCGCCCCGAGCCCTTGGTGATGACGACGAAGTTAACGATCACAAGGATCGCGAACACGATACCGCCGATCACATAGTTCTGATTGATCATGAACGTGCCGAAAGCTTCGATCACGTGCCCGGCCGCATCGGTGCCGGTGTGGCCGTTTTCAAGCACCAGGCGCGTGGAGGCGACGTTGAGCCCCAGGCGCAGGGCTGTGGCGATCAGCAGCACGGTGGGGAAGGTCGAGAATTCAAGCGGCGTGCGGATGAATAAAGCCGTCATCAGAATGAGAACGGAAAAAGTGATCGAGACCGAAAGCCCGATATCGACCAGCCAGGTCGGCATCGGGATCAGCATGAACAAAAGGATGGCGACTATGAACAGCGCCAGCAGGACGTCGCTGCGGAACAGGCCGGTCGCGAAACCGCGGGCCTGGGAAAAGGACGTCGAAGGCAGATTTGTGACAGCGGTTTCGGCCATAATTTATGTGAAGTAGGGGCGGACGCAGGAGAGCAACACTTAATGATATTGTAAGGGCGCGGCCGCCGCCATGCAATTATGCACAATCGTTAGTCATAGTGCGGCACAGACCTCTTTTTGTCCGGCAGGCAATCGGGTAGGATTCCCGGCAATGACCCTCGATCTGTTTTTCAGAAGGCACCTGCTTGCGCCGGTGGTCCTGGCGTTCTGGTTGAGCGCCAGTCTGTTCATGGCCGGCTGCCAGACTCTGGGTGGAAATCCTTTCGACAAGCTATTCACGCCGAGCGCGGGTGGCAGCAGTTTCAACACAGCGTTGAAGAACGAGTACGAAGCCCTTGCGGTTTTTGCCGATTCCGTTCCTCAAACCAAGGGCGCGGGGGGTCGCTTCCTGGAGAAGGCGGCGCAGGCCGGCCGCGGCGAGCAGGTCATGCCCGACAAGCTGGAAAGCCGCGAGCTTTCCGTCTTCGCTCGCGACGAATTGACTCGCGCCCGCGCCTCGCTTCTGAACGTGCTGGCGAACCGGAACTCCCAGGCGCCGCTCGCGGCGATGGCCCAGGCGAAATTCGATTGCTGGCTTCTGTACCAGAACCTCCAGCGCAAGAAGGAAGGCTATATCGGCTGCCGCGAGTCGTTCTTCGAGGCGCTGGCGCTGCTCGAGCAAGCGCAGCCGCTGTCCTCATCCGCCCCCGCCGTCACGGCGGCCGGGCCGCAGCGCTTCGACATCGTTTTCGAGGGCGATGGCATAAAGCTGGACGACGATATTCATGAAACGCTCGAGCAGGTCGCGGCGCTGGCCGCCACCATGCCGGAAGCGCCGGTGGTGATGGTCGGGCATACCAAGGCCAAAGTCAAAGAGACCGATACCAGCAACAGCGCTGTGCGCCGCATCCTGGCCGTGCGCAACGCGCTGTACCAGAAAGGCATCGAGCGCGAGCGCGTCAGCATGCGTTTCGAGCGCAGCGGCGACGCCCGCGATGTCGAGATCCATGTCGGCACCGATGAGGGGCCAGGGACCTGAATCGCGATGAAAGCGAAAATAAAAAGCCCGGCGCATGGCCGGGCTTTTCGCATTCAATAACGAACCGCTTACTCGGCGGGCGCTTCGGTCGGTGCCGGGGCTGCTTCAGCAGGGGCCGCTTCCGCAGGAGCGGGAGCCGCCTCAGCGGGTGCCGGTGCGGCTTCGGGCGTGGCGGGCATCGCTTCAGCTGGTGCGGGAACCGCTTCGACGGGGGCGGGCATGGCTTCGGCCGGAACCGGAGATGCTTCCATAGGAGCCGCTTCGGTCGGCGCAGTTTCGGTCATGGCCGCTTCAGGCGCTGCCTGTTCGGTGGCCATGGGTTGTTCGGTCGGGGCGGCGGTTTCGGCAACCGGCTGCTCCTGTGCCGCGGGAGCGGCTTCGGGCGCGGCGGCCTGCTGCTCCTTTTTGCAGGCGGAGAGCGCCAGCACGGCGACGCCGATCATCAGGACATGTTGTGTGCGCATCGGGAAATCCTCAACAAATTTGCTCAAGGGGTTATTACGATCTGGACGGGTCCAAGGCGCCTAAGATACATAAGGAAGCGGCGATGTAAACAGCGCTAGGGGACGTATAATTAAATCCTTGCAATTTACTTTTACATAAACTAACTTTAGCCCGGACTTCGGGCAAAAACAGGGCCAAAATATGTCAGAAACGCCTGATTTATACGGGGAATTCGTGCGCTCTCTGGAAGCGCGGGACGATGCGCTCCCGGGCGCCGCTGTTGTTACTCTCTTTCCCGGCGGCACGCCCGCACAAAAACAAAGCCGCCATGAAAATGGTTTCCTTGCCGCGCGCGAGCGCTGGCTTGACGCTTTCGCGCCGCTGGTTGGTTGCGTGATCGGGCGCGAGCGTGCCGACGCCCTGGCCTTCATCGCGGCCGAGCGCCAAAGCGCGCCTTCCGAGGACGATCTCACGCAGGTGGAAGAAGATCTGCTTGATCACGGGCTGCGCCGCGTTTGCGTTCTCGACAAAGGAACGAAAGCTATCTGGCTGCCGGTGCGCGACAGCCCCTTGCTGCGCCGCGTGGCGCAGGATGAGAATACGCAGATGGATCTGATCAACTTCGCCCGCGACTACTCAAAAATCGGGCAGCGGCAGGTGATGTGCAAGACGATCGGCGGGCAGGCCTATCTCGAAAACCATTATGCGCCGGGCCTCGATTCCGTGTTCGATACCCTGAGTGCCCTGATGCGGGAAGCGGAAGACGTCATCAGCAACA
>CAZNYM010000006.1:21846-29316 GCA_964577255.1 uncultured Pseudobdellovibrionaceae bacterium | reverse complement strand
CCCGTCTGGACAGCGCATTTCTGCGCGCTCTTTCTTACAAGAAAGAGAATAGCCGCGAGCTGACGGCCTTTGCCGCCGGTTACGCGGAACTGACCCGCGTTTGCGCGCCGTTCCCCCAAGTGGAAGGTAAGAGCTATATCTCTTCGCGCCGTATTGAGGGTTATGATGCTGCGCTTGAAACGCTCGCGTGTCTTTTCGTGGCCGCGGGCGGAACGGAGATACCTGGCGTGTGCATGATGGAAGATGAACAAAAATGGTGGCGGGAGAATATCAAGGACACGGTGGCCCGCGTGCCGGGGCTGAGCGAACGTCTGGCTGAAACGCGCGCAGCCGTCGCGGCGTACAAGGCCAAACCCGGCGCCACCATCCACGTTTTCCCCCGCTAGCGAAGCGAGGCGACTATCCGTGCGGCGGGCCCAGGCGCTCGATCGCCGCACCGCAGCCTTTCAGTTTTTCAACGATGTTTTCGTAGCCGCGGTCGAGGTGATAGATGCGGTTGATCGTGGTTTCGCCCTCGGCCACCAGGGCGGCGAGCACGAGCGCCACGCTGGCGCGCAAGTCGGTCGCCATCACTTCGGCGCCTTTAAGTCTTTCCACCCCGCGCACGATCGCCGAACCGCCATGGACGGTGATGTCGGCGCCCATGCGGCACAGCTCGGGCACGTGCATGAAGCGGTTTTCGAAAATCGTTTCCGTGACCATCCCCGCGCCCTGGCACAGGGTCAGCATGGTCATGAACTGCGCCTGCAGGTCAGTGGGGAAGCCGGGATAGGGGGCGGTCATGATGTCCGTACCCCTGAGCGGCGAGCCGTTGCGGCTGACGACGATGTCGCCGTCTTCCTGCGCGATCTTGGCGCCCGCCCGGCGCAGCGGCTCGGCCAGCGCTTCCAGATGCTCGAGCCGCGCATTCTGCAGGCGCAGCGTGCCGCCCGTCAGCGTCACGGCGATCATCCAGGTTCCGGTCTCGATGCGGTCGGGCACGACGGTGTGCCGCGCGCCGTGAAGTTCCCTGACGCCTTGGATCGTGATCTCGGATGTCCCCAGCCCCTCGATCTTGGCACCCATCTTCTGCAGCAGGGCGCCCAGGTCGGCGATCTCGGGCTCGCGCGCGGCGTTCGACAGCACCGTGACGCCCTGCGCCAGCGTCGCCGCCATCATCAGGTTTTCGGTCGCGCCCACCGACACCTTGGGGAAAGTGATGCGCGCGCCCTTAAGCCCCTGCGGCGCGGTCGCGTTGATATAACCGCCCTCAAGCGCGATGTGCGCGCCCATGGCCTTGAGCCCGTCGATATGCAGATCGACCGGCCGGGTGCCGATGGCGCAGCCGCCGGGCAGCGATACGCGCGCCTGCCCGAAGCGGGCCAGCAGCGGCCCCAGCACCAGGATGCTGGTGCGCATCTTGCGGACCAGTTCGTAAGGTGCCTCGCGCACGGGGATGTCGCGGGCCTGCAGCGCCATCAGATCGTCTTTCGCTGAAATCGTGCAGCCCAGATGAATCATAAGATCGGTCTGCGAGGCGATGTCGCGCAGGCCGTTCGGCATGTTGTCGAGCGATACCGTGTCGGGGGTCAGCAGCGACGCGCACATGAGCTTGAGCGCCGAATTTTTTGCGCCGCTCACGCGGATGACGCCGTTCAGGCGCTGGCCGCCCACGATGCGGATCTGGTCGAGGCCCGAGGGTTTTCTTTCCTCCGCCCGGGCGAAGGGAACGACGGTGTCGTGATCTATCAGCGCATCAGCCATCATCGCTCCTAAAGCCGCGGCAGGGTCACGCCGGTCTGGCCCATGTATTTGCCCTTGCGGTCGGCGTAACTGACCTCGCACGGCGCGCCGCCCTTGAAGAACAGGAACTGCGCCACGCCTTCGTTGGCGTAGACGCGCGCGGGCAGTGGGGTGGTGTTGGAGAATTCAAGCGTCACATGCCCTTCCCAGCCGGGCTCGAGCGGCGTGACGTTCACGATGATGCCGCAGCGGGCATAGGTGCTCTTGCCCAGGCACACCACCAGCACATCCTTGGGGATGCGGAAATATTCGACCGTGCGCGCCAGCACGAAACTGTTGGGCGGGATCACGCATACGTCGGCGCTGCGCTCGACGAAGCTCTCCGGGCTGAAATTCTTGGGGTCGACGATGGCGTTGTCGACGTTGGTGAAAATCATGAATTCGCGGGCGCAGCGGGCATCGTAGCCATAGGAGGACAGGCCGTAAGAGATCACGCCCTCGCGGGTCTGCTTTTCCACGAACGGGTCGATCATGCCGTGTGCAAGGGCCTGTTCGCGGATCCAGGCATCGGGCATCAGGCCGGGCAGCATGTCGGCGGCGGGGAGGGCGTGGGTGGCGGTTCCGGTTTTCATGAGCGCATCCATCCTTGCGGCGTCGTCGTCCGCGTCGTTGTCCGTCCGGGCGCGGGCCTGCTCCTTGCGCCGCTGCAGGTTCTGCTTCAGGGCGGCGGCGCGGCTTTCCTGCATCTGCTGTCTGCGGGCATCGTTCACGGGCGCAACCCCTTCCTGGATCGCCCTGTTATAGGCGATCAACCCCCCGGAAATCCACAAAAATCCACCGCCGCAGGGGGGCGGATTCCCTTCTGGACAGGGGCGGGCGGATGCGTTAATACTTCCCGGCGTTTCGTATGCCCCCGACGCTGCCGTAGCTCAGTGGTAGAGCACGTCCTTGGTAAGGACGGGGTCGGAAGTTCAATCCTTCTCGGCAGCACCATTTTCCTTCACCGCCACATAACCCCATTCCTCGCCGATCTCCGATTTCGGTTTGGGCATGATGAAGTAGCCATCCTTTTCGCAGATATCCTGCGTCCCGTCGTCGAACAATGCCAGCACCGCTCCGGCCTTCACCGGTTCGAGGTGTTTCCAGTCGCGCGCCAGGCGCCCCGGCGCGCGCTTCACCAGCACCTGATTGAGCGTCAGCACCACGGGGTCGCGGGCGGGCAGGGTGGCGCGCGCCTTTTCCCGCAGGGCAGCGGGAATGTCGAAGAGATTGAAGTGGGCGAGCACGTTGAGCGCGGCGGCGAATGCCACATCGACGCTGGCGGGGTCGTCGTGCTGCCCGCATTCAAGGGTCAGGCTGAGCGCGCCGTGCTTGCGGGCATATTCGGTCGTGCCCTGGCCGCGCAGGGGGTCGGGCAGGCCCTCGCCCGTAAGGCGCGCGTAGCTGGTGCTCCAGGAATGAAGCATGATGGCGGGCCCCACGGCGCGGCCATAGGCGAGGTTGCGCGCCGCGCCGTCCTCGAGCAGCAGGAAAGGCGGCCCGCCCGCAGTATAGGAATGGATGTCGAGCAGGATGTCGCAGGCCTCAAGATAGGGACAGAGGATATTGCTGAGATGATCCTCGTAATGCACCGGATTGTCGTAGCGGTATAGGGCGCGGTTGAGGTTGCGGTCGACAAAGCGCCTGTTCAGCGCCCGGGCGCGGGGATTGCACAGCGGCAGGATGGTCAGGGTACCGTTTTTCTGCTCCAGCACACCCTGGTGGATCAGCGCCACGATCTTCTCCAGCGCCAGCATGCCGCAGGGCTCGTTGCCGTGCACGCCGCCGGTGATGAGCAGATGCGGCCCTGGATGGGTGTGAGCGAAGCGGTAAATCTCGAGCGAAAGATCGGCGATCATGCTTCCTGTTTACAGGAAGGATCAGCCGCCCGGCAACAGGGTTTCTAGCCGCGCACTTCCGAAAGGAAGGCTACGACTTCGCCGTCCAGCTGCTCGGACTGGCGTGAAAGCTCCTGGGCGGCTTCGAGCACCTGGGTCGCCGACTTCTGCGCCTCCCCGGATTGAACCGTCACGGCCTGGACGTTGTCGTTGACCACGCGCGAACCGTCGGCGGCGATCTGCATGTTGCGGGCGATGTCCGACACCACGGCCGACTGTTCTTCCACGGCGGCGGAGATTCCGGTCGATGCCTCGAATATGCGGTCGACCGACGTCTTGATCTCGGCGAGCGAGGACAGGACGCTGTCGGAGGATTTGTTCATTTCGGAGATAACCTTTTCGATCTCCTGCACCGATTTTTCCGTCTCGCCGGCCAGGTTGCGAACCTCGGACGCCACCACGGCGAAGCCCTTTCCGGCTTCGCCCGCGCGGGCGGACTCGATTGCGGCGTTAAGGGCCAGCAGGTTGATCTGCTTGGCGATGTCGGAAATCAGCTTCACGACCTCGCGCACGCGCTGCGAGGATGTGCGCAGGCCCTGGGCGTGATCGTCGGCTGTTTTGGTTTTCTCGACCGATTCGCTGACCAGACGGGAGGAGTTGGAAATCTGCGAAGAAATCTCCTGAATGGTAGCCGACATTTCTTCCGCCGCCGAGGCGACGGACTGCACGTTTTCAAGCGTGGCATTGGCGCTGGCGGCGGCGCTGCCGGCCGAGGCGGCCGACATGGTGACGGTTTCGGACATGACGCTGGCGGTCTGGGCCAGCTGCGTGGAAGCGGCGGAAACCGAGTGGATAATCCCCTGTACGCGGTTTTCAAACGAAGTGGCAAGATTGATCATGGCTTGCTTTTTCTCGACCTTGGCGCGCTCTTCGGCCTCGATGCGTTCCTGCTCCATTTTGCGGGTTTTAAGCGCATTGTCCTTGAACACAAGAACTGTTGCAGCGATCTCGCCGATCTCGGAACGCGCCTTGGCATAAGGAACATCCGCGTCAAGCTTCTGATTGGCCAGATTGACCATGACGCCCTTCAGATCGGACAAAGGCCGGGTGATGCTGTTGGCGACGATGAAGAAGAAAATCATCGAAATGATGATACCACGGACGGCGGTCGCCAGCGCCTTGTATTGCTGCTGCTTGTAGGCATCAATACGAATGGCCAGCAGGTTGTCGAGCTCGTCAAAACCCTGCATCCAGAAGGCGAACGCACTGTTGATCGCCATCAGGGCGGCGGCCGAGAAATCGGCCTGGCTGACGTCGCCCTTGAGCGCCACGCCCTTGATCACTTCAGAGAAGGCGGCATTTTTCTCGCTGTAGGCGCCGAAAACAGGGGTGATATTATCTTTGTAAGTGGGGCTGACTCCGTAGAAATTTGGGTCTTCCTTCAGCGATACATCCATATCGGCGACGATGCGGTCGACGTCGGCCTCTTTAAGCATGCGGCCCATGACCGAAGTGTCGATTTTCTCGGTCGGAGTCATCATGTAGGTACCGTCGAGCGCGGGAAATACCGACTTGTAAATTGCGCCCAGGCGGTCGATCGTCTGCGGCAGCACCAGAAGGGTGACGTCCATCAGATAGTAGCTGTCCAGATCCGGATCGAGAATCAGGTTCGACGTATCGCCCGAGTGAGCAATCAATCCGCGCAGATCGCCGATGAACGAGGCCAGCGCGTCGTCATTGTCACCGGCCGGATTGGCGGAAATGGCGGCAGATGTATCTTTCCATTTCTTCTGCACGGTTTCGAACACCAAATGCCCGCGGCCGCGGCTTTCCAGCCCTTCCGTGGTGAATTGAAGGTCGTCGCCCAGCAGGGCCTGAACCTTGCCGATCTCATCCACATACCCGTCGATGGCGGCAACAAGCTTGGCAGGATCCTGGCTGGAGGCGGCGCCGCTGCGCAGTTCAGTAAGAGTCATGCGCAAAAGCCCGGCATCGTGCAGGGCTTTTGCCACCGGCCTCTGGTACTGGTTGCCCATCGCTTCCTTCTGGGCGAACACGACGTTGGCCTCAATCGACTGATGGGCGTTATACATCGCCAGCAGCAGCGTGAGGATGAACAGGAAAGTACTCAAAAGCATCCGTTTGCGGATGGAGAGGTTGTTCAGGAACGTCGTCATGTTTGCCCTTCCGAAGCTATTTACACAGTCAGTGCCGGATTAGAATTTACGCGACAGGCTGCCTATGACTTTCTCGTCGCAGCCGTCGGCGCATTCGTCGTTGTCAAGATCGGTGTCGATGTAGGTAGCCTTAAGGGTCAGGCCCTCGAAGCTGTAGGCCAGGCCCACGCCCCACTCGGCGTAATCGGGCACGCCGAAAGCGTCTTCATCGTCGATATCCTGATAGGCGATATAGCCGTCGATCGCGAAATCGTGCGGCAGCGGCGCGCTCAGTGCCAGCTTGTAGTAGTAGGCGTCGCCGGAAGAGGCGAAGTAATCGGGCGAGTAGTTGATCGAAGCCACCGCCGCAACTTTCGGGAAGGCGTAGCCGATCTTGCCCTGCAGCTCGACGAAATCGTAATCCAGGCTGTCGTCTGCGCCGGGATAGGCGTAGTAGATGAAGCCGGCATCAAAGCTCCAGGCGTCCATGGTGTAGGTCAGGCCGCCATAGACGTCCATCTCCACGTTGGCTTCATCGCCGTCATTGAAATCGACGTTGCTGCCCCATACGCCCAGGTAAACGCCGGTGTTGTCGCCCAGGCTGGCGCCGTAATCAAGCCCGCCCTGCAGTGCCGGGTTCTCATCCGACTGGGCGATGCCGCGGAAGGAATATTCGGAAACGATTGCCACGTTGCCGGTGAAGCTGCCGGGGAACGAATCGTCGGCGGCGGCATCGTTGGCAAGGGCGGGGGCGCTGAACACAGTGGTCAGCAACAGGGCGGCGCAAGGCAGCAGGATTCTCATGACGGGATTCTCTCCAAAAAAGTTTTGCAAAACAAAATTATCGTTGATGCAAGTGTGAGAAAAAGACAATTTGAGCGCCGCAGAAAGCTAGAACTTGTCCACACTTATAAAGTATGGCTGATCGTTTGGCCTTGCTTTTGATGTGAAACTCGCGAAGAGATTTCCTCACTGAACTCTATCTGGAAGGAATGAATAAATGACACGCTTGCACTTCATGATCCCGCTGCTGGCCGCCACCCTTTTATTTGCCGCTTCGCCGGCACGGGCCGAGACCGCCGCCGATACAGCCGCGCCGGCGCAGGCCAGCGCGCCCAAGCCGCCGGCCCGGCCCTCGGAGAACTGGACCGTGCGGTGCGACGAACCCAAGGAGGGAGAGAAGGGTGGCAAGGGCTATTGCGAGGTTTTCCAGAGACTTGTCATTAAGGAAAATTCGCAGCGGTTTTCCGAAATGGCGATCGGTTATCCTGCCGGTGAAAAGAAGGGCGTGGCGCGCGCTGTCCTGGTGCTGCCCCTGGGTGTTCTGCTTGAAGACCCCATCGCCATAGAGATAGACGGCAAACAGGCCGTGAAGGCGCCCGTGCGCTATTGCCAGGCCCAGGGATGTTTCCTGACCTTTCCTATAAAAGAATCGGTTATGGGTAAAATGACTGGCGGAAAAGCGCTTATGATAAAGGCCAAGGCGTTCACGGGTCAGAACCTGCACATAGAGATGTCACTGCAGGGCCTTGCCTCTGCGATACGGAAAGTTGCGCCGCAATCGTGATTTTTCCTAAAACGAATCTTTTGTGTTTTTTTTGCAACAAGGGCTGATAAATTTTGTGTGAACAATCATTTCGCCCCTGTACAGCCTTCCGCGAAACACATAAAAAACACATGGGTTAAAAGGAATCCGAGGGACCGAAATCTGTCTT
>CAZNYM010000006.1:0-21836 GCA_964577255.1 uncultured Pseudobdellovibrionaceae bacterium | reverse complement strand
TCCGATTACGGGTCAATCTTTTAAATCGCATCAACCACTTGTTCAACAAAATGGAGACTACCCCACTATGAAGCTCAACATGAAAAAAGCACTTCTGGCCGGTACCGCAATCGTGGCGATTGGCGCCATGGCCCCTGCGGCGGCCCACGCAGCTAATTTGACGCTGACTGCTGGCGATGTCTGGGCCGATGGCGGTGGTACCGATGCGGGTCCCGCGGCGGCAGGCGACAACATCAATATTGTAACCTTCACCCTTACGGTCCAGAACGATGGTGTTTCTGACGACGGCGGCGGTACGGCGACCTTTACCCTTGGCGATGTCACCGGTACGACCGGTAGCGTTGTGGTCCGCTCCGATGCGGCCAACGTCGACAACACCGCCACGATCGACTCGGTCACCATCACCGGCGCCGGCAACTTCACGGTGCAGAACCTGAACGCCGACAATGCTACGGTTACGGCGACCGTGACCAGCGATCTGAGCATCGGCGGCGCCCTGGTTATCGACAACGACGAAAACTCTGCCGACGATGACGTGATCTTGAACGTCGGCGACGATCTGACGGTTACCGGCACCACCACCATCACTGCCGGTGATGTGGGCGGCGCGATTGCGGCCTTGAACGTGGATGGCGATGCAGCCTTCACGGGCGCCGTGACGGTTACGGGCGGCACGGTTGCCGCCACGGCCGATGCCACGGTCAACTTCGCGGGCAACGCCACATTCACGGGCGGCATGGCTCTCACGGACGGTGCTGCCGGCCAGGCGATTGCCACCTTTGATGGCCTGACGGTTGCGCAAAACGTGACTGGCAACATCACCGGCGACGGCGACATCATCGTTCAGAACGCGGCAGGTGTAACCTTCAACGGCACCGTGGCTTCCGGCACGACCGTGATCGAAAACGGTGGCGCGGCTCTGAACTCCGCTGCCACCTTCAAGAACACCGTCGCTTCGGTCATCACCCTGGGCGCTGCCGGCACGGGCACCAACACCGTGACCTTCGACATCGGCACGACCGACTTTACGGTCACGGGCACGGTTGATGGCGCGATCGCTGCTGAAACCAACAATGTCGTCGTCACCGGCGGCAGCGGCACCCTGACCCAGGCCACGGCTTGGGGCGGCGTCGCCGGCGAGATCGACAACCTGACCATCTCCGGCTCGGGCACGATCCTCGACTCAAATGCGGCCATTACCACCAAAGCTGCAACAGGTGTGACCACGGTCAACTCCGGCGCTACCCTGGATGTTGGCGCTGGTCTGCTGACCTCGCCGTCGGTCGTCAACAACGGCACGCTGCTGCTCTCGGGCACGGGCGGCGTGACCGGCGCGATCACCGGTACGGGTACTCTTGACATCAACGCTGCTGCCACGGTTACCGGCAGCATCACCCAGGATGACATCACCATCGCCGAAGGCATAACCGCCACGATTTCGGCGGCGGCTGGGGATCGTACGGTTACCGCCGACATCCTGATCGAAGATGCGACATCGAACGGTACGGACGGCGTTCTGGCTCTGACTCTGGGCAACGACGTCACCATCAACGGCGACATCACCGTAGGGGTTGACGGCGAAGGCGCGATCACGGGCTCGGCTGCCGCCGGCGACATTTCCTTTAACGGCGATGTCGGTACAGCCTCGAAAGCTCTGGGCGCCATCACCCTGGCGGCCAACGCTGCCGTGACCACGATCGACACCGAGGGCAACCTCTATGTTGACGCCATCACCATCGGCCAGAACGACGTTCTGACCCTGGATGGCGATGACAACACCCAGGTTGTTTCCGGCACGATCTCCGGCACGGGCGGTGGTCTGGGCGCGGTTGTTGTCGGCGACGGCACGGTCAACTCGGACGTTACCTTTAACGGCGTCATCGGCGGCACCACCATTGCCACCTTCGACGTCAACGACGGCTCGGTTGCCCGCATGAACGCCAACATCACCACCGGCACGGATATCACCATCGAAGGTGAAATGATCCTGGGCCAGAACGTGACGGCGGCTTCGGCTGACGTGGCCTCCTCGGTAGCCGGCAACGGCACGTTGGTCTTCACGGTCGGTAATACGGTTGCTGAGGCTGACGATGCTGCCATCCTCGGCCTTACCAACCTCGACTTCGCCGACTTCAACGGCGGCGCGATCTTCATCGTGCCGGAAGTCACGGTCGGTACCGGTATCATCGTTGATGGCGACCAGTTCCTGGTCATGCAGGAAACGGGCGGCGACAGCGATGTAGCCAACGCCGACAACACGACGGAAATCGACGTGGCTGACGACTCGGCTCTGTGGAACTTCCGCTTCCTGACCGGTGAAAACGCCGAGATCACAGGTGAGACGGTTGCCGCTGAGGAAATCTGGGCTGTCGCTGATCGCGTCAACTCCGGTTCCGTTACCGACACCGACAACAACGCCAGCGCTGCTGACGGTGTGACCAGCATCGTGAACACGGCTGACGGTGACACCGATCTGCAGAACGTTATCGCGGCTGTTAACAGTGCCTCACTGGCCGATATCGACGAAGTCGTCGAAGCAGTTCAGCCGAGCATTGACGGTTCCGCGATGGCTGCCGCCACCACGGTGATCGACAGCTCCCTGGGTCTGATCAGCCAGCGCGTCGCCGATGCCCGTAACGGCGTCGACAGCGGCATGGCTGCCGGCTCCATGGGTCTGGGCAACACGGTCTGGGCGCAAGCTTTCGGCACCTTCGCCGACCAGAGCAACCGTGACGGCATCGACGGCTACGAAGCCGATACCTACGGCTTCGCCCTGGGTGTCGACACCGAAAACGCCCTTGAAAACGGCGTCGTCGGTATCGCTTTCAGCTACGGCACGACCGACGCGGAGTCGGACAACGCCAACAGCACGGACACCGACATCGATACCTACCAGGTCACCCTGTACGGTACGCATAACTTCGATGAAGTGACCCACATGAACGCGATGATCGGCTACGGCTGGAACAGCATCGACAGCACCCGTCATGATATCGCGGGCATTGCTGGTCTGAACGCCAACGCCGACTACGACGCCAACCAGTTCGTGGCGCAGGTTGAAGCCGGCCGCGACTACATGGTCGATCAGACCCGTCTGACCCCGACCCTGCTGGCCAACTGGACCCACTACTCGGCCGACGACTACACCGAAACCGGTGCAGGCGGCGCCAACCTGGATGTGGAAAGCGACAGCGTGAACTCGTTCGAGCTGGGCTTCGATGTCGAAGCCGGCTGGAAAGTGCAGAACGCTTCGGGTTCCGTAACTGAGCCGACCGTACACGCCGGCTACCGCTATGACCTGATCGGCGACGAGATCGAGAACACCGCGACCTTCACCGGCGCGACCTCGGGCGGCGTCTTCACGGTCGAGGGTTACGATCCGGCTCGCAGCACCTTCAATATCGGTGCCGCTCTGTCGCACGAAACCACCACCAACTGGGAACTCAAAGCTTCCTACGATTACGAGTTCAAGGCTGACTACGACTCGCACTCGGCTCTGCTGCGTGCCGGCTACAAGTTCTAAGCCTTACCCGGTTCATTCCGAGATCGAAAACCCCCGCTCCGGCGGGGGTTTTTCTTTGCGGTTGGCGCTGTGGCAGGGGAGCGGGGCGGGACGCTGTTTGGCAAAAAGCTGTTCTAAAGTAGCAAAATTGGTAATTTATGAACAAAAACAGCTAAAAATCCCAAAATTAATCTTTACAGAATCGTGAAACTTATGATACATAGCCCGCGTTTTGAACATGGAACGCGGGGTATGCCGTCAGGCCTGTTCCCGCAAGGCAGGATAGAAATGAGCGATTTTGATTTCAACGACAGATTGAGCGACCTTTCCATCGGCCTTTTCACGGGTGATGTGGTGTGCATGCCTAATGGCGAAGAAATAGGCGTGCCGCCTCACGCGCAGGACGCCATGCAGGAACATATCCGCTTTTGCCTGGAGGCGCAGAGCCGTGTCCTCGTGAATGTGGTCATGGCGGGCGTGATCTTGAACAGAAGGATACACGAAGCCGTGTCCGACTATTTCAACGTGATCTGCATGTCCCACCCTTACGGCGGCGACCAGCCGATAACGGAAGCGGTTCTGGAGCATTTTGGGATCACGTCAGAAGAAAACGGCAAAGCCACTCCGAATATTCTTGCCTTCCCGCAAAAAGTCGCCTGAAAATAAACACATTGAGCGCGCTTAATCGGCGTGTTCGTTCTTCCTACCCCCAGCGCCGGATACAAGATCATGCCCGTTCAGCAAACATCGGTTGCCGTCTATCTCATGCCCTATTTCGCCAAGGCGGCGCGCTCTCTGGGCACCGATTCCCGCCCTTTGATTCCGCTGCAGAAAGCGCTGCGCTTCCTGGACGCACGGCTCGTGACGGGGGAAGAATATTACAGCGCGCAGGCCGATAAGGCCCGGGCGGTGCCGCGCGCCAGCTTGGCGGATCGTTTTGTATTGGCTGTGCTCGAAGACATCTGGCGTGGCCGTGCCCGGCAATACCGGGAAGGCACGCTGCAGGAAAATTTTGTGCTGGTCGCCCCTAGCCACCGCGCGCAACTGCTTGTGGCGCTGGCGAATGATGAAAAATTTGACCGCTTCATCTTCTCGGCCGTGCCCCAGGGCGCCCGCCCGCTCGAGGAGCGGCTGGAAGACATCGCCGCTCATCCCGAAGCCGGATCGCTTTCCCGCCTGCGCATGCTGATGCGCTAGGGCGGCGCCCGCTCCTTCTATTTTTCAAGAAAAGTTTTCACAGCCTGGGCGGCTTCGGCCAGGCCGAGGCGCTCGACCGTCACGCCTTCGGGGAAGGCATTGTGAAGCCGCGAGGGCAAGGCTGAGTCGAGCATCACGAACACGCCCCGGTCGTCCGCACGGCGGATCAGCCGGCCGAAGGCTTGGCGCAGCTTCAGGCGCGTCATCATCTCGTCGTAACGCCGCCCGCCGAAGGCCTCGCGCCGGGCGCGGTGCAGGATGGTGGGGCGCGGCCACGGCACTCGGTCGTAAACGATCAGCCGCAGCGCCTCGCCCGGCACATCGATCCCGTCGCGCACCGCGTCGGTGCCCAGCAGGCACGAATCCGGCTCCTCGCGGAAAATGTCGACCAGGGTGCCGGTGTCGATCGCATCGACGTGCTGGCCGTATAAAGCGATGCCGGCCTGCTCGAGCGGCGGGCCGATCCGCTCATGCACCGCGCGCAGGCGCTGGATGGCGGTAAACAGCCCGAGCGCGCCGCCGCCTGCCGCCAGGAACAGGGTGCGGTAAGCGGCCGCCACCTGATCGGCGTCCTCGCGCTTGACGTCGGTGATCACCAGAACGCGGGTGCAGTCGGCATAAGGGAATGGCGAGGGGTAGGCGCCGCGCTGCACTTCGGCGCCGAAATACCCGGCGCCAGTGCGCTCATACGCCCCGCGCCAGCCTTCGCCGTTGTCGTCATGCGCCTCGTCGCGCAGCGTCGCCGAGGTCATAGCCAGCGCCTGCGCATGGGGGCGCAGGGCGGCGGCGAACCCCTGCATCGGGTCGATCGCGTGCCGGTAAAGCCCGACGTCGATAGCCTTGCCGTCGATCCGCGCGATTTCCATCCAGTCGACGTAACCGGGGGCGGGGGTTTCCTCTTCTAGGCCCTCCAGCATGGCGATCCAGGCTCCGGCCATGTGCTCGGCGTTATAGGTCAGGCGCAGAGCCGTCGATTCCATGCGCTTGCGGGTGTCGGTATCGAGCGTGGCGGCCTGCTCGTTGATGCGGCGGCGCAGGGCGGCGGCCAGGCGCATCATCGGCGCCCGCAGGGCGACCAGGTGTTCCCGCAGGTCCAGTGCCAGCTCCGCGAGACCTTCGACCAGTGGCAGCGTTTCGGTCTCCAGGGAATAGGGGCCGCCGGTGCTTCCGGCCCGGGCCATCACCTGGCGGTAGACTCCGGCCAGGAAACGCTCGCCGCTGTTTTGTGGCGTACCATCCTTGAGCCGCCGGGTCCAGCCCGGCCCTGCCAGATGGGTAGCCTCGTGCAGGACGGTCTCGAGGTCGCGCAACGCCGCGTCGTCGCCCGCCACCAGATCCTCGACCCGGCGCCTGAGGCCCCGGGCGCGGCTGCCGGGCTGTCCGCCTTCGGCGCCCCGGATCCACCGGCGCAGATCGGCGCACTCAAGGGCGCTGAGATGGGCCGAGAACGCGGCATCGGCGGCGTCGAACAGGTGATGCCCTTCGTCGAACACATAGCGGCCGGGCAGCGCATCGTCAGGGCCGGCCAGCGCCGTCTGGGTCATCACCAGAGCGTGATTGGCGATGACAAGGTCGGCCCGGCGCGCGCGGCGCACCGCGCGCTCGACGAAGCAGCGGTGATAATGGTCGCAGGCGGCATAGATGCATTCGCCCCGGCGGTCGGCCAGGGCGCTGGTATGGCGCGCGCCGCGCAGGCCGGGCAGCCAGCCCGGAAAATCCCCGCCGCTCAGGTCGCCGTCGCGGGTGCGCTCGGCCCAGCGCGCCATCAGCCCGGCGGCCACCACCTGATCGGGGTTTTTCGCCAGCGCCGCGCCGGCGGCCACGTCTTCAAGATTAAGCAGGCACAGATAATTCTCGCGCCCCTTGCGGATCGCCACCCGCGCCGCTTTGACGTCGGGATCGGTGTAAAGCCGGTCCAGCTCCTGATCGACCTGACGCTGTAGATTTTTAGTATAGGTGGAAATCCAAACCGCGCCTTTGTTTTTCTCCGCCCATACGCTGGCGGGTGCGAGGTAGCCGAGCGTCTTTCCCGTCCCGGTCCCGGCCTCGGCCAGCACGACCTGTGGCACGTTTTCCTCTTGCGGCGGGGCGAAAGCCTTGCTCATCAAAGCCGCGTAATCGCGCTGCGCCGGTCTTGATTCCGCGCCGGGTCCCAGCAGCTGCGCCAGGCGCTCGTGGCTTTCCTCCGCGCTGACAGGCTGATGCGCGGGCGGCGGGGGCGGGGCATCCTCGGCCCATTCGGGCAGGTACTTCCATATATTAAGGGCGGGCTTGGCCACGACCGGCGCTTGTGGGTCGTAGGCTTCACCGCAGGCATCCTGGATCGCCGGGGTCCAGGGCCAGCCGCGGCCGTTCAGCCCCATCACCTGGGCCATCGCTAGAGGATCGGATTTCGCGCCCGCGCGCGGCTCGCGGGCGAGGTCGGCCAGCAGGGTCTCGGCGCAGGTCCGCAAGGCAAAAGGTTGCTCGTCGAAAGCGGCGAAGGTGCCGACGCCCAGTACCTTCGCCAGCCCGGCAATCGTCGGCACGCAAAAGCGGGCGGGGTGGGTGAAGGCGAACAGCTCCAGCACATCGAACGGCAGGCATTCCTCGAGCCCCAGGCGCTGGCGCGTATAAGGTGCGTGACACATCATGACCGGCTGCTTATGCAGCAGCAGGCGGGCCTGCTCATGGTTCATGATCCGCACTTCGCCGTCGGGCATCAGCAGCGCCGCCTGGACGGCATTGACCGCCAGCGCCGGAATCGCGGGCAGGGGCGTGGCCCGGGGGCGGGAGGAAGCGGGCATCGGCGCGGTCATGGCTCAGTGATAGCATCCGGCCGGCCGGGCGTCCACCGGGGTGCGCGGCGGCTCAGCGCTCGAGCAGCACCTGATAGAAGTAATAATCCCCGCTGGAGCTTTTGCGGCACCCGGCAGTCTTGCCGGCGAAGGCGGCGGCATCGTCGCCGACGACCGTGTCGGTGGCGCCGCCGCCGATGGCGTAAGTGCCGGCAAAACGCGGCCGGGCGTCGACATCGTCCACCGGGGCGTCCCCGCCTGCAAGCGCGATCCCGAGCAGACCATCGATCTCGCGGCACAGGGCGGCCGGTATCTCCGCTTCGATGACAAGGTCGAGCGCGGCCGTGCCCACGTCCAGAACCGCGTTGCCGCCGCTGACTTCCCAGCCCGTGACATTGGCGAAGCGCTTGAATTCCAGCCCGCCGCCCTCGACATGGAACAGGCGGTTGGCGGTATCGGCGCAAGAAGCGCCGTTATAGTCGTTATGGCCCCATGAAACGTCATGGAAGCACAGATCGTTCTCACTGATCCCGCGCAGCATCATCTGCTTGATCGTGGCTTCGAGGCCCTTGGTGAATTTCATCAGGTCGCTGGCCTGCACGCGGCCGCGCTCGGTGTCGCCGGCCTGATCGACGGTGTCCGATGTGCGAGTTATCGCAATGGTCAGCGCCGCCATCAAAGCGACGGCGAGAAGAATGAACCAGATGGCGTTGCCCGCCTGCGCATTGTCGTTCGATGCACGCTGCGTCATGGCGTCTATCATGAACCGATTCTTAGTGCGGGGGAGTCACGTTTACGTCTTATTCACGAATTGTAAAAAAATTTCAAAAAAATGCATTTTTCTATTTTTGTTTCCCTAAACTAGCGGTATAATCTTTGACTGTATCAATGGTGATACATTCTCAATCGGATCCTTTGGGATCCCTAAGTGTGGGAGAATAGAATGCCTGTTAAGAAGAAAAGCACAACCAAAAAGAAAGTAGCGAAAAAATCTCCGGCTCGGAAGAAAACCGCTGCTAAAAAAACCGCCACCAAAAAAGTGACGGCGAAAAGAAAAACGACGGCGAAAAAGAAGAAGAAATAATTTCTCTTTTTTGCGTTGATTTTGAAACCCCGCGCGCTATTCGGCCCGCGGGGTTTCCATTTGTAAAAAGGGCCTTAAATACAGGGTTTTTCAGGGGGTCTGGACCGGCCGGACATAATTTTCTATAGTCGGCGTTCACCGCGAAACGAGTTATGACGATGTCCGAAAAAGTCCTTTCCGCCGCCCCCGCGGGCCCGACCGATCCCCGCGAAGCCAAGGAACACAAACTTGCCCTGATGCGCAAGGCGGGGCTCGAGCCCTATGCCTACCGCTTCGACCGTACCCACAAGCCGGGCGAACTGCAAACCCTTTATAAGGATCTGGCGCCGGGTACCGAGACACAGGACAAGGTGGCGGTCGCCGGGCGAATCATGGCCATGCGAAATAACGGTCTGTTCATTGATCTGCACGACCCCTCTGGCAAGATCCAGGTTTTCAGCCACAAGGAATCGATGCCGGCCGACCAGCTGGCCAAGCTCGACTACATGGATATCGGCGACATCATCGGTGCCCGGGGCACAATCCGCCGCACGCCGCGCGGCGAGTTATCGGTGCGGGCGCTGGAAATAGATATTCTGACAAAATCGACCCTGCCGCTGCCGGAAAAGCATCACGGCCTGACCGACATCGAGGCCCGTTACCGCCACCGCTATCTCGACCTCATTATGAGCGAGGAAAGCCGCGAGAAGCTTTTGCTGCGCTCGCGCATCGTGTCCTTCATCCGCCGCTACATGGAATCGACCGGCGCGATCGAGGTTGAAACGCCGATGATGCATCCCATTCTTGGCGGGGCGTCTGCCAAACCCTTCGTCACGTACCATAACGCGCTTGAAGCCAGTTTTTACCTGCGCATCGCGCCCGAGCTGTATCTGAAGCGCCTGGTGGTCGGGGGTCTCGCGGACTCGGTGTTCGAGATCAACCGCAACTTCCGCAACGAAGGCATCTCCTACAAGCACAACCCCGAATTTACAATGCTCGAGGCCTATCACGCCTATAAGGACTACAACGACGTCATGGATCTGATCGAAAAGCTGGTCCAGGCCGTGGCGATGGAGGTGCTGGGCACCCTGGATATCCCGGCGGGCGACAAAACCATCAATCTGGCGGGTCCCTGGGCGCGCAAGAGCATGGTCGATCTGGTGAAAGAGGAAACGGGGGTCGATTTCATGCCCCTGGACGCCGCCCAGGCGCACGAGCAGGCTAAAAAGTTAAAGGTCGCGGTCGATCCCAAGGCCAACTGGGGCCAGGTGGTCGAGGCGGTGTTCGGCGAGCGGGTCGAGCCCAAGCTCGTCAACCCGATCCATGTCATCGATCATCCGCTAGATATTTCGCCGCTCTCCAAGGTGCACCGCAGCAATCCGCGCCTGGTCGAACGCTTCGAGACCTATATCAACGCGCAGGAAATGGCCAACGCCTTCTCCGAGCTCAACGACCCGCACATCCAGCTGCAGCGGTTCGAGGAGCAGGTGGCGCAGCGCGAGGCCGGCAACGAGGAAGCGATGATGGTCGATCACGACTATGTCGCGGCGCTCGGCTACGGTCTGCCGCCCACGGGCGGATGGGGCATGGGCATCGACCGGCTGGTGATGCTGATGACCAACTCCCACAACATCCGTGAAATTATCGCTTTTCCGACTCTGAAGCCGGTGAAGTGAAGCCCGCTTCCGGGAAGGGAAACGCGGCCTTGTCGTAGCTGTCGCCCTTGTTCAGCGCTGTGCCCGGCCGCCAGCATGTGACGATCCGGGTCAGATCGGGGCGGTCGCGTTCTTCCGGCTTTTTCGCGGGCGTTCCGATATGGATAAACCCGGCCACGTTGTCGCGCGCATCCAGCCCCAGGAATTCGCGGAAAGCCGGATCATAGGCATACCATTCCGTCAGCCAGTTGGTGCCGAACCCGAGCGCATTCGCCGCCAGGCACAGATTCTGGCACGCCGCCCCCGCCGACAGATACTGCTCCCAGCGCGGATGCTTGCCAGGGCGCAGGCGTGAAACGACGCCGATCACCATAGGCGCGCGCCGGAAGCGGTTTTGCTCGAGCGCCACGGCTTCGGCCGGGGCTTCGGGGTTTTTCCGCCGGAACAGGCGCGCGATTTCGGCGCCAGCCTGGGTCTGCGCGTCGCCTTCGAAAATCATGAAGTGCCAGGGAAACATCTTGCCGTGGTCGGGCACGCGGGCGGCGGCGCTGATGAGGACGTCGATCTGTTCCGGCGTCGGGCCGGGGGCGGTCAGGTCCGCCGCCTTGACGCTGCGGCGAGTTAGCAGAAGGTCGAGCGCCTCACGCAAAGATATGAGCTTTCTGTTCCAGTGCGACGACCCGCTCCGGCCGGATCGAGAACATGGCCAGCAGCGCCGACTTGGAGAAATTCAGTTCGAGCCAGTGCGCGATCATTTGGTTCGTCCGGCTCGTCTCGAAAGCGCCGCATGATGTTTCATGCACAGGCCTTAGGGAGCGCGACTGCGGTGTCACTATCTGGTCCGTTGTTGCCAGAAAGACATCGCCGCTTTCGTAAGCGGCCATGTACAGGCTGACCGGTCCGGCTACGTCCTGTGCGCCATAGTTTTCGTGAATGACCAGAGCGTGGCAAAGAGCGCCGGGGCGCTGCAGCGGCGAACCCGACAGATTGACAAGGTCGATGCGCGCCTGTTCGCTCTGGGCGGCGGCCATAACGATGCCGGTCAGCGTGCGCTGCCAGTCGGCGGGGGTCGGGGGGTTGATGCTGCCAGCGCCGCGAAAAGCAGCCTTGATGATTGAGTGAGCCTGATCCATGGTTTTTATCCTTATGGGAAGTAAGTTTCCTTGGTAGCACCAAGCCCGCCGGGCGGCAAGATGCTTTGAAAACAGGACATAACCCCCTATATAAAGCCCCATGTCCGGTCCCTTTAAAATTGCCTCAGATTTCACCCCCGCCGGGGACCAGCCTCAGGCGATCCGCGAGCTGGTGAGCGGCCTGCGCGCCGGTGCGCGCGACCAGGTGCTTCTGGGCGTCACGGGCTCGGGCAAGACCTTCACCATGGCCCATGTGATCCAGGAGATGCAGCGCCCCGCTTTGATCCTTGCCCCCAACAAGACCCTGGCCGCCCAGCTTTACGGGGAGATGAAGACCTTCTTCCCCGAAAACGCGGTCGAGTATTTTGTCTCCTATTACGATTACTACCAGCCCGAGGCCTACGTGCCCCGCAGCGACACCTATATCGAGAAGGACTCCCAGATCAATGAGCAGATCGACCGCATGCGCCACGCCGCCACGCGGGCGCTGTTCGAACGGCGGGACTGCGTCATCGTCGCCTCAGTGTCCTGCATCTACGGCATCGGCTCGAAAGAGGATTATCAGGCCATGGTGCTCGATATCCGCAAGGGCCAGCGCATCGACCGCGAGGAGCTGATCCGCCAGTTCATCACCCTGCAATACGTCCGCAACGACATCGCCTTCGAGCGCGGCCATTTCCGCGTGCGCGGCGACACAGTGGAATTGTTCCCGGCGCACTTCGAGGACAAGGCCTGGCGCTTTTCCCTGTTCGGCGACGAGCTTGAGAGCATCACCGAATTCGACCCGCTGACGGGCGAGAAATTTGTCACCATGGACGGCGTGCGGATCTACGCCAACAGCCACTACGTAACGCCCGGCCCGACTATGCAAAACGCGATCCAAAACATCAAAACCGATCTCAAGCAGCGCCTCGAGCAGTTCCGGGCCGAGAATAAATTGCTGGAAGCGCAGCGCCTGGAACAGCGCACGATGTTCGACCTGGAAATGCTGGTGGCGACGGGCTTTTGTAAGGGGATCGAGAATTATTCCCGTTACCTGACTGGCCGCAAGCCGGGCGATCCGCCGCCGACGCTGATCGAATACCTGCCGGCCGACGCGCTTTTATTCCTGGACGAAAGCCATGTGATGGTGCCGCAACTCAACGGCATGTATCATGGCGACCGCAGCCGCAAGACCACCTTGTCCGATTACGGCTTTCGCCTGCCGTCGTGCCTGGA
This sequence comes from uncultured Pseudobdellovibrionaceae bacterium, assembly GCA_964577255.1. Lineage (GTDB taxonomy): Bacteria > Pseudomonadota > Alphaproteobacteria > Micavibrionales > Micavibrionaceae > Micavibrio_C. The sequence continues at coordinate 9,291 of CAZNYM010000006.1, read as the reverse complement.
CAACCGACCGCTGAAATTCGAGGAATGGAACCATATCCGGCCCCAGACTGTTTATGTATCCGCTACGCCCGGGCCGTGGGAGCTGGAGCAGACCAAAGGCGTGTTCGTCGAGCAGGTGGTGCGGCCCACGGGCCTGGTCGATCCGCCGGTCGAGATCCGCCCGACCGCGCACCAGGTCGACGATCTGATGAAGGAATGCCGCCGCGTGGTCGAGAAGGGCGGGCGCGCGCTGGTCACCACCCTGACCAAGAAAATGGCCGAGGACTTGACCGAATACCTGGCCGAGAACGGCCTCAAGGTTCGTTATCTGCACAGCGAGGTCGAGACGCTCGAGCGCATCGAGATCATCCGCGACCTGCGCCTCGGGGCTTTCGATGTATTGGTGGGGATCAACCTGCTGCGCGAGGGGCTCGATATCCCCGAATGCATGCTGGTCGCCATTCTGGACGCTGACAAGGAGGGTTATCTGCGCTCCCAGACCTCGCTGATCCAGACCATCGGCCGGGCGGCCCGCAACGTCGAGAGCAAGGCCGTGCTTTACGCCGACAGGGTGACCAAAAGCATGAAAGCGGCCATTGAGGAAACCAGCCGCCGGCGCGCGCGGCAGGAGGCCTACAACAAGGCCCAGGGCATCACGCCCGAAAGCGTGAAGAAGAATATTGGCAACCTGCTCGAGTCCGTGTACGAGCAGGCCGACCGGGTGGTGGTGGCGCGGGCGGCCGGTTTCGCCGACAGGGACGTGGAGGATTTCATGAGTTCTCCCAAGGCGTTACAGGACTATATTGCGAAACTGCGCGAGAAAATGCATAAAGCGGCAGCCGATCTTGAGTTTGAGGAAGCCACGCGTCTGCGCGATGAGGCGCGGCGGCTCGAGGCTCTCGACCTGGAATACAAGTAAAAGAGGAACCGTCATGAAAAAACTGAGAAAAACGCTGCTGCTGGTCGGCCTGTGCCTGGGTCTTTCGGGATGCGGCACGACGCTCGATCAGCACCTGGTCAGCGGTGCGGCGATCGGCGCCGGGATCGGCGTGGCGACGGCTCTGGCTACCGACGAGGATCCCATCAACGGCGGCGCGATCGGTGCGGGCCTGGGCATTGTAGGCGGACTGATCGCCTTCTGATCTTCGATGCTGCCCGGTTGTCATCCCCTTGTTCAACCTGTATCATTTTCGAGTGGCGTGATTCGCGTCATCCGTTGAGCAGGAGGCTACCCATGGCGGCATTCAGAAATCTTATCCTCGCAACCGCGGTCCCGGCCCTGCTGGCCGGCTGCACCGGCGAAGGCTATGAAATGGTGCCCTACCACGGCGAACCCTACACGCTCGAGGGCACGGCCGGATCGGGCGTGGCTTACGTCCGCGCCAGCATGCTGCCGGCCAAGGGCCCGGTGGTCGAAGAGGCTGCCGCTCCCGCCGAAGAGGCGGCGCCTGCTCCTGCCGAGGAAGAGATCTCCCACCCCGTTGAAGACACGGCGCATGAAGCGCCCGTGAGCGACGGCGAGGATCTCTTCAACAAGGAAGTGGGCAGCGGCGTCAAGTAACCGTCTCCCGGCTCCCTGTAAATTCGCGTAAAAACCGATCTAATTTTGAGCCTTATTCCGGGCAAAAGTAAACGCGTCTTAACTCTGTGCGTGTAGCATGGAGATATATAGACATCGAGAACAGCTTGCATGCCATGGCCCGCCGGGCCCGCCCAAGGCTTTTCCCGATGCCTGTATTGTCTTAACCATGCAACGCATTCCTGGACAATAGGGTGGTGTATTATGAGTATTGAAGCTGAAACTTATCTGGTCGTGGCACTGGCATTCGCCGTGTTCTCGGCCATTACCGCGATTGGATCCGCGCTGGTGCTGGGGGTTGGTTTCGAGCGGCTGCGCGCCGGTTTCGAAATCGTCCGCAAACAGACAGCGTATTTCAGTGACGCGATTTTCTCGCTCGAGAAAAGAGTGGACGCGCAGGACGCCAAGATCGCGGACGGCGTGGATACCGGCAAAGCCGAATCGCTGGTGCGCCATGCTGAAAACCTTTTGACCGAAATCGCGCATATTGCCCGCGGCATGAAACCGCAACGCGACGTCGATCACGTTCCGCAAGCAGAGGAGGAAGAAAGCGCCGATCAGCCGCAAACCGTGGCGATCAACCCGGCTTCGTTGCCGGAGTCGGCGGCGCAGTATGCCTCCCAGTGGAAAGACCTGGGCCGCGACGACCGGGCCAACATCACCTTAATGTGATGTAAGCACCCGCGACGCTCCAGGAATTGCCTCCGGAAAAGGGCTCGCAGAGGGGTTGCTCCCCTGTGCGGGCCTTTTTTCCTTTCGCAAAAAAACTCATTCCCGTTTTTACCGCTGTTGTCACAGCGGCGTTCTTCATTTTTAAAAACTGATTTTTAAAACCGGGTCAGCGTGTTAAGGGAAAATAAATATGTATTAATCATACGAAAAATGATGGACTCAAAAATACTTTTCGTGTAAGTTTTTTATACTTCCAGAATTAAACACAACAGAAAATAAAACAGAAGCGGAGGCATCATGTCATCCCTGAAGCGTACCTTCATGGCCGCGGCGGCGGTGCTTGCCCTGACGGCACCCGTGGCCGCGCTGGCGGCCGATCCGGCGCTGGCGTCCCACATCGCGCAGGCGGGCGCCGATTGCGGCCCGGCCTGCATGGACACGCTGGTGCGGGCGGTCGAAGTCTTTCACCAGCAAACCGATCCCGCCCTTTGTCTGGCGCCCGAGGTTCGGCTGGGGCGCACGCTCGAATCGTGTCAGCGTGCGCAGATGACCTATCGCGTCCTTGGCTATGTGATGGGCGGGCTTGCGGCGGCGGGTTATGTGCTGAACAAGGTCACGGCACGGCGCGGGCCGGCGTGATCAGTCGTTGAAGCGCTGGCGTTTGGCCGCTGGGGGAGGGGTTGCGCCGGCGGCGGGCTCGATGTCCTGCGGCTCCACCTCTCTCTTCATGGCCCTGGTTTGGCTTGCCAGCACCAGATCACCCTCGCAGCCCTTGGTCTCGAAGATGGCGGCCAGGCGGCTCTGACGCTGCTCGGCTGCGTCCTCCTGCGCTTCGGCGCGCTCGGAACCGCTGTCGGTGGCGCGGTCGACCAGCTTGGCCGCCGCCAGGATTCCCAAAGCGCCGGCCATGGTGCCGATGGCGTACGCGCCCACGGTCTTCACCACGCCCACGCCGGTATTGGTGATGGCGGCATCGTCCTGCTGGTCGCGCGCGCCGCTGATGATATTGCCCAGGTGGTTGACCTCGCGCGTCAGCTCCGTGCAGGTCAGCTCGACATCCGTGGGGCGGGCGATGCCATCCGAAACGATGTCGGCGGCCTGCGTCGCCGTCGCCGTTAAAACCGCCAGACAGAAAGACAGTATGATTGTCCTGATCACGCGAATCCCCAAAGCTGTTCCCAATGCGGAAAGGCTACAACAGCGCCCGCGCACGGAAAAGGGGTCACGTGCGGCTATGCTCAGGGATGAAAAGGGCGCACTTCGCTGGCGGCGAAAGCGATGTCGGGTTCGCGCGCGGCCGGGGGCTGGGTGGGGCCGCAGCAGCCGCAGGGAACGACGACAGGTTTCTCGCGCAGGGCGGTTACGACTTCTGAAAAATGCTGGCGCGTATCGGGGAAAGCGCTTTCCTTCATAAGAACGGCCGGAGCCTGGTAAGGGCTGAGCGTATCGAAATCAATAACCATAAGATACTCCATGTAGCGTTGAAACTTGGGCGGACGCCCGAAGAATGAGAATGATTACTAGTTTCAAATGAGAATGATTGTCAATCCTGAGTCTGGTGGCCGGCATACATGCCTGTGGATGAAAACATACAAACATAGTCCCGATTTTACCGTCGCCGCCAATTTGTCAGCGCTTCCCGAAATTTTCTTCCCGCCGCTTTGCGCTGCGCGTTTCTTTCGTGCTTTTTGCGCGCGAAAAAATCTTTTCCGCTTAATCATGCGCCGCACACAGTGATACTTCTAAAAGAAAGACTATTCGGATCAGGAGGTTTGACCGTGTCCTTGAGCATTGAAAACATCACCGAAGCCCTTGCCGGTCGCACGGGCGAGCAGCGTTTCCGTCCCAGTCCTGCTTTTCAGGGTCACGAGGAAGTCGTGCATGTCGCTGATCCCGACATCGGGCTCAAGGCCTTCATCGCGGTTCACAGCACCCAGCGCGGCCCGGCCCTGGGCGGCTGCCGCTACTGGTCGCGCTACCGCGACGAAAGCGAGGCGATCGACGACGTGCTGCGCCTGTCCGAAGGCATGACCTATAAAAATTCCGCGGCCGATCTGCCGCTGGGCGGCGGCAAGACCGTGATCATGGGCCCCGCCGGCACGCGCCAGCCCACCCCCGCCATGCTGCGCGCCATCGGCCAGGCGGTGCAGTTCCTCGACGGGCGCTACGTCACCGCCGAGGATGTCGGCACCGACGTCAATCACATGCTGCTGATCAAGGGCCAGACCGATTACGTCTGCGGCCTGCCGCTTGCTTCGCTTTACGGCGAGCATCTGCCCGCCGACATCAAGACGCACGAGATCCCAGCTGCCGATCCTTCGCCCTACACCGCTTTCGGCACCTTCCAGGCGATCAAGGCGGCGGTGAAGTACGAGCTCGATCTCGACACACTGCGCGGCCTGACGCTCACGGTCAAGGGTTACGGCCATGTGGCGCAGCTCCTGTGCCGCCACCTGACCGAGGAGGGTGCCAGGCTGGTGATTGCCGATATCGACGACCGCCGCCGCGCCCAGATCGTTTCCGACTATGGGCTCGAGGCGCTGCTGCCGCCCGATAAGGACATTATGACGGCTTCGGCCGACATCTACGTGCCCTGCGCCCTGGGCGGCGACATCGACGAAGGTTCGATCGGCTCGCTCACGCGCGCCGGGGTCAAGATCGTCGCCGGCTGCGCCAACAACCAGCTGAAGCTTCCCCGTCACGCCGAGTCGCTGCGCAAGGCGGGCATCCTCTACGCGCCCGATTTCGTCGCCAACGCCGGCGGCGTCATCGCGGCCGGCATCCAGTATCTGTGGATGAGCAACCCGCACCCCTCGACTTTCCCGCGCCACGGCAAAGTGATGGAGCGCGCCGGGCGGATCCATCACACCCTGCTCGAAATCTTCCGCAAGGCGGATGAAAAGCAGGAGGACACCGCCACCATCGCCGGGCTGATCGCCCATGAAGGCCTCAGGGCCGCCGAGGGACGCCGGGCGGCATAGTTTTTCCGCCCAGATTTTTGTTGCAAACAAGCAACAGTTGTATTAATTTCCCACTTCTATGAAAAATAGAATGATGTTGGGTGGGGCCAACTTATTGATTCTGTGGGGAAATTATGACAGTCATCCAAAATAGCCGGGGTCCGTCAGGGCCCGACCGGCAGCTGATAGACCGGCTGGCGCTCGAGCGCTGCCGCCAGCATCTGGCGCACATGCAGGCGCTTTTACATCTGTGCGAAACGCCCGGCGTGGCGGGCCCGCCGGTCCGGCAGACGCTGCAGCGCCTGATCGCGCTCACCGACAGCGAGCTGGGTGAAAGCCTGGCGCGGCGCAGATAAAGCCGTTGCCGCGCGGGGATCATCTGTCTAGAGTCCGGTAAGCGTCGTCTTGCAGAGGTTTTGATTCTTCATGTGGTTCCTGCTTTGGCTGGTGGTCAGCGTTTTCATCCTGGGCGTTTTCACCTGGTCGCTGCAGATTCTGATGCAGCAGAAAAAGGCCTGGCAGGCTTACGCCAAAAAAGCCGCGCTTGAATACACGCCCGGGAAGTTCATGGATTCTCCCACTCTGCAGGGGGTGGTCGCGGGTTACCGCACCGCCATTTATTCCCAGCGCCAGCCGACGCCCGACGGGCGCGGCCAGCGTTACGTCACCGTGCTCGAATTCGAGCTGGGCGAAGGGCTGCCGACCGGGGGGCTGGTGGCGGCGATGAGCTTCGCGCCGATGGTGGCGGGCCTCAATTTCAGCGAGACTGCAGTGATCGATTTCCCCGAATGGGACAAGAACCGCATCATCAAGACGCGCGACGGCGCGGCGATGAAGGCCTATCTGACCCGTGACCGGCTCGAGGCGCTGCACGCGCTCATGACCATGAACAGCGCTGCCGCCATGTATCTGTTCGATGAAACCAACGGCGCGGTGCGCATCGAAACCACCGATCCGCTGCGCGACGCCGCCAAAATGGAAAAGATCATCGCCAAGATCACCGGCCTGGCGGGGCGCCTGAAGCTCTCCCCGGCGGAACGCGCGGCGTTAAAGGCCGCCGGCTGAACCCGTTTTATTCTTCTCCGAAAAAGAATCCGTAAGCGGGCAATTGTATCTTGCCGCTTGACGCCGTGCCCGCCTGACCGGCGAAAGCCAGCGACGAAGCGCCGTCGCGGCATTTTGCCGCCAGTGTCAGCGGCTTTTCGCCCAGGTTGAACGCGCACAGGATCTTTTTATCGCCTTCCTGGCGGCTGTAGGCCAGAAGCAGATCATTTCCCGTTTCATGAAAAACGATCCCGCCAGTCTTCAGGACGGGATTTTCCCGGCGCCACTGCAGCAGCGCGCGGCTGAACGATAAGGTCGAGGCAGAATCTTTCTCCTGCGCCGCGACCGCCAGGCGCGCATGCTCGTCCGGAACCGGCAGCCAGGGCTCGCCCGTGGTGAAACCGGCTTTGTTCTTCTCGTCGCGCCAGGGCATGGGCGTGCGGCAGCCGTCGCGGCCCTGCCATGCGGGCCACAGATATTTGCCCCACGGGTCCTGGATTTTATCGAAGGGGATGGTGGCCTCGGGCAGGCCCAGCTCTTCGCCCTGATACAAAAAGGCAGTGCCGCGCAGGGTGCAGACTATCGCTAGAACCAGGCGCGAAAGACGCGGATCGTGGGTATAGGCGCCATCCTTGCCGCGGGGCAAAAGGCGGCTGGCCGTGCGCACGCTGTCGTGATTGGCGAAGGCCCACGACACCCAGCCGTCGCCCGGCTGTTTTTCGAATTCCACGACCGCATCGCGGATCGCGCCGGCGGAAGGCTTGGTGATGCCGAGCAGATGGAAGTTATAGGCGGTGTGCAGAGTGTCGCCGCCCGAAGTGTAGCGGGCGCACATGGCGACACCTTCCTTGTCGTCGCTGATCTCCCCGAGCGTCATGCGGTCGGGATATTCGTCCGTGAGGGCGCGGATTTTTTTGCAGAAATCGAGGTTTTCAGGCAGCGATTTGTCGCGGATATGGTCCTGCATAAAATAGGGGGCGGGATAGAGCGAACTGAACTGCTGCACCACGGGCTTGGGGTCGGGCGGGTTGTCGCGGAATTGATCGTCTTTCATGAAGTGGCAGATGGTGTCGAGGCGAAAACCATCCACGCCGCGCGCGAGCCAGAAGCGGCCCGTATCCAGGATCGCTTGCACTACCGTGGCATTGCGCAGGTTCAGGTCGGGCTGCTCGGGCAAAAAGCTGTGCAGGTAATACTGGCCCCGGCGCATGTCGAAGCTCCAGGCCGGGCCGCCGAACACCGACTGCCAGTTGTTGGGCGGCGTGCCGTCTGCTTTGGGGTCGCGCCAGATGAACCATTCGGCTTTGGGATTGTCGCGGCTTTGGCGACTTTCCTTGAACCAGGGATGCTGGTCGGAACAGTGATTGTAGACCTGGTCGATGATGACCTTGAGGTTGCGCTTGTGTGCTTCGGCCAGCATCTCGTCGAAATCGGCCAGCGTTCCGAACAGGGGATCGACATCCTCGTAATCGGAAACGTCGTAACCGAAATCCTTCATCGGCGATTTGAAGAAGGGAGACAGCCATACGCCGTCGACACCCAGCGCGGCGATGTAATCAAGCTTGCCGGTAATGCCCTTGAAATCGCCCACGCCGTCGCCGTTGCTATCGGCGTAGCTGCGGGGATATATCTGCAGCATCACGGCGCCGCGCCACCATTCCTTGTTGCTCATGTCGATCCTTTCAGCGCGCCAGAATTCTAGCAGACCACAAAGACGCTCCCAACAAAAACCGCCCCCGAAGGGGCGGTTTTAAGGTGGCTGGAGGAAATTCTAGTGGGCGCCTTCGGCCGGATGTTCGTCCTTGTGCTCCTCGGCGGGCTTGGCTGCTTCCGGCGCAGCTTCCTCTGCCGGAGCCGCTTCAGGAGCGGCGGCCGTTTCGGCCGGTGCTGGCTCCATCATCGCGGGCGCGCCGCCGGCCGCCGTGGCGGCGGAGGCAATGGCTTCGTTGGCCAGCGACATTTTCACGATCTTATCCGGGGTAGCGGGCGGCTCGCCGCGCGCGATCTTGTCGACCAGCTCCATGCCCTCAGACACCTGGCCCCAGACGGTGTATTGACCCGTCAGGAAGCTGCAGCCGTCATCGGTAAAGCAGATGAAGAACTGCGAATTGGCGCTGTCGGGGTTCATGGTGCGGGCCATGCCGATGGTGCCGCGCTTGTAAGGCGTGTTGCTGAATTCGGCTTTCAGGTCGGGGTAGCTCGAGCCGCCGCGGCCGGTACCGGTCGGGTCGCCCGTCTGGGCCATGAAGCCGTCGATGACGCGGTGGAATACCACGCCGTCATAGAAGCCTTCCTTGGTCAGCATTTTGATGCGTTCGACGTGCAGGGGGGCGACATCAGGCATCATTTCGATGGTGACGGTGCCGTCCTTGAGCTGCATGTGCAGCATGTTGTCGGGGTTTTTGGCCGCGGCTTCATCGGCGGCCTGCGCGGTGGTGGTCAAGCCCATGATCGCTACGCTCCAGAGCAAAAGTGAAAGTTTTTTCATCATCGCCAAAGGTTCCTTGCAAGATGTTGGAAAATCCATGCTCCATGGATGCCATGGGGCTGTGGCCAATTCAAGGCGGCCGCAAGGGGATTTCAGGGTTGTTCAACAGAGACTTTGTGTTTTCCGGTCCGCTTCCCGGCGTGGGAAACCTGGTCACCCAGCGCGGCGACGTTCAGGCCATTATTGTGCTCACGCACCATTCCCTTAAGCTCTTCCATGCAGGAACAGCAGTTCGGTTTTGCTCCGCCGCTGCAGGTCTTGTATATGGCCGCCACCTTGGCCTTGCCGGGACAGGCTCCCAGGGCCTCTTTGACATCCTTATCAGTGAAGGGATTGCAGTTACAGATATACACGGGAAAACCCAGCTAATGAGAGCGACTACGTTCAGGGTAATGTAGATGATAATCATTTGCAATACAGAGATACAGGTATCCACAGGAATGGCTGCATTTTTGACATAAATAAAACTCCTCCCGGATAGGGATGAGCTGGGTGATTGAAGACGGCGGCAGCGGCCTAGCCTTCGCCTTCGGAATTGAGCTGGAGGAAGTTCTCCAGGCCCTGATCCT
>CAZNYM010000005.1:43625-80086 GCA_964577255.1 uncultured Pseudobdellovibrionaceae bacterium | reverse complement strand
TTCGAGGACGATCACGTTCTGGCTTTCCACGACATCGCGCCCAAGGCGCCCGTGCATATACTGGTGATCCCCAGGGGCACGTATGTGTCGGTGGCGGATTTCGGCGCGCAGGCGCCGGCCGAACAGATTGCCGCGTTCTGGCGCGCCGTTTCAAAAATCGCGGGCGAACAGAATCTGGCCACGGGCGGCTTTCGCGTCATCGCCAACACGGGCCTCAACGGCGGCCAGGAAGTGCCGCATTTTCACGTGCACATTCTGGGCGGAAAAGCCCTCGGCCCTATGCTGAGCCAGGCAGCCTAGGAAAATTTCTGTTTTTCAGCGCGGAAAGGCGATGACGTTGTCGTCGATATATTCGACGCGTGGGCGTACGGGCGCAGCGGGCTTGGCCGCCGGGCCGATCGCGATATCGCGCAGGTCGCCCAGCGCGCGTTCACGGTGATGATGCGCCTGCAGTGACAAGACGTCGCACAGGATCATCGGCAATGTGTGATCGTCGAGCAGCGCCGATCCTGAATCGATAGTCGCGTCCAGAAGATCGGAAAGCTCTTCCAGGTCCTCGGGCACCTGCGCCAGCAGGGCAAGCGCGTCGCGGTCGCTCAGGCGCGCGGGGTGATTGCGGTTATCCTCGGCCATCAGGGCGGCGGCATAGTCGTCGATGATGCGCTCGGCCACCATCAGGAGCGTACGGGCGATGGGCGGATGCTGCGGCAAAGCCTGCATGTGTCCGGCCACCTGCTGGACGCACAGCGCCAGGCATAAAAGTCCGGTGTCGGGGGCGTGATCGTGCAAAAGATCGTGCAGCGCCGTCTCGGCCGCGTCGTCGAACGGCTCGACGCCGTCGAGCATCATGCCCATGGCGAACGGCGCCACGAAATGGGCGTTCAGCAAGGCAAGATCGCGATCGGAAACGGCACTGACAGTCATGGTGTTCATCCCTGTTGTGAGCCGAGCATGGCAGGAAGGAATGAACATTTGTTTAAGGCACCGCCCGGGGCGGGAAGAAACCTGGCCCCTTAATTTTATGGCAAACAAAACTTGCAACGGTACCTGTTCAGGCATTGAAGCAGGCTTAAATCAGAGCCGGGGCTTGCGTCCGCTCGTCCCGAGAATCGCGGAAATGCCGGGTCCGGGATCGTTATCATCTTCCGGTGCCAGTTTCGTCATCAAATCGATGATTTGTCTGCGCACCGCGCCTTCGGCGAAACCCTCGGGCAGTTTATCCAGGGCGCCCTTAAGCGCGGCATGGGCGTTTTCCCGCGTCAGGGGCCCGGGCTTTACGGCGTTAAACGCGGCGGAAGCCCGCGTGGCCAGATCCCTGATACGGCCCGCCTCATCTTTCTCCTCGCGTCGATCCAGGATCATGCCCAGCGTCCGTAGAAACTCCCGCGCCTCGGTCAGGGCAAACAGCTGATCGCTTGTCAAATCGGTCATTTTGTCCTCCGGATCCGTTCTTTGAGCCCGGCGGCAAGCTTGAGCAGCGGCCGCTTTCTCTTATAATGTATGATACCAGGCTTTAACGGCCCCAAAAGGCAAATTTAAGGCGGCCCGGAAACCATGGCAGGAGACAACTTTTGGTAGCCCGCATTAATACCGTCGCCTTCAACGGCGTTGATGTGCAGGTGCAGATCTCAAACGGCCTGCCGGCCTTCACAATTGTTGGGCCTATTAACCCCGACATAAAATTATTCTTAAAAACAGTCGTTTTTATTCTGGTTTCAACAATTGTTCTGCTCTGCTCGCTTCATTCTGCTTATGCATTAAGCTGCTCAAAAGAAAGCTATTCCCTTGAAGATGCGTTTATCGGGGCAGACACGGTCTTTTCCGGCACCCTGATAAAAAACAACGAAGATGGCAGTGCTTCACTTGCGGTAAATGAGTATTTCAAAAGTTCTGATCTAGAGAGTGAACCCAAAGAAGTAAAAGTTTTTAATGTTCCAAATTCAAAAACATCTCTTCCAGAAGACGCCGAATTTATAATTTATGGGGATTATAAAAATAAAAATCCTAATGAAGTGGCATTTTCAGTTTGTGGTAAATCGAAGCTTTCCGCTGATACCGTACAACATTGGGCAGCAGAGAAGGAGAAACATAGAGATAAACTCGAAAGTTTTGGAAAAATTCTTTTTGTAGGAAAAGTTCTAGAATCGAAGCATACAAGCATCGAGCGCAACAAAGAAATACGGTCTAAATCTGAAATACATACTCAGATTCAGCATGTTTTATTTAATCAGTCGGGCGACTTTAAATTAGAAGAAAATGGCTCAATCGGCTTTTACATCGCCCTTTGTGGCGAAGAAATGAAAGTCGGTCATGAGTATATTGTTTCTGCTGAACCGGGAAAATTAAGGGCTGAAAATGGGGCCCGTTTAAATCCTCCAAGAGACATTTTGAATGGCTATTGTACGAATATGTTTCCCATGGATATGGATGAAAAAGCTATTCTCAGAAAACTCTCAAAGCTAAGTAAGCAGTAATATGGTCGCGCGTGTAAACACAGTCGCCTTCAACGGCGTGGACGTGCAAAGCGTCGATGTGCAGGTGCAGATCTCAAACGGCCTGCCCGCTCTCGCAATCATCAGGCCTGATTAGCCCCGCATCCCAATTTTGCATTTCTATGCTGTTTTTTGCTAAGATCTGGGCATTAAAAAACAGAAAGATCTTCGTCCAATGTCCTTGGAGCTCAGACCCGTTATTTGTGTTTTCGCCGGATCGTCAATGCCATCGGACGCGTCTATCATCCAGGCCGCAGAAACCCTTGGGCAGGAAATTGGCGATTGCGGATTTGATCTCATTTATGGCGGCGGCACGATAGGCGTCATGGGCGCCGTTGCCATGGCGGCGCATAGTGCCGGGGCTTGTGTTGAGGCGGTTACGCTTGAAAAATACAGGCACGAAGAACAGATAGCGGACGCTTCCTTGTCAGCCGTTGAAACCGAAGCGGAGCGGTTCGCAAAATTCACAGAGCGGGAAAATCTGTCAGCCTTTTTTGTTCTGCCGGGCGGGCCGGGCGCTCTTCGTGAAGCCTTGCAGGCGCTCGAAAAAGCAGTCTACGACAACGGCCCACCCGTTGTGCTGGTCGAAGTGTCGGATTATCTTTATGGGATCAGGCACTATTTTGAATGCGCTCTGGTGGCAGGGCTTATTAAATCCACTAAAGCTGACTGTCTCAGGACATGGAGACCGGGACAAACAATTCGTTCGGTTCTGGGGCCAGAAAACGTTAGCAACACTAAAGTAATATCGCAGCCCCAACCGCTCTGAACCGCGTCTAAACTTTCCTTTTCCTGCAATCTGTGCCATAAATTTTTATCGTTACAGCTAAAGGGGACAGGTTCTGGTCGCGCGTGTAAACACAGTCGCCTTCAACGGCGTGGACGTGCAGAGCGTGGATGTGCAGGTGCAGATCTCAAACGGCCTGCCGGCCTTCACCATCGTCGGCCTGCCCGATAAGGCAGTGGCGGAGAGCAAAGAGCGCGTGCGCGCGGCCCTGCACGCGCTCGGGCTGTCGCTGCCGCCGAAGAGGCTCACGGTCAATCTCGCTCCCGCCGATCTCGCCAAGGAGGGTTCGCATTACGATCTGCCGATCGCGCTCGGGCTGCTGGCGGTGATGGAGGTGGTGCCGGCCGACGAGCTGGCCCGCACCACGGTGCTGGGCGAGCTGTCGCTTGACGCCGGCATACGCGGCGTGGCCGGGGTTCTGCCCGCCGCCCTTCACGCCGCCACCAACGACAACCGCCTGATCTGCCCGGCCGCGTGCGGCGGCGAGGCGGCGTGGGCGGGCGACCTCGACATCCTGGCCCCCGCCGACCTGATGCAGATCATCAATCACATAAAGGGCGTGCAGGTGCTGACCCGCCCGCAGGCGCGCGCGTCCGATGCGGGGTCGGAAACCGCCGTCACCGACATCGCCCATGTGCGCGGGCAGGAGATCGCCAAGCGCGCGCTTGAGATCACCGCGGCGGGCGGCCACAATTTGCTGATGATCGGCCCGCCCGGCGCCGGCAAGTCGATGCTGGCGGGCTGCCTGCCCGGCATCCTGCCGCCCTTGACGCCGCAGGAAGCGCTTGAGGTATCGATGATCCATTCGCTCGCGGGCGCGCTGCCGGAAAACGGCCTGGTGCAGACGCGCCCCTTCCGCGCCCCGCATCATTCGGCTTCGCTCGTGGCCCTTGTCGGCGGCGGGCACAAGGCCCGGCCCGGCGAGATATCGCTCGCACACCGCGGCGTGCTGTTCCTCGACGAGCTGCCCGAGTTCGCGCGCGCGACGCTTGAATCGCTGCGCCAGCCGCTTGAAAGCGGCCAGGCGGTGGTAGCGCGCGCCAATCATCATGTCACCTATCCCGCTTCCTTCCAGCTGATCGCGGCGATGAACCCCTGCCGCTGCGGCTATCTCGGCGACCCCGGCCAGGAATGCACCAAGGCGCCCGGCTGCGGCGCGGATTATCAATCCAGACTTTCCGGCCCGCTGCTCGACCGCATCGATTTGCAGGTCGAGGTGGGGGCGATCCCCCTGCGCGACCTTGACGGCCCGGCGCCGGCGGCCGCGTCCTCGGCCCAGATCCGCGCCCGGGTCGAGGCCGCCCGCGCGCTCCAGCACGGCCGCCAGCAAGCCCTTAACGCGCACATCCCCCCGGGGCGGCTTGAAGAGATCGCGACCTTAAGCGACCCCGCCCGGGCGCTTTTGCACGAAGCGGCCGAGCGCCTGCGGCTTTCCGCCCGGGCTTACCACCGGCTTTTGCGGGTGGCGCGCACCATCGCCGACCTGGCCGGCAATCCCGGCCCGCTTGAGAAAAATCATATAGCTGAATCAATAAGTTACCGCCGGATGCGGGCCTCGGCCTCCTGACCCCTGCCCGCCCGCCGTTAATATTTGTATTCCCGGGCCCAAACCGCTAGAATAGTGGGTAACAATAAAGGTGTGGCGGATAATTAATGGCTGCGGTGGATTCCCTCAGTGTAACCTTCAAGGAACGGACGACCATGGGTCGCGACGCCGCCCGTGATTCCGACCGCGATCATGAACGCCGCCCGGATGTCATGCAGACCCTGGCCGCTTCGTTCGCCGCCAAGGCATCGATGTCCTTCGCCATGAACGACCCGAAATTCGGCGTCAACACCGCCAGCCAGCCAAATGGTCAGCAGAACATCACCGGCCAGCAGGCCCAGGCCCGCGAACAACTGGTTCAGACCATGAACCAGAAACCCGACGCGCCGGGCCGCACCGTTGATAACAACGTGGCCGGCGCGACCAATCACGGCAATGATGCCAAGAACGTCCAGGCCGCGGGCGCCAAAGTCGAAGCCGCCGGCGAAAAGATCCAGCAATTCACCGAACGCGTCGCCGACCTGACGCAAAAGGCCGGCCTGCAGGACGATCCCAAACCCAAAGGCAATGACGCACCGCAGGGTCCTTCGCTTGTGCGCGCGGGCATTAACCTTGCGGGTGGCATAGCGCTCACGGCTGCCGCCACCGCCGCGGCCGGCCCCGGGGCCGGAGCCGCCGTCGCCGCCGCGCTGACCGCGCAGGACGCCGTCAAGGTCGCGACAATGGGTCAGGGCTCGTTCAGTTCCGCCCGTACCTCCGAGATCAAATCCGCTTCCGTCGACAGCAAAGGCAAACCCATGGATCCGGGTTACAGCCGCAGCGACCCCACCCCCGTGCAGATGGGCGCCACGCCGGTTTCTTCCGCCTTCATCGCCAAGCTTGAAAACGGCCCCGGCTTCGGCGCGCGCGATCCCGGCAAACCCAATCCCGGCCTCGAGGAAGTCACGCTGACCCGCGACGCTCTGCAGGGGATCAAGAAAATGCCCCGCCTTGAGGACACGCCTTATATGACGGCCGCTCTGGGCGAGGTCAAACAGGGCACCGACGCCGCCAAGTCCTACGGCGTCAAGCTGGGCAAGCCGGAATTCGACATGGCGGGTGCCCTGCCGCCTCCGCCGCGCAATGAAAACGCCCTGAAGGCGTCCGCGCCCAGCCTGACGGCCTGATTTATCTAAAATATGACAATACCTTATGCCGGGGCTGTTAATCCCCGGTTAACCCGCCTGTGACAAAGTGGGAGAAGGCCGAAGGGCCCTTTCACCCCTTGAAGACAAGTTTTTCAGTCGATGCAATATCTTCACGACCATAAGCAGGCCCAGGAATACGCGGCGCAGACGCTCGAACGGCTCCGCCGCGAAGGCCTGTCGCCCACGCCCGATATTTTCGAGCTGTGGTATGTCTATCTCTCCGGGCAAAGCCCCGAGGTTGTGCGCGCCATCGACGTGCTGGTGACCAACCGCCAGAAAGTCACCGACGAACGCTGCCGCGAGCTTTACAACCGCTTCCTGAGCGAAGCGCGCAACGCCGAGCTGGTGCAGCGCGCGGGCGACGAGATCAACGCCACCATCCGCGATGTGACCGGCGTGGTGAAGAACGTCAAGACCGCGACCGCCGAATATAACGGCGCGCTCGAGGAAGTGGCGCGCAAAGCGGAAAAAGCCTCGACGCCCGAGGAACTGAAAAAAGTCGTGAACGCGGTGGTCACCGACACCCGCAGCATGATGCGCCGTAACGAAGAGCTGGAAGAACAGCTCGACCGTTCCTCGCACATCATGGAAGAACTGCAGCGCGATCTTGAAAAAGTCCGCCGTGAAGCCATGACCGACGGCCTGACCAACCTTTCCAACCGCAAGGCTTTCGATGTCGAGCTGCGCCGCATCGCCGAGGAAACGGCCGCCAGCGGCCAGACCTTCTCGCTGCTGATGATGGACATCGACCACTTCAAAAGCTTCAACGACAATTACGGCCACCAGGTCGGCGATCAGGTGCTGCGCCTCGTCGCCCGCACGCTGACGGACGGCGTCAAGGGCCGCGACGTGGCCGCCCGCTACGGCGGCGAGGAATTCGCGGTGGTGCTGCCCGAAACCGGCCTGCAGGCCGCGGTCATCGTCGGCAACGCCCTGCGCAAGACCGTTGCCACCAAGGACGTCGTCAATCGCAGCACCGGCGAACGCCTGGCCCGCATCACCATGTCGGTGGGCGTGGCCGAATTCGCACCCGGCGAAAACCTGCAGGATCTGATCGAACGCGCCGACGCCGCGCTTTACACCGCCAAGCATAATGGCCGCAACCAGGTTGCCGCCGCACCGACGCCCGGCAAAAAACAGCGCAAAGAGACCGGGATTTAATCCGCGAAACTCTTGCCCCGCCGCGCGCGCGCCTCTATTTATAGGGGCATGCAGCCGAACCTTTCCCCGACCCCCGAAGCCCCCTATCTGCAGGGCCTCAACGACCCGCAGCGTCAGGCCGTGCTGGCAACCGAAGGGCCGCTGCTGGTCCTCGCTGGTGCGGGCACGGGCAAGACGCGCGTGCTGACCACGCGCCTGGCGCACATCCTGCACACCGGCCGCGCCGCACCGCACCAGATCCTGGCCGTCACCTTCACCAACAAGGCGGCGCAGGAAATGCGCGCGCGCGTCGCTCATCTTCTCGGCGGGGCGGTCGTCGAGGGCTGGTGGCTCGGTACCTTTCACGCGCTGGCCGCAAGGATGCTGAGAAGACACGCCGATCTTGTCGGCCTGACTTCGAACTTCACCATCCTTGACGAGGACGACCAGATCCGCCTGCTCAAACAGATCATGGAAGAGCAGAATATCGATCACAAGAAATGGGCGCCGCGCATGATGCTCGCCATCATCGAGCGCTGGAAGGACAAGGGCCTGGGGCCCGAGAATATTCCCGCGCGCGAAGCGGGCGACGCGGCGAACGGACGCCTGGCCGAATTGTACCGGCTTTATCAGGAACGCCTGAAAACGCTGAACGCCTGCGATTTCGGCGACCTGCTGCTGCACACCATCCGCATCCTGCGCGATCCCAAAAACGCCGACATCCTGGCCGACTATCACCGCCGCTTCCGCTACATCATGGTCGACGAATATCAGGACACCAACGGCACACAGTATCTCTGGCTGCGGCTGCTGGCCCAGGGGTCGAACAATATCTGCTGCGTCGGCGACGACGATCAGTCGATCTACGGTTGGCGCGGCGCAGAGGTGGGCAACATCCTGCGCTTTGAAAAGGATTTCCCGGGCGCGCAGATCATCCGCCTCGAGCAGAATTACCGCTCCACCGGCCATATCCTGGCGGCTGCCAGCGGCGTGATCGCGCATAACGAAGGCCGCCTGGGTAAAACTTTATGGTCGGATGCCGATCACGGCGAGCAGGTGCGGGTGCAGGGCTTGTGGGACGGCGAAGCCGAGGCGCGCTTCGTCGCCGAGGAAATCGAATCCCTGCAGAACAAGAAATGGTCGCTCGACCGCATCGCCGTGCTGGTGCGCGCCGGATTCCAGACGCGCGAATTCGAGGAACGATTCATCCAGCTCAACATCCCTTACCGCGTCATCGGCGGCCAGCGCTTCTACGAGCGCGCCGAGATCCGCGATGCGCTCGCTTACCTGCGCGTCGTCAACCAGCCGGCGGACGATCTGGCGCTCGAGCGGATCATCAACGTGCCCAAGCGCGGCATCGGCGATTCCACCGTACAATCTCTTTACGCCCATGCCCGCGCGCAAAACGTTCCGTTATATAAAGCCGTGCAGGATATGCTGGCGGCGGGCGCGCTGAAGCCCAAGGTCGCGGGTGCGCTTGAAAAGCTGATCGCCGATTTCGAGCGCTGGCGTTCGCTGGTCTCCTCCACCCATCACGCCGCCCTGACCAGCCAGGTGCTGGACGAGTCCGGCTACATGACTTTCTGGATGACTGACAAATCGCCCGAAGCGCCGGGCCGCGTCGAGAACCTCAAGGAGCTTGTCGCCGGGATGAACGAATTCGAATCCCTGCCGCAGTTCCTCGAGCATGTCGCGCTTGTGCTTGAGAACCAGCAGAGCCGCGAAACCGAGTCCGTGTCGATCATGACCCTGCACGGCGCCAAGGGGCTCGAATTCGACGCCGTGTTCCTGCCGGGGTGGGAGGAAGGGCTATTCCCCAGCCAGCGCAGCATGGATGAAAACGGCACCAAGGGGCTCGAGGAAGAACGACGCCTGGCGTATGTCGGCCTCACGCGCGCGCGCAAAATCGCCTGGATTTCCTACGCCGGATCGCGCCGCATGTACGGTAGCTGGATCAACGCCCTGCCCTCGCGCTTCATCGACGAACTGCCGCCCGGTCATATCGTCGCCGCCACCCAGACGGGTCTGTATGCGCCCGGGCGCTCGAGCCACTGGGATTCCTACGGCCTGAAGCAAAACGCCCCGGCCGCCAAACCCGCCCGCGCCACCGCCGCCATCCCTGAAGGGGCCTTTACCCGGGGCCTGCGGGTTTTTCACGAAACTTTCGGCACCGGTACAATTATTAACGTCGACGGCCGCAAGCTGGACATCCGTTTCGACGAAGGCGGCGACAAAAGAGTGATGGACAGCTTCGTCGATCCTCTGGACATGTAAATCCGCCCGCGCCATATTAGGCCTAACATCTTTCACAGGCAGGATAAAATGGCTCCACGGGAAACCATTACAGTGTTCGGCGGCACCGGCTTTGTCGGCCGTCATGTCGTGCGTCTGCTGGCCCAGGCGGGCTACACCGTCAAGGTGCCGACACGCGCGCCCGAAAGCGCCTACTTCCTCAAGCCCTGCGGCGTGCCGGGCCAGATCGTGCCCCTGGCCTGCGACACGCGCAACCCCGAGAGCCTGCGCGCCGCCGTCGCCGGATCGGTCGCGGTTGTGAACACGATCGGCATTCTTTTCGAAAAACGCCGCAATACTTTCGGGCGTCTCCATGCCGAACTGCCGGGCGTGATCGGACGTATCAGCGCGCAGGAAGGCGTGCAGGCGCTCGTGCATGTATCCGCGCTCGGGATTGAAACCAACCCTTCGCGCTACGCCCGCAGCAAGCGCGAAGGCGAAACCGCGCTGCTGCGCGAATACCCGGGCGCCATCATCCTGCGGCCGAGCGTGATCTTCGGCCCCGAGGATAATTTCTTCAACATGTTCGCGCGCCTGACGCTGATCGCGCCGGCTCTGCCGCTGATCGGCGGCGGCCGGACGAAATTCCAGCCTGTCTATGTCGGCGACGTCGCTCAGGCGGTCATGACGGCTCTGCACAACCCCGCCTGCGCCGGCCATATCTACGAGCTGGGCGGACCCGAGACCGTTACCCTGCGCCAAGTTTTCGAGAAAATTCTCTACTACACCGGCCGCCGCCGCTGGCTGGTGCCGGTACCGTTCTGGGCGGCTAGGCTGAAGGCGTTCTTCCTCAACTTGCTGCCGCGCCCCCTGCTCACGCCCGATCAGGTCGAATCGCTTAAAACCGACAACGTGGTGACGCCGGGCGCGCTCGGCTGCGCCGATCTTGGCATCGCACCCACGGGCCTGAGCCTCGTTCTGCCGCGCTATCTTGAAACCTATCGCCAGGGCGGCCGCTTTGCCGCCAAGAAACAGGCCTGAAAAGGCCGCAATGACCGAGGATGATCGTGCCATGATAAAATACGTTCTTGCCGCCGTGATGCTGGGTTTTCTGCTGATGCCGCTGCCCGCGCTGGCGGCGGGGCGCAGCGAAACCATCGCCGCCGTAGTGAATGACGACGCCATCACCTGGTCGGACGTCAACGAGCGCACGCGCCTTGTCATGCTGTCCTCGGGCATGCCCAACAACGCGGAAATCCGTCAGCGCCTGCAGAACCAGGTTCTCAACATGCTGGTCGAGGAGCGGCTGATGATCCAGGAAGCGGCCCGCAACGAGATCGCCGTCACCGATCAGGAAGTCGAGGGCGGCTTCGCCGCGATCGCGAAACAGAACAACATGGACATAAGCAAATTTCGCGAGTTCCTGCGCGCACAGAACGCGCCCGTCCGCGCCATGGAGCATCAGATCCGCGCCCAGGTCGCCTGGTCGAAGGTGATCCAGGGCAAGCTGCGCCCGCAGGTCAGCGTCAATGACCGCGAGATCGACGCCATGCTCGAGCGCATGCGCGGCAACGGCGGCAAGACCGAATACATGGTGTCGGAAATATTGCTGCCGGTCGGCGGCCCGCGCGAGGAAGCGGATGTGCGGCAGCTTGCCGAACGCCTGACCCAGGAGATGATCGGCGGCAAGGCTCCCTTCGCCAAGGTCGCGGCCCAGTTTTCGCAGTCCTCCACGGCCGCACGCGGCGGCGACCTGGGCTGGGTGCAGGAAGGCCAGCTGGCGCCCGATTTCGACGAGCTTCTGAAACAGATGAACGAGGGCGACCTCACCGAACCGGTGCGCACCGCTTCGGGCTATCAGATCCTGCTGCTGAAGAAAAAACGAATCATCGACGCCACGGTTATGCCCTCGCGCGACGAGATCATGCAGCGCATCGGGCTCGAGCGCCTCGACCGCCTGCAGCGCCGCCACCTGCTCGACCTGAAATCCGAAGCCTTCATTGAATACCGCGTCTGAGAACGAAGCGCTTTCCGCTCTTCCGCCGCTGCGTGATGTGATCGCCGCGCACAACCTGCGCGCCGAAAAGAAATTCGGCCAGAATTTCCTGCTCGACCTCAATATCACCGCCAAGATCGCGCGCGCGGCGGGCGACCTGTCCGGCACGAACGTCTTTGAAATCGGCCCGGGTCCGGGCGGGCTCACGCGCAGCCTGCTGGCCGCGGGCGCGCAGAAAGTTGTGGCGATCGAGTTCGATCCCCGCGCCGTGGTCGCGCTTGAAGGCCTGAAGCAGGCGGCGGGCGGGCGCCTGAGCGTCCTTCATGCCGATGCCCTTTCCTGTGATCTGGCAGCGGTGGCGCCCGCGCCGCGCGCCATCGTTGCCAATCTGCCTTACAATATTTCCACCGTGCTGCTGGTAAGCTGGCTTGCGCAACTGGCGGCCGATCCCCATTGCTACGACCGCTTCATCCTGATGTTCCAGAAAGAAGTGGCGGAGCGGCTGTGCGCGCCGCCAGGCAACAAGACTTACGGCCGCCTTTCGGTGCTGGCGCAATGGCTGTGCCGGGTCGAGCCACTGTTCGATCTGCCGCCCTCCGTCTTCACGCCGCCGCCCAAGGTGATCTCGACGGTCGTGCGCCTGACGCCCCGCCGGGACGAAGCCGCTCCACAGCCCTCCTTCACCACGGTGGAGAAACTGACCGCGGCCGCCTTCGGCCAGCGCCGCAAGATGCTGCGCGCGACGCTCAAGCCCTGGCCCGGCCTGCTGGAAAAAGCCGGGATCGACGGCAATCTGCGCGCCGAACAGCTGGCAGCGGCCGATTTTATCCGCATGGCCCGCGTTCTTGAGACCCTGAACCCTTGATTCTTGCGTCCGTCCCCCCTAAGAAGGGGGATCATGTCAAAACCCGTTTTTTATCGCATCTCGATCACCGGCGACCCCGGCAGCGGCAAAAGCACTTTTGCCAAGGCCGTCGCCGAGAAGACGGGCTTCCGCATGATCACCACCGGCAACATCTTCCGCAAGCTGGCAGCGGAAAAGGGCATTTCCGTTACCGCGCTCAACGAGATGGCAGAGAAGCAGGCCGAGCTTGACCGCATGGTCGACGACTACCTGCTCAGCCTCAACGACACCGAGGAAAGCCTGATCCTTGATTCGCGCATGGCCTGGCACTTCGTCAAAAAGACCCTGAAGATCCGCCTGACGGTCGACCCCGACGTCGCGGTCGCTCGCATTTTCAAGGACACCGCCGAGCTGCGCGAGCAGTTCCCCGACCTTGAAACCGCCATCGACGAAGTGGCCCGCCGCAAGAAAAGCGAGATCAAGCGCTATCAGGATCTTTACGGCGTCGACATCAGCGATCCGAAAAACTTCGATCTGGTTATCAACACCTCACACAAGGCGCCCGACGACGTGACCCGCGCTTTCGATCAAGCTTTCGTCGAATACAAAAAGCGTATCGACGGCGCGCATGCGTAATATCCTCATCACCGGCGCCTCAAGCGGCATCGGCGCGGCGATGGCGCAAGCTTATGCCGCGCCGGAAGCGGTTTTACTCCTGCATGGCCGCGATGAAAATCGCCTGAGCAAAACGGCTGCGGCTTGTCGGGAGCGGGGCGCGCTTGTTCATACCGCGCTTATTCCAGTCGGCGACCGTGCAGCAATGAAGCGCTGGATCGAAGACGCCGACGACCGTCATCCGCTTGACCTTGTCATCGCCAATGCCGGCATTTCGGGCGGCACCAGCGGCAATATCGCGCAGGGCGGCCTGGATGGCGACCATCTGATCTTTGAAACCAACCTCATGGGCGTCCTGAATACGATTGGTCCCGTCATCCCGCGCATGATCGCACGCAAACGGGGCCAGGTGGCGCTGATGAGTTCGCTTGCCGGCTTCAGCGGCTGGCCAGGCGCGCCCGCCTATAGCGCGTCCAAGGCGGCGGTGCGTTATTACGGCGAGGCGCTGCGTCCGGCGCTGGCGCCGCATAACGTATGCGTCAGCGTCATCTGCCCCGGCTTCATCGCCACACCGATGACGGATGTTAATCCGTTTCCGATGCCGTTCCTGATGAAAGCGAACGAAGCGGCGGCGCTCATCGTCGCGGGATTGGCGGCGGGGCGCGGACGAATCGCCTTCCCCTGGCCAACCTATACTTTTGTGCGGTTTGTCGGGATTTTGCCGCCTAAGCTCCGTGAAAAACTTACAAAAAGCGCGCCTTCCAAGCCGCGCCGCGCCTGAGAGAGGACAGGGATTGCCTTTTCCCGGGCACGGGAGGATAATAAAAAAATGTATTTTATATTATAATAGCGTGTGAAAACACGCGGACGACATGGATATTAAGGAAGTCGAACGTCACATAGACACCGCCGTCAATCTTCTGAAAGCGTTATCGAACGAGAAACGGCTCCTGATTATCTGCGCTTTGCATCAGGGGGAGAAGAATGTCGGGGAGCTCGAGGGAATCGCGGGATTGAGTCAATCGGCGATGTCGCAGCACCTGGCGCGCCTGCGCGCCGACGGACTGGTCAAAACCCGTCGCGAGGGGCAGACAATCTTTTACTCTCTCGACGACAAAGCCACCGAAGCGATCCTGCGCACGCTTTACGATGTCTGCACGCCGGAAAAGGAGGGTGGCGGTCTGGCCCTCAACCCTTTCGTGGGCGGAAAATAGCGGCGAGTGCGTCCTGAACTCTTTCGGCTGCCAGCGTATCCAGAATATCTTCCCTGATCACCGTGACATGGTTTCCTTCCGGCGCGTGCCGGTACGGCAGGCTGTGGCGCGAAAATAAAACTGCGACCGGGCATCCGGCGGCGGAGATGACGTGCGCCGGGCCGGTGTCGTTCGCAAGCGCTGCCGCCGCGCCGCGCGCCAGCACCGCGATTTCAGGAATGCTCGTTTGTCCCGTCAAGTCGGCGGCTTCGGGGCACAGCGTTTTAATCTCCCGCGCCAACGGTTTTTCTGCCTCCGTGCCGAGGATGACCGGGCGATAGCCCCGGCCGTGCAGCCATGCGGCCACCGCGCCGAAACGCGCGGCGGGCCAGCGTTTTTCCGGGTGCCGCGGCGATGCGCCCGGAACCAGCAGCACATAAGGCGGTGTTATGCCTTTCCCGTGCAGCAGGTCGTCGGGTGAGGTTTTCACCCAGGAAAAATCGTCAGGCACGACGTTGTCGATGCCGGCAAGCTTCAGGGTCTGGCGGTGGCCGGCGAGCGCGGTGCCGCCTGTGCGCGCCGGATCGGTGTTGCGGTGCGAGGCGCCGGCCGCCGCCCCCACCCATTCCGGGCGCGGCGAAAACAGCCGCAGATAAAAACCGGTGCGGTCATTGTTCTGCAGGTCGTAAACGCGCGCGAAAGCGCCGCCGTTGAGGCGCGCGCGCAGGGCAAGCCAGCCGCCAACGGAATGCCAGCGCGGGCGCGTGTCGATCCACACATCGTCGAAAGCGCCGCATTCCCGCGCCAGCGCCGCGAAAGGTTTGGTCGTCAGAAGCGTGATGCGGGATTGCGGATGATGACGGCGGATCGCCTGCATGGGCCCGAGGGCCTGGATGAAATCGCCGAGCGCACCCAGCTTGATGACGAGGATGTTGCCGCGATCCGTCATTCGGCGGCGGTAGCGATGGATGAAAGCGGGCCGGCGCGTCGCGTCAGCGTCTGCGGATTGGCCATGCGTTCCTGAAGCAGTTCGGCGTAGACGTTGAGGGTTTCATCCGCCATCTTCTCGCGGGTGAAATGCGCCGCCACATGCCCCATGGCGCGGGTGGCAAGGACCGCGCGCTTGTGATCGTCGAGCGCCAGCATTTCCTCGAGCGCCTGCGCCAGCGCCTGCGCGTCGTTGGGCGGCACCAGCCAGCCGGTCTCGCCGCGCACCACGGTTTCGCGCGCGCCGCCATGGTCGCTCGCCACCACCGGGCGACCCATAGCCTGGGCCTCGACCGGCACCCGGCCGAACCCTTCGGGCTCGATCGAAGCGCAGACGACGGCGGTCGCGATCATATAGGCGGCGGGCATGTCGGCGCAGTGATTGACCACGCGCACGCGGCCCTCGAGCCCCTTCTCCCGCACCGTATTCTCAAGCTCGAGGCGGTAATCCTTGCGGCCCTGGTCGTCGCCGATCAGCACGCAGATCAGATCCGGGCGATTGAGATGCGTCATCGCCTCGATCAGGACATGGTGTCCTTTCCAGCGCGTCATGCGCGCGGGCATCATCACCACGCTGGCACCGTCGGGCAGGCGCCATTCGCGCATCAGCCGGATCAGGCGCTCGGGCGAGACCGTGCTGGGGTGGAATTTCTCGAGCGCGATGCCGTTATGAACCACGCGGATATTGCGCGGGTCGATGCGGTAGTTTTTCTGCAGGTAGCCGGCGATGAAATGTGAAATCGCGATCACGCGCTCGCCGCGCGCGATCGAGCCGTTGTATAGCCGCTTGAATCCGTCCTTGAAATTATAGGCGGCATGGCAGGTGGTCATGAACCGTGCCCGGGTGCCGCGGCAGGCGTAAAGGGCGCTCCAGGCCGGGGCGCGGCTGCGCGCGTGCACGATGTCGACGTCGTGCTTCTTGATGAGTTTGCGCAGGCGGCCGATATTGCGAATCATGGTTAGCGGATTTTTGCTGTCAACCGGCAGGTTGACATGGCTGACCCCGGCACGCAGGATTTCGGGAGTACGGTTGCCGCCATGTGATACCACGATGGCTTTCGCGCCCGAACGCACCAGCTCGATGGCGATATCGATGCAGCCCTGTTCGGCGCCGCCGGCGCTCAGTTCGGGAATGACCTGCATGATGACAGGAAGCTTGCCCTGGGGTAAGGTTGGCGCGGCACTCATCTTTGGCTTTGGCCCTTCGCTGTTTCCGGTGAGTCATATTAGGGGAGTTCGCGTGAAAAGAACAAAGGAAACAACAGAATCCCCCGCTTTGCCACCGCCGCAATTCCTCCGGCGGGCGGATCGGCCCGCGCTGGCCTATAACGCCTATCACCTTGATAGTCTTGGAAAAAACAAGCCTACCGTGATTTTTCTCGGCGGCTTCCGTTCGGACCGTAACGGCACCAAGGCGCTTTTTGTGGAAGAATGGTGCCGCCGCCGGGGCCAGCCTTTCGTCCGTTTCGATTACAGCGCGCACGGCGATTCGGAAGGCGACTTCGCCGCCTGCACGCTCTCGACATGGCTAGAAGATGTCCTCGCGATCATCGACACGCTGGCGGTCAGCCCGGCGCTTTTGATCGGCTCGTCGATGGGCGGATGGCTGGCGCTGCGCGCGGCGCAGGAGCGGCCCGAGGCGGTGGCGGGCCTCATCGGCATCGCCGCCGCGCCCGACTTCACCCGCGAGATCGGCCCCGCGCGCTTAAGCAAGGCGCAGTGGGAGGAGCTTAAAAGCAAGGGCAGGATCACCGTCGCCACACCTTACGATCCCGCGCCCTACGTTTTCACCTACGACCTGATCACCGACGGCGAGCGCCACATCATGCTGGAGAAGCCGCTTGATATCCGCGTGCCGGTGCGCCTGCTGCAGGGGATGAAGGATCCCGACGTGCCGTGGCAAAAAGCCCTGAAAATACGCGCCGTTCTTGAACAGGGCGGCAACCGCGACGTGGAGGTTTTTATGGCGCCCGCGGGCGATCACCGCCTGAGCGAACCGGGCGATCTGGCCCTGCTCGCGCGCGTGCTCGAGGAGACGAACGAGCACATCGCCGCCGCGCGGGCGGAACAGACGCAGGAACGCAGCGCCTCTACTTCCGGCTATATTTGAAAGCGCGCTTGTTGCGCGCGACCGCTTCCTCGCGGGCGATGGTCTTGCGCGGCAGGCGGTTGAGCAGCAGCCCGCGGCCCTGGAACTCGCCCAGGCCGAAAATCCAGGTCACGGCCTTGAACGCGATGTAGATCGCGACCGGGAACAGTCCGACGATCACCGATTTCTGCAGCAGCAGCGGTTCGACCAGGTTCTTCCAGCTGTCGGGGTTGATGTTCTCGCGCGCCCATTCGTAAGTCTCGCCGTGATAGACCTGCCACAGCCAGCCGAGATTGCTGAGGCGGATGGGCTTGGTGTAATCGAACTCCTTGCCGTAGGCGAGCCAGATATCGTGGCCCAGGGCGGCCAGGGCGGGCAGAGCAAGGAACAGGGCGAGGACGATGTAACGCATGGCCCGGGGATTCTACCAGCTTCCCGCCCTGGGGCAATTATGGATTATATTTTCATAATATAAATAAATGTCATGTTTTTGATTGACCCCCGCGCCGGGCTCAAGGATAAATTGCCCCACTTGTTATCCTGTGCATGCGGAGAGGTGGCCGAGCGGTCGAAGGCGCACGCCTGGAAAGTGTGTATACCCAAAAGGTATCGTGAGTTCGAATCTCATCCTCTCCGCCATTAGCCGCAGCCGCGCGTGAAACGCGCGTTGCGAGGCTTATGTCCGCCGAAGTCTTGACGAAGGCGGACCGGAACTGGCTCCATTATTCGTCATAAAAAACATGGATGAAATCAAACCCGTCGATATCACCGCCGCCGACATGTCTGCCTACAAGAAGCACCTGGCGGATTGTGTGATCCTCACGCACGACCATCGCCTTTATCTGCAAAGGCGCCCTGAAAACTGGGGCAAGCACGCGGGCGCGGTGAATATCTTCGGCGGCCATGTCGAGCCCGGGGAAACGCCGCTGCAAGCCGTGATCCGTGAATTGCATGAAGAAACCGGCGGCCTGGCGGACGAAAAAGATCTGGTTTTCGTGGGCGCGGTCACCGAGGGCTGGACCGGTCACACCGAACTGGTTCACATCTATTTCTGGCACGATAAAAATAAAACCATAACCGGCTGCTATGAAGCAGAGCCGATACATTTCAACAGCGTCGAAGAGGCCTGCGCCCAACCCGGGATCATGGCTTATACTGTCTGGGCGCTGCAAGAGTGTCAAAAGCGAAGCCTTCTATAACGCCCACTTTGTGGTGTAGTAAAAATGGAGCGTCTTATGAAGTTCAAGGCAGGCATCATGACGAATAAAGGCAGGTTTCTTGTTCTACCGCTGACAACCCTGATAATCCTGGCGCTTTTCGCCGGCAGTGGCAAAGCGGGAACCAACGCGGACTTCTCCCGCGAACCTGCTCCGTGGGACGGGTTTTCCCCCCGCGTGACGATTTATGGGCGGGACCATGCCTATTCCTTCTTGATCGTTCCTGAAAATTTTCACAACACTGTTAAACTAAGACCGCATATTTCTATTAAACCCCGGGAACTTTATCTGTTCAGCATTTGCAGAAAAAAAGGCGAGGGCTGTCTTCTCGAAACCCCGGAAGGTGAATTGATGCTGACCGATTACAATCCCGAAAAATCGATCGCTGGCACGCTGCGCATCCAGCACAGCCAAGGAGAGGAAACCATCACTTTTTCTGCGCGCTACAGCCAATAAACTGAAAAACACCAGAGAAAAACCGCCCCTTTCGGGGCGGTTTCACATTCAACAATCGTCAATCCGCAATCTATGCTGCCTTGGCCTGCTGGCGGCGGGCTTTGAGCGCATCGCGCACGCCCTTGCCGTAGGCGGGGTCGATTTTATCGAACAGCTGGCACTGGCGCTCGGTGATGTCGTCGGGCGCGCCCTGCATGGCGGCAGCGATATTGCTGTAAAGGCGCGCCTTCTGGCCCGCATCGAACAGATTGAAGAGCGCGCGCGGCTGGGTGAAGTCGTCCATCTTCTGGCCCGCGCCTTCCTTCTGGGCATAGCGGTCGGCGTCGCCGGAAATGCGCAGCGGCGGCTCTTTCGCGGCACTAGTTTCCACCGGACCGTTGAAAGAATTGGGCTCGTAATAAACATCCGGGTTGCCGGTGCGGATGCCGCCATAGACGTTCATCGCCCCGTCGCGGTGATAATGGTGCATCGGGCATTTGGGCATGTTGACCGGCAGGCTTTCGTAATGCGTGCCCAGGCGGTAGCGGTGCGCGTCGGCATAGGAGAACACGCGCGCCTGCAGCATCTTGTCGGGCGAGAAGGAAATGCCCGGCACCACGTTCGAGGGCGAGAACGCGGCGTTCTCGATCTCGGCGAAGTAGTTCTCCGGATTGCGGTTCAGTTCCATAACGCCGATATCGATGGGCGGATAATCGGCGTGTGGCCACACCTTGGTCAGGTCGAAGGGGTTGTAGGGGGTCTTGTCCGCGTCCGCTTCGGGCATGATCTGCACCTGCACCTTCCATTTCGGGAAGTTCTTGCTCTCGATCGCGCCGAACAGCGCCTCCTGATAGCTTTCGCGGGTCTGGCCGATCACGGCGGCGGCCTGCTCGTTGGTCAGGTGTTTGTGGCCCTGCATGGTCTTGAAGTGGAACTTGACCCAGCAGCGCTCGCCCTTGTCGTTCCACAGCGAATAGGTGTGCGAACCGTAGCCGTTCATGTGCATGGGCGTTTCCGGCAGGCCGCGGTCCGACATCAGGATCGTGACCTGATGCAGACTTTCGGGCGACAGCGACCAGAAATCCCACATCGCCGTGGCCGAACGCAAATTGGTTTTCGGATGGCGCTTTTGCGTATGGATGAAATCGGGGAATTTCAGCGGATCGCGCACGAAAAACACCGGCGTGTTGTTGCCCACCAGGTCCCAGTTGCCTTCGGTGGTGTAGAATTTAAGCGCGAAGCCGCGCACGTCGCGCTCGGCGTCCGCCGCGCCCATCTCGCCGGCCACGGTGGAAAAGCGCGCCAGCATCGGCGTTTCCGCGCCGGGCTGCAGCGCCTTGGCCTTGGTGTATTTCGAGATATCGCCGGTGATTTTGAGGGTACCGAACGCGCCCCAGCCCTTGGCGTGCACCACGCGCTCGGGGATGCGTTCGCGGTTCTGGTGTGCCAGCTTCTCGATCAGCTGGTAATCCTGCAGCAGCACCGGGCCGCGCGCGCCGGCGGTCAGGGAATTCTGGTTGTCGGGCACGGGCGCGCCCGCGCTTGTGGTCATGACCGGTTTTTGGCTTTTACTCATGCTGCTTCTCCTTGAGGTGATGTTGAAAGATTTTGCGCCTGACACGCGGGGCACAGGCCGCGGAAAACGATTTCCGTTTCATCGACGCGGAAGCCGTGCGCCTGCATCGGCGCCAGGCCTGACACAGGCGCGGTGAACACATCCTCCATCCGGCCGCAGGCGCGGCAGATCAGATGATGATGGTCGTCCTGCTTCTGCGGCTCGTAAAGCGCGGGTTGGCCCAGCGGCTGGATCACGCGCGTGATCCCCTTCTCGACGAACAGGCGCAGATTGTCGTACACCGCCTGCTGCGACAGCGCGCCGCTGATCGCCCGGGCATGCGTGTAAAGCGTCTGCGCGTCGCTGTGCGGGTGGCGCATCAGCGCGGCAAGGACCGCCAGGCGCGCCGCGGTAGCGCTCAGACCATGATCCTTCAAAAGCCGGGTGGGGTCGGTTTCGGTCAGCATAAATCTGGAATAATCCAAAATTTTGGTAGTTTCTGAAATTAAGGCGGGCACAGCTTTTCGGCAAGCATGAAAAGAAAATTATGCCCCGCTTTCTTTGCCGACAAAAAAACGCTAATGAAAATAACAGGATGATGAAAAATTTCCCTGCCCTGGCTCTGGCCGCCCTGCTCCTCTTTATTTTTCCGTATTGCTCTCACGCGGCGGAACAGCCAATCAATGGCCCCGGTGATTACGAATTCACCCTCACCCATGGCGGCCGCGAACGCGCTTTCCTTATCCATGTGCCTCCGGGTTATGACCCCGCGCGCGCCGCGCCGCTTGTCATCGCCCTGCATGGCGGAGGCGGCAGCATGCACTACATGGCGCGCGACAGTCTTTACGAGCTGGTCTCGAAATCCGACAGCGCCGGCTTCATCGCTGTCTTCCCCAACGGCTACAGCAGGTTCCGCGGCGGCAAGTTCGCGACCTGGAACGCGGGCGCTTGCTGCGGCGACGCACGCGACAAGAATATCGACGATGTCGGCTTTATCAAAAGCATGGTCGGATTCCTGCATACCCGCCTGCACATCGACCGCGACCGTGTGTTCGCAACCGGCATGTCGAACGGCGGCATGATGGCTTACCGCCTGGCCTGCGAGCTGCCCGACATCTTCGCCGCCGTCGCGCCGGTAGCGGGAACGGACAATACCACCGCCTGCCCCGCCGGACGGCCGGTATCTGTCCTGCACATCCACGCCCGCAACGATACGCATGTGCTGTACGAAGGCGGCGCCGGGCCGGATGCGTTCCGTGATCCTTCCAAGGTGACATCGTTCGCTTCCGTACCCGCCACGGTCGAAAAATGGCGCGTGCGCAACAACTGCCCCGCCAGGGCCCGCCGGGTGCTCGACGCGCCGGGGGCAGCCTGCGACCTCTATGCCCCCTGCGCCGATCAAAGCGCGGTCAAGCTCTGCGTCACTGAAACCGGTGGGCATTCCTGGCCGGGCGGGAAAAAACCGCGCGGCGAGGCGCCCTCGCAGGCGCTCTCCGCCAACGACATCATGTGGGAATTTTTCAAGAGTCTTAAGTGAACCCGCGCTTTTTGCTGCTGCTTGAATTTATTCTGCTGTGCGTCGCGCTGCCGACGGTCATCATCGTCTTCCGTCTGGCGCCCCTCATGTTCTTCTTCCTGTGGGCGGCGGCGGCTTACTGTTTTCTTATTTACCGCCGCCGCTTTTTCACGGGCTGGCGGGATTTATGGCGCTGGGAGGAGGTGAACCGCCGCAATCTGGGGCCGATTCTTTTGCGCTGGCTGGTCTGCTGCGTGCTGATGACGGCGTTCCTGGCTTTTTACGATCCCGGGCGGCTGTTTGGCCTGGCGCAGGCGCGGCCTGAATTTCTGCTCATGCTGTTCATGATCTATCCGGTTCTCTCGGCCCTGCCGCAGGAATTCATCTTCTGTACCTTCTTTTTCGACCGTTATAAAAGCTTTTTCGGCGCGGGCAGGGCGATGATGGTCGCGAGCGCCGTCGTATTCGCCTACGCCCATGTGCTTTACATCAATCCGGTCGCGCCCGTGCTGGGGTTCTTCGGCGGGCTGATCTTTGCCGGCACCTACGCCCGCACGCGCTCGCTTGCTCTCGTAAGCATTGAACACGGACTTTACGGCAACGCGCTGTTCGCGATTGGGTTGGGGTGGTATTTCTGGAGCGGCGGCGTAAATTAGGTTTTTATTGCAGCCTGGCCGGCGGCGGCATCAGGAAATTTCCCGGTGACACCGGTATCGCCTCTTTACGGGGCGCGGGCTTCGGGTCTGCGTCGGTAAAAGCTTCCAGAACGATCATCTTGCGACAGATACGGTCAAGTTCCTCTTCATAGTTATAGCCGACTATGATGCGGCGGCCAACTTTCATCCTGCGCCCTTCGGCACCCTCGGGAGGGGAAAAAACTTTTTCAACCAGAGCCAGGAACGCCTCCTGCTCGGAAGGACCTGCCATGTTGACGGAAATGGCGGTTTCCCGCTCGAAGATT
The DNA here is from genome assembly GCA_964577255.1 of uncultured Pseudobdellovibrionaceae bacterium. Classification (GTDB taxonomy): domain Bacteria; phylum Pseudomonadota; class Alphaproteobacteria; order Micavibrionales; family Micavibrionaceae; genus Micavibrio_C. Next base: position 57,294 of record CAZNYM010000005.1, on the reverse strand, counting down.
TCATGAAGCTCGACCGTGCGCAGAATCTCTCCGCTGCCCTCCGCTTTCTGGTCAGCAAAAGAGAAGCGGTACGAAAAACGAAAGGCGGGGCCGGGCGGAACGTTGTGAAGATTAGCGACCATCGTCTCTGCCGGTTCCATGAACATGCGGTTGGCGCAGTCGCTGAGCGTTTTTAAAACAAGTTTTTCTTCTTCAGTCATACCGGTCTTCTAATGCGGGCCGTTGTCACAAGCGATAAGGAAAGATTTTTCGGAAGGTTTCCCGCAGATCACGTTGCTGACCGTCTTATGGGTGGTTGCGGGGTCTGTTTCCTGCCAGATCTGCATCGTCAAGCAGAAGCTGCGCCTGAGAATGCCTTCACCAGGATCCAGCTCAAAATTAATTTCCGACTCGATCCTGAATATGCCCTGTGTGCGTTCCGGCAAAGCCAGAGCCTGGGCAATCAGTTCACTGGCAATATCCTCCCGGGAAGCGGTTGGTTCCTTGGGTGGCTCGTTAGCGGCGGCGGCCTGCTGAAAGTATTCGTGTACTGAAATCACACGGTTGACGAGAAGCTGGGCGCCCTCACCCTCATAACGCATGACATCGGCGCTGGTTTCGGTGACGCTCATGTTGCGTCCTACCAGCGCCAGCAGGCCCAGGGCCTCAACATAGGCTGCCGCCTCGGGATAGGAAGAGACGGTCTCCATGAACGATAGATTGAAAAAGCGCGACAGATGCTGCTCCGCGATTTCGCGCACATCTTCCTGATAGACTTGATAGGGATCTCCCGCTGAATCCGGGTGCACAATGTCCATGTTTCGCTTTTTAGCAGGGTATGGGGGACTACAAAACCCCTTGATATAATATGAAAACAAAAGATCTGTCCAGAAATTTCCGCGGCGGCGGCGGAGCGCTTGACGGGTCGCCCCGTCGGGCCATATTGCTGGGGACTGTACAAAAACCAACCTTCCCGGGAGTTATTCATGGCCAGCCGCCCCGTCAGCGACAGCGATTTTGAGACCGAAGTCCTCAAGGCCCCGGGCCCCGTGATGGTCGATTTCTGGGCGGAGTGGTGCGGCCCCTGCAAGGCCATGAGCCCCCTGGTCGACGAAGTGGCCAGTTCGCTGGGCGACAAAATGAAGGTCGTGAAAGTGAACATCGACGAGAACCCCAACGCCCCCACCAAATACGGCGTACGCGGCATTCCTACTTTCATGGTGTTCAAGGACGGCAAACCGGTCGATACCCGCGTCGGCAGCATGTCGCGCGGCGCGCTGGCCGAATGGGCACAGACTTTCGTTTAGGAATTACTTCTGCGTCAGTGACGCCATAACCATCGTCACCTGCTTGCCTTCCATCTTGGCGTCCTGCTCGATCTTGGCGACGTCCGAAAGCTCGCCTTTGATGCGGTTGAGGACTTCCATGCCCAGATGCTGGTGTGCCATTTCCCGGCCGCGGTAGCGCAGGGTGAATTTCACCTTGTCGCCCTCCTCGAAGAAGCGGCGGGCGGCGCGCATTTTCACATCGTAATCGTGCTTGTCGATGCCGGGACGGATCTTGAGTTCCTTGATCTCGATCGTCTTTTGCTTCTTGCGGGCTTCGTTGGCTTTTTTCTGCTGCTCGTATTTATACTTGCCGTAGTCGAGAATCTTGCACACGGGCGGCTCGGCGGTCGGCGATATTTCCACCAGGTCAAGGCCGGCTTCCTCGGCGCGCGCCAGCGCATCGGCGATCGACACGACGCCCATCTGCTCGCCGTCGGCGGCGATCAGGCGCACTTCGCGGGCGCGGATCTGGTCGTTGATCTTCAGGCCGTTTTCGTCGACCGGACGCTGCGGCGCGCGGTAAGGCGGGCGCGGACCGGCGGGACGCGGACCGGCGGGACGGTTGTATGGGGGGCGTGAACCAGATGAGGGGGGGCGGCTTCCCGGCGGACGGCTGCCGGCGGGGCGCGGACCGGAAGGGGGTCGGCTGTTATCGAAGGCGATGGCGGATTCTCCTGTGCGTTGTTGGTGCCATAAACCGCCATTAATAGGGCTGTTCCCGCCGCAAAGCAAGAGAAATCAAGCCAAAATCAGGGGGTTGGATCCTATTAATACGGCGGCCGGGCCTGCGCCGCCAGCGTGGCGGCAGCCTGGGTCAGGGAAACGACCTCCTGCCGTTCCTCGCCCAGACGGCGGATGGCGACGGTCTTTTCCTCGGCTTCGCGCTTGCCCACCACGAACATGACCGGCACCTTGGCGAGCGAATGCTCGCGCACCTTGTAATTGATCTTCTCGTTGCGCAGGTCGGTTTCGACGCGCAGGCCCGCCGCCCGCAGCGCCTCCGCGACTTCGCGGGCGTAACCGTCGGCGTCCGAGGTGATGGTCGCCACCACGCACTGCAGCGGCGTGAGCCACAAAGGTAATTTACCCGCGAAATTCTCGATCAGGATGCCGATGAAACGTTCGAGGCTGCCCAGGATCGCCCGGTGCAGCATGACGGGGCGGTGCTTGGCGCCGTCTTCGCCGATATACGTCGCGTCCAGGCGCTCGGGCAGGACAAAATCGAGCTGGATGGTACCACAGGTCCAGGAGCGACCGATCGCGTCGCGGATGTGGAATTCAAGCTTGGGCCCGTAGAACGCGCCATCTCCCGGCGCTTCCTCGTAAGCCATCGCGGCGGCGGCCAGAGCGCGGCGCAGACCGTCTTCCGCCTTGTCCCAGATGTCATCCGAACCGGCGCGGTTTGCGGGTCGGGTCGCAAGCTTCACCACCACGTCGCTGAACCCCAGATCAGTGTAAATCGATTTCAGCAGAGCGCAGAAGGAAATGGTTTCGCTCTCGATCTGGTCTTCACGGCAGAAAATATGGGCGTCGTCCTGGGTGAACTGGCGCACGCGCATCAGGCCGTGCAGCGCCCCGTGCGGTTCGTTGCGGTGGCAGCAGCCGAACTCCGCCATACGGATCGGCAGGTCGCGGTAGCTCTTGATCCCCTGCTTGAAGATCTGCACATGGGCGGGGCAGTTCATGGGCTTGAGCGCCATGAAGCTTTTGGGCTCTTCCTTGAAAATCTTCCCGCCTTCCTCGGTGTTGGGTACCACGTCGGGCACTACGAACATGTTCTCGCGGTATTTCGACCAGTGGCCGGAGGCTTCCCAGAAACGGCTGTCCATCAGCTGCGGCGTCTTGACCTCGATATAGCCGGCATCCTTCAGGCGGCGGCGCATATAGCCTTCAAGCGCGAGCCAGATGCGGTACCCCTTGTCGTGCCAGAACACCGAGCCCTGCGCCTCGTCCTGTAGGTGAAAGAGATCCATCTCGCGGCCGAGCTTGCGGTGGTCGCGCTTTTCCGCTTCCTCGATCTGCTTGAGGTGCGCGTCCAGCTCTTCCTTGCTCCGCCAGGCTGTGCCATAGATGCGCGTCAGCATCGCGCGGTTGGAATCGCCGCGCCAGTAGGCGCCCGCCACTTTGGTCAGCTTGAACGCCGTGCCGACATGCTTGACCGTGGGCATGTGCGGGCCGCGGCACAGATCGGTCCACTCACCCTGCTTATAGATCGTGATCGTTTCCGTCTCGGGCAGGTCCTCGATCAGCTCGGCCTTGTAAGCCTCGCCCTTGGCGCGGAAATACTTGATCGCGTCGTGGCGGTCCCACACCTCGCGGGTGAAGGGCGCGCCGCGCTCGACGATCTCTCGCATCTTGGCTTCGATCTTGGGCAGATCCTCGAGCGTGAACGGCTCGTTGCGGGCGAAATCGTAGAAAAATCCGTTTTCGATGTTGGGGCCTATCGTCACCTGGGTGCCGGGGTAAAGGATCTGCACCGCCTCGGCCAGCACGTGGGCGCAGTCGTGGCGGATCATCTCAAGCGCCGCAGCGTCCTCGCGCTTGACGATCTCGATCTTGGCGTCGCCCTCCAGCGGGCGGGAAAGATCCCACAGCGCCCCGTTGACGCGCACGGCAATAGCCGCCTTGGCCAGCGATTTGGAAATGGCTTCGGCCACCGCCAGCCCCGTTGTACCAGCCGGATAAGTCGCCGTGCGCCCGTCGGGGAAGGTCAGTGTCAGGGTTGAAGCGGCAGAGGCTGGTTGGCTGGCGGGACACATGGCAAAACTTTCCAAAATCATTGCATTCCATGGATATATCCAAGGTTTTGCGGCGATGCAAGCACCCGCAGGCAACCCAGCGTTTCCTGCAATTGAAGCCGCGCGCCGCGCGCCCTATATTGTGTGGGATAAACTGCCTACAGGAAGGGATACTGATGGAACAGCATAAAATGGCCGGGAAACCCACTGTGGTGCCCCTGCCGGAAAGCCGCGACGACATTCTGGCGGTTTCGATGCACGGACGGATCGTTCTGGCCGATTACGTGCCGAATTTCTACAACCCCATGGCCGCTATCGTCAAAAAACACGGCCATTTCCGGCTGCTGGTCCATTACGCGACCGATTTTGGCGGCTGGGGCAAAGACGCCGCCGATCTGAGTTTTCAGTCCATTTACGAATACGGCCGTTTCGCCCGCAAGATCGCCTATATCAACCCGCCGGAAAAAAAGATGTTCCAGGTCAAGCTGACGGGCAATCTGCTGAGCGGGGATGTGCGGATTTTCGACAAAAGCCAGAGAGACGAAGCTCTGAGCTGGATCCGGGAAGAATAAAGCGGTTACCGTTCGCCCAGCGAATCGCTCATCGTTTTCCAGGTTGGCTTCATAATGTACTGCATGATTGTCTTACGGCCGGTGACGATGTCGACAGAAGCCACCATGCCGGGCTTGATCGGCAATATCTTATCTTTGCGGTGTAAAACGCTCTCATGCGTGCGCACGCGCACACGGTAAAAACTTTCGCCTTTCTCGTCCTGGATCGAGTCGGCGGAAATATCCACCACCTCGCCCTTCAGCCCGCCATAGATGGAATAATCATAGGCGGTGATTTTTACTACTGCTTCCTGTCCCGGATGCAGGAAAGCGATATCGGCAGGGCGGATATTCGCTTCGATCAGAAGCTGGTCGTCCTTGGGCACGATCTGGATGATATCCATGCCCGGCTGCACCACGCCGCCCACGGTGCTGATGATGATGTCCTTCACATAGCCGTTCACGGTCGATCTGATCTCCGTGCGGTCCTTGCGGTCTTCGAGCGCGCCTAACGTCTCTTTCAGCGCGTTCAGCTCGATCTGCGTGGCGGAAAGCTCCGTCTGGGCCTGGGCCTGGAAGGCGCTTTCCAGCTCCTTGATGCGCGCCTCCGCCTCCTGCACCGCCGATGTTACACGCGGCAGCGAGGATTCCAGGCTGTTGAGCTCCGTCTGGCGCTCCTTCACTTCCTGTTCTTTCTGGATCAGCTCCAGCTTCGGCGCCGAGCCGCGCGCCACCAGCGGGCGGATCATCTCGAGCTGCTGGCGCGACAGGCGCGTCACTTCCTTGAGATCGGCGATGCGGGTCTGCAATTCGCTGATCTCCTGGCGGCGCTGCGTCACCTGTTCGAGCAGCACGCTCATCTGCGTCTTATTGTTCTGCTGGTTGGCACGGAAGGCGTTCAGTTCCTCGGTCACGCTTTCCGGCACGCCTTTCATGATCTCGTCGGAGAATTTCGGCGTATCCGCTCCTTCCGCTTCCGCCTGCAGGCGCGCGATCTTGGCCTGCAGACCCAAAGAGCGCTTCTGGTTGGCGCCGAGATCGGAGGAAGCCTGCACGTCGCGCAGGCGCACCAGCACCTGGCCGGTCTTGACCTCGTCCCCTTCTTTCACCAGAAAAGCGTCGATGATGCCGCCTTCGAGGCTTTGCAGCTTCTGCACTTCGCTTGAAGGGATGACCTTGCCCATACCCTTGGTCACTTCGTCGAGCTTGGCAAAGGACGCCCAGGCAAAAAACGTCACAAAGGACAGCGTCACGAACACCAGTATAAGATGCTGGGAAAGCGGCAGATCCTCGTCCGTGGTGAAAAACCGGTCGGCGTGCGCCTGCATCTTCTCGAGTTTTTCGCGGGCCCAGTCGTTATTGATGCGCGCCCACTCGTCGGGCGTGTTGACGCTGGGAGCGGGCGGCTTCGCGGGTTTTTTTGCGGGTTTGTTCATACCGGCCCCCCTAAACGTCGGTCTGCTCGGCGGTGGTGCCGTACTGGCGCGCCTGCAGCTTGCGGATGATGTCGTCTTTCTCTCCGAAATCCACCAGCCGCCCGCGGTCGAGCAGGATCAGCTTGTCGACCAGGCCCAGCATCGAGCCCTTGTGGGTGATCAGGATCGTGGTCTTGGTCTTGCAGATTTCCTGCAGCCGCAGGCGCAGGCGGTTTTCGGAGGCCGGGTCCATCGAGGCCGTGGGTTCATCGAGAATGAGAATCTGGGGATCGTATAAAAGCGCCCGGGCGATCGCCACCGCCTGGCGCTGGCCGCCCGACAGCGCCTCGCCGCGCTCGCCCACCTGCGTGTCGAGTCCATGCTGGGAATCGCGCAGGAATTCCATCACGCCTGATAATTCGGCCGCGCGCAGCACCGCGCGCTGCGGCGCCATTTCATGGCCCATGGTTATGTTTTCGCGCACGCTGCCATAAAAAAGCTGCGGGCTTTGCTGGACCGCGCCGATGTTGCGGCGCAGGTCACCTGGGTCGATCTGACGCACGTCGGTGCCGTCGATCTGCACCGAGCCTTTACCCGGCTGATAGAGATTGAGAAGCAGGCGTTCGATCGTCGTCTTGCCCGAACCCACCGCACCGATGATGCCGATGCGCTCGCCCGGCTGGATCGAGAAGGATACCCGGTTGAGCGCGGCCATGCTCTGGCCCGGGTAGTTGAACTCGACATCCTTGAAATCGACCTGGCCCCTGAAAGCGGGAACGGAGATGAAATGCTTGCCGGCCGGGCGCTCAGCCGGACGCTTCATGAGATCGTTGAGCTGGCGCAGCGCCTCGCGCGACTGGTTGAGGCGAGTGAGAAGTCCTGCCACCTGCGTCAGCGGCGCCATGGCGCGGCCGCTCAGGATCACGCTCGCGATCAGCGCGCCCATGGTGATGTGCGCCTCGGTCACCAGCCACACGCCGCAGCATACCACCGCCACGCTGACCATCTGCTGGATAAAGGTGGAAAGATTGAGGGCGAAAGACGACAGGCGGCGCATCTTCATCGCGGTGCGTGCGCCCTTTTCAGTCAACTCCTCCCAGCGGCGCTGGGCGTGGCTTTCGGCGGCCTGGACCTTGATTGTTTCGAGCCCGGTGATGGTCTCGAACAAAAGCGCGTTCTTAAGCGCGCTTTCATGCAGCGATTCACGGGTGATTTTCTGCAAAGGCCGCTGCAGGACGTAGCCGGTCAGCAGAACGAGCGGCACGGCGAACAGGGGGATGAGCGCCAGCGGCCCGGCGATCAAACCGATCACGGCGATGAACAAAAGCGTGAACGGCAGGTCGATCAGCGTGACGAGCGTCGCCGAGGTGAAGAAATCGCGCAGACCCTCGAACTCTTTCATGTTGCTGGCCAGCACACCGGCGCTGGCGGGCCGCGCTTCCATGGTCATGCCCATGGTCTGTTCGAACAGGGCGGCCGAGATCTTCACGTCGGCCTTGCGCCCGGCGACGTCGAGGAAATGCGCGCGCAGCCCTTTGAGGATGAAATCGAAAATATAAACCACGATCACGCCGGCGCTGAGCACCCACAGCGTGGCCCAGGCGGCATAAGGAATGACGCGATCATAGACGTTCATCACATAAAGCGAACTGACCAGCGCGAAGACGTTGATCATCACTGCAGCCAGCGCCACCTCGCGGTAGATCTTGCTATGCTCCTTCAGCGCCCCCCAGAACCAGTCGCGGGCGCTGTCGATCACGGCCGGGCCGGCGCGGTCGTCGTGGCGCGCTTCCGGGCGCAGGAAAAAGGCGTAACCGGCGTAAAGCTTCTTGAGCGCGGAGAGCGGCATGGTCTTGCGCTCGCCCTCGATCTCGGGGAACTGCACCACGAACTGCGTTTCCGGATGCACGGCGGGCGCCTGGCCCGGCTCCTTGCGCGGCGGATGCTTGTCCGGCCACTTGATGTCCCACAGGATGCAGGACAGCCCCTGCTCCAGCACCAGCACGCAGGGCAGCACCGGGGCAATCGCCAGCGCCTCGAGCGTGCGCTCGGCCAGGCGGGCCTGCAGGTCGGCGCGGGCGGCGGCGCGGATGAACAGGGAAGGCGTCAGGCCGGTCGCCGGAACCGGCAGCCCGGCCAGAAGGGCATTGACGGTGGTGCGGCGGCCGTAATGCGCGGCCATCAGCCGCAGGCATTCCGCCAGCGACAGGCGCACCGCCAGGCGGTCGGCCTCAAGCGGCCAGACGTCCGGATTCTCCTGCTTGTGGGCAGGAGAATCGGTTCCGGCGGCGCCGGTGGCGGGCTTGGGATTGTCTTTGGCGGTCAAACGAAATCAGATCCTGCGCGGGTAAGGACGAATCGCCTTACATCTTAGCAGGATCGGATTCGCGCGGGTAGTCCACACCCAGCGTGCGGAGCAGCTCGCCGCGCAGGGCCATCAGGCGGTAAGCCGCGAACATTTCCAGAAACTCGGCGTTGACCATGTTGCTGCGCGAGACGAACAGCTCGTTCTGAGCGTCCAGCACGTCAAGCAGCGTGCGGCGGTTGAGGTCGAACTGGTCCTTGTAGGACTTGACCACTTCCACGTTGGCCTTGGCCTGGTCGCCGAACTCGCGGGCGCGCTCGCCTGAAGACAGCATGCGGGCCCAGGTCTGGCGCACATCGTTTTCCACCTGGCGGGCGGCGCGGGCGCGTTCTTCCTTGGCCTGCGCTTCGCGGTTGATCTGCTCGCGCACGCGAGCGGTGTCGCCGCCGCCGCGGTACAGATTCCAGTTCATGACCACGAGCGCAGTGGCGCTGCGGTCACGGCCCTCGACGCCGCCCAGGTCATGGCCTTGGCGGGCGTTCATCTGCAAGTCGAACTGCGGGTAGAAGGTCGATTTCGCACCCTCGAACTCGGCATGTGCGACATCGATGTCGGCTTCGAAGATCGCCAGCGTCGGGCTTTGTGCCAGCGCCAGCTTCACCTCTTTTTCAACATCGCCGGCATGGGCGTTGGCGGGCACGACCGGCACGACCAGGTCCTGCGGCGCATCGCCGACTTCGCGGATGTAAGCGGCTTCGGCCACACGCAGGGCTTCGCGCACGCTGGCCTCGACCGCGCGGGCGGACGCCAGGCGGGCGCGGGCCTGCTCGACGTCGGCGGCGGTGCCGCGGCCGGCTTCGGAGTTATCCTGGATCTGGTCCAGAAGGGTGATGTGCTGGGCGACGTTTTCGCGGGCGATTTTCATCTGTTCGCGCTGGCGCAGCACGTCGAGATACGACTCGACCACGCCCAGGGCGCCCAGTTCATACGCTTCGCCAACGCGGCGCGCGGCGGAGAGCACGCGAGCCTGCTGGCGCACATTCTCGTAACGCGTTTCCCAGCCGTCAAACAGCATCTGGGTCAATGTGATGCCAGCCTCAAAACGCCACATGTTTTCGGTGTCGTCGCCATCGGCGCCGGCGCGGGTCGCCGGATCGTCGCTGTGCTCGAAGCCGGTGTCGGCGCGCAGGTCGACCGAAGGCAGATACAGGGCTCGTGCCTGGCGCAACTCTTCGTCGGTGGCGCGGCGGTTGTTCGCGACCACGCCATATTCGGGGCTGGTAGCGATGCCGACGGCGACGGCGTCACGCAGGTTCATGACCTTGTTGGCGGCTTTCATGACTGGCGCTTCGGCCTTGGGCGCGGGCGCTTCGGTGACGGTCATTTTCGGCGCGGGTTTTTTCTTGGCGGCCTTTTTCACCACTTTGGGTTTCGGGGGCTCGGCCTTGACTTCTTCTTTGGCAGGCTCGGGTGCGGGGGCCGGAACTGCTTCAGGTGCCGGCGCAGGGGCAGCCTCGGCTACGGGCGCCGGAGCTGGCGCGGGTTGCGGCGCGGCCGCTTCAGGAGCAGGCGCCGGAGCAGGAACTGGTGCCGCTGCGGGCGCGGGCGTAACAGCAGGTGCTGCGGACGGCATGGCGGGCGGCGTGGCTTCGACCGGCACCGGCATGTCGGCGGCAGGCGGCGGCGCGGGCGTAAAGGTTACGTCCTGGGCCTGCGCGAGCGCGGCGGGAAACATAACGGCGGCGGAAAGGACCAGAGCTTTTACAAACTTGCGGATAGCCATCATCAGCACCTTATATTATTGCAGATTGATTTTTATATCGGCCGGCAGGGCTGCCTGGGGCAGGGTCCGGCCGTGCGTTGGGGAGTGTTATGAAGGCTTTCTACGGGAAATGCAACCCTTGGGCCTACCCCCGGATGCTAGCAGAAGCCGGGTCCCGGGCCAAGCCTCCTTCTTATGTTTTTTCAATGCGTTACGATTGGGATTTCAACCGAAACCCCATCCTTTGCCCTTTCTTTACATTATGAAAACAAAAGGGGCGCCCGGTGAGCGCCCCTCTCTGTGTCTCAGGTCAGGCCCGGCGCCTATCAGGCGACGTTGCCGCCACTGTTGGCGTTGAGCAGATCCTCAAGCGCGACGCCGGTAACGCCCTGCAGCACGGCCAGGACCGTGGCGGACGCCGCATTGCCCGAACCGGCGGCATCGACGGCGATCACCGTGTTGCCGGCCGACTCGCTCGCGAACACGAAGTCGTCGATGCTGTCCTGCAGGGGATCGAACGCGGCGAGCAGCGCGGAAAGATCCAGGCTGTCGCTGCCGGTGTCGAAATCCTTGATCGCGTCGACGCCGTCGCCAGTACCGATATACTTGAAGACATCGTCGCCGGTGCCGCCGAAGATAATGTCATTGCCGGCGCCGCCCGTGATGACATCGCGGCCTTCCTGGCCGAAGATGATGTCGTTGCCGGCGCCGCCCGCGATGGTGTCGTTGCCGCCGACGCGGCCCGTTCCCTGGCTGCTGAGCGATTCCTGCGCGAGCGCGTTGAAGTTGGCGTTGATATAAGCGACCGTGTCGTCGCGGGTCCAGCCGGCATCGTTACCTTCACCGGCCTCCAGACGCGCGAACACTTCCCAGCCCGAACCGGGCAGGCTGTCGAGGCCCTGGGCCAGCGCCAGCGCATCCGTGTAGACGGAGTCGCCGTAGATCAGGTCGTTGCCGTCGCCACCGTTGAGAACGTCCGCGCCCGCACCCGAAATCAGGTTCAGCGGGCTGACCGCTGCGAGGGCGACATCCAGCTGCGAGGCCTGGGTGATGTTCAGGGCCACGCCGTTCGAGTCGATGACCGCCACGTTGGCGAGCGTCGCCGCGCCAATATTGATGCCGACGCCGATCACTTCCGTGCTCAGCGATTTCAGCAGCGCCACGTCGTTGACCGCATCGGTCACGCCGGTGATCTCGTTCATCACGACTTCGGCCGAACTGAAGACCGACTGGTTGGCATTGTTCTGATACCGGTTCGGCTCGCCATCGGTGATGAAGTAGCTGTAGGTCAGCGCGCCGGGGATCGGCTCGGCGCCCTGCAGCCACGCGTTCGCCTTCATCAGCGGCGCTTCGTAGTTGGTATTGCCGCCGATCGGCATGGTGTTGAGATACGCCTTCGCCGCGTTCAGGCCCGCCGCCGTGGTGACGGTGAAGGTGCCGGTGGCGCCGGCGTCGGTGCCGAACGGAACGAAGTGCACCTTGATGACGCCGGTCGTGTAGGCGTTGAACTCGGTCAGCAGGTTGTTGACTGCCGACAGCAGCAGCGACAGGCGCGAATTCACGTCCGCGCGCGTGCCCATCGAGCCGCTGACATCCAGCATCATGACCACGTTGTAGTCCTGGGTCTTGCTTTGCGAGCTGGCGCCGCCGACGTCGCCGATCAGGATGTCCGCCGCCAGACCGCCATTGATGACACCGTTGCCGTTGCCTTCTTGCCAGCCGGTCTGCGAACCGGTCTTGTCGTCGACGTTGCTGCCGACGATAAGCTGCGGCGCGGCGCAGGTGATGGTCAGGGTCGAGGACGATTTATCGTTGTCCGCGTCCTGCAGGACGTAGGTAAACTCGTCCGGTCCGCAGTCGCAATTGTCTCCACCCGGGCGTGCGCTGATCTGTACATCGAAGACGATGTCTTCGTAGTCGCGGTCGCCCAGGGCCGGCAGGTCTTCAAAACCGATGCGCAGCGTGCTGGGATCCGACGGATCGGGCAGGCCCGAAACCACGCGGATGCTTTCATCGACGTTGATGGCGGTCGAACCGCCGCGGTCGGTGGTGTGATAGACGGCGCCCTGCAGCACAGTTTCCGCGCCGCCCGGCGCGGTATAGACCAGCGCGATGTCCGCACCGTGGTCACTGACCTTGGCCAGGCGCTCCTGCGCCGTGCCGTTCCTGTACACGAAGTTCAGGGTGCCGTTGACGAGATCAAGGCCTGCATAGCCGCTGTTGACCGTGAAGCCGTTGGCAATCAGGAAGAAGCCGAAGCCGTCCTGGCCGCCCGGCAGCGCGAGCGTGTGCGGCGCTGTGCCGGCGGTGTTGCCGTTGGGCACCACGATCTGCGCCGCCATCAGCGTGCCGTCGGCTGCGATGGTATAGGCACCCAGCGTGTTGTTGTAACCCGCGCCGTCGGAAACGAACGTAACCTCGACGGTGGCGGCGTAGCTGACGTCAAGCGCCTGCGGATGGATGCCGCGGCTGTTCAGCGTGTCGCCGCTGATTGCCACGCCTTCCGTCAGAGCCGGGAAAGCGCGCGTTTCCGGGAACGCGTAAGGCACCGCGCCCACGCCGCCATCATCGCCGCAGGGATCCACAGTATAAGTGTAGGAACCGTCGGCGCGGATGGTCAGGGTGCCGTGGTCGCCGGCGATCGAAACCTCGCCCGTGGCGGGAACGTCCACAACGTTGCCGCCATGCGCTATGCTGATGATCTTGTTCGGGGCGTCCTGGCTCTTGGTGTCGTTGGTCATGACGTTGCCGCCGACCGAGGAACCGGCGTCACTCGACACAACATTGAAATCGGCGAAGGCCGTGGGGCCGTCGTCGAGCACATTGACGGTGATCACGCCGTTGGCGGGGTCGCCTTCGCTGTCGGTCGCGGTCACGCCGAACTGCAGAACGATGTTGTCGTTGTGGTCGTTCGCATTCGGATGATCGAGCGTATCGACCAGGCGGAACTGGTAAGTGCCGTTGGTGTTGACCTGCAGGGTGAATACGGTTCCTGTCGCGGTCGCGCCGGTATACAGGTTGCCCGCGCGGGTGACGTTCACCGCTGCGCCGTTCGAGAACAACGGCACGCCCGCGAAGAATCCGCCGTTGGCGCTGAAGCTGCCCGGGGTGTCGGTGCCGAAATTGGCGCTGATGCTGTCGTTCACCGTGATCACGCCGCCCGCCAGATTGGTCTCATCCACCGTGATAGTTTCGGGCTGGGTGATGACGGGCACATCGTCCGGCGTCAGGGTGATGGTCAGCGTGCGCGTCGCCTGGTTGGTGTTGTCGGTGGTGTCGACCTCGACGCCCGCCAGGGCCGTTTCGGCGTTGAACACCTTGACCGTCAGGCTGAAGCTGCCGACATAGCCGGCCGCCGGGATAAGCCGCAGGCCCGCGATCTGCGCCGGGGTGAAGTTCCACACCCCGCCGGTCGCGTCGGTACCTTTATTAAAGGAGAAGCCCGCGGGTAGGCCGCTGATCTGGTAGCCGGTGATGGCTTCCGAACCGTCGAGGTCGGTCAGCGCCGCCGCGATATTCACGGCGAGCGCGGTGTTTTCGTTGCCGCTGTTGTTGGCGGCATTGATGGTCGGCACGTCGGCCACGGCGTCG
>CAZNYM010000005.1:0-43525 GCA_964577255.1 uncultured Pseudobdellovibrionaceae bacterium | reverse complement strand
TTCGTTGCCGCTGTTGTTGGCGGCATTGATGGTCGGCACGTCGGCCACGGCGTCGGTGATGATGCGGAAGGCGTCGGTATCCGAAGCGGTGGTACCTGAAGCGGGCTCGGTCGCTACGGCCACGGCCTGCAGGCCGTTAAGATCGACATCGCTGTTGGCCGGCGGGGTGAAGGTCATGACGGTGTTGAGCGCAGCGCCCGGCGCCAGCGTCACCGTCCAGGTGCCCGCCGCGCTGTTGTAAACACCGCCCGCAGCCGGAGGCACGCTGAAGCCCCAGGCCGGATTGATGCCCGTGACCGTAACTGTCAGGAACGCGGCGGGCGAGCTGCCCGCGCCCAGCGTGGCGACGATCGGGATCACGACGCTGCCGTCTTCCTTCACCTGCGCGTCGTCGATGCCGCCGTTCACGGTGATGTCCGGCGTATCCGCAACCGGGCGCCAGGTCAGGGTGAACGGATCGCTCGCCTGGTTGTTGTTGTCGGCTGTATCGAACTCGCCGTCGCTGACGGGCGTTTCCGTGTTGAACACGATGGCGTTCAGATTAAGAGTGCCGGTGTAATTGGCCGGGGGTGTAACCGTCAGGCCGATGATATCCGCGGGCGCGAAGTTCCATACGCCGCCGCCGGCGTTGCTGCCTTTATTGAAGGTGAAGCCGTCCGGCACGCCGGTAACGCGGTAGCCGGTGATGGCTTCCGAACCGTCGAGGTCGGTCAGCGCCGCCGCGATATTCACGGCGAGCGCGGTGTTTTCGTTGCCGCTGTTGTTGGCGGCATTGATGGTCGGCACGTCGGCCACGGCGTCGACGATCACATCAATCGCAGCGCTGGTCGCGGCGGTATCACCGTTGGCAATCTCGGTCGAATACGCGACCACCTGCAGACCGGAAAGATCGACGTCGCTGTTGGTGGTCGGCGTCAGGGTGAAACCGCCGGCGTAATCGGCGCCCGGCGCCAGCACCAGCGTGAAGGAGCCCGGACCGCTCGGCGCCCAGCCGGCGCCGGTCAGGATCCAGCCCGCGGGCACGCCGCTGACATTCAGGGTCAGGAATTCGGAACCGTCGCGGTCGGTCAGGGTGGCGGCGACGGGCACGAACACGTTGCCGTCCTCTTTCACTTGCGCATCATCGACGCGCAGTTCGGGCGTATCGGCCACCGGGCCCCAGGTCAGGGTCAGTTCGCCAGTCGTGCTGGCTTCGTTATTACCGGTGTCGGGCTCGATGTCGCTCGTGTTGGTTTCCTGCGCGAAGCTTTCCACGCCAATATTGATGCTGCCAGTAAAGTCGGCGGGCGGGGTCATGGTCAGACCCGCAAGTTCGGCCGGGGTCAGCTGCCATACGCCGCCGCCCAGATCGATGCCGGCCGAGGGGACGAATCCCTGCGGCACGCCCGAGATGAGAATGCGGACGATGGTTTCGGAACCGTCGGTGTCGGTAACGCCGGTATTGATGACGACCGGCAGCGGCGTATCTTCATCGCCGCTCGCATCAGCGGTCGAGAGCGCGGGCTCGTCGGCCACGGCGTCGACGATCACGGCAGCGGTACCGCCGGCCGTGGTGCTCAGGCCCGTCTGGGTATCGGTGTTGGTGACGCTGACCTGCAGATCGAGCCTGTCAATATCCGAGTCGGCCGGAGGTGAAAGCAGCGGCCCGCCCGTGAAGCTGCCGTTGACAACGATGCTCCAGGTGCCGGTGGCGGAATCGTACGTGCCGCCCTGCGGATCGACGCCCCAGCCGGCGGGAATGCCGGAAACAGTCAGCACGGTGACAACGCCCGGGCCGGGATTATTGCTGCCTGCGAAAACGATGAAAGGCACGGTGCCGTCTTCAAGCACCATCACATCGGCCACTTCGAAAACCGGCGCGGCCGGCGGATCGATTTCATCTTCAACGAAGAAAAGCTCGTCCCTGAATTCAGGCAGGCCGAACTGCAGCGCGGTCGGGCCGATCGGGCCGATGGGGCCCAGGCCCACGAGCGCGGCGGGATCGACGCTGCTGTTGAAGCCGTAGCCGCCGGCGGAATTATTGCCGCCCTGGCCCTGCTCGCCTGCGGCCGGTTCCACGCCGGCCAATTGCTGCGCCAGCGCGGCCATATCGTCGCCGTCGGTGGTTTCAAGGCTGCTGCGTTTGTCGGGCGCCGGCTGCGCGTCCTTCTCGCCCGCTGCCGGTTCGATCGCGGCCGGGCCTTCCTTGCGGATGGCGGTGGCGGGGGCGCCTTCTTCCATCTTGTCGCTCATGGCGTCGGCGAGCTTCATCATGTCGGCGAATTCGACCAGCGACACGGTGTCGCCGTTATAGGCGATCTCGGCGGGGTCGGCCGCGTTGATGGCTTCGCTGAAATTCTTCAGCACGATCTTGCCGCCGTCATCGAAAGCGATGATCAGAGCACCACCCTGCTGGGTGATCTCGGCCTTGTCGGCGGCCGTGAAACTGAACGCGTAAGTCTGGCCCGGCTTGAGAACGATCTCGCTGACCTGCCCGGCAGCCGGCTGCGCGATCGTTTCCGCGGCGCCCTGCAGGCCCGCGAGCATTTGCGTGGCGCTCAGAGCCTGCCCGTCGGCCATCACCATCTGCGCGCCCTTGCCGGCCAGCTCGCCGAAATTGCTGATCGTGACCGCGCCGCCGTCGGCGAAGGTGAAGGTCAGCGATCCGTCAGTACCCTGCAAGCGGTTGGTGATCTCGGCGCTGGTGAACCCCAGGTTCAGCTGCGCCTCGTCGGGCACGGCGACCGTGATTTTCTGGGCAGGCTGGGGTTTATCGACCGAGAACATCGTGCAGGTCATTCTTCTCTCCTTAAAGAGTACGGGCTTCCGGGGCTGGGCATGGCGCCCAAAATAGTTAAAACTTCCTCTGCGGGGTAGTGTTTTTTACTGGTTTTTCTTCATTCTGTCAAATATTGTTATGTTAATAATGCGCTGCCAGAAGCACTGTCCCTGCCCTGGGAAAAAACTATTTATTTTCAATATGTTAATTAGGTATCGGGCGCGCCCGTTCTTTTTCCACCGCCCGCAGGAAGGCGGGCGTGTTCTCGAAAACATGATCGACGTACGGGGGAATGGCATCCGGCTTGCGCCCCTGGGTCAGGAAAACCGTGGTCAGGCCCATCTCCCGCGGCAGGCGCAGATTTTCGATCGTATCCTCGACCATGACCGCCTCGCCGGGTGCCAGTCCCAGCCCCGCGAGCGCCTGGACGAAGGGCGCGGGGCTGGCCGACTTCTTCTCGAATCCAAAATCCTCGAGCGCGTGGATATGCTCGTGCGGGAACCAGTGCAGCAGATCCAGATGCAAAAGCACGCGCATGGCCCAGTCGCGCGCGCCGTGCGTGATCAGGGCGTGCTGCGTCTCGATGCGGCCGAACATCTCCGTCACCTCGACCGACTTCGTGATGATCTTCTCGTCGGTGAAGCGGTGGGAACTGTAATGCAGCACATCGCGGTCGATGCCGTATTGATGGATAAAGTAATAGCCGCTATAGCCGGTTTCATCGAAGCAGCGGCGCGCCAGTTCTGTCGCTTCCTTGAGCGGCAGCGGCAGGCCGTTGTCGATGGCGGCGCGCGCGATCGCCTGGTTGAAGGCGTGCAGAAGATCCTCTTCCGTGCGGTACAGGGTGTTGTCGAGATCCCAGAGGATACCTTTGAAATCGAAACGCGGCTTGTTCATTTAATCGCTTCCAGAATTTTAAATCCCTGCGCCTGATGCAGCCGGCGGTGGGTGCTGAACTCTGCCTCAAGCGCCTGCTCATAGGCAAGATGCGTATTGGCGACCATGTGGAATTTTCCGCCGGGTTTCAGCAGCAGCGCAGCCTGGCGGATGAACGCGCGCCCGAGCGCCGGCAAAGTGGCGTGCCCCTGATGGAAGGGCGGATTGCTGAAGACGAAATCAAGCGTGCCCGGGGCGACCGGCGGCGCCTCCTGCAGATCGTGCCACAGATACGTGCACGGCAGCGCCTGCGCCGCTTCCATGTTGCGGCGGCACGCTTCAAGCGCGCGAGCGTCGTGATCGATCAGCGTCAAATGACTGATCGCCGGACAATGGCGCGCGGCAAACACCGCCGGCAAACCGTAACCGCAACCGAAATCGGCGCCACGCCCGCTCAGATCCGCCGGCAGATGGCTCTGCAGCAAAAGCGATCCTGCGTCGGCATGATCGGCGCTGAAAAGCCCGGCGCAGGTCTGCAGCCCCGTATCCGCCACCGGCCGGAAGCCGCCGGCCGCGATCCATTCATCGGCACGCACCCGATTCAGATTGCTGCAGGAGGCCCAGCACACCTGCGCTTTGTTCTTGGATATTTTCTGCGGCGCGAGACCCAGTTCCTTCATTGCGCCTTCGATGCGCCGTCCTCCCGCGTCGTTCGTGGCGGCGGCCGCCAGCAGCCCGCCCGCGCGCAGCGCCCGCGCGGCGCGGGCAAGATCGTGACGGGCTTCGTCCTGCGTTTTCGGCCACAGCACCAAGGCGGCGGCGAAATCCGCGCCATCATCGCCGAACGCGGGCGCGACCTTCCAGCCCGCACGCGCCAGCATCCCGGCTTCCGGTTGTAAAGGCTGGATGCAAAGCGTGGTTTCCCTTGTCAGGGCGGACAGCCACGGGCCCGTGCGCGCGCGCGTGAACAGAAACGGCCCCGGCGGCAGAACCGCCAGCCCTTCCGCGAAGGGATGGAACAGTGTTTGCGCCGCGGCGTCGTCCGTCATGAAAATTTTCCGTTTGAGCCATAATTTCCGCACCGCGCCGGCGCAGGCTCGTTGCAGCAGCGGGATAAATAGACTACCCTGCTTCAAGACACTGATACAACAAAACAATCGCAAAAGGAGGGGCCGGAAGAACGATGCACGAAAACGCCTCCGACCTTTCCCAGATCGCCCTGGTGCTGGCCGCCGCCTTCGCGGGTGGCAGCATCCTGCGCCGCTTCGGCCAGCCGGTCATCATCGGCTACATCATCGTCGGCATGATCCTGGGCCCTTCGGTGCTGGGATTCGTCAGCAACGACCACGACATGAAATTCCTCTCCGAACTCGGCATCCTCCTGCTCCTGTTCGTGATCGGCCTCGAAATGGATGCGCACCGCTTCCTCGACGGCTTCAGGCTTTCGGTCAACACAGCGCTGCTGCAGATCGGCGGCGGCCTCGCGGCGATGGCGGCGCTGGGGCTGCTGTTCGGCTGGTCGCTCAACCTCATCATCATTCTGGGCTTCGCCGTGTCGCTGAGCAGCACCGCCGTCGCCCTGAAACTGCTCGAGGACATGGGCGAGAACGAGACGATGCTCGGCAAGACCACCATGGGCATCCTGGTGGCGCAG
Source organism: uncultured Pseudobdellovibrionaceae bacterium (assembly GCA_964577255.1). Classification (GTDB taxonomy): domain Bacteria; phylum Pseudomonadota; class Alphaproteobacteria; order Micavibrionales; family Micavibrionaceae; genus Micavibrio_C. The sequence continues at coordinate 38,237 of CAZNYM010000005.1, read as the reverse complement.
GATCTCGCCGTCATTCCCATGCTGCTGGTCATCAGCGCGCTCGACGACGCGGCGGGCGGGTTCGTCGTCGAGCTCGAGGATGCCGCCCGCATCGTCGGAGGCCTGGCCTTCATGGTGGTGGTGATCTACGCCCTGGGCGGGCGCGACATGGGGCCGTTCAAATTCTCGCGCATGAAGATCCCGAGCTTCCCCGACGCGGGCCAGACCGTCCTCGTCGCCCTCACCATCTGCTTCACCGCCGCCGCCCTGACCGGCGCGGTCGGCCTGTCCGCCTCCTACGGCGCATTCCTGGCAGGCCTGGCGATCGGCAGCACGCACAACCACCAGCGCTACCACGAGGATATCCGCCCGATCTTCGAGCTGCTGCTGATGATCTTCTTCCTGTCGGTGGGCATCATGCTCGATATGAAATTTATAATCGAAAACGCCCTGCCGCTGCTGGCCGTCCTGTTCGTGCTGCTGTTCCTGAAGACCTATTTCAACATCACGGTGCTGCGGCTTCTGGGCCTGTCGCGGCGCCATGCCGTGATGGTGGGCGCGACGCTGGGCCAGGTGGGGGAATTTTCCTTCGTGCTGGCGGCGCTGGGCCTGAGCATGGCCGCCATCGAGCCGGAAGCGTATAAATTCGTGGTCGCCATCATCGTCCTGAGCCTCGTCATGACCCCGGCCTGGACTTACGCCATCCGGCGCATGAATTACCTGCGCCGCGGAAAATTCTACCGCGCCGCGCGACTGCGCCGTTACCGCCAGACCCGCGAGGATACCGAAGCCGCCGCCGAGGAGAGTGCCTCATGAGACAGAAAAAAACGAAACTGCGCCATCACGAACAGCCCGGCGCGTCGCCCGGCACCCTGACCGTGCCCGAGGGCGCGCCGTTCCCGCGCATCCACCTGTTCGCCTACGACAACAATAATATCGCCGAACATGAGATCGCGAAGGTCGAGGACATCAAGCCCTTCCTCGCCAAATGGCCCGTCACCTGGGTGAATGTCGAGGGGCTGGGCTCGGTCGATATCATCCGCCAGCTGGGCGACCTGTTCACGCTGCACCCGCTGGCGCTCGAGGATGTTGTCAACATCAACCACCGGCCCAAGACGGACGAATACGACAGCAACCTGTTCGTCATCCTCAAGATGATGCTGATCCGCGACGGCAAGCTCTGCATCGAGCAGCTCAGCATGTTCCTCGGCAAGAACTACGTCCTGACCTTCCTTGAGGATCCAGGCGACGTGCTGAACCCCGTGCGCGACCGCCTGCGGCGCGGCTTGGGGCGCAAGATCCGCGGCGCGGGACCCGATTACCTCGCCTATGCCCTGCTCGACGCGATCATCGACGGCTATTTCCCGGTGCTCGAATTTTACGGCGACCAGCTCAACGAGCTCGAGGACGCGGTGATCGCCAATTCCACACCCGAGATCATCGCCCGCACGCACGACATCAAGCGCGATCTGCGCGGCCTGCGCCACGTCATGTGGCCGCTGCGCGACGTCATCAGCCTGCTCTCCGACGACAACACCATGATCCGCGACGACATCCACCCTTATATGCGCGACTGCCACGACCATGTCATCCAGGTGCTCGACCTGCTCGAGATCTACCGCGAGCGCGCGGCGGGGCTGGTCGATATCTATCTCTCCAGCCTGAGCTACAGGATGAACGAGATCATGAAGGTGCTGACGATCATCGCCACCATCTTCATCCCCCTGACCTTCATTGTCGGTGTGTACGGCATGAATTTCGACCCCGACGCCTCGCCCTGGAACATGCCGGAACTGCGCTGGGAATACGGCTATCCCTTCTCCATCGCCGTGATGCTGGCGGTGACGGGCGGCCTGCTCGGCTATTTCCGCCATCGCGGCTGGCTCGGCGGGCGCAAAAGAAAACCCAAGGATGCACCATGACCATCGACCTTAAAAGCCACCCCCTGCTGCGCCAGCGCGCCTATGTCAACGGCGCGTGGGTGCCGGCGCAAAGCGGCAAAAGCTTCCCCGTGCACGACCCCGCCACCGGCAAAATGCTGGCCGAGGTGCCGGACATGGGCGCGGCCGATACCAAAGACGCGGTGCTGGCGGCGCAGGCCGCTTTCGGCCCGTGGCGCGCGCTGCTGGCGCACGACCGCGCGCGGCTCATGCGCGTCTGGTTCGATCTGGTCATGAAGAACGCCGACGCGCTGGCCGCCCTTCTCACCGCCGAGCAGGGCAAACCCCTTGCCGAGGCGCGCGGGGAGATACTGAGCGGCGCGTCCTTCATCGAATGGTTCGCCGAGGAAGGCCGGCGCGTCTACGGCGATACCATCATGACCCACAAGGCCGATGCGCGCGTGATCGTGACGCGCGAGCCGGTGGGCGTCGTCGGCGCCATCACGCCGTGGAATTTCCCGCACGCCATGATCACGCGCAAGGTGGCGCCGGCGCTGGCCGCTGGCTGCACCGTCGTGCTCAAGCCGGCGGAGGACACCCCCCTTTCCGCTCTGGCGCTGGCGGCGCTCGCCGAACAGGCCGGCATTCCCCCGGGTGTGTTCAACATCGTCACCGGGTCGCTTGCGAGCGCGCCCGCCATCGGCGAAGTGCTGACCACCCATCCGCTCGTGAAAAAGATATCCTTCACCGGTTCGACCGAGGTGGGCAAGATCCTGATGCGGCAGGCGGCGTCGACGATCAAGAAACTGTCGCTCGAGCTGGGCGGTAACGCGCCCTTCATCGTGTTTGAAAGCGCCGACCTCGACAAGGCGGCCGACGGCGCCATCGCCAGCAAGTTCCGCAACGCCGGGCAGACCTGCGTGTGCGCCAACCGCATTTACGTGCAGGAAAGCGTGCACGACGCCTTCGCCGGCAAGCTGGCGGCCCGCATCGCCGCGCTGAAAAGCGGCCCGGGTGACGCGCCCGGGGTGCAGATCGGCCCGCTTATCAACGAGCAGGGGCTTGAGAAAGTCGAGGCTCATGTCGCCGATGCCCTCGGCAAAGGCGCGAAACTGGTCGCGGGCGGGAAGCGCGGCGGGGCGGGCGCGCTGTTTTACGAACCGACCCTTTTGACCGGCATGACGCCCGCCATGCTGGTGCACGCCGAGGAAACCTTCGGCCCGGTCGCCGGGCTGTTCGCCTTCAAAAGCGAGGCCGACGCGGTTGCTCTCGCCAACGATACGCGCTTCGGCCTGGCCTCTTATATATACACGCGCGAGCTGGGGCAGGCCTTCCGCGTGGCCGAGGCGCTGGAATACGGCATGGTGGGGATCAACGAGCCGCTGCTCGCCGCCGCCAGCATCCCCTTCGGCGGGGTGAAGGAGTCAGGCCTCGGGCGCGAGGGATCGCGCTATGGCATCGAGGATTTCCTCAACATGAAATATATGCTGGTGGGCGGCCTATAGCGCATCCGGATGGATGCCGCACTCCTTGGAAACAATCACGTTGATCGAATTTTCATCAAGCTCGCCGCCCTGGCCATTACGCATCACGAAAAGCGCCATCGCCGCATCGAGCATAATGATGGATTTATCCGGCTGATTGCGTTTTTTCATGTGCGTCTCAGTCAGATGCACCACGCGCTTGAGACGCTCGTCCGATACCTTGATCTTGTGGTGCTTCTCATAGCCGGGGCGCAGCGATTCCAGGATTTTCAGGGTCTCCTCGGCATTTGGGACTTTCAGGAACACTTTCTGGAAGCGGCGATCCATGGCGGGGTCGGCCGCCACGAACATGCGGAATTCGTCGAGCGTGGTTGCGCCCACCACATGCAGGTCACCCACCGTCATGTAAGGCTTTAAAACTTCTGAAAGGCCGCGATAGGCGCTTCCGGCCACCGTCGGCATGATCGTGTGCACTTCGTCGAGGAACATGATGAAGCGGGGATATTCCTCGAAGCGGTAGCGTTCGGCCAGTCCTTTGCAAAGCGGAATGAACCGCCCCTGGAATTCCGCAGGGCCGGCGGTGCCGGCCGCCATGCTGGCAAGATCCACGTCGAGCACACGCGCATCCTTCAGGTAAGCGGGCACGTTGTTGTTGGCGATCTGCTGCGCCAGGCCCACGACGATGGCGGTCTTGCCGACGCCGGCGGGCGCCAGCAGGCCCACGTTCTTGCGGCCCTTCTGCAGGAGGATGAGGATCATCTGCTCGATTTCATCGTCCCGGCCCGTGATCGGGTCGAACCGGCCCTCTTTGGCCAGTTTGGTCAGGTCGCGGCAATAGCTGAAGATCATCTCTTCAAGCTGGTCGTCGGAAACAAGGAATTTTCTTTCAGCCATGGCTGGATGTTACCACACTACACCTAATTAAAAACAGAGCGAATCTCGCTCTCCTTATAGCCCTGCGCATAGAGCGCCGCCGTCAGGTCGCCGTAGAGAAGCAGGTTGTCGAGCGCGTCGGCCACCACCTTCTTGGGCCGGTAGCCGATGCCCAGACCCGCTGCCTGCAGCATGTCGAGGTCGTTCGCCCCGTCGCCGATCGTCAGCGTCTCGGTCAGTGATACGTTGTGCGCCGCCGCCTCGCGCTGCAGGGTTTTAAGTTTGGCATCGCGGTCCAGGATCGGTTCTTTCACCCGCCCGGTCAGAAGGCCATTCTCGATCTCGAGGATATTACCGTAGTGATGATCGAACCCGGCGCGGCGGGCCACGGCCTCGGTATAAAAAGTGAAGCCGCCCGACACCAGCACGCTGCGCACACCTTTCCTGTTCAGAACCTGCAGCAGGATCTCGGCGCCAGGTGACAGAATCGTATCGTCCAGCACGCCTTGCAGCAGCGATTGCGGCACGCCGCGCAGCTTTTCCACCCGCGCGCGCAGGGCGTCGGGGAAGTCGATCTCGCCGTTCATGCTGCGCGCGGTGATCGCCTTGATCTCCGCGCCGATGCCCACGCGGGCCGCCAGCTCGTCGAGCGTTTCGGTGGTGACGATGGTGGCGTCCATGTCGGCCAGCATCAGTTTTTTGCGCCGTTGGGCCTGCGGCCCCGCAAACACGTCGATCCAGTCCGTCGTCAGCGCTTCGCGGATCGTCTGCATCTGTGCGCGGGTCGGATGGTCGGCCAGCGTGAAATCGGCAGCCTTGTGCGGCGCCAGCCACGCCGGCGCGGCCGTCATCGTCAGCCCCTGCGAATCGAGATAGCGCTCGATCCCGGCCAAATGCCCGGGTGTCAGCGGCTTGTCGGAAGCCACCAGTGTCAGGAAAAAACCGGGGCTCATGGCAAGACGGGGGACGAAACGGGCGGCAGGCTGTCGAGATAATCGTTCAGGGGTTTGCCGTCGACATACATCATCCTGATCTGCCCGGAACCGCCGGGGCGCACCGCCACGCCGACTTCGAACACCGCCTGGTCCTGCCGCAGGGTCGATTCGAGCCGCAGCGCCTCCGCCTCGGGAATGTAATACTGGCGCAGTTCCTGCGGCGGCTGGTCGTATTCAAGCTTCAGATGCGCGGCGCAGCTCTTGGCCATGCGGCAGCTTTGCACCGCGATAACGGGTTTCTCCGGCGGCCCCGACAGGCAGGCGCAGCTTTTTCCGCGCGCGCTGTAATTCTCCGTTTTAATATCCTTGTACCGGAACGTCATGTAATGCCCGCGCAGGAGATCGACCGGGTCGTAGCCCTCGATGACGAAGCGGTATTCCGGGTAATTGTTGACCCGGCCGTGATTGAGCACGATCATCGCCGCCAGCGCCAGGAAGGGAATCGCGAGCGTTATAAAGCCGGCTATGCGCCTGATGTCAGAACTCATGGTTCACCAGCCGTCGCCCAAAGGCAGTGATTTTATTGAGGTTGCGCAGAACGACCAGCAGCAGCACGCCCGAGATGATCAGCCCCGCGCCGTTCAGCAGCAGGCTGCCGAAAATCTCGGTATAAACGATGAAAAGCCGCAGCACGATCAGGCGGATCGCCCAGTCGGTCAGCGTGCCCGAGGGAATGCGCGCACCCAGAAACGCAAGGAACCCCCAGTAGAAGATAAAGAGAAGCGCCGCCAGCAGGTCGCTTTCAACCGACGCAAGGCCGAAAGGCGCGAGGCCCACCAGCCCCGAAACCATCAGGTACGACCACAGGATCTTTCCTTCCTCGTCGTCACGGCCGCGCGGCCGGAATATCACGAACGCCGCCAGCAGGCACGCGCCCATCAGCCCCAGCAGCAGCGTGTGATGGGCGGCCAGCCGCTCGCCGAAGTAAAACAGGAACGTCGCCGCCGTGGCGAGCAGCGCCGGCAGGTAAAGCCCGAGATGATGGAACACGTGGGCGAACCCCTCTTTCGCCGTCCTAAGCCAGCGCCCGAGCAACAGGCACAGGAGCGGCAGCGCGAAGCCGGTGGCGCTGAGAGTGAAGAACAGCCAGCGCTCCTCCGTCACCCAGTCCCCGATATTGAGCACGAAGGCGGTCAGCGCCGCAGCCGTCCACGGCATAGCCGCGATGTGCCCGCGCCCGTAGAACCACACGAACGGCGCGCAGATGAGGGTCCAGAAGAAAATCGTCGCCGGCAGGTCGCCGTGCAGCTGGTAGATCTGCCCGATCAGGGCGATGAATGTCAGGAACAGGAAGAACAGCCCGGCGACCAGCCCGTCCTTCACCAGCGGGTTTTTGGCGCGCAGCATGAAGAAGATCACCGCGCCGTTGAGCAGGACGTGCAGGCCGATCTTGGCCTCGGCCGGAATGAAACGCCAGTTGGCGGCCACGATGGACAGGATGCCAAGGCCGATCGCGAACACGCCGACGAGGCTCAGGTCGCGCACCAGCTTGCCCTGCCGCCGTTCTTTTTCGAAAGCGATGATGGATTGCGCCTGGCCCTCGGAGATCAACCCCGCGCCCTGCCAGCGCTTCAATCTGGAACGAAACCCGCCGATCATGCCGGCATGATAGCACGGCAGGGGCCCGGGAACAGAGGCAGAAATGGAGGCGTTATTACGGGCGCGGGGTGTTTTTTGTAGCCAGCCGGTCCGCCAGATTTTTGTAGACATTCATGGCTATCACCATGCGGCTGGGGGAGTCCCCTTCGTCGCGCCCGTCGTAGCCCGCTTTAGCCAGACTCCTTTGCAGCTGGGATATTCTCAGCTGAACGCCAAGCTCCGTCAAAAGTTCGGTTTTTCCATGGCTGCGGACTTTGACAATCGTCTGGTCGCGGTCAAGCTTGAGGTCGGGATATTCCTGCACTCTGGCGAAAATAAATTCGGTGCTGCGGGGGAATGGATCGGTTTCCTCAGGTATCTCCGCGATACCCAGCAGATTGCCCCAGTTTTCCATGAAATCTTCAAGTGTTCTGGCCATGAGCTGTCCCTCTTTGCGAAAGCGTTTCAAACTTACATCCAGGCTGGATTATAGCGAAAGCGAAATCGGGCGGCAATAAATATGTAAATACATGGTAGGCTTGCAATAACCCCTTGAAAGCTTTACAGAAAAACTATTCCGCTCCCTTTATTTTCGAGGCCCGCCATGACCGACACCGCCGTCCGACCCGCGCAGAAACCCCAAAATCCCTGCTTTTCCTCAGGCCCCTGCGCCAAGCGGCCGGGCTGGTCGGTCGAAGTACTGAAGAACGGCCTGTTCGGCCGCTCGCACCGCGCCGCCGTCGCCAAGGACCGCATCAAGGCGGTGCTGAACAAGCACCGCGCGCTCCTCAATATCCCGGCCGACTATAAAATCGCGATCGTGCCCGCTTCCGACACCGGCGCAGTCGAGATGGCGCTTTGGAGCATGCTGGGCGCGCGCGGGGTCGATGTGCTGAGCTGGGAGGTTTTCAGCGAGCAGTGGCAGATCGACATCGTCAAGCATCTGAAGATCAATGACACCCGCGCCTTCAAGGCCGGTTACGGCGCGATCCCCGATCTGGCGCAGACGTCACCCGACCGCGACATCGTGTTCGTGTGGAACGGCACCACCTCGGGCGTGCGCGTGCCCGACGGTAACTGGATCAGCGACAAGCGCGAAGGCCTGACTTTCTGTGACGCCACCTCGGCGGTGTTCGCTTACGACATGCCCTGGAACAAGCTCGACGTCACCACCTGGTCGTGGCAGAAGGTGCTGGGCGGCGAAGCCGCGCACGGCATGATCGTGCTGTCGCCGCGCGCGGTGCAGCGGCTTGAGAGTTACACGCCCGCCTGGCCGCTGCCCAAGATCTTCCGCATGACCAAGGGCGGCAAGCTGATGGAAGCCATTTTCGAGGGCGACACCATCAACACCGTATCGCTGATGGCGATCGAGGATTGCCTGGACGCCCTGAACTGGGTGGAGAAGATCGGCGGCGTGAAGGAAACGACCCGCCGCGCGGCCGCCAACTTCGCGGTGCTCGATGCCTGGGTGAAGAAGACGCCGTGGATCGAACATCTGGCGGAAAAACCGGAAACCCGTTCCCATACCTCGGCCTGCCTGAAGATCACCGACTCTTATGTAAGCGGCCTCGACGAGGAAGCACAGCACGCGTTCATCAAAAGCATGACCAAGCTGCTCGACAAGGAAGGTGTGGCCTACGACATCACCGGCCACCGCGACGCGCCCCCCGGCCTGCGGCTGTGGATCGGCGCGACGGTCGAGGAAGCGGACGTGAAGGCGCTTCTGCCCTGGCTGGAATGGGCCTTCGCCCAGGCCAAGGCCGAAGGGCAGAAAAAAGCGGCCTGATTTTTTCCGCTCTACCCCCTTCCGCGCCGACCGCCGTTCCTGCTATAGCTAACCCATCTTTTGCAGCGCAATAACTTGGGGGTGTGTCATGCCGAAGGTCCTTATCGCCGACAAGATGGACAAGCTGGCGGCCGAGATCTTTCAGAACAACGGAATCGACGTCGATGTGAAGCCGGGCCTGAGCCCCGAGGAGCTTTCCGGCATCGCGCGGAATTATGACGGCATCGCCGTGCGCTCCGCCACCAAGATCAAGGGTGACATCATTAAAGCGGCGCTGCCGCGTTTGAAAATCATCGGCCGCGCCGGCATCGGCGTCGATACCATCGACGTGCCCGCCGCCACCGCGGCCGGCGTAATCGTGATGAACACCCCGTTTGGCAATTCCATCACCACCGCCGAGCACGCGATCGCGATGATGTTCGCGCTCGCCCGCCAGATCCCGCAGGCCAGCGCCTCGACCCATGAAGGCAAATGGGAAAAATCGAAATTCATGGGCGTCGAGCTTTACGGCAAGATCCTGGGCGTGATCGGCTGCGGCAATATCGGCGCCATCGTCGCCAACCGCGCTTTGGGCCTGCAGATGCGCGTGATCGCCTTCGATCCGTTCCTCACCGACGACCGCGCCCGCCAGCTGGGCGTCGAGCGCGTTACGCTCGAGGATTTATTCAAGCGCGCCGATTTCATCACCCTGCACACGCCGCTGACCGACGGCACGCGCAACCTGATCGACGCCAAAGCGATGGCGGCAATGAAAAAAGGCGTACGACTCATCAACTGCGCGCGCGGCGGGCTGATCGTTGAAAAAGACCTGAAGGCGGCGCTTGATTCCGGCCATGTCGCGGGCGCGGCCCTTGACGTGTTCGAGGAGGAGCCCGCCACCAGCAACGTCCTGTTCGGCCATCCGAACGTGATCTGCACGCCGCATCTGGGCGCTTCCACCAGCGAGGCGCAGGTGAATGTGGCGATCCAGGTGGCGGAGCAGATGACCGATTACCTGCTGAACGGCGCGGTCAGCAACGCGGTCAACATGCCCTCGATCACGGCCGAGGAAGCCCCGCGCCTGAAGCCCTACATGAAGCTCGCCGAGCAGCTGGGCACGCTCGCGGGCCAGATCGTGGACAAGCCGATCACGAAAATTGAAATTTCTTATGAAGGCGCGGCCACATCCGTCAACACGCGGCCTTTGACCGCGATGGCGCTGGCTTCGGTTTTGAAAACGCAAAGCGACAGCGTCAACATGGTCAATGCCGGTGAAATCGCCAAAGCACGCGGCATCGCCGTGTCCGAAACCCGCACCGACGAATGCCCCGACTTCCACACCGCCATCACGCTGACGCTGATGACCGAAGGTGTCACGCACGCCGTGCGCGGCACCCTGTTCGCGGGCAGCGCCGCGCGCGTGGTCGGGATCGAGGGCGTGCCAATCGAAGCGGCGCTCGCGCCCGCCATGCTGTTCATCCGCAACAAGGACAAGCCCGGCATGATCGGGGGCCTCGGCACCGTGCTGGCGCAGGCGGGGCAGAATATCGCTGACTTCCGCCTGGGCCGGATCGAAAGCGGCGGTACGGCGGTGTCGCTGGTGGCGCTTGATGGGCCCGTGCCCGATGATGTGTTCGAAAAGATCAAGGCCCTGCCGCAGATCAGCCAGGTCGTGCGCCTGAAGTTTTAGGAATGCCCGCCGAACAGGAAAGACAAGCTCTGCTCAAACACCAGCAGCAGTAAAAGGGCGTAGACCAGCTGCAGCGCCGATAACACCACGCCACCGGCGATCACGAGGCCGTCTTTTTCCAGCAGGCCCACGCACAGCACGACGATCGCTATCGCCGGCGGGATGTTGCAGAAGGGGATCGGCAGCACCAGAATGAAGGCTGCCAGGATCAACGCCCCCTGTGCCACCCACAGTCCCGGCCGTTCCTGCCAGTACGGCGCGCGCGGGTGGATTTTATGCTCGATGCGCTCAAGCCAGGACAGGCCCTTGCTCAGGCTGCGGGCCACGTCCTCGGTTTTAAGCGCCTTGTCGCGCAGCGCGCGCGGCACCCACAGATCTTTCACGCCGGCGGCGTAAGCGATGGAAGCGACGAACAGGGGAAAACCGAAAATGGTGGAAATGCCGGGCAGCGGCACCAGCACGATATTGATAAGGCCCAGGATCAGCATCAAAAGCACAAGCCCGGCCTGGCCGAACACATGCACGGCTTCGGTCATGGTCAGCTCGGCACCGACTGTGGCGGTATCGGTCAGGCGGCGCAGAAGCTCACTGGTGCGTACGGACTCATCCATGCAGGTGTTTTCCCCGGTTGCGGGTGTATTAGCGGAAAAACGGCCATTTTTCACGAGTTTTCCACCAAAAATACGCGGAAAAATGATGAAAGCCTATCGACCAGGCGGGATGAATCTGCCATGAATGAACTCAACAAGCAAATTTGATGAGGGATTTTCCGCCATATCTTGGCATTCCCGGCTTGGTTTTAAACATGGCTATCTGGAGGTAATCATACCATGGCTACTGCAACCCAACCCACCGTTACTCTGAAGCAGATCGCTGCCGAACTCGCTGAGAAGCACGATATGCCCAAGAAGCACATGAACGAACTGATGGACGAAATGGTCGTTCACATCGTGAAAAACCTGAAAAAAGGCAACCGTATCCGCCTGGCCGGCCTCGGCATCCTGCAGGTCAAAAAACGCGCTGCGCGCCTCGGCCGCAACCCGATGACCAAAGAAGTGATCAAGATCCCGGCAAAGAAAAAAGTCGCCTTCCGCGCGGCTAAAGAACTCAAAGAAGCCGTAGGCAAGTAATTTTTTCTCCTCTTCTATCATCTCAAACCGCCCCGCAAGGGGCGGTTTTTTTATGGCGACCGTGTTATAAACCCGTGTCATGCATTTGCCGCCGTCTCTCAGAACCGCACTCGAGAATTACCTTGAAGGGCTGAACCATTCCGGTATGGCGGAAGCGGCGGAGGCCGTGTCGGCGCGCTATCGCCGCCTGGGCCCGGCACAGGATCTGCGGATCCGCACGCCCGAAGAAGCGGCCGCGTACCTGGCCGTGCGCTTTCCCGCCACCTGGGCGGCGATTTACACCGTGCTGCAGAAATTGCCCGCGGATTTCGCGCCCGCACATATGCTCGATGTCGGCGCCGGGCCCGCGACCGCCACGCTGGCGGCGCGGATTTTATATCCGGACATCACAAGCGCGCTCGTCGAGCCCAACGCCCCTCTGCGCGCGGCAGGGTTCGCACTTTATCCCGGCGCGGCATACAGCGCGCAGGATTTTTCCGCCTATGACGCCGCGTATAATGAAAAAGAAAAACACGACCTCGTCTGCGCCGCGTACAGCCTCAATGAAATGTCCGAACCCATAAATACCGTCGTGGAAAGATTATGGGCGTACTGCGCGGGTATTCTTGTGCTGGTCGAGCCGGGCACGCCCGCGGGCGCGGATATTATCGTACAGGCGCGGGAATGGCTGCGAACACAGGGCGGCGCGCATATCCTTGCCCCCTGCCCGCACGCTCTGGCCTGCCCGCTGGCGGACAACACGGAACGCTGGTGCCATTTTTCCGTGCGCGTCGAGCGCAGCCGCCTGCACCGCCAGATCAAAAAGGACGCAACCCTGCCTTACGAAGACGAGAAATTCAGCTATCTGATCGCCGCGCGCCACCCTTACGAACATCCGGCGGGCGACCGCGTGCTTGGGTATCCGCAGGGAAGCAAGATCGTGCGCCTGGAACTGTGCCGCGCGGACGGCACATTCGGGGAAGAAACGATCCCGCGCAGCCATCCGCGCCATGCCGCCGCCCGCCGCGCCGCCTGGGGCGACAGGCTGGAATAAAGCGAAAATTTTGTATTTTCCGGCCCGTTCCGCTATGGTCGCGCCATCATGAGTGTAACCTCGCACGCTACCCGCTTTGCCGCCCCGCGCACCGACGCAAAAGGCCGCGCCGCCCTGATCGGGCTCGATCCCGCGTCCTTCGCTGCGGCGCTTGAACCCATGGCCATGCCGGCCTACCGCGCGCGGCAGATCTGGAACTGGATCTATCACCGCGGCGCCCGCAACTTCGAAGCAATGACCGACCTGCCCAAGGATGTGCGCGCCACGCTCGAAGCCGCCTACACCATCGAGCGCCCGCAGGTGATCGCCGAACAGCGTTCGACCGACGGCACCATCAAATGGCTGCTTTCGATGAGCGATGGGCAGCAAATCGAAGCCGTGTTCATCCCCGAGGAACGGCGCGGCACGCTGTGCGTGTCCTCGCAGGTCGGCTGCACCCTCACCTGCCGCTTCTGCCACACCGGCACCCAGCCGCTGGTGCGCAATCTGGGCGCGCATGAAATCCTGCAGCAGATTCTGCATGCCCGCGACGTGCTGGAGGAATGGCCCCGCCCCGGCGAGAAGAACCATCACGACCGCGACCTGACCAACATCGTCATGATGGGCATGGGCGAACCGCTCTACAACTATCAGAACGTCGCGCACGCGCTGAAGATCTGCATGGATGAAAACGGCCTCAATATATCCAAACGCCGCATCACGCTTTCGACATCGGGCGTGGCGCCGGTGATCGCGCAGTGCGGCGCGGAGCTGGGGGTCAATCTCGCCATCTCCCTGCATGCGCCGAACGACGAGCTGCGCGGCGGCCTCATGCCGATCAACAACAAATATCCGCTCGCGGAACTGCTGGCGGCGTGCCGCGCCTATCCGGGGACGAGCGAAAACCGCCGCATCACCTTCGAATACGTGATGCTCGACGGCGTGAACGACGCCGATGCCCACGCCCGCGAACTGGCGGCGTTGCTGCGCGGCATCCCGGCCAAGATCAACCTGATCCCCTTCAACGAATGGCCGGGCGCGGCCTTCACCTGCTCGCCGCCCGCCCGCGTGCGCGCCTTCGCGGCGATCCTTGAAAACGAGGGTTACGAAGCGCCGGTCAGAAAGCCGCGCGGCCGCGATATTCTCGCGGCCTGCGGTCAGTTGCGTTCGGAAAGCCAGCGGGCGAAGGCCTGATCCCTATACTTCAATCACCAGAATCTCGGCGTCCTGCGGCGCGCGGATGCGCAGGCTGCTTTCATCCGTAATTTCGGCGCCGTCGCCCTGGGAAAGGGCCGTGCCGTTCACTTCCACCTGCCCGGCCGACACGATCACATACGCGCCGGTGCGGCCCTTGAGCGCGTGCGTGACGATTGCGCCGGGGACGAGCACGCCGCCATAGATCGCAGCGTCCTGATGGATTTTCAGGACGTTCTGGCCCTCGTCTTCCGCCCGGCCCGACACCAGCAAGGGCAGGTGATCGTTGACAGGCGTTTTGGGGAACTGCGCCTGTTCCCAGCGCGGCGCCAGGCCGGTCTTGTCCGGCCGGATCCAGATCTGGAACAGGGTCGTATCTTCCTCGGGATCGGCGTATTCGGCATGGGTGATGCCCGTGCCGGCCGACATCACCTGCACGTCGCCCGCGCCGGTGCGGCCCTCGTGGCCCAGCGAATCGCGGTGGATCACGCTGCCGGTCCTGACATAGGTGATGATTTCCATGTCCCTGTGCGGGTGCGGATCGAAGCCGCTGCCAGCCCTGACCTTGTCGTCGTTGATGACGCGCAGGGGCCCAAACCCCATGCGGGTGGGATTGTAGTAATTGCTGAAGCTGAAATGATAGCGCGTATCCAGCCACTCGTTCTCGAAACTACCCAGCTGGCCGCGGGGATACACTTTCATCATGCCGTCCTCTCTTTCCCTCAGGGGAGAAAGATAAGCTGCCGTTCGCGCAAATCAACCGGGCCGGCAGCTGCATCTGCAGGCATTCCCAGCCGTTCTTGTCGACGATGGTCAGCCGGCCGTTTTCAAACCACGCCGCCGGGCGGCCATGCCAGCGAAAATCAATGGCATGGGCATAGTCGATTGCCTCCGGCAGAAATTCGAGCGGCGCCTGGCCGGAATCGGTCAGGATCGTGGCCTTTATCCCGTAGCTCCGCGCCGGCAGGCGGCGCAGCCTTTCCCCGGACAGCCAGTGATCGGCTCCGGCGCGATGCAGGATGTTCATCGATTTCAGGAAGGTCTCGTTGAGAATCCGGTTGGTGATGTACTGTGCCCCCGCCAGCCATTTCTGGCGGTCGCGGTTGATCGCGTAACAATGATTCATCTGCCAGAGAATCTGGCGCGGTCGGTCGATCAGTACCGTTTTGTCTGTAATGAGGTCGGCGGGAAATTCGCCTTCGCCCAGAATCACGTGGTAAACGGGGTTCCGGGTCACCGGGCGGCCGTGGCGCGCTGCCTCGCGCACCTGACCAAGGTCGCTGATGACTGCCCTCACCTCGCGCGGCGCGTAGCCTGCAAGAAAATTATTGCATTCTGACTGTGAAACCAAAAGCCAGTCGCTGGTTAAACCCAGCGGCCGGAAGAGGCGGCCATGATCGGCGTGCAAGAAGCGCTCCCTGTGGTCGTTTTTGTTCTTGCCCGCATCATAATCGATGCGGCGAAAAACGCAAACGCCGGGGGCTTCTAAAAAATTATTCGTGCGGGATCAGGTCGTTAGCTATAGCGTCTTGTAGTAATAATGCCCCTTGAGCACCTTGCCGTCGACATGAGCGTAATGCGGATGCGTGCCGATGCGCACATAGCCGCGCCCCTCATAGAGCTTGATTGCTGTCTCCTGGGTTTCGCGGATGTCGAGATTAATGACGGCAAAACCTTCCTTGCGAGCATGCGCCTCCGCCTCCTCGACCAGGCGCGAAGCCAGGCCGTAGCCGCGCGCCCACGGCGCCACGAACAGGGATGTGAGAGTAACCGCGAAACTCTGCGCTTCGTTGTTGCGCGGCGGCAGCACCAGCTGCACCGTGCCGCAGATCACCCCGTCCAGCCAGGCGGCGAACACCACCCGCTGCGGCATGGCCAAAAGCCCGTTCCAGTAACGCTCCAGCACGTCGCGCGCCGGCAGCCTGACCCAGCCGAAACCGCCACCTGCCTCGATCGCCGCGTCGGTGGCGTCGCACAGGTCCTGCAGCTCGCCGGGGCTGAGCGAGGAAATCTGCCCGACCCTTATCAGGGGCGCGGCGGATTGCGTTTTCTTTGCCTTGCTGTCGTTCATGGCCTGCTCCTGGCGCTGACCCCCCATTATAAACCCCTGGCGGGACAAAGGGGGATAAATTCACAAGCGATCCGTTTTTGTTTTGGCTGCTCTTCCATTTCACCATAAAAATATGAACAAAGACGAAAGGTCTTGTGCAATGCACAGAAGGTTTCTGGCGGCCCTTGTAAGCACGCTGCTTTTGGCAGCGTGCGCCGCACAAGTCAAAGAAGTTGCGCCCGTCGCGGCGCTGCCGGTACCGGAAGGCGCATACCCGGCCCCGGTCATGTTCGGAAAACTGCGGCCGCAGGTGCCGATGGGCGCGCTGGTCGGCACGGCGACGGACTGGTCGATGCTGTTCTGCCTGTGGCCGCATTACGGCCAGGACCGCTCGCTGGTCGGCGAGATGCTCGACGGCCCCGCCATCCGCGAGACCTTCTACGACACGTTCGAAGGGCTGGGCTACGACGTGACGGGCGATCCGGCGCTGGTAGTGGATGAGGAATTCGAGGAAGATCTCCTGCGCACGGAATACCGCGTGTCCGGCCGGCTGAAGGATGTGCAGATGCGCGCCTGCACCCGCGATCCGGGCCTGTTGTGGTCGATGATCACCAAGCGTTACGGCGTGCGCGGCGAAATGTACGTGCAGATCGAATGGAGCGTCTACGATGCGCTGCGCCGCTCGACCGTGTACAAGACCGTGACCGAGGGCTATACCAACCGCCGCGCCCACAATCCCGAGGGCTTGCCGCTGATGTTCAACGAAGCGTTCGCCATGGCGGTCCACAATCTGGGCACCGAGCCTTTATTCTCCGGCCTGATCGTCTACGGCCGCAAGCCGCCCGCGGATTCGTGGAAAAGCGCCAAGGCCGATCACGAGCCGCGGCGCAAATTTGAAACTCTTGAGCCTGTAAGCATCGCCGCTTTGCCGCTGTCGCGCGCGCCGGTTCCCGGCCGGGCGGAACGCGTGAGCAGCCAGACGATCATGATCGAAGCCGGTCCGGGCGGGCACTGCTCAGGCTTTTTCATCACCCGCCAGGGCCACATCCTGACCAACCGGCATTGCGTCGGCGAGGCGCTGCGTACCCGCATCGTCACCACGCAGAAGAAGGACAGCTTCACGGCCGAGGTGCTGCGCAGCGATGCGGTACGCGATGTGGCGCTGCTGAAAGCGGAAGGCCTGCCGGATGATGTTGTGATCGATCCCCTGCCGCTGCGGGCGGAATGGCCGGCAGTGGGCGAGCGGATCTATGTCGTGGGCGCGCCGCTTTACAAGCGCCTGCAGGATACCTTAAGCGAGGGCGTCGTCAGCGCACACCGTCGCGATTTCAAGATCTTCGGCAGCCGCCAGAATTTTCTCCAGGCCGACATCACCGCCCACGGCGGCAACTCGGGCGGGCCGATGGTCGATCAATACGGCAATCTGGTAGCCATGACGGTAGGCGGGTTTACGGCCGATCCCGACGACGGCGACACCGGGCTCAATCTGTTCATTCCCATCGATGAAGCGCTGAAAGTTCTTGATATAGATCAGGAGGACCCCCCGCATGACCAGCCCCTTCCGCTGGCAAGCCGATAACGTTTTCATCGGAACGGCGCTGCGCGAATCTCTGGCGCGGGGGTACCGCCTGTCCGACCTGCGCGCCGACCTGCTGGCGGGGTTTATCGTTTCGCTGGTGGCCCTGCCGCTTGCCATGGCACTCGCGATCGCCGTAGGCCTGCCGCCGCAGCATGGCATTTATACCGCTATTGTCGCCGGCATCGCCGCGGCGGTCTTCGGCGGCTCGGCCACACAAGTCAGCGGCCCTACCGCCGCTTTCGTCGTCATCGTCGCGCCGATCGTCTCTGCGCACGGACTCCATGGCCTGATCTGGTGCCAGTTGCTGGCGGGCGCGATCCTCATATTCCTGGGCGCGCTGCGCCTTGGGCGGTTGGTGCGCTATGTGCCCTATCCTGTCACCACGGGTTTCACCGCGGGGATCGCTCTTGTCATTGCCACGTTGGCACTCAACGATTTCCTGGGGCTGGGAATCGGCCGCCTGGAGGGCGATTATATCGACAAACTCGCCGCCATCGCGGGGGCGTTGCCGGGCCTGAACCGCACCGAAGCTCTGGTCGGAATCTTTACACTGGGCGTCATGCTGCTATCCGGGCGGTATCTGAAGATTCTGCCGGGTCCCATCGTCGGGATAGCGGCAGGGGCGCTGCTCGCGTTTTTCCTCAACCGTCATGGAGTGGCGATCGAAACAATCGCCACCCGCTTCACCTACGACGGCGCAGACGGCCAGACATGGCATGGCATCCCGCCTTATCCCCCGGTTTTCCATGCGCCGGGCGAGGGGGGATTTTTTCAGTGGCCGACGCGTGCAGAAACGCACGCTCTGCTGATGCCGGCTTTTGTCGTGGCAGCGCTGGCGGCGCTTGAATCACTGCTGTCGGCGACGGTGGCCGACCGCCTGAAGGGCACGCGGCACAATCCGGACGCCGAATTGAACGGGATCGGTATCGCCAACATCCTTTCCGCGCTGGCGGCAGGCATACCGGCCACCGGCGCTATCGCCCGCACCGCCACCAACATCCAAAGCGGCGGGCGCACGCCGCTGGCGGCTGTGTTTCACGCGCTTCTGTTACTGCTTTATGTGCTCGTGCTGGCACCCTTGATCAACTTCATGCCTATGGCTTCGCTGGCGGCGCTGTTGCTGCTTGTGGCGGCGCGCATGAGCCATCTGCATGAAATAAAGCGTCTGCTGCGGATCACGCCTCTCTCCGACCGCGTTGTCCTGATTTCCTGTTTCCTCCTGACCGTGTTTATCGACATGGTGGCGGGCGTCATGATCGGAATCGTCATTGCCGCGCTTTTGTTCATGGCCCGGGCTGCCCGCCTTACCACCGTCATGGTGCGCCGGAGCGAAGGAACTCTTGAACTTGTCGTCAGAGGACCTCTCTTTTTCGGTACAGCGGAAAAGCTTCGGAATGTCTTTTTCGAACCCGAAGACGGTGCGCGTACGCTTGTTCTCAATCTGGAAGACGTACCACTGATCGATGCCACAGGTCTTTTAGCCCTGCGCGTATTTCTTGATGAAACGGCGGCGCGCGTCATCATTGTCCGGGCGGAACCGTCTATCGAACGGCTCCTGCGGCGCAAACTGGCACATACCGCACTTGAGGGCCGGGTCAGTTTTGCGGGGGAAGCGGCGGCGCGTTCCTGCGTGTCTTGTACAGAGAGTAAATAAACCCGGCCGCCAGCAGCCCCAGCGTGATCGACAGCGACACCGACGCCGGCACCTTGTCGAAGAAGTGTGCATAGAACGCCTTTGCCCCGATGAAGATCAAGATGATCGACAGGGCATACTTCATGTACTCGAAGCGGTGCAGGATGGCGGCGAGGGCGAAATACAGCGCCCGCAGGCCCAGGATCGCGAAAATATTGCTGGTGAACACTACATAAGTGTCGGTGGTGATGGCGAACACCGCCGGCACGCTGTCGAGCGCGAACAGCAGATCGGCGATCTCGATGCACACCAGCGTCAGGAACAAAGGTGTGGCGTGCAGCACGTGGGGCTTGCCGCCGCGCGGCAGCCGCACGAAGAAATTATGCCCGTGCAGCATCGGCGCCATATTGAGGTGCTTGCGCAGGAACAGGATCAGCTTCGATTTGTTGAGATCGGGCGGCGCGTCCTCTTTCGACATCATCACCATCTTGATGCCGGTAATGATCAGGAATGCCGCGAACAGCAAAAGCACCCAGTGGAAGTGGGTGATGATGGCGGCGCCGGCAGCGATCATTATGCCGCGCAGGATGATAACGCCGAGGATGCCCCAGAACAGGACGCGGTGCTGGTATTTGCGGGGGATGCCGAAATAGGCGAAAATCATCGACATGACGAAAATATTGTCGAGCGACAGCGATTTCTCGATCACATAGGCGGTGAAGAAGTGCATGCCGTCCTCGCCGCCGCGCTCGAACCACAGCCACACGCCGAAGGCGCAGGAGATGGCGATATAGAACACGCTCAGGCGGATGCTTTCACGGAAGCCGATCTCGTGGTCGTCCTTGTTGAGGACGCCCAGATCGAACACCAGCAAAGCCAGGATCAGAAAAGCAAAAAGCCCCCATTGCCAGACGGGGGTACCCATGACGGAGGCGAGAAGCAAATCAACCATGCTGCACTATAAGCGGCGGCACGGCGGAAGTCACCCCTAGCCGGTCAGTGATGTTGCGCTTTTCGGGCGCCGTGCTGCTGTTGCTGGCGGAAGCGGTGGCCGTAATCGGCCAGGTCGTGCGAGCCCTCCCACATCGCCACCAGCCCGCCCGCCAGCGCGACCGGGTTGAAAGTGGCGATCCCGTCACCGACGCAGCCTGCGCCCAGCATGATCTTCGCCTCGTCCTTGTGGCGGCGGAAGGCGGTCATGGCCCGGGGCTGCTGCAGGGCGGTGTCGATGTCCCGGCATATGTCCGCGGCGTGGTGACAGGCGCGGGTGAAGGGGATCAAGGCGCGGGGGGTCATGTTTTCCTCTTTTATAATAAAATTACTTTTAAAGTGTGTATTGTAAACTTTTATAACATTTTAGTACCTGTAACTCAAGTCGAAAATATCCCTGCGCTTTCAAGACGCTGCCCCATATACGGCCTTGAACAAGCTGCCAAAACGCCTGAAAATTGCTGCCCATGAAGGTTTCTCACCGCTTCCGCCAGGTCATGCTGGCATTCTGGGCCGTCGGTTCGCTGTTCTGGGCGTTGGCGGCCGCCAACCATTTCCGCCTGGGCGAGGTCGCGGCAGCCTATCGCCAGTTTCACTGGTACCAGGAACAGCTGGTGCGTAGCGGCCGTCAAGATAACCTGCACGCCCCCTATTCCGCCGCTGCCCGCCGGGCCGAGCGCATGAACGGGCGCATCGGCGGCTTCATCGTGGTGGGGGGGATGATGCCGCTCGGGGTTCTGTTCGTGGGCGCCCGCCTGTTCCGCGAAAACGAAAAGCGCCGCCAGAAAAAATAAATGCAAAACCCCGACCTCTCCTTCGCCGAACGCCGCGCGTCCGTGCAGGCCCAACTGAAGGGCGCCACGCTGATCGCGGTCAGCAAAATGCAGCCGCCTGAGAAAATCCAGGCCGCGCTCGCGGCTGGTCAGCGCCATTTCGGAGAAAACCGGGTGCAGGAAGCGCAGGAGCGCTGGCTGCCGCTGAAAAAAAACTATCCCGATCTCGTGCTGCACCTGATCGGCCCGCTGCAGACCAACAAGGCTGATGATGCCGTGGCGCTGTTCGACGTCATCCACACGCTCGACCGGCCCAGGCTGGCCGAGGCGCTGGCCGCCGCCATGAAAAAGAAAAACCGTCCCCTGCCCTGCTTCATTCAGGTGAATACCGGCGAAGAGCCGCAGAAAGCGGGCTGCGCCCCGGCCGATCTTGCCGCCCTGCTTGGCGAAGTGCGCGGGCTTGACCTGAACGTCACCGGCCTTATGTGTATTCCGCCCGTGGGCGAGCCGGCGGCGCTGCATTTCGCTCTGCTGAAAACGCTGGCGGCGGTGCATAGTCTCAAGGAACTCAGCATGGGCATGAGCGGTGATTTCGAAAAAGCTCTGGCGCTCGGAGCCACGCATATCCGCCTCGGCACCGCGCTTTTTGGCCCGAGGGATTAGGGCGCCTTCCCGCGTACAAATATCTTTGAAGATTGGCGACATAGCATGAATAAAAGAATTCTCCTGATCGCAGGCGTGGCTCTTCTCATTGCCGGCGCGGGCTACGGCCTGGCCCAGAAAAAATCCCCGGCGAATCTTGTCCCCGGCGCGGGCGCGCCCGCCATCAGCGTCGAGGCCGAAACCGTCACCCCCATAAAAATGGCTTACACGCTCGAGGCCGTGGGAGACCTGCTGTCGAACGAATCGATCACGCTCAGCCCTGAAGTGGCCGGGCGGATCACCGCCATCCTGTTCGAGGAGGGCCAGGCGGTCGAAGCTGGCACGCCGCTCGTCGCCATCGACGACGCCATCGCCAGGGCCGAACTGGCGCAGGCGGAGGCGCGCCTGAAGCTGAGCCAGCAGAACTACGATCGCGCCAAGCAGCTTTTCTCCAAACAATCCGGCACCGAACGCGCGCGCGACGAAGCGCTGGCGCAGCTCGAGGCCGACCAGGCCACCGTGGCCCTGACCAAGGCGCGGCTTGAGAAGATGACGATCAAGGCACCCTTCGGCGGCATCGCCGGGCTGCGCCGCGTCAGCGCGGGGGAATATATCAACCCCGGTCAGGCGATCGCCGGGTTTGAAAGCATCGACCCGATCAAGGTCGATTTCCGCATCCCCGAAACCCATCTCGGTTCGCTGAAGACGGGGCAGATTCTCGATGTCACCGTCGACGCCTTCCCCGGAAAAATCTTCAAGGGCACGGTCTACGCCATCGATCCCCGGCTTGATTCCACCGGCCGCGCCGTGCTCTTGCGCGCGCGGCTTGAAAATCACGACGGCCAGCTGCGCCCCGGCATGTTCGCCCGCGTCAGCCTGACGGTGGCGGAAAATCAGAACGCCCTCACCGTCAACGAGGAAGCGCTGGTGCCGCAAGCGTCGGGCGCCATCGTCTACCGGATCGAGGACGGCAAGGCCGCGCCGGTGCCGATCAAAACCGGCCAGCGCCGCGAGGGCCGTGTCGAAATCGTCGAGGGACTCAAAGCGGGCGATGTGATCGTCACGGCCGGCCAGATGAAATTGCGCCCCGGCATGGCGGTCAGGATCCTTCCCGCCGCCACGGGGGAATGATCCATGACCCTGCCCGCGCTTTGCATCCAGCGTCCGGTTCTGGCTTCGGTCATGAGCCTGATCGTCGTTCTGCTGGGCCTGATCGGATATTCGCGCCTGAGCGTGCGCGAATATCCCCGCATCGAGGAACCGATCGTCACCGTCAGCACCTCCTACCCCGGCGCTTCGGCCGAAATCATCGAAAGCCAGATCACCCAGCCGCTTGAAGACGCCCTGTCCGGCATCGAGGGCATAGAGGTCATCTCCTCCGTCAGCCGCGAGCAGCGCAGCCAGATCACCATCACATTCAAGCCCGCGGTCAATATCGACATCGCCGCCAACGACGTGCGCGACCGAGTCGCCCGCACGCGCGGCCGCCTGCCCGACGAGGTTGACGAGCCGACCGTCAGCAAGGTCGAGGCCGACGCCCAGCCGATCATGTTCCTGGCCTTCTCCAGCGACCGGCACAGCAATCTCGAGGTGTCGGATTACGCCGACCGCTTCGTCAAGGACAAGCTGCAGATCCTTCCCGGCGTGGCCGAGGTCAATATCAACGGCGAGCGCCGCTACGCCATGCGCATCTGGCTCGACCGCGCCCGCATGGCCGCTTACGACATGACCCCGCAGGATATCGAGGACGCCCTGCGCAACCAGAATGTCGAGGTGCCCGCCGGCAGGATCGAAAGCCGCCTGCGCGAATTCTCGGTGCTCTCCGAAACCGACCTGCGTACCGTCACCGACTTCCAGAACATGATCCTGCGCCGCGCCGGCGGCACGCTCGTGCGGCTGGGCGACGTCGCGCGCGTCGAGCTCGCGCCGCAGGAGGAACGCCGCCTGACGCGCTTCAACGGCAAGAACGCCGTATCACTCGGCATCGTCAAGCAATCGACCGCCAACCCGCTCGAGGTGTCGCGCGCCGCCATGGCTGTGTTCCCCGAGATCAAGGCCAACCTGCCCGAGGGCATGGAAATCAACGTCGCTTACGATTCCTCTGTCTTCATCGACGAATCGATCAAGGCCGTCTATCACACCATCGTCGAAGCCATCGTGCTGGTGGCGCTGGTGGTGTTCTTCTTTCTGCGCACGGCGCGCGCCAGCGCCATTCCGCTCGTCACCATTCCCGTTTCGCTGATCGGTTCGTTCTTCCTCATGTACCTGATGGGTTTCAGCATCAACACCCTGACGCTGCTAGCCATGGTGCTGGCGATCGGCCTGGTGGTCGACGACGCCATCGTCATGCTGGAAAACATCCACCGCCACATCGAAAAAGGCGAGAAGCCGCTTGAGGCCGCCCTCAACGGCGCACGCGAGATCACTTTCGCCGTGCTGGCCATGACGCTCACTTTGGCCGCCGTCTACGCCCCCATGAGCTTCATGGAGGGACGCACCGGCAAGCTGTTCGTGGAATTCGCCCTTACCCTCGCGGGCGCAGTGCTGGTGTCGGGCTTCGTCGCTCTCACCCTCACACCGATGATGTGCGGGCGCTTCCTGCGCCACGAGGAAAAGCAGAACCGCTTTACCCGCCTGAGCGAAAGCATCCTGCACGCGCTCGAATCCGGCTACCGCGCCAGCCTCGCCCGCGTCATGAAGATGCGTGTTCTGGCGCTCGCCGCCGCAGCCGCCTTCGCCGTCACGGGCGGCGTCATGCTGCTGCTGATCCCCTCCGAACTGGCGCCGACCGAGGACCGCGGCACCATCGTCACTGTCGCCTCGGGGCCCGAGGGCGCGTCGCTCGCCTACACCGACCGCTACGTGAAGCAGATCGAGGCCCTGGGCAAGACCATCCCCGAGGTCAACCGCATCTTCGCCGTGGTCGGCTCGCCCGAAGTGTCGAACGCGCGCGTGTTCTTCCGCATGACCGACTGGGACGAGCGCAGCCGCCGCCAGCAGGACATGACCGCCGAGCTTTCGCCCAAGATGCGCGCGATCGCGGGCGTCAACGCCAACCCCACCAACCCGCCCTCTCTGGGCGGCCGCGCCGGCTCGAAGCCGGTGCAGCTCGTCATCATGTCGGGCGCGTCTTACGCCGAGATCAACAGCTGGGCCGAGCAGGTGATTCAGGCCGTCGAGGGCAAAAGCGGCCTTACCGGCCTGGAAACCGACCTGCGCCTCAACAAGCCGCAATTCCGGCTTGAGGTCGACCGCGACAAGGCCGCCGATCTTGGTATCGACGCCGACACGCTCGGCCGCACGCTCGAAACCATGCTGGGCGGCCGACAGGTCACGCGCTTCAAGCGCGATTCCAAGCAGTACGACGTGATGCTGCAGGTTGAGGGCGTCAATCGCGAGAACCCCGACGACATCACCAATATCTATGTCCGCAGCCGCGAAGGCGGCATGATCCCGCTGTCCACCCTCATGACCGTGCGCGAAACCATCGCCCCGCGCGAGCTCAACCACTTCAACAAGCTGCGCGCCGTCACTATTTCGGCCACCATCGAGGAAGGTTTCGTGCTGGGCGAGGCGCTCGATACCATCGAACAGGCGGCGCGCGACATCATCCCCGCCAACGCCCAGATCGATTACAGCGGCACGGCGCGCGAATTCCGCCAGTCAGGCAGCGACATCTATTTCACCTTCCTGCTGGCGCTCGGCTTCATCTATCTGGTGCTGGCCGCCCAGTTCGAAAGCTGGCGCGATCCGTTCATCATCATGCTCAGCGTGCCGCTCTCTATCGCCGGCGCGCTGCTGGCGCTCTATCTCACCGGCAGCACGCTGAATGTGTTCAGCCAGATCGGCCTCGTCACTCTCATCGGCCTGATCACCAAGCACGGCATCCTGATCGTCGAATTCAGCAACCAGAACCGCGCGCGCGGCATGGATATCGTCACGGCTGCTTACGATGCCGCCACGCTGCGCCTGCGTCCGATCCTGATGACAACGGGGGCCATGGTGCTGGGGGCACTGCCGCTGGCGCTTGCTTCAGGCGCGGGTGCGGAAAGCCGTCAGTCGATCGGCTGGGTGATCGTAGGGGGCATGAGCGTCGGCACCGTCTTTACCCTTTACGTGATCCCGGTTGTCTATACGCTCCTGGCAAAAAGGCAGCGGTCGGTAGATCGGCCGCCGTCACGGGACGCTCTATCACCGGCACCGCACTGATGCGGTGGCCCATCCTGTCCTCGCTGCGGATGGCGAACATCCGCCCGTGTTCACGCACCGTCCCCGCCGCAACTGGGGTTTCGGCGGGTGCTTCCACCGCCATCACCAGTTTCTGAAGTTCCGGCTGCATGATTTCAGCGGGCACGTCAGGCGCGGGTGTCTGCGGCGGTGTTGTTTTCTCCGGCGCCCATTGCCGCAGCAGATCGTTGAACTGCGCGTCCTGCGCCGCGGGGGATAGCGCCGCCATCTGCGGGGGCTCCTCATCCTCCAGCATCGCCACCAGATTGCCGGGCACGTCGCGGCCGGTCTCTTCCTCGGCAATGATGTTGACCATGCCCATCGCCGCGCCGGCGAAGCCGCCGAACAGCGCACCGCCCAGCACGCGGCCCGAAGGTTTAATCTCGTCGCCCGTAACGGCGCGGTACAGCGACCCCACCAGCGGAATATGCTGCAGCGGATTGACGATATCAATCACATCGCCGAAACCGAATGATTCGTTTTTCCCGGGAGCGGCACCGCCCTGCGCCAGCGCCAGTACGGTGGCGAAATTGCGTGGCCGGTCAGCCTGCGCCAGATTGGTCTCGATCTCCGCCACCGGGCCGCGTTCGGTGATCCATACCGGCACCGATCCCGCCATGCGCCCGTCGGGATCGGGGCGCATCTGCAATACCTTGCGCGCCGCCGCGCGGGGGGCGGGCGCCTCCGGCAGGCCGGGATTGAGGTTCAGGGCGCTCTCGAGCATGGACACACCTTTCCAGCGGTGAGAGGAGCAAGCGCCGTGCCAATGGAATATCATTGTTTATCAGTTACTTAGTCTTAAGCCATTCTTTTCGCTGGGAAAAATGCGCCGCTATGCCCTACACTTCCTGCCTATGATCCCGCTCTACCTGCTTTGCGAAGACCCGCATCTTACCGCCCCCCTGCGCGAGGGGCTGCTGCTCGACGGGCACACGCTGGCCGGGACCTCTGCCGGCACACTGCGGGTGATCGTGGGCGGGCAGGCTTTCCTCGACCGCTATGCCGGCAGCGAAGACGGCCCTCTGTATCAGCTCGCCACCGGCGGAGAGCCCGTACGCCTGGGAACCGTGCTCATAGACATACGCCGCCGCGCCGCCGCGCTTTCGCTCTGCGCCCCCTTCGCCATCGGGCCGTTCCAGTTCATCCCGGCGCAGACCCTGCTGCGACGCGCGGAAGGCGGCGGGGACGTCATCCTCACCGAGAAGGAGACCCAGATCCTGTCCTATCTCGCGCGTGCCGCCGGGCCGGTGGGGCGCGACGACCTGCTGCATCACATCTGGGGTTATGCCGGCAACGTCGACACGCATACGGTGGAAACGCACATCTACCGCCTGCGGCAGAAAATCGAGGCCGACCCCGCCGCGCCCGTCCTGCTGGTGACGGCGGAAGAAGGCTATCGCCTCAATCTGTCCTGATTATGCCAGCGCCTGGCGCACCGATT
This sequence comes from uncultured Pseudobdellovibrionaceae bacterium, assembly GCA_964577255.1. Classification (GTDB taxonomy): domain Bacteria; phylum Pseudomonadota; class Alphaproteobacteria; order Micavibrionales; family Micavibrionaceae; genus Micavibrio_C. The sequence goes on along the minus strand of CAZNYM010000005.1, from coordinate 11,322 downwards.
CGCGCACGCTCTCAAGGAACGTGCCGCCCTTGACGATCACCAGCGTCTCCAGGCCCCGTTCCTGCAGCCGTGCCAGGCTCTCGAGGATCTGGTGGATCATGCGCTGCTCGTCCGTGTTGAGCGCGGGCGCATCGGGCGAGGAAGAGGGCGGCGGCGGGGTGTGGTGATAGCGGCTGGCGGTCGCCTGATAGGCATGGGCGGCATCGCCCGCCGGCGTGTGCGGCGTCACGGGCGCGGATGAAACGGGCGCCTGCTGCGCCGTCACCAGCCCCTCGAGAAACAGGCGCAGGGCTTCGAGCGAAACGGCGGTCACATCCTCCCATACGGGATCGTCGCCATTTTTCTTGTGGCGATCGTCCTTCTTGGGTGGCTTGTCCTGCTCGTGGCGCCGGATCCCCATCCACGAATCGGCCGTCTCGGCGTGACGCGGCAGATTGCGGATGAAAGGATCGAAGCGCTGGTCCATCACGGACCCTCTTTTTTAAGATCGATCAGCTCCTGCTGGCCGCGGATGGTGCGCCCGTCCTCGCTGTAGCTCCAGCTCAGGGTCGTCATGCCCTTGGACCAGACTTCCACGGCGGCGATCTGAGAAAGTAGGAGCCAGACCCGGAACCCGTCGAGATCCATGGGCTTGGACGTATCCGCCGCCAGCGGCTTCACATGAAAGCGCATCACGGCCTCGACCGTACGCACACTCGAATCTACCCCCAGGCCGCGCAGCAGCCCTTCATAGTCCTGCACCGGCAGGTTCATGTCGAAAAATTTCTCGACGCCGTCGGGAATGACCGCGATCCAGATTTCGCCGACATTGAAGGGGAAATAACCGCCCACCGTGTCGGTCAGCTTCAGGCGCACATGCACGCCTTCGCGCTCGATGTCGGTTTTCGCCAGTTCTTCAGGGTCGGGAAACTGTATGGTCACCCCCGAGGTAAAATCGATAACGTCGTGTTCAAGCGAATAATTGGCGTAGCCAATCTCCAGGCGCTGCACGTTCTCGGCCAGTATCGCGGTCTTCTGTGCGTGCGGGGCGTCGAGATAGGTCTGGGTCTTCATGACCCATTCGGGGAAATCGGGAGGCACGCCCGCCAGCTGGTAAAAGGCGAACCCGACGACTTCAGACGTAATATATTTCTTGCCGCCGATATCCATGCCGGCCCGGGCGGGCGGGCAGAGCAAAAGCGCGGGCAAAAACATGAGAAGACCTAAAAGGGCCCGAAGACGGGTTTGCGAAAGGAAAAACGGCATTTACTATCCCGGTATGTAAGCAAACGGGGGTGCCTTGCGGCCCGCGCCCCCACACAGTAATGATAGCAGAAATCGGGCCGGAAGGGGAATGCGCGTGCGCGATCACAAAGGAGGAAAAGGCACGCCGCCGCGCAAGCCCGGCGCTGACGAGATTTCCCTCTGGCAGGATCATGTGCGCGACGCGCGGCCCCTGCCGCCGGGGCGAAAAAAAGTTGAGAAAATCCCGCCCCCGGAAAAAACAAAGCGCCGGACTGAAAAACCGCAAGCGCCCGTTTCACGCGTGCAGGAAAAGCCGCGCACCAGCCGCGAGCTCGACCGCACCACCGCTGAAAAACTGCGCCGGGGGAAAATGGAGATCGACCGGACCGTCGACCTGCACGGCCTGACGGCGGATGCTGCCCGGGCCCGCCTGGCCGATACCCTGCGGCGCGCGTACGGTGACGGGCTGCGCCTGGTGCTGGTGATCACCGGCAAGGGCGGGCAGGAAGGTCATGTGGGCGTGCTCAAACGCGAAGCGCCTTTGTGGCTGCAGGCCCCGCCGTTTGCGGACATCGTCCTGCGCACGGTGCCAGCCAGGCCCGAGCATGGCGGCGGCGGGGCGCTGTACGTACTGCTGCGCCGCCAGCGTTAAAACAGCTTCACCGTGCTTTCGCGCGTGAGCGTCAGGGGTTCCTTGCCCTCCTGCGGCCGCGTCAGGGTGACCGTGCCGGTGTAAAGGCCGGGCGCGGGCTTCCTGCCACCGTCGATCCGCCGCCCGCTGTAATAATACTGACGGGCGCGGCGCTCCTTTTGCGCGAAGGTTTTCTCGCTGTAGAGCTGCCCGGCGGGATCGCGGATCGTCATCCGGATCTCGTCCCCGGGCGCCAGGCCGAAAAACCCGGCCCACAGCACCAGCGCCCCGGCTTCGCCCGCCGCGAGGTCGGGGGCGGAAAACGTGTCGATCTTGAGCCCGTCTATATCCGGGGCCATACCCTTGAACCCGGCCGCGAAAATGACGGCGGGGGCGTACGCGGGCCCTTGCCCGGGCCCCCACAGCGCCCCAGACGCTGGTCCCTGGGCCTGGCAGGGCGCTTTGCCGGGGGCAACGCCAGTGAAAGGATCGGTCATCTGCCCCTGCGGATCGATCAGCGAGAAATGGAGATGCGGAAACTCCGCCGCGCCGGAATGGCCGATTTTTGCCAGAACATCGCCCTTTTCGACGCGCTGGCCTTCCTTGACCGCGATGCTGCCCTTCTTCAGGTGGCAATAAGCGCTCTGCCAGCCGCCGTCATGGGTGATCACCACACCGTTGCCGCAGCCCTTGCGGGCAGCCAGCAGCGTTTCAACCTCCCCGGCCCCCGGCAGGCGGTCCTCGGCCCCGTCGCGAAGGCGCCCGACCGTGCCGGCCGCCGCCGCCTTCACATCGACGCCGTTCTCCATCCGCACCAGGTCGGCAAGGCCGATATCGGTGCCGTCATGCCCATCATAGGAACGGGGGCCGCAGGCATAGTCCTGCGCGTTTTTCGTTGCGGCATCGTTATCGACGTAATTCACCACCCAGCAATCGGTTCCGGCGCGGCACGCCGCCGGCCAATCGAAAACCGGGTTGGCACGAACCGACGCGGGTATCAGGGCGAAAAAAAACAGGGTCAAAAACAGCGTTTGGATTTTCATGACAACCTGCATAGCGATTTTTTTGCGAATTGTTGATTCTTTTTCACAAAATCTCTTGTCAAGACTCATAACGGTTATACAATGAACGGATGGATGCTTCGCGGCGTCCGTCTCTGCGGCACCTTCCCGGTCCTCTCGCAACGGGTGCAGGCGGGGCTCTTTATCAAAGCTTAAGGGGGCTTTTAAATGGACCGTGACAGCGCGCCGTCGTTGCTTCAAGACGGACCACCGGCACAAGCCCCCGCGGGCGTGTCCCTGCCACCAGCCACAGATAACAAGACCAAAACTCCTCCGGCGCCCGTACCGGCCGCTTCCGCGCGCCTGCCGCAAAAGATCAACCGCTTCCCGGTCAGCCCGCGCACGCGGGAATTCATGAAGACCTACTACCCCGACGCCACCGTCGCCGAATGGAACGACTGGAAGTGGCAAGTGCGCAACCGCATCCGCCGCGTCGAAATGGTCGAGCGCATGATGCGCCTGACAGACGACGAGCGCGCCAGCATCATCAAGCGCACCGGCAACCTGCCGATCGCGATCACGCCTTATTATATGAGCCTGCTTGATCCCGACAACGCCGAGCAGCCGCTGCGCAAGACCCACCTGCCGCTGGGCGGCGAGTTCGTGCGCGTGCGCGGCGAAGATCCCGATCCCCTGGGCGAAGATCACAGCACCGCCGTCCCCGGCCTCGTACACCGTTACCCCGACCGCGTGCTGTTCCTGACCACCGGCTTCTGCTCGACCTATTGCCGCTACTGCACCCGCTCGCGCATGGTCGGCGAAACCAACGGCGAATATTCCTTCAGCGTCTCGCAGTGGGAAAAGGCGGCGCAGTATATCGAAGCGCATCCTGAGATTCGCGACTGCCTGCTGTCGGGCGGCGACCCCTTAAGCATCGGCGACGACAAGCTCGAATGGCTGCTCAACCGCCTGCGCAGCATCAAGCACCTGGAATTCATCCGCATCGGCACCAAAATCCCAGTGGTGATGCCCATGCGCATCACCAAGGCGCTGACAAAAATGCTGCGCAAATATCATCCGCTGTGGATGAGCATCCATTTCACCCACCCGGACGAGCTGACGCCCGAAACCGTGGAAGCCTGCGAACGCCTGGCCGACGCCGGCGTGCCTCTGGGCAGCCAGACGGTCTTGCTGCGCGGGATCAACGACAGCACGGAAGTGCTCAAACCCCTGTTCCACGGCCTGCTGCGCGCGCGCGTGAAGCCTTATTACCTTTATCAGTGCGATCCGGTTTCCGGCTCCGCCCATTTCCGCACCCCGGTCGAAAAGGGGCTCGAGATCATCCGCGAGCTGCGTGGCCATACAACGGGTTACGCCGTGCCCACGCTCGTCATCGACGCGCCCGGCGGCGGCGGCAAGATCCCCATCCTGCCCGATTACGTCGTGGGCCGCGAAGGCGACGACCTGCTGCTGACCAACTTTGAAAACGGCCTCTTCCGCTATCCCGATCCGGGCGGAACAGTGGGCCTGGCGCAAAACGCCCTGCGCGAAAGCGGCCACGAGCTCGACAATACGCTCGGCACCTACCGGAAATAATCTTCTTAATATACACACCGTTATTGTAGCGCTTCGCCACTTCGCGTCTTCGCGGCTGGAATCTTTACACGCGCACACCCCTTCTATAGGATCGAAAAATCCACAAAAACGGGGTTTTTCGCCATGCTCATCGGCCTTACTTACGATTTGAAATCCGACTATGAAGGCCAGGGGCTCGATCCCGAGCAGATCGCGGAATTCGATTCGCCCGCCGTCATCGACGGGCTGGAGGGCGCTCTCAAGGCCGTTGGTCATGACGTTGACCGCATCGGCCATATCAAGGCGCTGGTAGCGCGTCTGGCCCGGGGCGACCGCTGGGATCTCGTCTTCAACATCACCGAGGGGCTTTACGGCATCGCGCGCGAGGCGCAAGTGCCCGCTTTGCTCGAAGCCTATCAGATCCCCTGCACCCTTTCCGACGCCGCCACGCTGGCGCTCGTTCTCGATAAAGCTATGACCAAGCGTGTGCTGCGCGATTGCGGCATCCCCACGGCGCCCTTCGCCGTCGTCAGCCGGCCGGAAGATATCAAGGATGTGAAGCTGGGCTTCCCGCTGTTCGCCAAGCCCATCGCCGAAGGCTCCAGCAAGGGCGTGTCGCGCGATTCCAAAATAACCGACGCGGGCCAGCTCGATAAAGTCTGCCGCCATCTGCTGCAGAAATTCAGCCAGCCGGTGCTGGTCGAGGAATATCTGCCCGGGCGCGAGTTTACCGTCGGCATGCTGGGCATGGGCGAAAGCGCGCGCGTGCTCGGCATGATGGAAGTGAAGTCGGGCGGCGGCAAGGAAGAAGTCTATTCGCTCGAGGTCAAGCAGACCTACACTCAGGACAACAAGGCCGATTACTACCACAAGGTCGAACCGGCCTTGTACGCGAAGATCGAAAAACTCGCCGTCGATGCCTGGCGCGCGCTCAATTGCCGCGATGGCGGCCGCCTCGATGTGCGCTGCGACGCGCGGGGCGAACCGATGGTGCTCGAGGTCAATCCGCTCGCCGGCCTGTGCCCGGGCTATTCCGATCTCGTCATCATCGCCGAGATGCAGGGGATCGATTATAACGGCCTGGTCGCCGCTATCCTGAAAGAGGCGCTGGCGCGCCTGGGCCTGCCCGCTTCCCCGGCGCGCAAACGGGCCTAACTTGACATAATTATAGGATGCTGATACGATCCGCCCGGTTTTCAGCAGAGGTTTCACATGGCCGATTACGTTCTCGTCTCCTTCCCCCTCGACGCCCTGGGCACGCTTGTAAAAAGCGGCGCGCAGGCGGGCGCGGCCCTGAGCACGACTATTCAGGAAGGCATGTATACCGACATCATCAAACCTTTTCCCCGGCTGGTGGATTTGTTCGGCGCGGCCACGGATCACCCTGATCCCCAGCCTTTGCCCCTGTCCATCGGCAGTGAAGACATAGGCACGATCCTGGGCCGTTATTACGACGGCACCGCTGTCGGCGCCGACACGAAACCCGCCTTGGTGCCGCCCGAAAGCGCTGTCTGCCTGGTCAGCGGCAATCACTTCAACGAACTTTATCGGGTGAGCGGCACTCACATCGCCGCGAACATCGAGCAATTGATAGATCAGCCACAGCGTCATTTCTTCGGCGCCGTCGCGCCCGTCTTCATCAACGACACCGGTCGTGTCTATCCGCTGCACATCGTGAAAGCCTCGCCCTTCCTTGAGAGCGATAAGGCGCGGATCTACCGCCTGGATGACGGCACGGCCTGGAACATGAAGCAGGGCTATACCAGCATCCGCCTCGCCTCCCTTGTGCCGTGATTCCTGTCCCGCGTCGCAAAAAGCCGTTTAAATCTTAATTAACCGTTTACAGATTAGTGTCGATTCACAGGTTTTATGGTAGAATCAACACAATGAATAACGAGTCCGCGACTGACAAATCGAAAAAATTTTTGAGCTCATGGAAAAACGCCGCCGAAAGCGTCGTCGTCCTCCATGACTACATGTACGCCGACGCGGTGGAGGACGAGCTTTTCAATCTGCGCCTGGCGCAGGATATCGCCCGCGTTCTGGAAACGCGCTTTCCGCGCGTCGAATGCCGCGCCTATGGCCGCGAGACGATGGAAGAGCTGAAAGCCCGCAAAAAGCGCGGCGAGAAGCTGGTCGTCTTCAACCTGGTCGAGAATGTCTCGCGCAAGGGCGAATGGCAGTATAAGGCCGCCGAGGCGCTGGAGAAGGCCGGCATCCCTTTCACCGGCTGCGGTTCCGCCGCCATGCGCCTGGATGCCAGCAAGCAGGGCATGAAAATCGCCTTCGTGCAGCACGACCTGCCGACCGCCGCCTGGTTCACGCCCGAGTGGCTGGAAAAGGGCGGGCGCATTCCCGGCCCCTGCATCGTGAAATCCGCGACCTATCATGGCTCCTGCGGCCTCACGGCCGACAGCGTGTCGGACGATCCGGCCACACTCCTGCGCCTGATCCGCACCAATCAGGATCTGCACGGCGGTGCCTGGTACGCCGAGCAATATATCCACGGCCGCGAATTTTACCTCGGCATGATCGGCCGCGCCGGCGAGGACCCCGAATTCCTGCCGCTGGGCGAAGTGATTTTCCACGGCAACGCCTTCAAGGACCAGCCGCACATCCTGTCCTACGACGCCAAGTGGCAGGAAAACGGCATCGGTTTCACGCATGGGGCATGCCCCGGCTCGCCCGCTTTGCTGCGGACGATGGAGGATCTGGCGCAGCAATGCTGGCACGCTTTCCGCCTCAACGGCTACGCCCGCGTCGATTTCCGCGTCGACGACAAGGGGCAGCCCTGGCTGCTTGAAATCAACGCCAACCCCTATATGGGCCTCGATGACAGCTTTATCCTGCGCGCGACCGCCCAGGCGGGCTGCGACAGCGCCGACGTGCTGGCCCATATCGTCGCCTGCGCCAACCGGCCCGTGCTGACGGCGCGCCGCGTCGAGCGCGCCAAGGAAAAGCTTCCGGCGATTTGACCCTTTCACCGCCGCTCTTTATACTTCCGGCTTTCGGGAGTAACGGATCATGATCGTCGTATTGCATGACGGCCAGATCGGCGAGGGCGACACCGCCGACATGGGCGCCGCCGCCGAGCAGGCGGAAGAAAGCGCGGCGCTGCTGCGCGAACTGGGTCATGAGACACAGATCCATGTCTTCGATGAAAACGGCCGTAACGCGCTTTTAGCCCTGCGGCAGAACACACCCGGCCTGACCGTCCTTAATATTGTTGAAATGATCGACGACCGCGACGACACCTCCTGGATGTGCCCGGCCTGGCTCGCCGAAAACGGCTTCCGCTACACCGGCAACACCGCAGAGGCGCTGAAACTGGCCGACAACAAGCTGGTTTCCAAGGCATTGCTGCAGAAAAATGGCATTCCCACCGCGCCGTGGATCGCGGCCGAGGATATCGCGCGCCACAAGCCCGACGGCCAGCGCTGGATTTTAAAGTCCTCCTGCCTGCACGCCTCGCTCGGCATCGGGCCCGAGAATGTCAGCGCCGATTTCGCCGCGCTCGCCGCACTCGCGCAGGAACGCGCCCGGGCGCTCGGCGGGGAATGGTTCATCGAGCGCTACATCGAGGGCCGCGAGTTCAACATGGGGCTTATGGGCTGTGCCGGCGAAGATCCGGCATTGCTGCCCGCCGCGGAAATGATGTTCGCGCCCGAGATTTATAAAGACGGCGCGCCCCGCGTGGTCGATTACAAGGCCAAGTGGGACGAGGACAGCCCGGCATACGGCGCCACCCGCGCGCGTTACGATTTCCCGCCCGAGGATGCCGCCCTGATCGCCGCACTTCAGGATATCTGCCGCCGCTGCTGGCGGGTTTTCGGCCTGAGCGGCTATGCCCGGGTCGATTTCCGCGTCGATGAAGCCGGCAACCCCTTCGTGCTTGAGGCCAACGGCAACCCGGCCCTGGCGATCGGCGCGGGATTCATGAACGCGAATGCGCGGATCGGGCTTGCGCCCGCGGCCGTGATGGCTAAAATCCTTGCCTATGCCAACGAACCCGCAGACAAAGCCCGCAAACGGGCCTGAGCCCGTGATCGGCCCCGCCGCCGCCTGTCCCACTTTCGCGGCCGATGTGCGCGCGCTGCTGCAGGCCTGCGGCCCCGTCTTCACGTCTGAAGAAATCGACACCGCCTGCGACATGGCGGCCGCGCCCGACGACGATTACGAATTCCTGGCCGCCTATGACGGCAAGACGCTTGCGGCCTACAGCTGCTACGGCACGATCTCCTTCGCACCCGGGCGCTACGATCTCTACTGGATCGCCGCCGCGCCCGGTTATCAAGGCGCGGGGCTGGGGCGGCGGATGCTGGCCGCGACGGAAGGCGCGATCGCGGCCGCAGGCGGCGCACTGCTCTACGCCGAAACATCCTCCCTGCCCGCCTACGCCGCCGCGCGCGGTTTTTATATCCGCAGCGGCTTCACCATCGCCGCCACGCTGTCCGATTTCTATGCCGAGGGCGTGAGCAAGATCATCTACGCCAAAAGGATCATGCGATGATCGTCAGCCTGTCGCAGCCTTACGCCTCGCGCCATGAAGCTCCGGTGATAGACCGCGTGGATGACATCATCTTCCGCGCCACCTATTTCACCCACTGCATGCAATGCGGATTCTGCAAGGATCAATGCTGCTCCTACGGCGCCGACGTCGATGCCGAAAACCTCGCCCGCATCGGCGAAGTGGCGGACGAACTTGAAGCCTTCACCGGCCTGGCGCGCGAACAATGGTTTGAAAAGCCGCTTGCCATGGATGCCGATTTCCCCGGCGGCCTGCATACCCGCACCCGCGCGGTCGACGGCGCCTGCGTGTTCCTCGACCGGCAGAACCGCGGCTGCAAAATCCACGCCTTCGCCATGAGCAGGGGCATGGACTTCAACCGCATCAAGCCCATCGTCTGCACACTTTTTCCGGTGACCTTCACCGAAGGGCTGCTGTGCGCTTCGGATGAAGTGCACGACAAAACGCTGGTCTGCCTGGGCGAAGGGCCTTCGCTTTATGAAGGCGCGCGCGAAGGGCTGCTGCATTATTTCGGCGCGGGGCTGGTAGCAGAGCTCGATACCCTCTCCGCCCGCGCCCGCCAAGCGGCGTAACTAACACATTGATTCAAAACACAAAAATATCCATTCCCCAGCCCCGCAGATAAAGTTTTCCTTTTTCCCGGGCCCCGGCTATAATGGAAGCATCGGTGTCGGATCTCGCATCCGCCCCCGAAACAACGAAGAAAAACAAGGCGTTGGCAAAGCCCGCCGCAGAGTAATAGACGTCCGGGTGTGTGATTTCCGGACATTGATGTAACCAGAAGCCTCTTTAAAGAGGCTTTAGAGCGTATGTTTCCCGTTCAGCGGGACATAGAAGGTATAAGAAAATGGGCGATGTGTTCGACAAAGCAGAAAAATGCGGTGTAACTGACGTTAAAGCCGTGCGCGCGCTGAATAGCGGTTTCATCAAACCGGATGGCAGAGACACGGTGGGAGGCATGAACGATCTGGGTGTCAGTTCCAAGCAGGCCAAGTGCTTCTATGAAGGCGGTTCGGTTGATGACGGCTGGTCATTATCCAAGCTCGTAGGAAAAGTAAAAGAGGCATTTGGAGGCGCTGCCCCAGGTGATGAACCCGGCATCATCGCGAAAACACGAAACGATATTACTGCTGGACGCGAAAAGGTAGTTATGGATACGGCGAATGGAGAAGGGCCGGCTGTTGCCGCACCGGTTATTCCCGGCCGGACAGATAGGCAACTTCAGGGTATGGCAATGAAGTAATATTCCTGCCCTGCGCGTAGATTGGTTATGAAGAGAAGGATCGACATATCGACTTTGCGGTAACTTTCAAACGATGCAACTGAACTGAGGAGATGGAATCATGGCTGGGATAAGTGTCGACGCAGATAGCCCTTGTTCTTTCGAGAAATATTCGGGACAAGCCGCCGGCGGTTTTAATGTAGCGTCCAAAGCGGGGCTTGAAGGCGCAAGAAACCTTGCTGAATGTGCCCTCACGGAAGGCAGTATCGATCCTGTCGGCGCCAAGGCGATTGTAAAGGCCAGCGATGATCTGGGCATGATCGGTCGTTTCAAAAATAACATTATACCTTCGGCTGCTAAAGGTCTGGGCCGCTAATTAGTAAAAACCTCAGAGGTTCGTCGATTGCCCGACGACGACACCACTCTGCCCGCTTCGCGCAACCCCAGCAGTTTCGAGAATCTGTATCTCGAGCGCCGGGGCGTTCCCTCGGACGCTTTCCGCGACGCCGCCACGCGCGTGGCCCGCGAAGGCGTGATGACCAGGTCGCTGGCAGACCTTATTGTGGACCTGCGCAACACGGCCTATCGCGAGAATAACGGGATTAACAACAACGGCCTGAGCCAGGCCTCCAAGGACGCTTTCTCGCGTCTGAATACGCCCGCAAGTCTGACGATTATCCCCGACGCGCAGGCCGGTCCCGAGGTCGCGACCATTCCCCTCAATCTTTCCCCCAATCCGCGCCTGTCGCGCTGATTGCTTCGGGCTGCTTTCTTAAAAGAGAAGTTTTAACCACCAGGGGCACCAAGAACACCAAGTCTTTTTCCGGTGTCCTGCCCGCCTTGTGCGGGCATTTTGCGTCTTCCTCCTTCGCCCTGCGGGCTCCGGCGGGACAGGTCGCGGCACAAAACACAGACAAAGCGAAAGGGGCATGTTGCCATGCCCCTTTCAAAATCCTCAATCGTTGAAGAACGATTAGAAGTTAACTTGCGTACCCAGCAGGAACGTCGTGGCGTCCATGTCTTCGTCAGCAATGTCGTGGTTGATGTAGCTGACGGAACCACGGAAGGTCATGCCCGGGCCGTAGGTGTAGCTTACGCCACCGGCATAACGATCGGTATCCAGCTCATCCGTGCCGACGAA
>CAZNYM010000004.1:67626-80099 GCA_964577255.1 uncultured Pseudobdellovibrionaceae bacterium | reverse complement strand
CACGTGCGGCTTCGTCCGCTCAAACTTTTCCTTGGCCATTGCTTTCTTCCTCTCTTAGAAAACCAGTCAGTTAAACATTTATCCGCAGCCGCAGCCCGCCGGGCACGGCCTGGAAGGAGACTCTGTCATGCACCAACTCCGCCACCTTGTTGGCAAGACCGCGCAGATCCTCAAAGCGCAGGGGTGGCTGTCCGTTGCCAAGCGGCCCCTGCTGAACATCACCATCGTAGCGGACGAAACCCTTGCCATCTTGAACCAGCTGCGCCGCATAGGCGGCTGAGTAATTCTTGACGCTTGCTTTGGCATCGAAAATCTCGAACAGGGAAAGCTGGGGTTGCCTCGTCATTTTTCTTTTACCTTATAAACGGAAAACTCACGAACGGGCCTGCCCTCCCGCCACTAAAACTGCCCTGTTGTGTAGGAAAATTCCCGTGTTCTGTCAACGGGGATTTGTGGCAGCGACGGGGTTTTTCAGTCGTGCATTTCCAGGAGATCCAGGGGCTTGCGCAGGGACCGCGCGGCCCGCCGGGGCCCGTGGCCGATGCGTCCCATCCAGACGACGTTATCCAGAGCCACCCGGCCAGCGAGCAGGGTTTCATAGCGCGTTTTGACCGCCCCGGCCCAGGCCAGGCCGCGCGGGTCCTTGGTGAAATGCACGCCGTCGCGGGCATAGTGCGAGAAGATCAGGGGCGTGGTTTCCGGCTGGCCGCGCAGATCGAGGCTTTCGGCCGTCAGCCAGAAGCTCTGAACCGCTTCCCCGGCCGCGACCCACTGCACCACCGTGGCAGGCTTTTCATCCGCCACGATCATATAATGCGCACCGCAGAAAAGAGCCGGGATGATATCCATCTCAAGCCGCGGCATAAGCGTGCCCGCCAGGAAGCGGTTGAGGAAATCCATGCGCCGCCAGTCGGCAAGCGCCCAGCGCGATACCAGGCGCAGGAGCGGGTCGAGCCCCAGGGCTTGTTCGGGGATTTTATCGGGGCTGGTCGCACAACCCCAGGCGATGACGCGCCGGTGGGTGGCGATGAATTCCTCAAAACTCAGGCGGATGCGGCCGCTTTGAAATAGCAGGCGCGCACAGCGCGCACGGTCGGCGGGGGTTTCAAACCATACGATGCGGTAACCCGCGCCGGCGGCAGCTTCGAGCGCGCGTTTGTGTTCGCCGCCAAGCGGTGTCATCGCCAGCGGAAAGCGGTTGACGCTGCGCGTTTCAATCGCGGGCGCGAGAGCGGCAAGCGCCGGAAGACTTTCTTCCGCCAGCTTCACATCCGCCTCGCGCCTTTCGGGACGAAGAGTCAGCGTAACGTCAGCACCGAACCCCTCGGCCGCCGCCGCGATCTTCATCGTGCGCAGAAGCGCACCGAATTCGATATTGCCGGCATAGTGCTGGTGATCGTATATGTCGCCCGCATCGCGCAGGCCGTAGAGCGTGAAATGCCGCTCGCCGTGAACGCGGTAGCGCCACAGCTGGCGGTTATCGCCGCTGGGCGCCCAGCGGACGCGATCGAGGATGCGTTGTATGACTGTAGTATTTTTCATTTTTCGACGCGGTCTTTATATTTCCGCTTTGGGATTGCACTTTTTACCATGAGCCATCCGTTTCGACCATCATAACCCGCCGAAACAGGCAGAGCGATGGTATAAGTCCCGCCATCTACTTGGCCAATGCCGATAAAAATTTCCCTTAAGTTTTTATTTCCCGGCTCGATAAGCAAGGGATTCTCCGCAACTTCCCTCGCAGACCGAAAATCAATCTTCCGATCAACCAACCGGTTAAGGGCATGTTTGCTCCAGCGAATTTCAAGATTATGTCTCATAGACTCAATGTTGCCGATTTCTGCGCAATATTCAACCTACCCGCCAGCAATCAATGAACCGAGGCTATGAAATCGAATTTTTGAGGAACTCTCTCAAAGAACTGGAGCGGGTGAAGGGAATCGAACCCTCATAGCCAGCTTGGAAGGCTGGAGCTTTACCACTAAGCTACACCCGCGCCCCGAAAGATGCCGGACGCCCCATTGTGCGCCCAAGGGGGCCTTAAAATCAACCTTTGCGCGCCACGGGTTTCCAGAGGACGTCGGTGCCGCCCTCGGGGTGACGGACGGCGCGCGCGGCGCTGCCGCCGCGCTTGATCACTTCGGCGAAGGATTTGGTTTTGCCCTTGCCGGGCAGCGCCCAGCCCGAGCTGCCGCGCGCCAGGCAAAATTCGCCGTCGGCCACGTCGAAGATGCCCGCGCCGACTTCGATCGGTATGTTCTCGGCGTCGCCCACCTTGACATAGAGAGCCTTGCCCTTGTGCTTCTTCAGGTCTTCGGGGTTGATGTTGGTCTTGAGGTTGCCGTAGCCGTCGGTGTAGACCACGACGTTTTCATTGACCCGGTCGGGCACGGTCTTGCGCACGTCGCGGCCCATGATCGATTTTTCGCCGCGCAGGACGGCGCCGACCGCCACCGGGAAGATGTCGCGCGAACGGAACTGCGAACCGGCCTTGGCCACTCTGAGCTCACGGATTTCGGTCGCGAAAGGCTTGATGAAGGTGAGCGAATAGCCGCTGTTGACCGCGACGATGCGCACGCCGTTTTTCAGGCGGGCGTAAACAAGACCTTCGCCCTCGTTGTTGATGCGGGCCGAGCGGCGGTCCTTGCGCGGCGCGGTGTTGACGTAGAAGAGATGCTGCGCGCCCAGTTTGCTGTTCACCGCCAATTGCGCCAGCACGAAGCCGGTGGCGTAAGTATCGAAAGGCGGCACGTTGGTGAGGTCGATGTGGTAATCGGTTACTCCGGCGTCGCGCAGGACGACGTGCAGGCGGTCCGTCACTTCGGCGAACGCCATGTCGCCCACGGGGCCGTAATCGGCGATCACGCGCAGGTAGATCTTGCCGCTGTTCGCGCTTTTTTTCGTCTTGGCGGGGGATTTCGCAACCATCGCACACTCCTTCGGGCCGGGTTATACCGGGCGGCCATAAAAGCCTTTTTCCCGCAGATATGCAACCAGAGTTTTTACCACCGGCAGAAGCTCGGGCTGGTCGTGCGCCAGGACGATATTTTCGCTGGCGGCGGCCGCGAGCCAGGGGTCCTGGTCGATCTTTTTCTTAAGGTCGGCGAGAGTTTTATACGGCCATTTGCCCAGGTGGCGGCGGGTCAGCATCCAGTCCGCCGTGGAGAAGGTGAACATGGCGTCCACGGCCGCCGCCATCTCGGTTTCGCGAAAGGCTTTGTGCGTGACGCCGGCGGCTGGCAACGGCGCAAACCCTTCCGCGCGCAAGAACTCCTGCAGCTGCGCTTTCTTTTCTTTGTGCTCCGCCGTGGGCGGATCGAGTTTGACATTGAGCCCGTCGGCGAACAGATGGCGCAAAGCAGCCGCATGCGCGGGCGCGGCGTCGTAATCCACCACCCAGCCGCCGCAGCCCCGATCCATGTGCGGGAAGCGGAAATATTTCGCCCCGCGCGGACGGCGCATACTCTTATATACATCGTCGATCAGCTTTTCAGTGGCGAGAATCTCGGCCGTCATCTCTTCGTACGAAATAACGCTGGCGCGGCGGTGGTTGTAGGCGTGATTGGCGAGGGTGAAACCGCGTGCCAGAGCCTCCTGCGCCTGTACCGGGAACAGTTCCAGATTGTCGCCGCGGCAGAACAGCACCGCCGGCATGTCGTGCGTGAGCAAAAATTCTGCCAGCGCCGGCGTGCCGGGCGACGGGCTGTCGTCGATGGTGAGGATGATCCTACCCGACATGGCCGATCATCTCCGCAAGGCCCCGAAGGGCAATGAAAGGGTCTTTGACGAGATAGACAGGCGTGTGCGCGGCGCTTTCCCGCACGACCGGCAGCAACGGCCGGTCGAATGCGCCCAGAAAGGCGGCGGCATCCCAGCGCTTGGCGTCCTGCAGGCGTTGCAGCATGCCGCCGTCAAGATACAGGCCGCCGAAGGCGTGGCCGGTGATCAGCGCATGATGGGCGAACAGGCCCAAAAATTCGTGGAACAGGCGCAAGGCAATCCGCGATGCGTCATCTTCTGTCGCCAGAATCTCCTCGGCGCTTTCGCATGCCGATTTTACGCCCTGCTGCTGGCACACCGCGCGGTAGAGATACGAAAGACCGCTGCCGCTCGCGACGTTTTCATACACCACGGCTTTATCATTTTGCTTGAGCCCGGCGATTATCCCGAGAATATCCGCCTGCTCGGCGGTATACGACGCCGCCAGCATGTGGCCGCCGTAAGTCTCCTGCACATGACTGCCCTGCGCCGCCGGCATTATATAAGCAAGCCCGAGCCCCGTGCCAGGCCCCAGCAGCGCGCGCGGCTGGTCCGGCGCGGGCAGCCCCGGGCGCAGCACGGTCAGGCCTGCGGCATCGAGCGCGACGATGCCCTGGGCCGAGGCCCTGAAATCGTTGACGAACGGCGCGACCCGCCAGCCTGCCTGTTCGAGCGGTTCGCGCTCGACGATCCAGTGATTATACTGGTTGGGCTTGCGCAGGCGGTTACCGGCAGCGGCCACATAAAGGGAACCCGGTGCGCCGCCGTAAGCTTCGAGGCAGGCGAGGAAAGACGGATAATCGCCAGCGCGCAGTTTTTGCGCGCCCTCCATCCGGCCGCCCTGAAAACGCGCGAAGCGCGCGTGCGTGCCGCCGATATCCGCGAGGACGATGACGTCTTTTTTCATCAGTGATGCTCCGTGTGCGCACCGTGGCGGCTGTCGTCGGTGTCGCCGTGGGGGTCGAGATGGATGAGGATCTCGGCTTCCGGGAAGCGGGCCAGCAGCGCCTTTTCCGTCGCGCGCGCGATATCGTGTGCATCCCTGAGTTTCAGTTCGGCATCCACTTCCATATCGAAGGAGATCAGCAAGCGTATGCCAGAACGGATGGCGCGCAGATCGTGAAGCCCGCGCACGCCCGGCTGCGCTTTGACGGCGGCGATGATGGCGGCGCGGACGGAATCCCCCACTTCACGGTCGAGCAGCATATCGACACCCTGTCGGCCGATCTTGTATATGACCGTGCCCAGATAGCCCGCGACGGCGAGACCGAACACCGGATCGAGCCAAAGCGGCGCACCCGCCGCCAGTGCCAGCAGCACCGCGATGACCCCGACATTGATGATGATGTCGGTGGCGTAATGGGCCTGATCGGCCTCGACCGCCAGCGATGCGGCGTGCGCGAGCGCCTTTTTCTGCATCCGCAGCAGAAGGAACGACAGAATAGATGCCACGACCATGACCGCGATGGCGACGCCCTGCGCCTCGACCGGGCGGGGATGAAAAAGCTTGCCCGTCGACTCCCACGCCAGCAGACAGGCGGCGATGCCGATCAGCGCCGCCTGAAACAGGGCGGCCAGGCCCTCGATCTTGCCGTGACCGTGGCGGTGGTCGAGGTCGGCGGGCTTGAGCGAATAGCGGATCGCCATGAAAGTCATCACCGAGACCATGATGTCGGTCAGCGAGTCCATCAGCGAAGCCAGAACGCTCGCCGACCCGCT
The DNA here is from genome assembly GCA_964577255.1 of uncultured Pseudobdellovibrionaceae bacterium. GTDB lineage: Bacteria > Pseudomonadota > Alphaproteobacteria > Micavibrionales > Micavibrionaceae > Micavibrio_C. Next base: position 74,621 of record CAZNYM010000004.1, on the reverse strand, counting down.
CATGACGTAGGCGCCCGCCTTGATGAGGATCAGCAGGGCCGCGACAGCCACCGCCGCCGCGCCCGCGCGCAGGACATGGCGGTGGGAAGGAGGTAAAACGGTTTCCTGCATGGCGGAAAGGGCCGGAAAACGGCGCGTAGCATCGGGTTATAAAAACAGAACATAGCGATATAACCACATCTGAACAGGGAAATCAAAATGGCATTTCAAGGGAACCTGGCGATAATCCCCGCGGACGGGAATTATTCGTGAAAACTTGCTATGGACAAACGGAAATGCGGAAGATAAGCAGCACTATGATGAAAAATTCCTTCCCTAAAGATTTTATATGGGGCACATCGACCTCAGCCTATCAGATCGAGGGAGGATGGGATGCAGACGGCAAAGGCGAAAGCATCTGGGACCGCTTTGCCCACACACCGGGGAAAATCGCGCGCGGCGAGAACGGTGATACGGCCTGCGATCATTACCACCGGTGGCAGGAAGACCTCGATATTCTGAAACGCCACAATATCAACAACTACCGCTTTTCGATCTCCTGGCCCCGCATTTTCCCGGAAGGAATCGGTTCTCTTAATCAAAAAGGTGTCGATTTCTACAATCGCCTGATAGACGGGATGATGCAGAGAAACATCACACCCTGGACCACCATGTATCATTGGGATCTGCCGCAATCCCTGCAGGATAAAGGCGGATGGACCAATCGCGAAATCGTTTCCTGGATGGAAGAATACGCCCACGCGCTTGTCCGACTTTTCGGGGACAGGGTTAAGAACTGGATGATCATTAACGAACCCAGCGTCATTTCTTACATGGGGCACGCGCAGGGCTTGTTCGCCCCCGGCATTCGGGACGAAAAAGCTTACTGGCAGACGGTGCACAATCTGAACCTTGCGAACGGCCACGTTTACAAGAGCCTGAAGGCCCCATATCCCGGACTGTCGATCGGGACGACCTACACCCCTATTCCGGTGAAACTGCACCCCGATTATGAGCTTACGGAAGAAAACGGAAAACTGCTCCGTTTGTGGAGTGCCGTGTGGAACGAGAATTTTTTCGGTCCGGCCTTCAAAGGGCAATATCCCGATTGTTCTGAGCGAAGCGTGCAGAGCTTCATTCAAGAAGGTGATATGGAGACCTGCCGCTGCGATTTTGACTTCGTCGGGCTGCAACATTACTCGCCGATATATTTCAGACCCGATCCCGGTAAAGTTCTGGGCGTTAATTTCACGCAAGGCCCCCCCCATCTGGAAGTATCGGATGCCGGATGGGAGATCGACCCCGGCGCTTTTCGTGACTGTCTTCTGCAACTCAGGGAAGAATACGGTGACAAAAACTGGATCATCACCGAAAACGGCATAGCGCTTAACGACAACCTTAATGGCGAAGGGGACATCGCCGACGACCGCCGCATCGACTATCTGAAGCGTTATATCGGGGCCGTACACGAAGCCAGGGAACGCGGCATGACCATAGGCGGCTATTTTGTCTGGTCTTACCTGGATAATATCGAGTGGGCCAGCGGCTACGACCTTCGTTTCGGGCTGGTTCATGTTGACTATCAAACGCTTAAGCGAACCCCCAAGAAATCCCTGCGCTGGTACAGGGACTTTATTGACATAAAACAAAAAGAGGGTTAATAGTAGCCTGCAAGACCTCTCCCGGCAGGCTATGGAGAAGCCAACAGATGGAACACCGCCACAAAGCCGCGCTCGTCTGCTCGACCTACAGGCAGGAAGGCCGCAATAACACGGCCCGTTTCATGGGGGCGATGTCGCTTGTCGATCAAGTGCTCAAACAGGATTTTAACGGCGACATCTTCCTTGCTGTTATCGACGACTCCCCGGCGCCGCACCCTTTCCTTGAGATCATGGCGAAAGAGAACCCTGACAGGTTTCTTTATCTGCATATCCCTGACCGCAATAACATTTCAGCCAAGCTGAGAAACGATTTCAGCGCTGCCGTCCGGGCTATTCCTTCGGATGAGGACATCGCGCGCAACCCCTTCTGGGTCAGACGCGCACAACAAATGCAGGGATGGGGAAAAATCGTTCCTTTTGAAGATCATTTCGCCGCGCGCATTTCGATCAAGGATCACATCCATCTACCGCGCCCGACCATCGGGACCAAGAAAAACGTGGGCGTCCTGGCGGTCTGCGAGAAATTCGGCGAACCTGATTTCATTTTGTTCGCCGACGACGACGATTATCGCGGACCCAACTATGTTGCCGATGTCTGCAAGGCCCTGGAGAAGCTCGATTTCGCAAGAATCCATAAATACCTGACTTATACAAACGACAACAAGCACAGCGAAACCTGGGGCGTGTACGATTATCCCTTCCCGGAAGACGCGAACGGGCATTTTTACCCGACGGACCGGATGCGCGAGGAGCCAATCCTGACCAACATGCGCGACGAGCATGGAAAAATGATCGTCAACGATCCCAAGGTCTGGTTTTCAAGGCTGGCAATCGGGGCGTGGGATCCTGTCTGCAACGAAGGCGCCATCCACAGCTACCGGTACGATGCCTGGAAAAAGGGATATGACGCTTTCGGCGGTTCGGCACCCTGTAACATGGGCGAGGATATCATTTTCTACCGCGAACTTACCGAAACTTTCGGCAAAGCCGTCAAACGCGGACTGGTTCCCTTCACTTCGTTCAATTTCGTGAGAACAGCCGATGGCAACAATGCCTCCTACATCATGTACAACAGGAACGATGTGGAAGGCGGCGTACCCGCCTGGGCCTTGGAATACACGGAAGACCTGAAAGCCGCCCACGCAAGCGCGCAGAGCATTGAAGAGGCCGGCGCTAACATCGCGCGAGCCCTGATCAGGACGGGCCAATACAGGCCGCGCAACGTCTTCAAATAACGCACCCCGACATACGAGCGAGAAACCGGAGCGATTTCCTGCACAGCAGCAAAAGGCGGGAAAAACTGCCGCACAGCCCCATTTTTTTCTTTTTTTGCTCGCCGGATTCTGCTTTAAGGAAACTAAGAACATTATACAGGGAGTAGAATCATGAAAACTCAGGTCATCAAGGCGCTGTCGGGCGCCGTTTTGGGATTGGCAAGCGCGTTCGCCCAGGCGGACGAGCGCGAGAGCGACATCGGCAGCCTGCGCGCCGAAGTGCAGAACCTCGCCCACCAGGTCATCCGCGACACGGCCAGCGCCCAGCCCGACCCAGGCACGGTGGAGGGCCGCCTGCGCGCGCTGATCAAACTCGACCCTTCGGTGATGTACGGCAACAATATCAGCCTGCTGGGCAGCGATGCGAACGCGGTGCTGCGCGGTCACTCGGCCGTGCCCGAGCGCCTGCGCAGCTGCCGCCGCGACGCCGATGATCCCGTTGCCAACCCGGTGGACGCCATTGGCCTGTGCCTGGGCAATATGCAGGAACTGGCCAATTTCGGCCTGGGCGTGGTCGACACGGCGAAGCTGGAAAAATTACGCCACCGCTACGCGGTGCTGAAACCTTAGCCTGTCCCCTCTCCCTTATTCGGCGTAACTACAGGCAGGGCGAGCACCCGCCGCCATAAATCGGGCTCATAATGCAACCGGTCACCGTGACGGGCCACATGGCCACGCCCAGGGCGCAGCCCATCGCGTCCGTCCCGCCCCTGGTGCTCGAGCACCCGCTCAAACCTATGATCGCCGCCAGCATGGCGCTTAACATGATTGTCTTTTTCATTTCTATCCTCCGTTATTGAACACTGTATAATTAAACTGTAGCACGGTTATTAAACAATGTTCAATAAAAAAGATGGGGGTGGAGGCCTGCGAAAAAATGTTGTTTTTTCAAATAGTTAATGAGAGCGCGGCGTGCTGTGCTATTTTCCTTCAGGATTGCCGCCATCCCTTCTATCATGCCCGGACTATGGATCTGTACTTCACCATAAAGACGCTTCACATCATCAGTTCCACCATCCTGTTCGGGACGGGGCTGGGGACGGCTTTTTTCATGCTCATGTCCCGGTTTACCGACGATCTGCAGGAGAAGTTTTACGCCGCCCGCACGACCGTACTGGCCGATTATCTATTCACAGCCCCCGCCGTCATCCTGCAGCCTTTGACGGGCCTGTGGCTGGTCTGGAAAGGCGGGTTCGATCCTTCGGCGCCGTGGCTCGTGTGGACGTACGCGCTCTATATCCTGGCGGGCCTCTGCTGGCTGCCGGTCGTGTGGATTCAGATCAGGCTGAAGCAATTGACGAAGACATCTCTTGATACCGGCACACCGCTGCCGGAAAAATATCACCGGCTATTCAGGATCTGGTTTCTGCTGGGCTGGCCCGCGTTCATCGGCCTCGTCGCTGTGTTCTATCTCATGGTAGCGAAACCGGCATGAGCAACCTGGCTGAAAAGAAGGGAGTCTGGTTCGTCTATGACGGGAATTGCCCGATGTGCAATATGGCGGCACACGCTTTCCGGATCAGGCAGGAACACGGCGCTTTGTATCTGGTAAATGCCCGTGAGGCCGACAATGTCGATCCCCTGATCAGTGAAATCAACCGGCGCAGACTCGATCTTGATGAAGGCATGATCATTTATTGTCAGAACCGCTTTTATCATGGTGGCGAGGCACTGAAATTCATGGCGCAATACGGCGATGAAACAGGAGTCATGAACCGCATAAACACTGTTATGTTCCGCACCGACGGGCGGGCGCGTTTTTTCTATCCTTGGCTGCGCGGTGCACGGAATATGCTGCTGCGGCTGCGCAAGGTCAGCCCGATCGATAATCTTGATAGAAAAAAAGAGCCGATATTCAAGAATATATTCGGTGACGCGTGGGAAGGCTTGCCGCTCGTTATCCGGAAACATTACGCCAACCGTCCTTACAGCGACGATCTCGTCACCGTGCAAGGAACTCTCGACGTTTTTTGCGCAGGGCCTATAAAAATGCTCTGGCCTCTGTTTGTGCTGATGAAAAGCATCCCGCCGTTTGGCGAGAAGGATGTGCCGGTAACCGTGAACTTCGGCAGCGACCGGCAGACGCAAAGATTTCATTTCCAGCGGGTATTTCATTTCAAAGGGCGCAGGCCGTATAGTTTCCGCTCTTATATGGTTCAGATGAAAGATAACGAAGTCATGGAGGTCACTGGGCCGGGGATGGGGTGGCGCGCTTTTTACTGCTGGGAAAACGGCAAGGTCGTGATGAAACACAGCGGCTATGCCCTGAAGATTCTGGGTTTCTACATCCCCCTGCCGCTGCAGCTGCTGATCGGCGAAGGCTACGCCGAAGAAATTCCCGTCGATGACGACACGTTCGACATGTGCATGCATCTGACGCACCCGAAATGGGGCAAGATTTACGAATACAAAGGCAGCTTTAAGGTCACAAAAGAAGCATGACGGCGCGGGTTCTTATAATCGGCGGCTACGGGAATTTCGGCGGCTTCATTGCCCGGAGCCTGTCGCAGGAACCGGATATAACCGTTATCATCGCGGGCCGGTCTGAGGAGAAAGCGCGGGCCTTCGCGCAAACCCTGCGTGCTGAATGGGCGGTGCTGGACATCCGGACAGGTCTTGATGCTGCGCTGGAAAAAATCACGCCCGATATCGTCATCCATACATCTGGCCCTTTCCAGGGGCAGAGCTATGATGTCGCCGAAGCCTGCATCAGACATAAATGCCATTACATTGATCTGGCTGACGGGCGGGCGTTCGTCAGCGATATCGGCAGACTGGACAGGTCCGCAAGAGATTCCGGCGTTCTCGCGGTGAGCGGGGCCAGTTCCGTGCCCTGCCTTACGGTGGCGATCATCGACCGGTACAAAGGAGAGTTTCAGCACCTTGACGCCGTCGATTACGGTATCGCCACGGCGCAGCGCACGAATGCGGGACTGGCGACGACGGCGGCCATTCTGGGATATGCCGGCAAGCCCTTCACAACAAAAATCAACGGGATCATGAAAACCATCTTTGGATGGCAGGATCTGACGGCTCGTAAATATCCCGAACTTGGCTGGCGCCTGCTCGGCAATTGCGACATTCCCGATCTGGCATTGTTTCCGCTGCGCTATCCCGGTATCAAAACCATCCGGTTTCGCGCCGGGCTCGAAGTCCCGCTGCTGCATATGGGGCTGTGGATGCTGTCGTGGCTTGTCCGGCAGGGGCTGGTCAAAACCCTGCGTCCGCTGGCGCTCCCCTTCCATAAAATCGCTTCCCTGTTTAATGTTTTCGGCACCGATCGCAGCGCCTTCCACATGGAGTTACGAGGAGTCGGATCGGACGGAAAAGAAAAAATACTGACTTTTTATATCCTGACCGGCTCCGGTCACGGCCCGAACATTCCGTGCGTACCGGCCATATTGCTGGCGCGCAGACTGGCGCGCGGAGAGATCACGAACACGGGCGCCTTGCCCTGCATGGATATGATCGATCTGGGGAGTTATCTGGCCGAACTGAAAAAATACGATATCAAATGGATTGATTATGCCTAGTTTTCAGGGCTTTTCGCCTGCATCACCTGAACGCTGCATGGTCGCAAAAAAGTGGTGGAGAGAGCAGGATTTGAACCTACGTAGCCCGAAGGCGCCTGATTTACAGTCAGGTGCTTTTGACCGCTCAGCCATCTCTCCGGCCGCAGGGCGAAACGGCGCCAGAAAAAAGGTTTTTACTTAAGCTGTCAAGTGTGCAATGGTGCGGCGCGCTGGAAATCCAGCAAAATCAAAAGGAAAAGGCCCCATCATGCCCCGCCACGAAGGAAAAGACAGAAAACCCGGACCGCGCGGGGACCGGAAGCCCTTTGCCAAGCGCAGCTACGGCAAAAAGCCCTATGAGGGCGGATCCGGAGATAAAAGCGGGGATAAAACCGGCGACCGGCCGGCCCGCCGCCCCTCCGGCCCTCGCTCTGACCGCCCCCGCAGCGACCGTCCCCGCTCCGATCGTCCCCGTGGCGACCGTGACGAGCGCGGCAGCCGGGACAGAAGCGAGGGCGGGGAACGCCGCCCCTACAGCAAGGGCCCGCGCAGGGACTTCGGCGACCGCA
>CAZNYM010000004.1:0-67526 GCA_964577255.1 uncultured Pseudobdellovibrionaceae bacterium | reverse complement strand
GGCGGGGAACGCCGCCCCTACAGCAAGGGCCCGCGCAGGGACTTCGGCGACCGCAAGGATTTCCCCCGCAAGGATTTCAGGAAACGCGACGGCGAGCGCGACACCCGGGATGGCGACCGTGACGGCGGACGCCCGCCGCGCCGTTCCTATGGCGACCGCAGCGATCGTGGCGATCGTCCCTACACCCCCCGCGCCCCGCGCAAGGATTACGGCGACCGGGGCGACCGGCCCTACAGCGCCCGCCCGCCGCGCCGGGACCGCGACGAACGCGACCGAGGTGAGCGCCCTTACACCCCCCGCCGCCCGCGCGAGCGCGACGACGAACGCACGGAACGCGCCTTCAAATCCCGCGACATCGAAGCCAAGACCTTTGGCGGCGACAGGGAGGAAACGCCCGCGCTGAAAGTATCGCTCTACGGCGTGCACGCCGTGCGCGAGGCGTGGCTGAACCCCCGGCGCAAGATCAAGGCGCTGTACCTTTCCCGCGACGGCAAGATCGCGTTCCAGGACACGCTCGAGGCTGCTACGGCCGCAGGCCTCGAACGGCCCGAGCCCACGCTGGTCGCGCGCGAAGCGATCGACCGCGCTTTGCCGCGCGACGCCGTACACCAGGGCATCGCCCTTGACGCGGCCGAGCTTGAGGAATCCTTCATCCAGGACCTGATCAACGCCACCGCTGAAAAGGAAAAGGCGGTGATCGTGATCCTCGACCAGGTGACCGACCCCCACAATGTCGGCGCGATCCTGCGCAGCGCTTGCGCCTTCGGCGCCGACGGTGTCGTCATGCAGCGCCGCCACGCGCCGGAACTGCAGGGCGTGCTGACCAAGACCGCAAGCGGCGCGACCGAGCATATTCCCGTCGCTTACGAAACCAATCTTTCGCGCAGCATCGAAGCGCTGCAGGAGGCAGGCTACACCGTGGCCGGCCTCGATGAGCGCGGCACGGAAACTTTGGAATCCCTGAAGCAGCACCAGAAACTGGTCCTGGTGATGGGCGCCGAGGGCCTGGGTCTGCGCCATCAGGTGAAGGAGCATTGCAACGTGCTGGTGTCGCTGCCGGTCAGCGGCCCGATCAAGAGCCTCAATGTCTCCAACGCCGCCGCCGTTGCGCTTTACGCGGTGCTCGGGTAAAATCGCGCTTACTTCATAAAGCGTGTTTTTCCACGAGCGGCGGCCATGACCAAGACAGCCCCCAAAAGCCAGCCGGCCGGCGACGAGATTTTTCTGGTCGACGGCTCGGGTTACATCTTTCGCGCCTATTACGCCATGCCGCAGAACCTGACCAACCCGCAGGGCGTGCCGGTGGGCGCGGTGCTGGGCTTCTGCAGCATGATGTTCAAACTGCTGACCGACCTGCGTGCGCCCTATATCGCCGTGATTTTCGACGCCGCGCGCAGGAACTACCGCAATGATATCTATCCCGAGTACAAAGCCAACCGCGATGAAACGCCCGAGGACCTGATCCCCCAGTTCGGCCTGATCCGCGAGGCGACGCAGGCTTTCGGCATTCCGGCGCTCGATCTCGAAGGATATGAAGCCGACGACCTGATCGCCACCTATGCGCGCCTGGCGCGCGCGCAGGGCAAGAAGGTGACGATCGTAGGCACCGACAAGGATCTGATGCAGCTGGTCAACGACGATGTGCGCCTCTACGACCCGATCAAGAGCCGTTATCTCGGCCGTGAGGATGTGATCGAGAAATTCGGCGTACCCCCGGAAAAGGTGATCGACGTGCAGGCGCTGGCCGGCGATTCCATCGACAACGTGCCGGGCGTGCCGGGCATCGGCCTCAAGACCGCGGCGCAGCTGATCACCGAATACGGCGATCTTGAGACGCTTTTGAAAGAAGCGCCCGGGATCAAGCAGCAGAAACGGCGCGAAAACCTGATCGAAAACGCGGAACTGGCACGGATATCAAAGAAACTTGTTGTGCTGCACGACGACGTACCGGTGCCGCTTGCTATCGAGGATCTGCACAGCCACGACCCGCACACGCCGCAGCTGGCCGCTTTTTTGCGTCAGCACGGGTTTAAATCCCTGCTGGCGCGTCTGGGGGAATCGACCGACATCCCCGCGCCCGCCGCCGTGGCTGCCACCGCACCCGCGGCAAGTGCGGGAACGGATCAATCGCTTAATCAATCCCTGCCTCCGCTTTCGCAAAACCAATACACGCTGATCCAGGACATGAAAGCGCTCGAGGCCCTGATCGCCCGCGCCTATGAAACCGGCATGATCGCGGTGGATACCGAGACCACGGGCCTCACCCCCGCCAGGGCGGATCTCGTGGGCATCTGCCTGAGCGCCGATGTCGGCAAGGGCGCGTATGTGCCGGTCGGGCACGTGGCGCCGCAGCAGGATCTTCTGGGCGGCGACAATAAGAGCGACCTCAGACAATTGCCGCTTGCCGACGTGATTAAAAAACTCAAACCGCTGCTCGAGGACCCGGCCGTACTCAAGGTCGGGCACAACATGAAATACGACTGGCAGATGCTGGCCAAGCACGGCGTTGCGATGGCGCCGGTCGACGACACGATGCTGATTTCCTATGTGCTGGACGGCAGTGCGCACGGGCACGGCATGGACGAGCTGGCCGAACTTCTGTGCGGGCACAAGAACATCACCTACGACGAGGTCACCGGCACCGGCAAGAACCGCATCAGTTTCGCGCAGGTGCCGCTCGACAAGGCCTGCAACTACGCCGCCGAGGACGCCGAGATCACCCTGCGACTGCACAGTATTCTCAAGCCGCGCCTGGCGCGCGAGCATATGGTGAGCGTGTACGAGGACATCGAGCGTCCCCTGATCCCCGTCATCGCCGGCATGGAGCTTGCCGGCATCAAGGTCGATCCCGCCGTGCTGAAGGAGCTGAGCAACGAATTCGGCAAGAAGCTGGCGGCGCTCGAGGAAGAGATCCATAGGCTGGCGGGCCGCCCGTTCAACATCGCCTCGCCCAAGCAGATGGGCGCGGTGCTGTTCGATGAAATAGGCCTGCCGGGCGGATCGAAAACGAAGACCGGCGACTGGTCGACCGCCGCCGACGTGCTCGAGGATCTGGCCGGACAGGGTCACGACATCATCGACAAAATCCTGGAATGGCGGCAGCTTGCGAAGCTCAAATCCACCTACACCGACGCGCTGCAAGAGGATATCAATCCCGCCACCGGGCGCGTGCACACATCCTTCGCGGTTGCGCACACCAACACGGGGCGCCTGGCTTCGACCGATCCGAACCTGCAGAACATTCCCATCCGCACGGAGGAAGGGCGCCGCATCCGCCGCGCCTTCGTGGCCGAGAAGGGCTGGAAGCTGCTGTCGGTCGATTACAGCCAGGTCGAACTGCGCCTGGCCGCCGCGTTGGCGGGCGTGGCCGCGCTTAAACAGGCGTTCCGCGATAAAGTCGACATTCATACTCTCACCGCGTCGCAGGTGTTCGGCGTGCCGCTCGATAAAGTCACGCCCGACATCCGCCGCCAGGCCAAAGCGGTGAATTTCGGCATCATCTACGGTATTTCCGGATGGGGCCTGGCCAAGCAATTGGGGTGCCAGCCGCAGGAAGCGAATAAATTCATCCAGGCCTATCTGGCGAAGTTCAACGAGATTCAAGATTTCATGGAAGCCCGCAGGGAAGAGGCACGCAAAAACGGTTTTGTCAAAACGCTATACGGCCGCAAATGCGTGATCGCCAACATCAACAGCAAAAACGGCGCGCAGCGCAGCTTCGCAGAGCGCCAGGCGATCAACGCCCCGCTGCAAGGGACGGCTGCAGACATCATGAAAATGGCCATGGCGCGCCTGCCGGCCGCGCTGGCAAACGCCGGCCTGCGCGCACGGCTTTTGCTTCAGGTACATGACGAACTGGTGCTGGAAGTCCCCGATGAAGAGACGGAGGCCACCGCCGCGCTCGTGAAACAGGTGATGGAAAGCGTGGCCGATGTCGGCGTGCCGCTTGAGGCTGAGTCTGGCTTTGCCGGCTCCTGGGCCGAGGCGCACTAGATTATTCCGCGTTATTGGCCTTATATTGCCCGGCCGCGACGATCTCGCCGGTCTGGCGGTTCTGTGCAAGCAGCACGAAACCCTGCTGCTGCGCCGTGAGCGCGGCAGGCACGCGCATCGAACCCGCCGCCTGCGGCCAGGTGCCAAGATCGTCAAACGCGCTTGCGATGTTCATGTAAGACATACGCTGACCCTTGTTGCGGCCGTCGGCCACCACGACGTCATGCGGCTTGTCGGTCTTGATCAGGAAAAAAGCGATGTCGCCCTGCGCCTGTTCCGGCGGCTTCCATTCGGCCAGATAGGAACCCAGTTCGGCGGTAGGGCTGATATCGATTCTGACGAGCGGTCGGTTCTGCGTCGCTTCGGCCAGCCCCTCGGTCACTTTCTTGTGCTTGTAACCGACGACGTCGATGGTACCGTCGATCACCATCTGCGGTGTGTAATTGGGCCCGGCCGCCAGGATATCCATGTACCAGCTTTGTCGGGTGGTGCAGAAGGGCTGCGACAGCGCGCCGGTAGCAACATCAAAATAATCGACATGGCAGGCGAGGCCGATGACGCCGGGCTGTTGCACCAGATCAGCGAACAGACGGTCGGCCTGCGGGCAGAACACACAGGCCTGCGACGAGAAAAGCTCGATCACGATGGGCGTATCCTTCATCGCGGCCAGGACGTCCGGTGACGGATCGGCGGCGCGCGCCGGAGCGACCGGAAGGAACACAAATATTAATAGAACCTTAAGGATCTTTATCATAACATTTAAGTCTGTGCGGTTTACGCCTTTCGAGTCCATCTTACAGGCAGGAACCGGCAGGGGACAAGGACACCAAGAGAGATAAATGCACAAAAGCCGCCAGATCACCGCCACGCACGGACCCAGCCCGCTCCTGAGCCTCGGTCTCCTGCTGGTGGCGCTTGCGGCATTCATACTGTCCAGCACCCGGCAGGATGCGCGCGCCGATGAAAAAGCCGCCTCCTCCGCCCCCACCGGCAACGTGCAGGAAGTGATTGGGCAGCAGCTCGATGCCATCCGCACCCGCGATGCCGAGCGGGCCTTCGCGCTGACCATGGGAGCGCTGCATGAGAAATACGCCGACGCGGCGAAGTTCCTCGAGGATCTGCGTTTTACACACCGCGCGCTCTACAATCACAGCCGCTTTCGCTTCCTCGACCAGATCCCCCTGGCGGATGGCCTGCTGCAAAAAGTCGAGATCGAGGACGGCAAATCCGGGCACGAACCGGTGCTGATGATCTACCGCCTGCGGCGCGACGAAGCCGGTCACTGGCGGATCGATTCCTTCACCGTTCTGGACGAGGACGGCGGCAAGGATATCTAGGTATGGCCGGGCGCGCCCCTTGTTTTTTCCCCCCGCCCGCGCCATAACGGGAACGGTTCAACTTTCCGCGCGCGCAAGGCATACAGCATGAGCAAACTGACGGCCGTTCCCCTGGATTTCCCCGTTTCGTGGGAAGAGATGCACCGCAATTCCCGGGCGCTCGCGCGCCAGCTGCAGCAGATGGGCACCGGCTGGAGAGGCATTATCGGCGTCGCCCGCGGCGGCCTGGTGCCCGCCACTATCGTCTCCCGCGACATGGACATCCGCCTGGTCGAGACGCTATGCATCTCAAGTTATGACTATAATAAGCAGGGCAAGGCCAAGGCTCTGAAAATCCCCGAGATTGCGGGCGACGGCAAGGGCTGGATCGTGATCGACGACCTGGTTGATACCGGCAATACCTTCCGCGCGGCGCGCAAGCTGCTGCCCAAAGCTTATTTCGCGGCGATTTACGCCAAACCCAAGGGGCTGAACACCGTCGACGCATTCATTACCACCGTCAGCCAGAACACCTGGATCCATTTCCCGTGGGAATGGATCACCCCGCAATGGAATCTGGATGCGCAGATTGTCGCCGCCGCGCCAAGTCGTAAATCCGGGCGTAAAAAGGCATAAACGAACCGTATCGTAATGGGCCGCACAGACCTCCTGAAAATCTCCCCCGCGGGAGAAGAAAATCCGAAGGAAATCAACGCTATTCTCGGCGGCCCTGTGGTACGCAAGGAACTGCCGCTCGTCATCATGCTCCACGACATACCCGGCAACCTGTCGGGAACCGGGCTGATCCTCGAGGAGCTGCAGGAAGGCCTGAGCCTTTATGGTTTCGATACGTTACGTTTTGATTTTTGTGGCTGGGGATCGAGCGCCGGCGACACACAGAACTTTTCCCTGGCCTCGGCCCATGAGGATGTCGGTATCGTCCGCGACTGGGCCCGGCAGAACGGTTACGACCGCTTTTTCCTGCTGAGCGAGGGCTACGGCGCTCTGCCCGCCCTCTCCTGCCTCGGGGACTGCGCGGCGGCCGTCATGCTCTGGCCCGTGTTCCGCCCGGCCGACACGCCGCTCAAGGCCCTTTTGCCGGCTTCGGGCGCCCCCGGCCCGGTAACCTGGAAGGATCACAGCATCGACGGCGCCTATCTGGCCGAACTGGCCGCCTTCGACCCCGCCCCGCTGCTGACGGCGGTTGAGGCCCCCCTGCTGATCCAGTACGGGGAATCGGACACCGAGGCCCCGCCCGGCCAGATCGACGAGATCCGCCTCCACGTCAAAAAGTCGCCCCGGGTCGAGATTACCTCGTACCAGAACGGCGCCCACGGCCTGCCTTTACCAGCTCACCGGGCTTCTGTTCTTTTTCATATTCAACAGTTCCTGAAGAAATTTTCCTAGCGTTTCCGCCCGGAAAATCCTTGATCGGGGGGCCGGGAGGCGTATATAACACAGCCTTCCGCAAGGAACGGGCCGTCTGGCGATTGTAATCGGCATGCCTCGACGACCCCGGAGGGACACCTCCACAAGGCGAAAGCCTTTGTTTTATCACCCTTTTTGAAGGAGCATGAAATGCCGAAGATGAAGACCAAAAGCGGGGCCAAGAAGCGATTCCGGGTCACGTCGACGGGCAAGGTCAAGTTCCAGCAGTCGAATAAGCGCCACCTGCTGATGAACCGCCCGAAATCAATGAAGCGCAAAGCCAAAGGCACGGACACCATGTTCAGGGCCGATGGCGAAAAAGTCCTGAAAAACTTCATGCCTTACCAGCGCGGCCGCCGCAAGATCGTGCGCGCGCGCGCCAAGGCTGATTCCGCCGCGAAAGGAGCCTGATCATGTCACGCGCAAAATCGGGCTCCTGGCCCCGTCACAAGAAAGTTCTCAAGCAGGCGAAAGGTTATTTCGGCCGCCGCAGCAAGTGCTACCGCATTGCCGCCAACTCGGTCGAACGCGCGTCCGCCTACGCCTACGAGCATCGCCGCCTCAAGAAACGCGATTTCCGCGGGCTGTGGATCCAGCGCATCAACGCCGCCGCGCGCCTGAACGGCATGACCTATTCGCAGTTCATGCACGGCCTGAAACTGGCCAAGATCGAACTGGACCGCAAGGTGCTGGCCGATCTCGCGGCCCGTCATCCGGAGGACTTCAACATCGTCGCCAAGAAAGTGGCGGAGGCGCTGAAGAAAGCAGCCTGATGACAGAAATTTAAAAGGCTTCCGTATCAGACTCCCACACATCACCATTGATACGGCAAAGCAGCCCGCCCTTTTCAAAGGTGCGGGCTGTTTTGTGGCCGGGGGGCGCAAGAATCCTCTGGAAACGCGCGAACGAAACGGCATAATCTGACCACCATGACCGATGCCCTGATCCAAGACCTGCAAAAAGAACTGGCAAGCCTGGTTGAAGCCGCCAACGACCTGCCGAGCCTCGAGCAGGCGCGCGTGACCGCTCTGGGCAAAAACGGACGCATTACCGGCCTGATGAAAACGCTCGGGCAGATGGATCCCGAGGCGCGCAAGGCCATGGGCGCGGCGCTCAACGTGCTGAAAGACGATATTGCCGCGCTGATCGCCCGCCAGGAAAATTCCCTCAAGGCCCAGGCGCTCAATGAAAAGCTGGTGCATGAAACCATCGACATCACGCTGTCGCCCCGGCCCGCGCGCCAGGGGCACATACACCCCATCAGCCAGACGATGGAGGAGCTGGTCTCGATTTTCGGCGACATGGGCTTTACCGTGGCGCAGGGGCCGGACATAGAGGACGACTTCCACAATTTCACCGCGCTCAATTTCCCGCCCGGCCACCCGGCGCGGGAGATGCACGATACATTCTATTTACCCGACGGTGTCGACGACAAAGGCCAGCCGGTCAAAAAACTGCTGCGCACCCATACTTCGACGGTGCAGATCCGCCACATGATGAACAATAAGCCGCCCCTTCGCATCATCTGCTTCGGGCGCTGCTACCGTTCGGACTGGGACATGACCCACACGCCTATGTTCCACCAGATGGAGTGCCTGTTCGTCGACAAAGACGTGAATATGGGCCATCTGAAGGGCTGCCTGACCGATTTCGTGCGCGCTTTCTTCCAGGTCGACGACCTGCCAGTGCGTTTCCGCCCCAGTTTCTTCCCGTTCGTGGAACCTGGCGCGGAAGTGGATATCGGCTGCTCGCGCGAGGGCGGCGGGCTGAAACTGGGACGCGCAGACAAGCCCGAAAACCAGAAATGGATGGAAATCCTAGGTGCGGGCATGGTGCATCCGAACGTGCTGCGCAACTGCGGCATCGACCCCGAGGAGTATCAGGGCTTCGCCTTCGGCATGGGGCTCGAGCGCGCCACCATGCTCAAATACGGCATTCCCGACCTACGCACCTTCTTTGAAAGCGATACGCGCTGGCTCGACCATTACGGTTTCGATCCGCTATTCCGCCCCAACCGCGCCACCGGTGAATGACCGTGAAGCCGCTGATCCGGCCGCTGCGCGCCGACGACTTCCCGCACTGGCTGGTGCTCTGGAACGACAATAATCAAGGCCTGAAAAACGAGCAGGTGACGACCGCCACCTGGCTGCGCCTGACTGATCCCGCTTCCGCCGTGAAGGGCTTCGGCGCGTTCGATAAAGAGGGAAACCTGATCGGCCTGGTGCATTACATCCTGCATCCTGTTACCGGGGCGCTCGCGCCCGCCTGCTACATGCAGGATCTGTTCGTGGCGCCGGCCGCGCGCCAGAAGGGGATCGGCCGGGCGCTGGTCGAGCATCTGGCGGCGCAGGGCAAAAAAGAACAGTGGGCGCGGCTTTACTGGCTGGCCGAGGCTCGAAACGAAGCGGCCCAGGCTTTATACAAGACCCTGGGCCACAAGCTTGATTTCACACTGCACGTGATGATGGTTTAGAAGCTGATCCCGCCGTTCGGCCCGCCCACCGAGGTGCGGCCACGGTTGGTGCTGATGCCCCACCCGCCGGGAAGAACGATCCGTGCGTTGTTGGGGTTTTTCACGATCTCGCCGCCATCTGGCAAACGCACCGCGCCACGGAAAGCGCCGCCCAGCCCGATCATATCGCCGACCTTTTTCAGGTTGCACATGACATCCCAGCCGCAGCCTTCCTTGGCCGCCGGGGCGGGCGAGGAGGCAGGGCCGGAATATACCGTGCGGCCGGTGTCGGTTGAAGTGGATGTCGCGGTCGGTTCGGGCGCCGAAGCCGGCGTATTGGCGACGGTTCCCCTGTCACCTCCGCCAAATCCGAAAGCACTGCTGATGCTGGAGAACACGCCTTTGATAGCGCCCATGGGGTCGCTAAACAGCTGGCTTAAGAAGCCTGTGATCTTTTCCATTGTTACACACCCAAAATTTCTTGGTTATTGCTTATTTCCTAGTATGTTAACGGAGTTTCCCGGGCTTTGTCAAATTCAATATAAGGCTGGCCAAACCCGTGGAATCCGGCTAAGTCTTTGTCTTGCATTGAAAATTAAGGAAATCTGCCCCCATGAAGTTCACCCTCGGCTGGCTGAAAGACCACCTTGAAACCGACCTGCCGCTGGCCGCGCTTTCGGAAAAGCTGACGGCTTTGGGGCTGGAGGTCGAGAGCGTGACAGACCGCGCCGCGCTGTACGCCCCCTTTCGCGTCGCCTATGTCGAGAAAGCCGAGAAGCATCCGGATGCCGACCGCCTGAAAGTCTGCGTCGTCGATACCGGCAAGGAGAAGCTGCAGGTGGTATGCGGTGCGCCGAACGCGCGCGCCGGCATGAAGGCCGTGTTCGCCCCCGCCGGCAGTTTCATTCCCGGCACCGGGGTTGAACTGAAAAAGGGCGTGATCCGCGGGCAGGAGTCGAACGGCATGCTGGTGTCCGAGCGCGAGATGGGCCTCTCCGACGAGCACACAGGCATTATTGATGTCGCCGCTGACGTCGCGGTCGGCACGCCCTTTGCCGGGCTTTACGGCCTGGACGATCCTGTCATAGAAATTTCGCTGACGCCCAACCGCGCCGATTGCGCGGGCGTGCGCGGCATCGCCCGCGATCTGGCGGCGGCGGGCGCCGGCAAACTCAAACCGCTTGACGAGAAAGCCGCCAAAGGCGGATTCAAATCGACGGTCGGCGTGGAACTGCGCTTTGCGAACGATAAGAACAACACCCCCTGCCCGCTTTACGTCGGGCGCTATATCAAAGGCGTAAAGAACGGCCCTTCGCCGCGCTGGCTGCAGGACCGACTGAAGGCCATAGGCCTGCGGCCCATCTCGGCGCTGGTCGATATCACCAACTATGTTTCCTACGATCTCTGCCGGCCTTTGCACGTCTTCGATGCCGACAGGCTCAAAGGCGGCATTCACGTGCGCCCGGCGAAAAAGGGAGAAAGCTTCCGCGCCCTCAACGGCAAGGATTACACGCTTGAGGACGGTATGACCGTGATCGCGGATGATGACGGGGTGCTGGGGTTGGGCGGCATCATTGGCGGCGAGGCAAGCGGCTGCACCGAGGCAAGCGTGAACGTCTATCTCGAATGCGCCTATTTCGATCCGGCAGGCATCGCCCGCACCGGCCGCGCCCTGCAGATCGACAGCGACGCGCGCTACCGCTTCGAGCGTGGGGTCGATCCGGCCTTCACCGTACCGGCGGCCGAGATCGCCACGCGCCTGATTCTTGAATTTTGCGGAGGCACGGCGAGTGAAACCGTGATCGCGGGCAAGGTACCTTCGTGGGCGCACGTGATCGATTACAGCCCCGCCTTCACCGCGAAACTCGCGGGCCTGGCCGTGGAGGAGAAAGAGCAGAAAGCCATTCTCGAGGCGCTTGGCTTTACCATCAAGACCGGCAAGCAAAGCTGGCAGATCACGCCGCCCGCCTGGCGCGGCGATGTGCTGGGCGCGGCCGATATCGTCGAGGAGGTCGTGCGCGTGCACGGCTTCGACAAGCTGCCCGCCACGCCCGTCACCAAAAATCATACGCTGACGCGCGGCGCGGAAACGCCGGAGCTGACCCGCCAGCGCCGGGCGCGCGCCGTGCTGGCATCGCGCGGGATGAACGAATGCATCACCTGGTCGTTCATGCCCTCGGCCAAGGCGGCACTGTTTGGTGCCAACGATCATCCGGGGGCAACTGCGCTCACGCTGGCCAATCCGATCAGCGCCGACCTCGACCGAATGCGCCCCTGCGTGCTGCCGCCTTTGATCGAAGCAGCCCAGCGCAATAAAGCGCGCGGCTTCGCCAATGTGGCGCTGTTTGAAATTGGCCCTGCCTTTATCAATGCCAGCCCCGACGGCCAGCGCACGGTCGCCGCCGGACTGCGCCAGGGCGCTTTCGGCCCCCGCCACTGGGCAGACGGGGACACAAGCCGCGCCGCCGATGCGTTTGATGTCAAGGCCGACGCACTCGCTGTGCTCAAAGCCTGCGGCATGCCGCTTGAGGGATTGCAGATCACGCGCGATGCGCCGTCATGGTACCATCCCGGCCGTTCTGGGGCCCTGCGCATGGGCCGCGATGTACTGGCTTATTTCGGCGAGATCCATCCCGGCCTGCGCGACACGCTCGATGCCGCCCTGCCGTTGTCGATGTTCGAGGTTTTCATCGACAGCCTGCCGGCGCTGCGCAAAAAGGCGGGTACGGCGAAGACGCTGTTGCAGCTTCCAGAACTGCAGCCGGTCGCGCGCGATTTCGCGTTCCTAGTCGATGGCAGCGTCGAGAGCGAGGCCCTGATCCGCGCCATACGCGGCACCGAGCGCGACCTGATCGCGCAGGTGGATATTTTCGACGTCTATACCGGCAAGGGCGTGCCTGAGGGCAAGAAATCGGTGGCGATCAGTGTGATTTTGCAGCCACGCGACAAGACCCTTACCGATGCCGACCTTGAAGCGGTGGCCAAGAAGATCACCGACACGGTAGCTGCCAAGACCGGCGGCGTCCTGAGGGCATAGGCGATGGTTTCGCACTATTATACCATCGGATCCGTTCTCGACCTGATCGCGCAGCATCCGGAACCCGAAGAGCGGCAGAATCTCCTGGTACCGGTGTCGCATTCGCCTGCCAGCCTGCCGGGGAATGCCGACGACGGTTTTGTCATCACCAGCACGCCGCCGCATATCATGGATCTGGATAATCCCGGAACGGCGCATGAGCTGGCGCAAATGATGAAGGATACGCCGCTTTACCATTTCAACATGGAGCTGGTACTGGACGAGGCGCTATCGGCCCGGCACAACAACAACGTCGTGCGCGACGCCCTGGAGAAGGCTTTCGCCGGGCAGGCACTGCCCCAGACCATGCCGCTGCCGGACAGCCCGATGGAAAATCTTTCGGGCAGCTTGCGCCACCCAATGCTCGAACACATGGACACACTGACGCTGGCCAAGGTCTATCTTTCATTCCTTAAAAACCTGCGCCGCCACCACGAGGAATTTGGCTTCCAGCGCAATATCCTGGGTAAGCACGCTGATCCGTTCCTGAGCCAGTTCGACGGTTTCGTCAGCGCCACGCAGGGCCAGGTGCGCGCCGATTTTCTGCTGTCCTTCGGGTTACGGCTCGACCACGATCCCCACAAGCCGCTCGAGAGCTATGTCCATAGCGGCCAGATGCAGGCGATGAAGATGCGCGCCAACGATCCATATGAGATCGCGCTCGCCTGGCTTGAATGCGACCAGTACCAGTCCCGCCGCTGCGCCGACATCGACAGGGTGATGAAGGTCAAGGGTCTGCCGCGCCAACCCAACTGGGTGCGCATCGACATGTTCAGATTCCTGGAAAAAGAGGCGATGAAGCAGCATTTCGCCGAATTGCTGGCGGGCATCGATCCCGACCTCAAGATCGCGGGCGGTCTGCCGCATCTCAAGCGCGCCCTGCGCGCGAACGCAGCCGGGCAGATCGAGGAATCGATGCAGCAGCTGCTGTCCCAGGTCCTGAACGCGGATACCGCTTATGCCGGCGCGGCCGCGCGCTTCCATGAGGGCGCCGCGCAACGGCAGAAGGAATCGAACCGGCTGGGTTCTGCCTCCTAGGTCCGACGGGCCATTTCCTCGTTGACGATATCCTTGCGCGAAAGTTTGCCAATCATCGTCTTGGGCAACGGCTTGTCGCGGAATTCGACCGCGCGCGGCATTTCAATCGGCGAAATCTTGTCCTTCAGGAAGCTTTTCAGAGACGCCTCATCGAGGTTTTGACCTCCCTTGAGTTTGATCCAGGCCTTCACCATCTCGCCCCGCTCAGGATCGGGCAGACCGGCAACGATGCATTCCTCGACGGCGGGATGCAGGTAAATCGCCTCTTCGACCAGCCGGGGATAGACGTTATAACCGTTCACCAGGATCAGATCCTTGATGCGATCGACGATATAGACGTAGCCGGCGGCGTCCATATAGGCGATATCCGCCGTGTGCAGCCGGCCGCCGCGCAGGACATGCGCCGTTTCTTCCGGTTTGTTCCAGTAGCCTTTCATCACCTGCGGCCCGCGTACACACAGTTCGCCGCGCTCGCCGGTTTTCATCGGCGTGTTCTTGTCCTCGGGATCGATGATTTCCACCACCGTTCCCGGCAGCGGCAGACCGATCGACCCGGCCTTGTTCTCTCCCTTGATCGGGTTGGCGCACACCACCGGCGTGGATTCAGTCAAGCCGTAACCTTCGATCACCACGCAGCCGGTGTTTTTCTCGAATGTCTTCTTGACCTCGACCGGCAGCGGCGCGCCCCCGGAAATGCAGTAACGCAGAGAGCGCAGATCGTAGCTGTCGCGGTCGGCGTGATTGTTGATGGCGTTGTAAATGGCGGGCACGGCCGGGAAATAATGCGGCTTCTTTTTGGCGATGGCCTTGAGCGTACCGTCGACATCGAAACGCGGCGAAGGAATGACGAGTTCGAGCGCAGCAGCGACGCTGAAATTCATCACTGCCGTCATGGCAAAGACGTGGAAGAAGGGAATGACGGCCAGCATGCGTTCTTCGCCCTTGCTGACGTTACCGAACCACAGCACGCTCTGGTGCACGTTGGCGCTGACATTGGCGTGAGTCAACATTGCGCCCTTGGGCGTGCCGGTGGTACCGCCCGTATATTGAAGCACGGCGATGTCGCTGTCCGGATCGATGGCGACCGGCGCGGGCTTGATCCCCGGCCTGCAGATATCGGTCAGGCGCACGATGCCGGGAGCAGCGGGCACGGCGGCGATATCCTTTTTCTTGAGCAGCGGGAAAAGCAGGCTTTTCGGGAAGGGCAGGCTGTCGGCGAAGCGGCAGACGATGACGGTCTCGAGCTGGGCCTGGCCCAGCAGGGGTTTGACCTTGTCGAACAGGGCGGCAAGATCGAAAGTAATCATTGTACTGATCCCGCTGTCGCGCACCTGAAACTCAAGCTCGCGCGGGGCGTAAAGCGGGTTGAAATTTACGACGATGCCACCGGCCTTGAGCACGGCGTAGTACGACACCAGATATTCAAAACTATTGGGCAGAAACAGGCCGACGCGCGCGCCCTTTTGCAACCCCCAGGCTTGCAGCCCGGCCGCCAGGGCGTCGACCGCGGCGCCGACCTCTCCCCATGTCCATTTTTTGCCCATGAAATCGACGCCAGGGCGGTCGCCGTAGGCGGCGACGGTATTATCCAGAAGCGCGTGGACAGGTCCTCGTACAAGCGGGGCCTCCCAGTCGACATCCGGGGGGTAAGAAGCCAGCCAGCTGTAGGTGTTTTCCGTACTCATGGCGACAGTCTAGCGTATTTTCCCTTTATAACAACCTCTTGACGCGGCGGGCGCGGTTGCCAGCAATATTGTTGCCCGGATTCTCCCGGCTGACAATTCGTTTCAGCGGCACTTTATAAAAGAATTCTCTAATATTATATTTTCCTTTTCAACCTATGCGCGTATGGGAAAACTTCTGGATTCGGGAGGGTTGTTCTGGCATAGTTCTGCCGGAATTGCGTATTTATAAGTCATATTATCGAATTTGATTACGAGCTGCGCGGGACAATGAATCAGAAACGTCACGAATCCTCGCCCACCGACGACGGCCTTCCGGAACCGGCGCCCGTGCGGGCACGCTTGAAATGGTTCAACATGCCCAAGGGGTTCGGCTTTGTCGTGCCCGAGGATGACCCTACCCTCGATGCGTTCCTCCATATTACCACATTGCAGGATTCGGGCGTTTCGACTCTGGGCGAAGGCGCCTGCTTTCTTTGCCAGATCGACCGCGGCCCGCGCGGCGCGCATGTGCGCCGGATTCTATCGCTTCTGGACGCCGGAGAGATCCCCGAGCAGCTCAAGGGCCGGCAACCGGCCGAGACGCCGCCTTTGGGCAAGACCCAGAAAATGGGCGGGCTGGTGAAATGGTACAAGGAAGACAAAGGCTTCGGCTTCATCGTCCCCGACGACGGCATGAAGGACGTTTTCGTACATAAATCCTGCCTCGATAAAAACGGCATTCCGGCGCTTGAGTCCGGCACACGCGTGGTCATGACTTTTCGCATCGTGCCCAAGGGGCGCGAAGTGCTGGAAATCGCCTTCCCCGAAAATGAATGAAAAAAGCCGACCCCCTTTGACGGTGGGTCGGCAGTTTGTGCTTGAGGAAAAAACTCAGGAGTTGACGACTTCCTTGAAATCGTCTTCGGGCACGGCGACGGCGTCGTCGAAATCCCCCACCTGCAGGTTGCGGCTGCGGCCCGGCGTCTGATAGGCGACTTTCACATGGTGTTCGCAATAGGGGAAACCCGTTTCGATCGCGCAGCCGCAGAATTTGAAATCCTCGTCCTTGGGATCGCCCACCGGCCAGTGGCACTGGCCGATCTTCAGATCGACGAGCTTGATCCCCTTGATGGCGAAATTGGCGGGCGGCACGATCGGCGGACGCACGCGCGGTGCGCGCTTTTCCTCGTGCAGGCGTACGGGCTTTTTATTGTTTTGCTGGATCGGCGAGATGCGGTTGGAAAGCTTGAGCCGGTGGGCTTTGCCGATCACGGCGTTGCGGGTGATGCCCCCCAGAGCCTTGGCAATTTCAGCGGCGGTTTTGCCCTCAACCCACAACTTCTTGAGAAGGGTTACGCGGTCATCGGTCCAGCTCATGCGGATACTCCCGTCGGTGTAAAAGCGGGTACAGGCGGTGAAATGGCTGTAAGCCACTGATTCACATGTAAAAACTTCCTGTACTTGATACAAAGCATGGTAGCGGGGACCGATTCGCGCGAAAAGAGTCGGTGATTCGCACCGCTGTTTTTATCCACAACAAATCGGAAGAAGAGTCTTGAGTCTCGAAAAAATTTTTATCGCCGCGCGAAAAAGCGATTCTCTTTCAATCACTTCTCGAAAGACAGGCCCCAGGCCGCGTAACGCTCGGGATCGTCCTGCCAGTTTTCACGCACTTTGACGAACAGCTTCAGATGCACGCGCTGTTCGAACAGCTCCTCGAGCTCCTCGCGCGCTTCTTGGCCGATGCGGCCAATCTGCGATCCGCCCTTGCCAAGAACGATGGCGCGGTGCGACTCGCGCATCACATATATGACCTGGGAAATTTTCACGCTACCGTTTTCAAACGGCTCCCAGCTTTCCGTTTCCACGGTCAGCGCGTAGGGAAGCTCCTGATACAGGCGGTGAAACAGTTTTTCGCGCGTGATTTCTGCGGCCAGAAGGCGTGCGGGCATGTCGCTGATCTGATCTTCCTCAAAATGCCAGGGACCCTCGGGCACCGTCTTGGCCAGCCACGCCAGCAGATCGTCGGTGCCATTGGCCTTAAGCGCGGAAATCATGAACGTCGCCGCGAACGGGTACTGCTCGTTGAGGTTTTTCGCGATTTCCAGCAGCAGCGGCCGCTTTATAAGATCGATTTTGTTGAGAACCAGCGCCACCGGGCGCCCGCCCGCGGTCTGCCGCAGATGCCCGATGATCGTGCGCGTGCCTTCGGCGCCGGCGGTGTGGGCGACATCGAGCAGTACCATGACCGCGTCAGCCTCATCGCTGCCCTGCCAGGCCGCCCCGACCATCGCCCGCTCGAGGCGCTTGCCCGGCGCGAAAATGCCCGGCGTATCGACGATGATGATCTGGGATCCGTCCTTGATGACGATCCCGCGCACCAGGCTGCGGGTGGTCTGGATTTTCGGCGAAACGATGCTGACCTTGCTGCCGACCAGCGTGTTGGTCAGGGTGGATTTTCCGGCATTGGGGGCGCCCAACACGGCGACGAAGCCGCAGCGGCGCACGGGATCACCGCTCACGGCGCTTCCCCGATCTGCAGCAGCAGAAGGCGCGCGGCTTCCTTCTCGGCGGCGCGACGCGACGAACCCTGGGCCCGCGCCGGGGCAAAGCCCTCGACTGCGACATCGACATGGAAGAGCGGCGCGTGATCCGGCCCTTCGCGCACGGCGACGGAGTAGACCGGCAGTTTCAGACCCCGCCCCTGCGCCCATTCCTGCAGGGCCGTCTTGCTGTCGCGCGGCGGTGCGGTCATGGTACGCAGCGGTTCCTGCCACAGGCCGGCGATCAGCCGGGCGCAGGGTTCCAGGCCCGCGTCGAGATAAAGCGCACCGATCAAGGCTTCAAATCCGTCGGCCAGGATATTTTCATTGGCGGCGCCCCCGGCCGCGCGCTCGGCATCGGAAAAGCGCATGCAGGAGCCGAGATCGAGCGCCCGGGCGATGCCGGCAAGCGTTTCCGCTTGCACCAGCACGGCGTGGCGGCGGGCCAGGTCGCCTTCGGTTTCGGCCGGATAGGCTTTGTAAATCAGTTCGGCGATCACAAGGCTCAGCACCCGGTCGCCTAGGAATTCCAGGCGTTCGTAATTGGCGGCGTTGCCGCGGCTGGCGTGGGTGAGCGCCGTTTCCAGAAGCGTCGCGTCGGCGAAGCGGTGGCCGATCACGTCTTCCAGATGGCGGGTCGATTTATGGGTCATGGCTTGGCTGGCTCCGCCAGGCGCACAGGCTGGATGTTTTTAAACAGCCGGTCGTAACGGATGGTGCGCGGCCACTTCCAGAATTCGGCGATGCCGGCATAACCGTTGGTGGAGAAGAAAAGCATCGCGGCCGGACCCACCATGTTGTCGAGCGGCACGGGCCCGACCATGGCGGTCACGCGGCTGTCCTGCGAGTTGTCGCGGTTGTCGCCCATCATGAAGTAATGGCCGGGCGGTACGTAATAAGGCGCTGTGTCGTCGAGATGGTGATTGTCGCTCTCTTCATAAATATGGAAGGTCGCGCCGCCGGGCAGGGTCTGGATATATTCCATGATCATGACTTTGGCGCCGTCGTCGTCGATCTCTTTGAGGCCCAGCGGTTCGCGCGGCACCAGCTGGTTGTTGATGTAGAGCTGCCCACCCTTGACCTGAATAGTCTCGCCGGGCAGGCCCACCACGCGCTTGATGTAATCGATCGAGGGATTGCTGGGCAGCTTGAAGACGACCACGTCGCCGCGCTGCGGCAGCTTGCCGCGTGCCGCGATCCGGCCATCGAAATCGGCAATGCCGAAGGGGAACGACGCTTTGGAATAACCGTAAGCCGGCTTGTAGACGAACAGGTAGTCGCCGATCTCAAGCGTCGGCTTCATCGAACCCGAGGGAATATTGAAAGGTTCGAACAGGAACGTGCGGATCAAGAGCGCCAGCAGGACGGCGATCACCGCAGTCTTGAGGAATTCCGACCATTCCTCGCGCGCGGTCAGCGGCGGCTGGCGTTGTTCGCCCGCGCCCGGGGCGGCCGGCGGCGCTGCGGGAACGGGTTCGTTTTCTTGCGGGTTGGGCTGGGCCATGGACAGGGTTTTAAACAATCGCGGCTTGGTTGAACAGATAAATTCTTATGTCACCTCGAGGATGACCAGAACATAGGCAAATCCAGCTTCGTCGGTGACGGTCACATGCAGCCGCGCTGTTTTTCCCGCAGGAGCCAGCGCCGCCAGCCGCGTCTGCGCCGTGCCGGAAAGCATGAGCGCGGGCTTGCCGCGCGCATCGCGTATGAGAGCGATATCGCCCATGGCGACGCCCGCGCGGAAGCCCGTACCCAGCGCCTTGGCGCAGGCCTCCTTCGCCGCGAAGGCTTTGGCATAAGCGGCCGCGCGGCGCGCGGGATGATGTTCGGCGTGATCGATTTCGGCTTGCGTGAAACAGCGGGCCATGAAGCGCGGGCCCTGTCGTTCGAGCGTGCGTTCTATCCGGCTGATGCGCACGAGATCATGGCCCACGCCGGCGATCATGGCGAAACATCCTTTTGCCGCCGGCGGTGGTCGCGGCGCTCCTGGCGCGTGCGGTGGTACAAGAACGCCGTGCGGCGCACGGGATAATAAAGAAGGCCGTACACGAGCGGCCAGGCCAGCAGCGCGCAAAGATAGCCACCCACCATCATCGGCAGTAAAAGCGTCAAGGGATGCGCGAACAATTCGCCGAACGTGACCGCGCCCAAAGGCTCGAACTGCTCAAGACCGAGAAATCCCAGCGTGTCCTTGCCCACGTGATAAGCGAGAAAATACATGGGCGGAAATGTCCACGGATTACCGGCGAGCGTGCCCACCAGCGCCGCCAGGCGATTGAAGCCCAATAACCACGCCAGGCCGAAGGCCTGCAGGATGTGCGTGCCGATCAGCGGGCTGAAGGACAGCGCGACGCCGCAGGCGAGGCCGCCCGTGATCTGGTGCGGGCTCAAGCCTCCGCGGAACAGGCGGTGATAGTAATAATGTACCATACGCCGCCAGCCCATCGACGG
This sequence comes from uncultured Pseudobdellovibrionaceae bacterium, assembly GCA_964577255.1. Lineage (GTDB taxonomy): Bacteria > Pseudomonadota > Alphaproteobacteria > Micavibrionales > Micavibrionaceae > Micavibrio_C. Next base: position 47,565 of record CAZNYM010000004.1, on the reverse strand, counting down.
CCATATAAACTCGCGGCTGCGCTTCATCAGGGAAACAGGTTCGCGGCGCTGAAACATGCCCTAGCGCCCCCGCGCCCGCTCGACCGAGGCGATCTGCGGCGTGGCGCGCAGGGCGGCGACGATGTCGTTGAGGTGCTTGGTATCGTTGACGTAAATATCGATCAGCATGTCCCAGAAATCGAGCGACCGGCTGGTGATCTTGAGATTGGTGATGTTGCCGCCGTTCTTGGCGATTACAGTGGACAGCGTGCCCAGGGCGCCCGCGACATTGGAGATCGTCACCTGCAGGCGCCCGACGCGCGCCTCGGGCGAATCCGGCCCCTCACCCCACGACACATCCAGCCAGCGTTCCGGCGTGTCGGCGAAGTTCTCGAGCGTATCGCAATCGATGGTGTGCACGGTCACGCCCTTGCCGGTGGTGACGATGCCGACGATGCGATCGCCCGGCAGCGGGTGGCAGCAACGCGCGAAATGCACCGCCATACCGGGGATGAGCCCCTTGATCGGCATCGGCTTTTCCTGGGCGCTCTTTTTATTGACCGCCAACTGCTCGACTTCGGCGTCGGTCGGCTTTTTAGCCGGGGCGGTCTTGTGCGCGGGGAAGATGGCGCGGAACACGTCGCGGCCGACAATGTTGCCCTGTCCCACGCCAGCGAAAATGTCGTCGGCGTTCTCGGCGCCGAACTGCTCGATCACGCCGGCGACGGCCTTTTCCGTGTATTCATAACCTTCCTGCTGGAAGATCTTCTGGATGATAGCGCGCCCGAGCGTGACATATTGCTCGCGCTGCTGCAGACGGATGAAGCGGCGGATATGCGAGCGCGCCTTGCCAGTGACGACAAAACGCTCCCAGGTCGGCGAAGGCGTCTGATTCTTGGCGGTGATGATGTCAACCTGATCACCGTTATTGAGCTTGGTATTGAGCGGCGCGATGCGGCCGTTGATTTTGGCGCCCACGCATTTGTCACCCAGGTCCGAGTGGATGGCATAGGCGAAATCGACGGGCGTGGAGCCGGTCGGCAGCTCGATCAGATCGCCCTTGGGCGTGAAGGCGTAAACCTGGTCCTGGAACAGCTCGAGGCGGGTGTTTTCGAGAATATCCTCGGGGCGCTGCTCCTGTTCGATGATCTCAAGCAGGTCGCGCAGCCAGCGATATTGCCGCGCGTCCTTCGGGTCACCGCGCTTGCCTCCTTCCTTATAAGCCCAGTGCGCAGCCACGCCCAGTTCAGCTTCCTCGTCCATCTCGCGGCTGCGGATCTGGATCTCGATGCGGTGGTTGGACGGGCCGATCACGGTAGTGTGGATCGAGCGGTAGCCGTTGGGCTTGGGCGTAGAGATGTAGTCCTTGAAACGCCCCGGCACGGTCGGGTAATGGCTGTGGACGATACCCAGCGCGTGATAGCACTGCTCGATATCCTCCACCACCACGCGAAAAGCCATGATGTCAGACAACTGCTCGAACGACACGTTCTTGCGCTGCATCTTGCGCCAGATGGAGTAGCGCGTCTTTTCCCGGCCGCTGACATCGGCATCGATGCCGCTCTCCTTGAGAATGGCCTTCAGTTCGCCGATGATGTCGGTGACGACCTTCGATCCTTCCTGGCGTAGGAACGAAAGGCGGTTGGCAATGCTGTCGCGCGCTTCAGGGTTGAGATGGCTGAAGGCCAGATCCTCAAGCTCCTCTTTAAGATTGTGCAGGCCAATACGCTCGGCCAGCGGCGCGTACACCTCGATGGTTTCGCGGGCGATACGCCGGCGCTTTTCCGGTTTCTGGATATGATGCAGCGTGCGGATGTTGTGCAGCCGGTCCGCGAGCTTGACCAGCAGCACGCGGATGTCCTCGGACATCGCCAGCACCAGCTTGCGGAAATTCTCCGCCTGCTTGCCTTCCAGCGTCTGGCCTTCGATCTTGCTTAGCTTGCTGACGCCGTTGACGAGCGTCGCCACCTCAGGCCCGAACTGCGCTTTGAGGTCGTCGGTAGTGGCGCGCGTGTCCTCGAGCGTATCGTGCAGAATGGCGGTGACGATGCTGGACAGGTCCATGCGCATGTCGGCCAGAATGCCCGCGACCGCCATCGGATGGGTGTAATAAGGCTCGCCCGAGGCGCGGGTCTGCCCCTCATGCATCTTGCGGGCGAAATCATGGGCGCGCTCGATCATCCCGGCATCGACGTCGGGATTGTAGCGGCGGATCTTGTCCACCAGATTTTGCGCCAGCGCTTCCATCAGACTCAATATAATGCAGAGGCAATATAGAAAAAGCCAGCCCTTCGCTTAAATATGAAGGCTTTTCAGAAGGATAGGCCTTGTGTTTTTGTTATACATAATACCAAAGTGTTTCCGTCATGCAGGGCAGACTTGCGGGCGACGCTCAGCTAGAATCACCCGGCCATGTCCGTACGCCATATCCATCAAAGCGCCGAACACGAATTCCTGGGGATTCTTGAAACCATCCGCCAGAAAGATGACGTCTGGCTGTGTCTGCATGCCGGGCTGTCGGCGCAGCTGCGCCACGAGGATGTGATCGCCGATCTGGCCCAGACGGGCGCCAAACTGTTCCAGCATCGCCGCCGCACCGAAGAGGAGGCCAAGACGCTGCTGGCCGCCTGCGGCGATCGCGAAGGGCATCTGATCCAGTGTGCCGACGGCGATTTATGCCTGCTGATGAAAACCGGGCCCGCGCACAACATGGCAGACACCATGACCTTCCTGGGCCAGCAGGCCACGCGCCTTGGCAACGCGGTGGCGCGGGTTCACGATCTCTCGCACGACATCTACGCCCTGCAGCGCGTGGCCGAGCAGCGGCTTGTCGGCGCCACACGCATGAAGGCTTACGACACGCTGGGCGACACGCCGCGCGTCGCCAGCATCAAGCTGCGCCGCGACCGGCGGGTCGATACGCTGGCGCTGATCGTCGAGGATGATCATTTCACCGCCGCTTATGCCTCCAACATCCTCAATAAGGATTATGAATTGATCCATGCCAAGACCGGCGAAGAAGGCCTTGCCGCCTATATCGAGCACGCGCCCGACATCGCCTTCCTCGATATCCACTTGCCGGGCATGGACGGCCATCAGACCCTGGCCGCCATCCGCGCTGCAGACCCTGACGCCTATGTGGTGATGCTGAGCGTCGATACGGTAGCAAGCAATATCAAGACGGCAACCGAACTGGGCGCGGCCGGGTTCCTCAAAAAACCGTTTACCAAGGAACGCATGCTGGCGATGGTGCAAAAATCGCCGCATTTCAAGACAGGCATATCCTAACGCCTGTCGGCGAAAAAATCTTTAAGTAACCGGCCTGCCTCTTCCTCTCCCACGCCCGCCGTCACTTCAGGCCGGTGATGACAGGTCGGCTGGGTATAAAAACGCCCGCCGTGATCGATGCCGCCGCCCTTGGGATCGGGCGCGCCGTAAACCACCCGCCGCACGCGCGCGAAGCTGGCCGCCGCCGCGCACAGCGCACAGGGTTCGAGCGTCACATAAAGATCGAGACCGGGAATACGCTGCGCGCCCGCCTGGCCGCAAGCCTGGCGGATGACCAGCACCTCGGCGTGCGCGGTCGGATCGTTATGTTCACGCGTGCGGTTGCCGGCCCGCGCCACCACGCGGCCGCTCTGCTGATCGACGAGCACGGCCCCGATCGGCACTTCGCCGCGCTCCCCGGCAGCGCGCGCCTCGGCCAAAGCCATATCCATGAAATCTTTGTCCATGTCCGGACAGTAGCGATTCCGATTTTTCTTCGCAATCCCCGGCGCTTCGGATAAACAGAGACCATGACAGAAGATGGCAAAGAGCGCATCGCCAAATGGCTCGCCCGCGCGGGCGTATGTTCCCGCCGCGACGCCGAACGCCTGATCGGCGAGGGCCGGGTGCAGGTTGACGGTGCTGTGCTTGCGACCCCGGCTTTTCTGGTCACGGGCGCCGAGGATATCCGTGTCGACGGCGAGTCCGTGGCGGCGCCCGGCGAAACGCGGCTTTTTCTTTATCACAAGCCGGCGGGACTCGTGACCACGGCCCGCGACGAGCGGGGGCGCGCGACCGTTTTCGACGATCTGCCCTCCGACATGCCGCGGGTGGTCAGCGTCGGGCGGCTCGACCTGAACACCGAGGGGCTTTTGCTTCTGACCAACGACGGCGGCCTGTCGCGCTACCTCGAACTTCCGGCAACGGGCTGGATACGCCGCTACCGCGTGCGGGTGCACGGTCACCCCGATGACGATTTCGCCGACAGGCTGGCGGCGGGCCTGACCTATGACGGCGTGCATTACGGCCCGATCGAAGCGGCGGTCGACCGCAGCCAGGGCACCAACAGCTGGCTGACGCTGGGCCTGCGCGAGGGCAAGAACCGCGAGATCCGTTACGTCATGGAAGCCTGCGGCCTCACGGTCACGCGGCTGATCCGTGTCGCCTACGGCCCCTTCCAGCTTGGCAAGCTCGAACCCGGCGCGGTGAAGGAAGTCGGTCGCAAGGTCATGCATGAACAGCTGGCCGGTTATTTTGGACAGAAAAAATCATGAAGATCACAAGCGGCAGCTGCAGGGGGCGGCCGATCAAGGCGCCGCCGGGCCAGGCGGTGCGCCCGACCGCCGACAAGGTGCGCCAGGCCGTTTTCAATGTGCTTTATGGTTACGAATTGCCGAATGGCGCGGCCGTCGCCGATCTGTGCTGCGGCACCGGGGCGCTGGGACTGGAAGCCTTGTCACGCGGCGCGGCTTCGTGTCTGTTTGTCGACGACAGCGAAACACATCTGCGTTATGCGCGCGGGAATGCCGAAGCGTTCGGGCTGTCCTCTGCTGCGACTTTTATCAGGGTTGACGCGACGCGCCTGAAGCCGCGCATCCCGGCGCAATCTCTTCTCAATCTCATCTTTATCGATCCGCCTTACCGCCAGAGTCTGATCGTACCTGTTTTGCAATCGCTTGTGACGGGAGAATGGCTGGCGCCGGGTGCCTTGTGCGTCTGTGAAAGTGAAAAAGGGCTGGCGCTCACGCTGCCCGCGGGTTTCATGTCGCTCACGCATAAAAACTACGGCGATACGGCTGTTTCGTTTTTGCGCTACAGCGCGCCCGTATAGACCAGAACAAGCAACAGCGCGCCCAGCACCACGCGATATATCGCAAACGGCATGAGCGTGGAACGCGCCAGCCATTTCAGCAGCACGTGAATGGCGGAAATGCCGGCCAGGAACGACACGGCAATGCCCGCCGCCGCCGTCAGCCACAGATCGGGGTCGGGTTTTTCGAATAAATCGACGATCCCCACCAGTCCTGCCGCCGAAATGGCGACGATGCCGAGCAGCAGCGAAAAACGTGCGGCTTCTACCCGTGAAAGCCCGAGAAAACGGGCCGCCGTCATGGTGATGCCCGAACGGCTGGTGCCGGGAATCATGGACAGCATCTGCGCAAAACCGATGATCATCGCCTCACGAAAACCAAGCGAAGAAATCGTGCGGTCGGAGGGTTTGATCCTGTCCACCACGCCCAGAAGCACGCCGAAGATTATCAGCGCCCAGGCCGTCACCGTCACGGAACGCAGCCACGACGGTTCCGTCAGGTGCAAAACAAATCCCAGCACCAGAATGGGCACCGAAGCCGCCACCAGAAAGAACGCCAGCCGTTTCCCGGTCTCGTTTTCCGCCGAAACCTGGCGCGAAACCAGGCCGCGCAGCATCGCCAGAATATCGGCGCGGAAATAAATCAGCGCCGCCAGCAGCGTGCCGATATGCACGGCGATATCCAAGGTCAGGCTGTCGCCCCAATTATCGCCGCCCGTGCCCAGCAGCGCGTGGGTGATGATGAGGTGGCCGCTCGAGCTGATGGGCAGGAATTCGGAAATCCCCTGGACAATCGCGAGGATGACAATATGAAGGAGAGGCATTAAACTTTTCTTCCGGCATTCGGGGAGGTGTCAAACATGGTCTGGCTTGCGGGTTTGGTCGGGTTTATAGGCGGGTTTGTTGTCGCCCTGGTTATTCTCAATCATCTTCTGCGCGGCGTCGACCGGCAAGAGCTTCTGACTAATAAATCTCTGCGGCTTAAATATGGCCTGATTGCCTGGGGCATCGCCCTGGTGGGAGCATTATGCGCCGTGACGATGGCGAAAATATATTTTCCAGAAATTTAAATCAATCTTCTTTTCACTACGCTCTGGTTTTTCACGGAAAATATCCTATCTTCCTCGGATCGTTCATTCTTTAAGGAGTGCGCCCATGTTCCGCCTGCCCGCCCTTGCCTTGTCCGCCGCCCTGCTGTTCGCAGCCTTGCCCGCCCAGGCCGCCCCGTACAAATACGATTTCGACAAGGTACATACGCAGATTCTATTTTTCGCAAACCACCTTGGCTACTCCCACTCGATGGGCAAGTTTCTGAATTTCGACGGACATTTCAATTTCGACACCGACAACCCCGCCGCATCCTCGGTCGAGGTCAGCATCGACACCAGCAGCATCGAAATGAACGATCAGAAATGGAACGACCACATGAAGAACGCCGACTTCTTCAACGTCGAGAAATTCCCCGCCATGACCTTCAAAAGCACCAAGATCGACGTGACCGGCGAGAACACCGCCAATATCACGGGTGACCTGACGATCCTGGGCGTCACCAAGCCCGTTGTGCTGGCCGTCACGCATAACAAGACCGACAAACATCCCTACTCCGGCAAGATCGTTTCCGGCTTTTCCGCCACCACCACGGTCAAGCGCAGCGAATTCGGCATGACTTATGGCCTGCCCGCGGTTGCCGACGACATTGAAGTGCGGATCGAGGTCGAAGGCCCCCGCCAGGACGATCCGGCGCCGGCCGCGCCCTGATTCCGTCATGAACTGGCGCAACACCGCTGAGACCTATGGCCTTGCCGCCCGGCTTCTGCACGGCGTCGTGGCGCTTGTCGTTATCGGACTGATCGGGGTCGGGCTTTACATGTCGCGGCTCGATCCCTCCCCGGCCGCTTTCAAAATCTATGCTCTGCACAAAGCGGTTGGCATTACCGTTTTGGCACTTGTGGCCCTGCGCTTGGTGTGGCGGTTTTCGAACATCCATCCGCTCGCCCTGCCCACGCATAAGAAATGGGAGAAACTGCTGGCTTCGCTCATCCACTGGTTCTTCTACACCGCCCTGATCCTGATGCCGCTTTCAGGCTGGATCATGTCTTCGGCCAAAGGATTCTCGGTCAGCGTGTTCGGTCTGTTCACTTTGCCCGATCTCGTGAAACCGTCCGAGGACCTAGCACGTTTCGCTGCCGACTTTCACGAAATCCTCGCCTACATCCTGATCGGCGCGATCGGCCTTCATCTGGCGGGCGCGCTCAAGCATCACATCATCGACCGCGACGACACGCTGCGGCGCATGATCCTCCCCCGGCGCAGGAAAGACACGGCCCCATGAAAACGCTTTTCGCTCTTCTTGCCTCCCTGATGATCACCGCCGCCGCGCAGGCGGAATCGCCGCCGCCGCTGCCGTCATGGACCATCGATCCGGCGCAAAGCGCCCTGACGTTCGAAGGCACGCAGCAGGGCGCAGCCTTCAAGGGCAGTTTCGGCGTATTCGGCGGCACGATCATTTTCGACGAGAACCAGCCCGCCCTGTCGCAGGCGACGATCACGATCGACATGAACAGCGCCTCGACGGGCAGCAAGGACCGCGACGCCGCGCTGCCGGGCGCGGCATGGTTCGACAGCGCCCGCTTCCCGCAGGCGACCTACAAAATCTCCTCTTTCGAGAAAAAGGACGACGGTTCCTATGTCGGCCGCGGCAGCCTGACGATCCGCGACCAGACCCATCCCCTCGACCTGCCTTTCACGCTCGCCATCACGATAGATGATACCGGCAAGCGCACCGCCAAAGCCGAAGGCCGGGCGGAGATCAAACGCCTTGATTACGGCGTGGGAAGCGGCGAATGGGCCGATGAAAGCGCGGTGGGCGGGGGCGTGACCGTCGCGGTATCCCTGACAGCGACAACGCCCTAACGCGAACGCTAGAACATCTCCGGCTTGAATGCCGCCACCGGCGCACCGCCCTTGTCCATCGTGTGATAACCGGCCAGGGCCTGCGGCAGGACGTGCGTGGCGAAGAACGTAGCCAGAATTCTTTTCTTGAGACAGAAAGACTCTTCGTATCCTGCCGCCTGCGCCACGTGCGCCGCCTGCGTCAGACGGCAGCCGGCGACTACACCGCCAAAAAGATTCAGATAGGGAACGGATACCGCTGCGATATCCTCGATGTCTTTTTCGCCGCGGTCCAGAACCAGTGCCGTGGCGCGCTCGAGCTGGTCGAGCGCGTCTTGCATCGTCTTTTCCTCGGGCGATCCGGCGATATCCTGGCGCAGTTCGGCGATATAGGCGCGCGCCGCCTGACCCTTGTTCATGAACACCTTGCGCAGAGCCAGGTCCATCGACTGGATGCCGTTGGTGCCTTCATAGATCGGCGGAATGCGGGCGTCGCGGTAATACTGCGCCGCGCCGGTTTCCTCGATGAAGCCCATGCCGCCATGCACCTGAATGCCTTCCGAGGCCACCCGCACCGCCATATCGGTACACCAGGCCTTGACGATGGGGGTAAGAAGCTCGACCCGCGCGCGGGCGCCGTGATCGCCGGCATGCGCCCGATCGAGCATCAGCGCGGCTTCGTAGGTCATCATGCGTCCGGCGTCGGTCTGCGCTTTCATCAACAACAACATGCGGCGAACGTCCGGGTGTTCGATGATCGCGACATGCGCGCCCGCTTTATCGCTTAGACGCGTGCCTTGCACGCGTTCGTTGGCATAGCCAAACGCCTGCTGGTAGGCGCGTTCGGCAACAGCCACGCCCTGCAGGCCCACCGACAGGCGGGCGTTGTTCATCATCGTGAACATATAGCGCAGGCCTTCGTTCTCGCGGCCGATCAGCCAGCCCGTGGCCCCGCCCTGTTCGCCGTATTGCATCACGCAGGTGGGAGAAGCATGAATGCCGAGCTTGTGTTCGAGCCCCGCGCACTTGATGTCGTTGCGCGTACCGGGATTGCCCTGCGCGTCGGGAATGAATTTTGGCACCAGGAACAGCGAGATGCCCTTCACGCCCTCGGGCGCGTCGGGAAGGCGCGCCAGCACGGTGTGAATGATGTTTTCCGCAAGATCGTGCTCGCCGTAAGTGATAAAAATCTTCTGCCCGGTGATTTTATAGGTGCCGTCGGCCTGTTTGACGGCCTTGGCTTTCAGGAGCCCCAGATCGGAGCCAGCATGCGACTCGGTCAGGTTCATGGTGCCGGTCCACTGGCCGGAAATCAGCTTGGCAAGATAGATATTCTTCTGTTCCGCCGTGCCGTGCTGCTCGATCGCGTCCACGGCCGCCTGATTGAGAAGCGGGCACAGGCCGAAGGACAGGTTGGCGGATTGCCACATCTCCTGCACGGCGAATGCCAGCAGCCACGGCAGGCCCTGGCCGCCGAACTCGGGATTGAACGGCACGCCATTCCAGCCGCCATCGCGATAGGCGGCGTAGGCTTCCTTGAATCCTTTCGGTGTCTTCACCTGGTCGCCCTGCAGGATCGACCCCTCGAGGTCGCCGCTTTTATTGAGCGGCGCCAGCACGTCGCGCGCGAGCTTGCCCGCTTCGTCCAGGATCGTTTCCAGCATGGCTTCGTCGAGATCGGCGCGGCCGAGCTTGTCGATCCCCGCCATGTGGCGCAGGACGAAGAGCATTTCTTTCAGTGGTGGATTGTAGTTATGCATAATAAACCCCGGTCTTTCCCGGCTCCCATTCTCCATCATAAATATAAAGAACTGGTTTTCACAGGCGGCTGCTGGCACGGGGCTTGCGACATTCTTTCAGGAGCCGGGCGGCACACAAATCGCGCCGGAATCAGGAAAATGTCTGAAAATTCGTTGCAAAACAATGTTCTAACGAGCCTTATCCGCAAGGCGCCCCCCGCGATCCTGTCGGCCATAAAGCAGGCCAGTGCGCGCACGGGGGTCGATTTTGCCTACCTGGTCGAAAAAGCAGCGGCGGAGAGCAGTTTCCGCCCCGCCGTCAAATCGGCCACCAGTTCAGCCAGCGGCCTGTTCCAGTTCATCGAAAGCACCTGGATGCAGATGGTGCGCGACCACGGCGCCAAATACGGCCTGGGGAAATTCGCGGGCCTGATCGACGGCAAGGGCAAGGTGACGGACGCGCAGAGCCGCCAGGACATCCTGGCCCTGCGCAACGATCCGCAGATCGCGTCCTTCATGGCGGCCGAATACGCGGCCGGCAACAAGCGTTATCTCGAGCAGCAGGTCGGTGGCGATATCGGCACCACCGAAATGTATCTGGCCCATTTCATGGGTCCGGGCGGAGCGGCGGGCTTCCTGAAGGCCCATCAGGAAAACCCGTTGATGACGGCAGCCGATATCTTCCCCAAGGCGGCACGCGCCAACCGCAATGTTTTCTACGATGCCAAAACCGGCGAACCGCGCACGCTGGCGGGGGTTTATGATTTCTTCGATAAGAAATTCCAGGGCTCTTCCGCGATCATGACAGGCAATAAATCAGCCCCTGTCCCCAGTGCGCCGGCTGCGACGCCCGCCGAAAAGCCGCGCACGGTCAGCGATGACAATCTGTGGGTCTATGATCTCTATCGTGACCGCCAGGCCCAGGCCTTGCACCTGCTGGGCGGCGGCGCGCAGGCAACCCCGCGTCTTTCGCACACTCTGGTGCGCGACCCGGTCGAGATCATGATGATGGCGCGGCTTGATTCCCCGCTGTCCCAGGACCGCTTCAACCAGTAATCATCAGTATTCAATTTCGGGATTACTGCCTGTATTTTCAAATACAGATTGCATTTATTCATGTATAGATTGTAAATACTGTATTTTGTTTTGAATACTTTTAAAGAAATAGTAAGTATAGATGTAAATATTATATATAAATATTATTTGACTGTTTTGTTTTTTTCATGTAAAAAGAAGATGTAAACTCAAGAGAAGGAGGTTCTAATGAGTCTTCATCTTGGACTTTACAGAAAGCAAGCCCTTCAGTCTCTGTTCCGCATCGCGGGGGCAGGGGGGTACGCCGGTTCCGGCGGGGTGACCCGTCAGCGCGTCAACGCAATGCTCTGGCGGTTCCGCAGCAAGGCCTACGCCTGAACCAACCATAAAAACTAAGTCCGCCGATAAGGCGCCATCTCTGCAGGGGTGGCGCCTTTTGTTTTTGGCTTGTTTTCAGCCCCGCGCGGCGCGCTTCAGGCGGTCGTTGATCGCGATTCCCAATCCCTGATCGGGGATGTTCATGGCGGCTATGCGCGTATGGGGCGCGATGTCGAGCTCGTGCAGCATGCGGAAAAGGTTTGCGGCCGCCTCGTGCAGATCGCCTTCCGGGCTGAGGTTGCGCAGCGCGTGCGCGGGCAGATCCTTGGCGAATCCCCCGCCCTTCACGCCCATGAATTTCAACGAGCCGAACGCGAGCAGCGCCTCGCCCGGCTCCACCTCGACGGCGTTCAGGCGCAGAGGAATCGACGGCGCGTAATGGCGCAGCAGCTGGCCCGGCGATTTTGGCTTCTCTCTGGGATCGAGATCGTAACCGACCTTCAGACCGCATTGACGCTCGATATCCTCGGCCGTCACCGCGCCCGGACGCAGGATCGCAGGCTCATCGCCGCTCAGATCGAGCACGGTCGATTCGAGCCCGACCGCGCACGGCCCCGCCGCCAGGATCATATCCACCGCCGCGCCCAGGCTTTTTTCCACCAGCTGCGGCGTAGTGGGGCTGATGGTTCCGGATTTGTTGGCGCTCGGCGCCGCGATCGGCACGCCGCTTTCTTTCAGCAAGGCCTGCGCGGCCGGATGCGCGGGCGCGCGCAGGGCGATGGTCGGCAGGCCGGCGCTGCACAGTTCGCTCGCGGCGCAATCAGCGCGGCGCGGCACGATCAGGGTCAGGGGTCCGGGCCAGAACGAAGCCGCCACGGCGCGGGAGAGGGCATCGAAAACGCCGTATTGCTCGCCCTGCGCCAGCGTTTCCACATGCACGATCACGGGATTGAAGGACGGCCGGCCCTTGGCCACGAAAATGCCGGCGACAACCTTGCCGTCGAGCGCGTTCGCGCCCAAGCCGTATACTGTTTCTGTAGGAAACGCGACCAGCCGCCCGGCGCGCAGGAGCGCGGCGGCCTCGCGCAGCGTTTCGGGCGTTACCGTTTTAAGCGGCATGATGGAGTGTTCCTCCGGAAAGCGGCGCGGGCACGCCGGTCGTGCCGGGCAGCGAGAGCGGCAGGCCCTTGAGAGAACGCACGGCGAGATAGGCGAAGCCCTGCGCCTCGAGCGCATCGCCATCCCAGCCCAGCGCTTCGACCGGTGCGACCGGCACACCGAGCACCTTCTGAAGCCCCTGCATCAGCGCGGGATTGAGCCGCCCGCCGCCCGTCACGTACCAGGCGCGCGGCCGCTTCGGCAGATGTTCGAGCGCCAGCGCCACCGCGCGCACGGTGAAGGCGGACAGCGTCGCCGCGCCATCGGCAAGCGACAGATCTTTGAGGAACGCAGTGTTCCACGCGTCGCGGTCGAGCGATTTCGGGGGGCGCACAGAGAAAAACGGATTTTGCGCCAGGCGGCTGAGCGCCGCGGTGTCGACTGTACCAGAAAGCGCATGCGTGCCATCCTGATCCAGTTCCGCACCCGTATGTTTTCGTACCCAGTCGTTGATGAGCGCGTTGCCGGGGCCGGTGTCAAAGGCCATCACCTGCTCTTCATCGATATAAGTTACATTGGCCACGCCGCCGATATTGAGGATAGCGACGGGCTTTTCGAGCACATGCGCCAGCGCCGCGTGATAAAGGGGGATGAGCGGCGCGCCCTGCCCGCCCGCTTTAACATCATTGGTGCGGAAATCACTCACCACGTCGATGCTGGTAAGGCGCGCGAGCAAGGCCCCGTCGCCGATCTGCCAGGTGAATTTGCTGGCGGGGTCGTGAAAAACCGTCTGGCCGTGAAAGCCGATCAGGTCGATGGCAGCAGGATCAAGCGACGCCAGGGCCAGCAGGTCGCGCACCGCTTCCGCGTGCGCCCGCGTCATCAGATCGGCCGCCCGCGCCACCCGTCCGTCCGGGTCCGCGCGCAAACCCAGGCAGGCGCGCAAAGCCGCGCGCGCATCCGGGGCATAGGGCAAAGTCAGAAAAGCCTGCGGCTCTACCACCGCTTCGCCATCCGTGCGGATCAGCGCCGCGTCGATCCCGTCGAGCGAGGTGCCGGACATGAGGCCGATGACGTTGTATATTTTTTGCCCGTTTTCTTTTGACATAACAATTAACTCTTTGTATAGTGCAGCCCCATGTCAATCCTAGCCAAAGCTGCCGACCTGATTATTAGTTCCTACGGCAACAAAAATCCACCTCTCTCACGGTTCGAAATCGCCGCGAGAGCTTGCGCGCTTGAAGAAGCCATCACGCTTGGATTTATTTACCGGGAGCTGGACGATGAAACGCGTACGTTTGTCTGCAGCGCGTTACAAAACCAAGTTATTTATCTTGCTTGCGAAAATGCGATGAAAGATTCCCCTGCCTTTTATCTGACAGGGTTGCGTAATGTGTTTTTACGCCTCGGAGGACAAAACTTAAAATGCTTACATAAGGGCGCGGAACTTTTTACACGCCTGGCATCGTGGGGTGAAGATAAAGAAGCAGTGCATAACTTCATAGCCGCCGCCCGGAAGAAAGCGGCTGAGCAAGATGCAAGCGCCTGCCAAGATGACCTGTTTAAATTTTTCCTAGAAACTAAAATCCGTCGCAATAACACAGGCAGGCTTAGGACTCTATTCATGGTCGCCACCGGCGCCCTGAAACCGGAGCATGACACTATGCGCTATGCTCTGCTTTCACTCGCCATCAACATACATCAGAAACAGCGTGCTGATTTTCTTGATGAACTGTATCTGCCGCGATATGGCCCGGATACTGCCGAAGATCTGTTTGTTTGTCTGACCATCTGTGAGTTTTATGCTGGTTTGGGTAAAACTGAAGCAGAAGCGGAGCCTGTCAACCTGGTCGACCACATTGCCCAGATCAGGAGCGTAGCCAGCTGCTTCATAAGCGATCTGGGAAACTTTGCCCCTGGAAAAATCGCCCTTAATGAGCAATATGACCTGATCAGTTCCCTGATAAAATCAATGATTAATCCCAGTTTTATGCCTGTAATTGCAATGGGTATGACCCGGTATTATTTGGAGCACCACAAAGACAAGGTACCGCCCCACAAAATGGCGGCATTGGCCCGGGGTTTAGAAGACCTGTATCTTGCCTATAATGATGATTATTGCGCACAGATGGAAATACTGGGGCAGCCTGTGACTGAAGATGAAAAATCAGAAGCAATCCGACGTATGTTCGAAGAGATATGGCGTCATATACCGTGCCCGGAAGTTGAAGAGATTATTGCGGACATGCGCACACAGCTACCGCCCGAACATTTCAAAAAATTTATTTCCCTGATTGACCAAACACGTCACTTTCTTGAACCTGTTGTAAGTTATTACGCTGAGCAGGATGCCGATTTAAGTCGTATACGCCGCAGTATGTTCAAGAAATCAGGGCCCGCAGACGGTCAGGATTCTTTCAAGTGTGCCTTTATCACATGGCTGGCAGTTGGGTTCTCTGACGATTTAGAAGCGGCAGGATTCGATCGTCAGTCAATTCAAGTGATGCTTGAAACAGGAAGAATACCGGATCCCCAGCGTCAGTCATTGGGAAATCTCTCGGTCGATCACATCGTCGATCTGCATTGCGGCGGAACCAATCACTTTGAGAATCTCGCACTGATGCCGGAACGTCTGAATAGACAAAAAAACCAGCTGGTGCTGTTGCAAGCAGGGGCACGCCGAGAAAGCCAGGGGCAAGGCTTCTGGGTTATTACCCTGCGGCCACCCCGAAATGATCTGGGGCTCTACAAGCCATTTGTCTTTGTAGATCTTAAGAGCACCCCTGATAAGACTTTAACATCGCCAAACCCATTATAAGATGTTGAAACACGACAAATCCTTCGCTAGGCTCCCCCTTGCAAGGAAGTGAATTTTCATGGCCTCTTACAAATCCGAATTCCTGAACGTCCTCGACCGGCGCGGCTTTATCCACCAGGGCAGCGACCTTGCAGGCCTCGACAGGAAGCTGTGCGAAGGGGTGCAGTCGGCCTATATCGGCTTCGACGCCACGGCGCAGAGCCTGCATATCGGCAACCTGACCGGCATCATGATGCTATACTGGTTCCAGCAGGCGGGCCACAAACCCATCACGCTGATGGGTGGCGGCACGTCCAAGATCGGCGATCCGTCGTTCAAGGATGAATCACGCAAGCTGCTCGACGATGCCACCATCGAAACCAACATAAAGAAAATTCAGGATACCTGCTTCAAGCAGTTCCTGCGCTATGGCTCCGGCAAGACCGATGCGCTGATGGTCAACAACAACGACTGGCTCGCCGGGTTGAAATATCTCGATTTCCTGCGCGATTACGGCCGCCATTTCACCGTCAACCGCATGCTGTCTTTTGATTCCGTGAAGCAGCGCCTGGAGCGCGAAAGCCCGCTGACGTTGTTGGAATTCAATTACATGGTGATGCAGGGTTACGATTTCCTCGAGTTATACCGCCGCCACGGCACGATCCTGCAGATGGGCGGATCGGATCAGTGGGGCAACATCATCAACGGCGTCGATCTGGCACACAAGGCCGCGCAGGTGCAGCTTTTCGCCCTGACCGCGCCGCTGCTGACCACCGCCGACGGCAAGAAAATGGGCAAGACGGAAAAGGGCGCCGTGTGGTTGAACGCCGCCATGCTTTCGCCCTACGATTACTGGCAATACTGGCGCAACGCCGAGGACGCCGATGTCGGCAGGCTGCTGCGCCGTTTCACCACCCTGCCGCTTGAAGAGATCGCGCGGCTTGAGAAGCTGGGCGGGGCCGAGATCAACGAAGCGAAAATCATTCTGGCTAATGAAGCCACCAAAATGTGCCATGGCGCGGAAGAAGCGCAAAAGGCCGCCGCCACCGCGAAACAGGTGTTCGAGCAGGGCGGCGTGGGCAGCGAACTGCCGGTCATCACCGTGGCGGGCGCGCGCCTGAAGGCGGGCGTGGCGCTGATCGATTTGCTGGTCGAGGCCGGCATGGCGGCGTCCAAAGGCGAGGCGCGCAAGCTGATCCAGGCCGGCGGCGCGCGCTGCAACGATGAAACCGTGAGTGACGCCGCGCTGCTGATCACCCAGAGCCACACCTCGCCCGAGGGCACGATCAAGCTTTCGGCCGGCAAGAAACGGCATGTTCTGGTGAAAGTCGGCTAAAAACCTTCTTACCGGTTGACGGGCGCACGCACGCGCGGGGGTTCCGGTTGCTTTGCCTCCGGCGGCGCGCGGCCCTCGCCCGGCGTGGCTTTGTCCTTCACATCTTCCTCGAAGAACACCCGGCGCAAGAAGCCGGGCGCCAGCACCGAAAGCGGGTTGACCGTGACGGTGGGCGTCTGCGACGGGCCCTTGACCGTGTAGGTCGCGGCGATCAGCGCGCTTTCGCCGCCACCGGTCAAAAGCGTACCCAGGATGGGAATATTGCTGATGATCTCATTGAGCATGGAAGCCGGAATGATGGTGCCGTTGATGTTCATCTCATCCTGCACCTTGTCGACGCGACCCTGGAAAGTGAGGCCGACCGAGGAGCCGGAAGTGCGCCCGTCGCGCATGTAATAAATGTCGCCCTGGCGCTGCACTACCCAGTCGAAATCAGCTTCCAGGCGAGCGAAGAAAATCCCCTGGTTGCCCAGCAGCTCGGGGATGCCGGTGATACTCATGGCCCCCAGCAGACGCGCCAGAATAGGCGCCTTAACGACATTGAAATCGGTGATGTTGCCATTGCCGCGCAGAACATTGCGCTGATCGGTGCCGTTGACGGAGCGGCCATTGAGCACAAGCTTGCCACCCTTCATGTTTTCATAGACGTTGAAGGCGCGCAGCGTGGCACCGGCATCAGCCGCTTCGACGAAGATGGTCATCAGCCCGCTGTCGGAAGGACGGTAGCGCAGTTTGAGCGGCCCGTCGCCGACGGTCGAGTCCATCTCGAAACGGTTGAGATCGCCCTTGGCGTTCATATCGGCGTAAATTTTAGTGGCCTCCACCACGCCGCCCGGATTGACGCGCATGCGTCTGACATTCACATCCGCTTCCACCGCCGGGCCGGTGTAAGGCTTGTAGTCCTTGCCGCCCTTGCCCAGAAAAGAACGGGCGTCGAGGAACGGGCCGGTCATGGCAATGCGCAGTTTTTCATCGGTGCCACGATTGAAAGTCATGTTGACATCGGTTTCCTTAAGCACCACGCGTTTGAAGCTGCCGTGACTGAGAAAAGCCTCGCCCTTGACCTGTGTGAATCCGAGCGTACCCTTCTGCACATTCAGGTCGGGCGTATCGATAGCGAGATCGGATATTTCCTTCAGCACGCCTTTATCAAGGACGGCGTGAGCCTTGGCGGTACCCTCGACGCCCACGGGCTTTTCATAGGCAAAGGGTGCGACCATAACCGCCACCGGGCCGACATCGGCCGTCACGTCGATATCGGTGCGGTCGCCGGCGCGGTCGGTATAGACGACATTGACCGGCAGATCGCCCCGCACCCATTCCGGCAGTTCGGCGCCGAACGCGCGGCGCAGCTCGGGATCGGCGACAAGGTCGGATTTGACCTGCAGCACATAAGGCCTGTTGGCAATGCTGGTGAAGGCGTGTAGGGTCGTTTTGGTGTCACGCCCGGCGATGCGCGGCGTGCCACTGATATGTATCTCCCCTTTCTCCACCTGCACGTTCATCGGGCCGCCGCTAACATCGAGCCCCTTGATCATGCGCGGCAGGAGCATGTTGCGCACGCTGCCTTGGGCCTTCACCGAAACTTTCTCCTTGGGCAGGTCGCGCAGCGCGGGAAAAGTTACGAGGATGTCGAAGTCGATGTCGCCCTGCACGTTGCCCTTGTCGATCCCCGCGGCCACCAGATCGAAGGCGATCGGTTCCTGCTGCAGGTAATGAAAGCCGCTTTGCAGACTGCCCCCGAGCCTGGTGTCGATGGTGACGAAGCCCGCTGTGTCGGCCAGCAGGTTGGTGACCTTGATATCGGCTTCCTTGATGGAAAGCTGACCAATCCCGCCGCGATCGAGTGTGATATGCAGCGTATCGTCTTCATAGCGCGCCTTGCCGCCGGCATCGGTCATCGGCACCATCGGGCGGTTATAATTGACATCCATGTTCTCGATGCCGATGCCGGCTTTCATGTTGGCAACGGCCGATACCCATTCCACGACTCCGCCTTCCGCCGCGGCCTTGCGCGTCAGCGTGAGGTCAAGCGAAGCGGTGCCATCGACAAAGCGCCCTCCCGACATTTTATCCTTGATCCAGGGCTTGGCGCCGAGATGATCGAGATGCTTGGGCCACAGGCGCGCAAGCGCCGCCGCCGATATCTCCGGAACGGTCAGCGTCACCGGGCCGCTGACTTTTTCCTTTTCCAGCGTCAACGTGGCGGCGAAGGTCGCCTGCAGCTCGTCCATGCGCAGGGTCAGGGCGGCGTTCTCAAGGATTTTGCCGGCGTGGTCATAAGACGCGGTGAAATCGATGCCGGTGAAGGGCAGCGGCGCGTCGTAATATTCCGGCAGGTTGATCTGGCCCCTTCCGGCGGAAAGGTTCATGTCCAGTTTCTCAAGTGTCAGTGCCTGGTCGGTCACCAGGGCCACGTTCCCATTCACGACGATATCCTGATCGTTCAGGAAGGACAGAAGATCGACCTTGTGCGAAACGATATGCGGATTGAAGTCGGCAAGCGCCAGGTTGGCGACGATGCGTTTCTGCGTCCGGTTGAACATGGCGTCGATGTTGACTTTGCCCTGCTTGCCACCGCCCCCGGGAAGCACGAGCGACGCGGTGATCGCCAGGCCTTCGCGATCGCGAGCGAACATCAGGTCGATGGGCTTGATGTACCAGCTGATGCCCATGATGTGGTCCTCGATCACCATGCGCGCATCGTGGATCGCGAAGCTGCGCAGGCGGGCAAGCGGCCCCCTGCGTGAGCGCAGGGATTCTTCTTCCGAGGACAGGGCCGTGAGCATGTATTCGAGCGGGTTGCCGCTTAAGGGACCGGATTCTTCCTGTGTCACGGCACCTTGGCTCAGCACGAAATGAAGATCGTTGTCGGCGGTACGCACCAACCGCAGGGCCGGCGCGGTCAGGGAAACATTCACAGGCTGGACTTTCCCGAGCAGCAGCGCGCGGCGCGACACGCCGACCTCGACCCCGCCCACCTGCGCAAGCGGCTGCTGGTTATAAAGGAGATCGACCCGCCCCAGCCGTAGCACGAGCGGCCCCTTGAGCTCGGGCCAGGTCAGCTGGGCGCTGTCGATCCGTACGCTGTAGCCCGCCTGCACGTCGCGCAGGGCTTCCTCGACGTAGCTTTTGGCGAAGCTGACGTCCAAAGGCCCGGCGGAAAGGCGCCACATGAAAAGCGCGCCCAGCAGAACCGCCAGACCGATGGTCACGGCGACGGCTTCGACCATCACCAGGCTGGAACGGCGGAAAAAACGGAGAACTGGCTTAAACATCGCACCGGGTCTGGATTATGGATACCGGCCTTGAAAATCGTTCAGGCATAGCCCACTTTTGTATAACATCCGACACCTGATGAATAGCTGCCACAACATGGCAAGGAGATTCCCATGACAATATTGAAACCCGGTGATAAAGCTCCCGCCTTCTCCCTGCCCGTCGCTCCGGAGGAAACGCTCTCCCTTGCCAGCCTGAAGGGAAAAAACGTCGTGCTTTATTTCTACCCCAAGGACGATACGCCCGGCTGCACCCGCGAGGCATGCGATTTCACCGAGAATCTGGGCGCCTTTAAAAAACTCGACGCCGTCGTGATCGGCGTGTCGAAGGACAGCCTGAAAAAACACGCCGCCTTTGCCAAGAAATTCAATCTGACCTTCCCGCTTGGGTCGGACGAGAACGGCAAGGTGTGCGAAGCCTACGGCGTGTGGATCGAGAAAAGCATGTACGGGAAAAAATACATGGGCATCGACCGCGCCACCTTCCTGATCGATGGAGAAGGAATCATCCGCAGCGTCTGGCGCGGCGTGAAAGTGCCCGGCCATGTCGACGAGGTGGCGAAAGCGCTGAAAGACATAGGCAAGAAAGCGGCCTGAGGCGCTTTTAAGCCGCCTTGCCGGATCCCTTCACGACCGAAAGCGCCTTGAGTGCGCCGCGCCCGGCGCCGGCCTTGTTCAGGTAATCGTGCACGTGGGCGGTCATGGATTCGACATGATCGTTGAAGAAGTGGCCGGCGCCGTCGACGACGCGGTAATCAATCTCGATGCCGCGCTGCATGCGCAGCTTCTGCACCAGCTTCTCGACATGCGGCTCGGGCACGAAATTGTCGTCGCGGCCATGGATGATCAGGCCCGAAGTCGGGCACGGCGCCAGAAACGTGAAATCGAACATGTTGGCGGGCGGGCAGGCGGACACGAAACCTTTGATCTCGGGACGGCGCATCAGAAGCTGCATGCCGATCCACGCGCCGAACGAAAACCCGGCGACCCACACATAAGGCGCGTTGGGATTGATTTCCTGCATCCAGTCAAGAGCAGCAGCGGCGTCGCTCAGTTCGCCCTCGCCACGGTCGAACGACCCCTGCGAGCGGCCCACGCCGCGGAAATTGAAACGCAGCGTGGAAAAACCGCGCTCGACAAATGTCTGGAACAGGTAATAGGTCACCTTGTTGTTCATCGTGCCGCCCAGTTCCGGGTGCGGATGAAGAATCAGCGCCAGCGGCGCGTTCGGTGTCTTGGAGTGGGTGTAGCGCCCCTCCAACCGGCCCTCCGGGCCGTTGATGATAATCTCAGGCATAAAGTCCCCTTGTCACAGTCAACGTCACACACATCGGACAAACATCCCCGTTCGTTTGCCGCAGCTCTCTACGCGGAGCCGAAATGCGATTTGCTTTTTCGACGAAAGCCCTGTTATTTACCGTCCCTATAGCAAACCCGGCTTTGAAAAGTCTACAAATTTATCATAATGTTGCGCGTTTCTCTGGGGATACACCCCTGATGACAGACTACGAAAAATTACTATGAAAAAAGAAGCGATTTATCTCGATTACAACGCCTCGGCGCCGCTTCTGCCGCAAGCACTTGCAGTGATGCAAGCAACGCTGGCGCAGCCGGGCAACGCCTCGTCGATTCATGGATTCGGGCGCCACGCGCGCCAGGCCGTCGAACAGGCGCGCGAACAGGTGGCGGCGCTGGCGGGCACGCACGCCAACCAGGTCGCATTCACAAGCGGCGCCACGGAATCGAACAACGCAGTGCTCAAGCATTTCGCCGGACAGCGGATTCTGGTGTCGGCGATCGAGCATCCTTCGGTGCTGGAATCGGCGCCCGACGCCGAACGCATCCCCGTCACACAGGCGGGCGTGGTCGACATGGCCGCGTTTGAAAAGATGCTGCAGGCGAGCGCCCCACCCGCGCTTGTCTCGGTCATGCTGGTGAACAACGAAACCGGCGTGATCCAGCCGGTGGCGGAACTGGCGCGTCTGGCGAAGAAACATCATCCCGGCGTATTCATCCATACAGATGCCGTGCAGGCGGCCGGAAGGATGCCGCTTGAGATGGCGGCGCTCTATGCCGATTATCTGAGCCTTTCCTCTCATAAGATCGGCGGACCGCAGGGCACGGGCGCCCTCCTCAGCGCGCCGGGCGCGCCGGTGCCGCGCCTTCTGCACGGCGGCGGCCAGGAAAAGCGCCAGCGCGCCGGCACGGAAAATGTAGCCGGCATCGCCGGGTTCGGCGCGGCGGCCGCCTATGCTCTCTCGCATCTTGAAACCTTCCGCGACCTTGTGAAGCTGCGCGACCAGCTGGAAAAATCGCTGCAGGAGATCGCACCTGACACAGTCGTCTTCGGCGCGCAGGCGCCGCGTGTGGCCAACACGCTCAATATCGGCGTGCCCGGCGCCAATGCCCAAACGTTTCTGATGGCGCTCGATCTTGAGGGGCTGGCGGTATCGAGCGGATCGGCATGTTCGAGCGGCACGGTCAAACCCTCGCATGTCCTGGCGGCCATGGGGGTCGACCCCGCTTTGAGCGCGGGGGCGCTGCGTTTTTCCCTGGGCTGGGACACGCGGCCCGGCGACATCACGGCCGCTGCCGCGGCCTTCAAAAAAGTGATTGACCGCGTGCGCAGATAAATTAAAGAAACCTGATGGACAAGATCCTGCACGTCACTTTTGTGTTTCCGAACGGGACCGAGAAAACGGTCGAGGCGCTGCTGGGTTATTCCGTCATGGAGATCGCGCAGATGCACAAGATCGAGCAGATCGAGGGCGCCTGCGGCGGCAGCCTGGCCTGCGCTACCTGCCATGTCTATGTCCATCCCGACTGGTGGGAGAAGACGATGCCCAATAGCGGCAAGCAATCGGAAGAAGAGATCGACATGCTTGACCTGGCTTTTGATGTGCGGCCGCGCTCGCGCCTTTCCTGCCAGATCGTGATGCGCGAGGACCTCGACGGGCTGGTCGTCGCCCTGCCCGGCGCGGCGGTGAGCTGGTAACGTCCCGCTTCCCTCTTTTCTTTTCTTTTCTTTTCTTATGTAAAAATTATTGCTTTAGCGGCTCCCCTTCCCTATAGTCGCGGCTTGCAGGAGAAACCCATGTCCGCCCGGCACGTTACCTACGTCAAAACCATGATCGCGCGCCACATCACGGCGATGGGTACGCTGGGTCAGCGCCTGCGCGAAGATCAAGTCTTGCCCGGCACTGGGAACGGCCTGATCCTGCGTCAGCGCGAGAACATGCTCGAAGACCTCAACCGCCTCAACAACATAGACACCGACGATATTTATGAGGGGCTGGCCTTCTGGGGACCGCATGTTTGTCTTTCCCATCTTTATACTCTGCGCGGCGAAGAGGATCTGGCCGACAACATACCCCTGCTTTACGCCGTCATCAAACTGGGTTCGCCCGAGATGACGTGGGATGACATCGTGGCCGAGCACGACTCCCTGAGTGTTCATGCCCGTGCCAACCCCCATGAGCTGATCGGCGGACCTTACGTGGATCGCCTGACCGCGGCGCTGTTCGACGAGCCCGTGTTCGATCCTGCGGGGTTGCCTTTTCGTGACGACGGCATCGACTTGTTTGCCGCGGACCAGATTTTTAACTGCGATTTGCCCGCGCAGGGCCGGGCGGAGCGCTGGGCAACCATCGCCGCACATGTGCTCGACCGCGCCGGCCAGGCGGAGCCTCCCGATGAAAGCGAGCGGATGCGCCTGTCCTGCCTGATGACCATGTTCAAGGCTCTGCTGGCCGACGATCTTTCAAGCCGCAGGCATTATAAAGACATGATGGCGGTGGGCACGGCCGCCGCCGCCCGGCTTTTGCACCTGCAGACCCAGGTCGGCGGGGAAAAGGAAGCGGAACAACTCAGAAATCTGTGCGCGCGCTTTCAGGAACAAAAGGATCCTTTCATCGTCAACATCCTTGCCGATCCCGAAACTGCCGGGCACATGATCAATTTCGAGCGCGCCCAGCGTAAGGTCGCCGCCACATTGCCCGGCGGGCCGCGCCTGCCCGCCCTTCACCTGCGTAAACCGGAGATACCATGAACAGACAACATATTGAGAAAATAATCGCCCTGCATATCGCCACCAGAGAAGATTTTATTTCGCTGCTGAAAACCGACGACCGCAGCCCGCTGACGCAGGATTTCATGGACGGCGCGTGTGAAACCAGGCGCATGAGAATCCTGGGCGATCTGATGAAAGTGAGCACTGCGCCGGCGGAGGAGTTTCACGCCGCTTTTGAGACATTCGGAATTTTTGAAACTAAGTTTTTTCTGGCCGATGTAGCAGGCAGCCCTGAGCTTCTCCCCATGAGAAATCTGTACATGGCCGCCTATAAGCTGGGTCAGCCTGAAGAAAGCTGGGAAAAAATTCGCGAGACAACCGAGAGCATGTCATCATTGGAACTTAAAAATCCCCAAGCGGTAGCAAGCGGCGATTTTTCTAAAAAGATCGAAAGCGCGGTTGAGGCCTTTGTTGCAGGAAGCGGGAGTGTTGATGACATTCCTTATTTCGAAGATCGTATCTTTCTCAACAGTCTGCAGGGCTGTTCGTCAACAATTTCTTGCGCCTATGACACGGGGAACTGCCTGCGCGTTGTTGGAATACTGCTTGACCGCGTCGTAAGGATTCATGACACAAATCAAACCTTGACCGTTGAACAGGAATTGCGTTGCGCTGGTCTTTTGACGCTGGCCGGCACCTGCGCCGGTAGCGCTTTCGACTGGGTCATGGATTTGAATGACAAGCCTTTGAGCGAACACATAGAAACGATGCAAAGACAGTGTCTTTCTTTAGCCGAGAGACACTCTCAGTATCCCGATCTGCAGGAAGATTACAAAGCCTGGGGAGACCGCTTCGGCACGATTGCCGATACCGTTGCCGCCCGCGCGGCGGCGGGTTGTGAAGTCTTTGACCGGCCGGCGGCTTTTGCCGTCAGGATCTATAACGCCGATCTTATGCATAAACTGGAACGCATCCTGAAAGTGGGTGAGCCGGCGCGGAAGTCCGCGATAACCGGAAATTCCTCTGCGGTCCGTCTTGGTTTATAGTGACCATTGTGAACAGCCTCGGCTTCAACAAGGATCCTAAAGATACCCGCGTGGTGGTGGCCATGTCGGGCGGGGTCGATTCGTCGGTCGTGGCCGCGCTGTTGCACGAGCAGGGCTATGACGTCGTCGGCGTCACGCTGCAGCTTTACGATTACGGCGCGGCGCTGCAGAAAAAGGGCGCATGCTGCGCAGGGCAGGATATTTACGACGCGCGGCGCGTGGCTGAGGCGCGTGGCTTCCCGCACTACGTCCTCAACTACGAAAGCAATTTCCGCGACAGCGTGATCGAGGATTTCGCCGACAGTTACCTGCGCGGTGAAACGCCGATCCCCTGCGTGCGCTGCAATCAGACCGTCAAGTTCCGCGATCTGCTGGCGGTGGCGCGCGATTTGGGCGCCGACTGCATGGCGACGGGGCACTACATCCAGCGCGTCACCGACCCGCGCACCGGGCGCGCCGACCTGCTGCGCGCCGTCGATCCGGGCAAGGACCAAAGCTATTTCCTGTTCGCCACCACGCAGGAGCAGCTTGATTTCATGCGCTTCCCCCTGGGCGGCTGGGGCAAGGACGTCACACGCGAACATGCGCGGCGCTTCGGTCTGATCACGGCCGACAAGCCCGACAGCCAGGATATCTGCTTCGTCCCCGGCGGCGATTACGCCAAGGTGGTGAAAAAACTGCGGCCGCAGGCGGCGGAGGCGGGCGACATCGTCCATGTCGACGGGCGCGTGCTGGGCCGGCACGAAGGCATCATCCACTACACCATCGGCCAGCGCCGGGGCCTGGGCATCGGCGGCGGGCATAACGAAGACAACAATCCCTTCTACGTCGTCGCCGTGGATGCGGGAAAAAATACCGTCACCGTAGGACCCAGGGAAGCACTGGCGCGCGACATTCTTTATCTTAAGGACGGCAACTGGCTGGCGCGCGAAGCGCGCGATGTGCTCGTGAAGTTCCGTTCGACCATGGCGCCGGTGCCGGGAACGCTTGCTATCGACGCGGACGGCCGCGCCATCCTCACCCTCGCCGAACCCCATTACGGCATTTCCCCAGGCCAGGCGGCGGTGTGCTATGACGGCGAACGCCTGATCGGCGGCGGGTGGATCGAAAGCACAGCAAGCAGCCCAACAAGAAAAGCCGCTTAAACCGGAGCCGCCGGCTTAGGAAACGCTGAGGGCGCGTGTTCCTCGATGCGCGCATCCGTCAGCCGGCCGTCAGTGGCATAGTCGAACTGGATCAAAAGCCGCGTACCCGGCACGCGATGGACCGGAAGCTTCAGCACGACCTCGACAGTATCTTCTTCCGATGCCGCATCTTCCGCGGGCAACGGCAAGACCGCCGGCAGCAGGGCCGCCTCCTGGCCTTCGGCTTCCAGCCAGTCACGAATCAGCGAAGCAGCCTCGTCGCGGATAAGACGCACCTCGTCCTCGGATTTACCCAGAACCCGAGCGATCTGCGCCGGCGTTTCGCGGCATTCGGGGCGGCGGATTTCCATGCGGGCATACACATCGAACTCTTCGGGCGTGAGCAGGCCGGCGGCAAGATTGAGAAAGCCCTTAAGCGGCCCTTCAGATACCGCAAGCGCACGCTCCCGCTCGTAAAGGACGCGCATATCCTCGTCCAGAGCCGGTTCTTCTTCCGGCGGCACGGCTTCCTCCCCGCCTGCAGGATCATCCACTGCTGCAACAGCCGCCAACGCGGCCAGAGGAACGCCCTCTCTCTCCGCCTGAAATTCTTCGGCACCTTCTTTACTAACAGGATCATCCATAGCCGCCGCTGGCGAATCCGGAGGCGTGTCCTCGCCATTCAGCATGAGCTCGATGGCCGCCATGTGCGGTATCTTGTCGCCGCACACGATAAAATCCTGGCGCAGTGTTCTCACCGCTTCATTGCGGATGCGACGTACCTCATCTTCGGATTTGCCAAGAGAGTCGGCGACCTGCGCCAACGTCTCGCGATGCGCCGGCGTGCGCGTTTCCAGGCGCGTATAAACATCGAACTTCTCCGCCGAAAGCGCCTTAACGGCGCGCAGAAACAAGCCGCGCACCGGTCCCCGCGCCGGCACCAGATCCCGTTCTCGCTTATACAGAGGGGCGATCATATCGCCCGTAGACGACAAGAGCTCTTTCTTGATCTTCTTACGGGACGCGCTAATAATTTCACCGGCTTCTTGCGCTCCCCGCCCCTCATCGTCCGCCGCCCAAAGTGCGAGACACCGCATATTGCGGTAGAAATCAGCCCGGTTGCCCTTGCACAGGTGCGCGCGCATGGCGTGGACAGCCTCATTGCGCATCGCGATCACCTCCTGGGGCATCTTGCCGAGGTCCTCGGCCACCTGCGCCAGCGTTTGGCGAAATTCCGGGCGGCGTGTTTCCAGGCGCGTATACACATCAAGCGCCGGCGCGTCCAGAACTTCGACCGCCGCGCGAAAAATGTTACTCATGCACCCCCGTCCGCATTTCATCGACAATTCGCGGCACATGATTTCATGGACATCTTTATCATCGGGACGGCCGCCATTTTTTTGAGGTGTTTCCTGACGATCTTCGTTCCGCCGCGGGGCTGGCGCCTCTGCTTCTGCTGCGCGCGCGGATCTGCCGCGCTTCGACAATATAATCTTACTTTTGGAAGGCGCGGCTGTCTTTTTCTCGTCTTCTCCTTCAGTGTCCGCGCTGTCGCTGCCACCGGCATCTTCCCGCGCATCTCCGCCTGACGTCCTGCCAAACCGGCGCCTTGGTTCATAAATTTCGCGAAGAGCGGAAAACACCTTGGGCGCGGCCTGCTCTTCTTGCTCCGGATACTGGTGAAAAAGCGCATGAAATTCTTCGCGGTCCATGACCGGAGGATGCCGCTTTCGTGTTTTTTTCGGCCAGAAATAATCGTCTTTCTTGTCTCCGTTCTTGATCCTGCCAAACAGCAACTTGTCGATATGCTTCTCGCATTTATCGATAGTCAGGCCTGTATCGAACGCCATTTCAACGGCCAGCAGCTTTATTGCCCGCTGCGCGTCGCGCCGGTCAAGCGGGGGGATGTTATCCATTCCCTGCACCCGGCCTTTATAGCTCCGGGCCAAATCACACAACACGGTAACGAGATCCTCAAGCCTGCCCGATGCGAACTGCGGTTTGTAATCGTTGGAGGGACGGCGGCGCTCACCCTTGCCAGGATAACCCGGCGCCTGGGCGATCTTTTCCAGCGCCGCCTTTATGTCTTCGTGTGAAGACGGTGGCCGCAGGCCTCGGTCTCCCGCCAGTTCTTCGGCGATGGCGGACAAGGTCTGCAGATCGTGGAGCGGTCGGGCCTCGAGCATAACCGTCTTTATCTTGTCCACGTGATAGAGCCGGCGGGCGCTGATCACCGACAGTCCCTGGCCGGGATAGACCAGATATTGCCCGACCCGCAGCCGCGGCTGATTCAAAACATCCTGTTCGGCCATATCGGTCATGGCTTGCTCCCTGTAGAGTTGTTTTATATATAAAAAGCCAGATTACGATTATGGCGCTGTTGGGCTTATGTCAACAAGCGCGGGTTCTGCGGGCGCAAAAAGCAACAATCTTTCCGGGTAGAGGAGAACGGTCATGAAGCAAGCGTTGAAACTGGTTCTGGGCGGTCTGCTTGTCCTGTGCGCGGCGGCACCCGCTAACGCCGGCGAGGTTCTCACATACAAAGACGGCGACACGGTGCTCGAGGGTTACTTCGCCCGCACCGATGCGCCCGCCCCCGCGCCCGTGGTGCTGATCGTGCATCAGTGGAAGGGCCTGACCGATTACGAGAAAATGCGCGCCGACATGCTGGCGGCCGAAGGCTATAACGCGTTTGCCATCGACATGTATGGCAAAGGCATCCGCCCCGCGACCAACGAGGAAGCCGGCGCGGAAGCGACCAAGTACAAGGACGATCCCGCCCTCGCCCGCCGCCGCCTGGGCGCCGCGATCGACCTGATACGCGGCATGAGCAGCGTGGGCCCGCGCATCGCCATCATGGGCTATTGCTTCGGCGGCACCATGGCGCTTGAAGCCGCGCGCATGGGCGCGCCCCTGGAAGGCGCGATCAGTTTCCATGGCGGTCTTTCCACCTTGGCCCCGGCCAAGCCCGGCGCGGTCACCGCCGCGGTGATGGTGCATCACGGCGCCGACGATCCCCTGGTGCCGCCGCGCGAGGTGACGCTGTTCGAGCACGAAATGCACGACGCCGGCGTGACAGCGCTCGATTTCTTCGCTTACCCCGGCGCGGTCCACGCCTTCACCCAGAAGGACGCCGGCCACGACCCGACCACCGGCGTGGCCTATAACGCCGAGGCCGACCAGCTCTCCTGGACCCGCACGCTCTCGTTCCTGCAGCAGAGGTTGAAGGGTGCGGCAACCGCCAAACCCTAGGCGCAGGGTAAGCGATTGAACCCCCTGATAATAAAAAGAAATTTTAAAAATCACCGTCCAGCCATCCCCGCCGCAACGCTTGACAAAGCCGGGCGCAGGGGCCATAACTCTGCACGTTTCGCAAGAAGCCAGGCGGTGTAGCTCAGTGGTAGAGCAGAGGAATCATAATCCTTTGGTCGGGGGTTCAAATCCCTCCACCGCCACCATGTCAGAGGAGATGCTGCAAGGCTCCTGAAGGCCCGTCATGAACTCCGATGCCCCTGCCCCCTTTTGGTCGCGCCTGATTGACCGCCTTGCCGATCCGAAAATCGTTTTCTTCGCGCTTCCCTACCTGATGCTGCTGCTGGCCGCCGGCACGGTGGCGCAGAAGGAGATGGGACTGTATGCCGCCACGCGGCTGTTCTTTTCCTCGTGGGTGATATGGCTTGGTCCCCTGCCCCTGCCGGGGCTGTATCCGGTGACGGCGCTGATCGCCCTGGCGCTTTTCACCAAGCTTATATTCAAAAGCGCGTGGTCGCGCGCGCGCGCAGGCACCATCGTCGTCCATGCCGGGGTTCTGGTGCTGCTGTGCGGCGGATTGCTCACGGCACTGACGCAAAAAGAGGGCTATATGCTCATCCCCGAGGGAGAAAGCCGCAGCGCGGTCGAGGATTATCACAGCCGCGTTTTGACCGTAGCGCGCAACGGCGAAACGATCCTGACCCTGCCGCATACCGCCCTGCGCGACGGGATGACGATAGGCGCGGGAACTCTGCCTTTCTCCCTGACAATCCTGCACTACGCCCTCAACAACGAGCCGCTGCCGCAGGATCGCGACAGCGCGCCCGAAGGATTGCCCTGGCACGGGCCCGCCGCCAAGGTAAGGCTGGCGCCGCGCCCCGCCGACAAGCAGGATGAAAACAATCACGCCGGACTGACCCTGCTGGCGCGCGGCGCCGGCGCGGAGCAGGACGGCGGCTACCTACTCACCGAACTGATGCCGCACCGGCCGGAGATCGTGCACAGCGGTGACACCTACACCCTCTCCTTCGCCCGGGCGGAGACGCGCCTGCCCTTCAGCCTCGCGCTCACCGACATTACCCGCGACCTGCACCCGGGCACGCAGACGGCGCGCGCTTACCGCGCCGCGCTCGTCATCACCGACGGCGACGCCTCCTGGCCGGTCGAGATCGGCATGAACGAACCGCTGCGCTATCGCGGGTATACTTTCTATCAATCCTCTTACATCGCCACCGAAGCCGGCGAAGCAACGGTGCTGAGCGTGGTGCGCAACAGCGGCCGGCTATTCCCTTACGCCGCGAGTGCCCTGATCGCCGCCGGGCTCCTGCTGCATATTCTTATGCGCGTGCGTGTGCGCGCGGCCGCTCTTGCGCTTCTTCTGGCGGGTGCGATGCTGACGCCAGCCGCCGCGCGCGCGGAATCGTTGCCGATGACGGAATTCTCCCGCCTCGCGATTCAGGATCAGGGTCGCCTGAAGCCGCTGGGCGCTTTCGCCGCCGCCACCCTGCGCCAGCTTTCGGGCAGCGAACGCTTCGAGGGGCAGCCGGCCGTCGCCTGGCTGGCGCAAAGCCTGTTCGATCCGGCGGTCGCGGCCGAGAACCGGGTGCTGCGCGTGCCCTCGCCCGCGCTGCGTGCACTTCTGGCCCTGCCCGAACGCAAGGACAGGCTTTACACGCTGGGTGAAACAAGCTCGGCGCTCGCGCAGAAAAACGTGCTCCTGGAAACGCTTGCCGGTAAGCCCGCAGCCGCGCTTAACCAGACCGAGCGCGACCTGATCCTGCTGCGCGACAACGTGGCGCTTTACCTGCAGCTTCTGCGCAGCTTCTCACTGATCTTGCCACTGGCGGTGGATGTTCCCGCGCCGTGGGACGGCGGCGGCGCGGCTCCGAGCTATCTGGCGCTGGAAAAACACCGCGAAGAAATCGATCGCCGGCTGCAGAACCTGATCCGCCGCAAAGGCGAAAATATAGAACGCTACAGCGCTGCGGAGAAAAAACTGGCGGCGCTCGGCTGGCAGATGCAGATGCTGCGCGCGGGCGGCGCGGACAACACGCTTTTGCGCATCCTGCCGCCGCAATGGCACGAAGGTGCACAGGGCGAGGAATGGCTGGCGCCGTGGGATGCCCTGCTGCAGGGGCGCGGCGGGCCGGGCAGCGCCGCGCTGCTGCAGGAATGGGCCGGGCTGGCCGCCGCCTGGGCAAACAGCGACGCGCAGGGCTGGGACCGGCATGTGGCGGCGATCAGGGCTGGGGAATCGCTGGGTGCAAGCGCGGCGTGGCGCCTGGCGCTTGAAGATTTGTATCACCGCCGGCATCCGGCGGAAGCCGCTTTCACACTATATATAGTCCTGCTGGTTGCGGCGGCGGGATACGCTTTTGTGCCCCAACGCCGGCGCCGCGCCGCGCTTGCGGCGATGATCGCGGCGGGCGTCGCCGCCCTGGCCGTGCACAGCGCGCTGCTGCTGATGCGCATTGTCATCCTGGCGCGGCCGCCTGTGGGCACGCTTTACGAATCGATCCTGTTTGTCTCTTTTCTGTGCGCGGGCGCGGCGTTCGGCATGGGCTGGGCACGCAAAAATCCCGCGCTGCTGGCTATAAGCGGGTTCACGGGTGCGGCGCTTTTGCTTCTGTCCGCCTATTTCGCGCAGGTGCAGGGCGACACGATGGTCATGCTGACGGCGGTTCTGAACACCGGATTCTGGCTGAGCACACATGTGCTTTTCATCACGGCAGGTTATGCCTTTGCCGTGTTGGCGGCGTGCCTTGCGCACCTTCATCTGGCGCGCGCCTGCCGCGGCCGGACGCCGTCGCTTGCCGGAACAATGCCCGCCGCCCTGTGGGCGCTTTTCTTCGCGGCCACCGGTACCATCCTAGGCGGCATCTGGGCCGATCAGTCGTGGGGGCGCTTCTGGGGCTGGGACCCGAAGGAAAACGGCGCGCTTCTGATCGTCCTGTGGCTGGTGTGGCTTCTACATGGGCGCGTAAGTGGCATGATCGCGCCCGTGCCGGCTTTGGCCGTTCTGGCCGCGCTCAACATCGTCGTGGCGCTGTCGTGGTTCGGAGTCAATCTTCTCAATGTTGGGCTTCATTCCTACGGTTTCACGGAGGGCATCGCCGCCGGGCTGGCGGCGTTCTGCCTGCTTGAAGCCGTTCTGATCGCCGGGTTGTGGCTGGGGGCGCGCCGCTGTGAAAATGTCCGCTAAAATCCTCAACACGCTTCTGATCGGCGCGGTGCTGGCAGGCCTGACGCTCGCGACCTATTACGCGGACAATCACGCAGGCCGGAACGGCCCCACCCCTTCCGCGCCGACGCATAATGAACCAGCCGCTGCCAGTACGCCCGCCCCCGCCGTGGTTTTTAAAACCCCCGAAGGCAGGAACGTGGCGCTCCATGATTTCAGGGGTCGGGTGGTGCTGCTTTATTTCTGGGCCAGCTGGTGCGCGCCCTGCATCGCCGATTTTCCGGCCAAGACCGCGCTGGCGCAGCGCATGGGCAAACGGCTTGCCGTACTGGCCGTATCGGTCGACGCCGACAAGGCGGCGATCGAGCGCTTCATGAACCGTTACGGCCGCGCGGCGCGCGGGCTTGACAACTTCATCGTACTGCATGATCCCGGCAAGGACATCGTCCAGGATGTGTTTCACACGCTGCGCCTGCCGGAGACCATCATCATCGATCCTGCTATGAACATGCGCGAGAAGGTGGCAGGCGCAGCGCGCGACTGGGTGGCGCCGGAAACGCAAAGCCGCCTGGAAGCCCTTATTCCTGCGCCGTAGCGGGCTGCTGTTCGTCTTTCTTGATCCCAAGATAGAGGGCTTGTTTTTGCTCCGGCAGCCCTGCCGGCAGGATTTCGACGTCGCAGTACAGTCCCCGCGCGGCCAGCGCGCGGCAGCGGTTGTAAGCCTGATCAAAAGTCCTGTCGGTTGTGCGCACCCGCAGTGTGTGCATATTGTTTTCCGGATCTGTCATCGTGCCGGCAAGCGTCGCCAGCCGCCGCGCATCGGCCAGGATCGGCGCATAGCGGGTGCTAAGCCGGTACCACACGACCGACATCAGCAGGTTTGAGTTATAGGAACCGAGATTGAGGACATAACGCGCATCCTTCATCATTTCCGGCGTCAGACCGTCATATTGTTCCATGTAAGGAGGCGGGTTTTCGGCGATGGTCACGCCCACTGTTTGCACGCCCGCCGGCTGCAACACGATGTTCTTGCCGTACATTATGGTACCGTCGAAAGTGAAGGTCAGCGGCAAGGGCTTGGGAGAGAGCAGTTTCTGCGCGGCAAGATCGCGCACATCAGGCAGCATGAAGTAATGCCCCGGGGGAATCTTCGTGAACAGGTAGAAACCGTCCGGCCCCGTGATGGCGCTCATCACCACCTTGCCGTCGCCGTTATGTAGATTAAGTGTCGTGTTCTTGACCGGACGCGGTTTGCCAAGCGGCGTGGTGGCTAGCAGCGTGCCGTCCATCTCGCCACCGTTATGAATGGGAAACTCGAGTCGCGCCACGTGCCCGGGGCGTGGACGAATGGAAACGCCGGAAAAGCCGGAGATCCAGGCCGGATCAAAAAGCGTATCATCCTGAATACGGACGTCGGTGACTTTATCAACCGGCAGGTTGTAGATAAATGTCTCGCCGTTTTCATCGGTGAATCCCTGGCGCCGCGCATGAATGGCAACTACGGTGGCGCCCTCGATGTTCTCATCCCCCTCGGAAAAAACATTGTCGCCGTTGCGATCGAGGAAGACATGCGCAGATATACCGCCGCTGCTCGCCAGCGAGCGGCCGGACATGATGAGGTCGCTGTTATAGGGGTCGTAAGAAAGACCGAATTTAACGTTCATCAACGCACTCAGGTTGTTTTCGGAATCGTACGTCACGCGCGGCGAAACCGTGGCGTGCTGGCCCAACCAGTTCAGGGTGGCCGTCGCTTCCTTGTAGTTCGTCAGTTTTTCGTATTTGACTTCCAGCTCTCCGCTTAGCTTTTTGTCGAAGCGCTTGGATAGCTCGAGCAGATAGGCGCGGGTCTGGTATTGCGGATAGATGTCATAGAGGCTGGTGGCGCGCCAGTTGACGCCCCGCAGGCCGCCCCTGACATTGAAAGCGCCTTCAACATTGGTGGTGGACAGGCCTTCGGTCGACGTTTCCTTGGTGTAGCTGAGTGTATTGCCAATCACCAATTTTCCCTGCCGCCGCGTTGTGGAAAGATCGGCAGTATGCAGCGAAGAATTGTCGGTTCGGGCGATATACTCCGTTTTCGCTTCGTAAGTCGACTTTTTCTTGTCCATCAGCGGAATGGAGCCGCGCACCGCTCCTAACAGGCTGTAAAAACCCGGCCTTGTATCGGAATCATCGCGGCCGGGCGTGTAATCTTCGGTGGCGTAACGCGCCGTGGCCAAAACGTTATGATCCTGAAAACGATGACGCGCGGTGACGGAAGCCATGTAAGGGCCGTCGATATCCTGCGCGATGTCAGCGTTTAGGATTGTCTTGCCAACAACTTTGACCCCTCCGGCCTGCAGGTAAAGCTTGTCGCTATCCCCTTCACTGCGGCTGCGGAAACCGCCGCGCAGCGTCGTGCTGGGATCAAGCTGGTATTCATAGGTGCCGGCAAGGTGCGGCGTTTCCCGGTCGATGTCATCATCGGGCACTTTATCGTAAGTATTGGTGTTCTGCATTGTAACGGAGAAATCGTACAAACCTTTTTTCGATTCATACAGCGCCGGGTTGACAGCGATGGTCTGGTATTCCTCGCGGATCTCTCCCTGCGGGCCGTACAGCACCGTCTTGAAGCGGTTGTCGCCGGCATAGAGCAGAACGTCCTCGAACACATAACGCCCGTCTACCCCGGCGACCACGACGTCCTGATACTGATCATTGCGGTAAAGCTCGATATCCCATCCCGGCGGCGCCTGGCCGGAAACTGTCGTCAGCGTATCGTAGGATTGCAACGGATCCTTGCTGGTGACGCGCACGCCCATTTCGGCGGGCGACGATCCAGCCAGCGGCACAGACACCGTTCGGGCGTCGCCGAATTCATAGTGCCGCGCCTTGAGGGGCCCCAGTAATTCGGCATCCTCGGAATCGCGGCTGAATGTCACGCGGCTGGTCAACACCTTGTCAACTTTATTGCCGATGGTGGTGCTTTGCACAGTATGCCCCAGAAGATCGCCGCCAGTCTGCACGGTATAGCCATGAAAGCTTTCACCCTTGCGGGTGTTTCCGGGCCGGTCGTAGGTCGAGCGCGTGAATATATCGATATTGGGTACGGACACCAGCTTATAGGGCGAGTCAAGACGCGGCAATTGTGGCGGCGGCTGGTTGCCGGGCGTGCGGTCGCCGCGTTCCATGCGCTCCTTGTGTTCCTGTACCGGCCACTTCTGGCGCGTCGATACTTCCATGCTCTGCTGGCCCAGGTTGGTGAACAAATCGAAATCGAACCAGTGCGCCAGGCTCTGGCCCCTGATATATATGTCGCTATCCTGCACCAGCGTATCTTCAGGCTTTAGCCCAAAGACGCGCGTGCCTGCCTGTATCCGGCCCGCGCCGATATCGAGGGAAAAAGGCTGATTCTCGCGGATATACCAGCCTTCGGCGGTGCGGGAGGAAGCATCGACCCGCACCGCAAAATTGGCGGCAGTGACGAAGTCGGACAGCGAAATCATAACGTCGCGGCCCTGCTTGATTGCCGTGACCGGACGGTCGATCTTGATCATTGTATTCGCTTGACCCAGCTGCACTTCGAGCAGCAGCATTTCGCCATCGGGAATGTCGGTGAAGGCGCGCTGGCGGCGGATATCGTCGGGGCGCAGGCGTGCGATATATTCGTCGGCCGTGGCAAAACCCTTGTCCATGCGGCGCACGAAATCACGGGCCAGATTTTTGAGCGCCGCGGCGGCGATCGGTCGGCGGGCGGCTTGTTCTTCGACCACGGGCGTTTCCAGGTTGTCGAACAAAGGCCCGCCCTCCTGCGCCTGTACAGGGGAAAAGACGCCCATGACGCCCACCAGCACCAGCGTGCCGAACAAAAATCCCGTTTTAACCATAAAAAGCAGCCTTCAGAAACAAGGCGCCAAAGAGAAAAAGGCCCGTTGGAGCCTTAACGTTTAGTTAACCATGCAGCTCCGGGGAAAACAAGAAATGACAAACACTTGAAATCATTTGCGCTATGAAAATTTTTGAAACGCATGGCAATTTCATAATTACAAAGTTTGGGCTTGAGCCAGAAAAGATCAAATTTTACAGGTTATTAAGGATGATTTAAGCGGTTCCGTGTGATAGTTATAATATGTGCGAAATTTATCGAGGATTCGAGTTTTCGTGCATACCACAGAACGCAGAAAACTGATATATAACGAACCCTAGGGCAATATGGAGAACCTGACTATGAAACTCAACAGACTGAAAGTCTTGGCGACCGTCAGTGCCGTGGCACTCTCTGTCGCTTATACAAGCGGACAGGCTTGGGCCCAGCCGACTTATGACCTCGATTCGGGCACAGCCATTGTCGTCGACGTAACAGCCGGTGTGGACAACACCGTTGACTTGGCCGTTGTCGACATGGACTTCGGCAACATCGGTGTGACTTCTGACGCAGTCGACCAGGCGACCATGGTTCTGAGCACCGCCGGCGCCATCACCGAAGACACAGCGGGCGCAGCCCACCTTGTTTCTGATGACAACACCGGCACCGCCGGTTCACTGGCGATCACCAACGCCTTCCCGACGCAGGAAATCTATGTCGATTACAGCAACCCGACGGCTCTGGCCTGTGCCCTGTGCGCAGCACCGAACCCGACACTGGCAATCGTCGAGATCAGTGACGATCTGACCACCCCGGGCAACCTTTCGGGACCCGTAACCGGCAACGAGGCAACCTCCGCCGGTGGCGCGCTGACGATCCTCCTGGGCGC
This sequence comes from uncultured Pseudobdellovibrionaceae bacterium, assembly GCA_964577255.1. Taxonomy (GTDB): domain Bacteria; phylum Pseudomonadota; class Alphaproteobacteria; order Micavibrionales; family Micavibrionaceae; genus Micavibrio_C. The sequence goes on along the minus strand of CAZNYM010000004.1, from coordinate 10,671 downwards.
ATCGATCCAGACCGAAGCGACGGCAGACAACTATCTGACCGGCGCTTATGCGGGCAGCTTCGAAGTGCGCATGGCTTACTAAACGGATACGAAAAGTTTCTTATAAAGCCCGCTTGCACGCTGTGCCAGCGGGCTTTATCTTTTCGGGTATGAGACTTCTGACAGCCTTAATCGTTTGCGGCGCAGCTTTTTTTGCCCCTGCACAGGCGAGCGCCCAGCAGTTGACGATCGACCAGGATCTGAGCTTTGGGCGCTTTGGCCTGCGCAATAACGACGCCCAGCACACGATCATTATCGACCCCAACACGGGCAACTATGTCGCCGATCCGGCTTTTATTATAGGCGATGCGCCGCAGCGTGGCGAATACATACTCGACGCCCTAACCCCCAATACGGCGCTGGGCGTCACCATCGACGACGGTGAACTGACCCTGAACGATACGGGTACGGGCCAGGAAATGGAGATCATCGACATCACGCACAACAACCCGATCACCGACAATAACGGCGACGCCATGCTGTATCTGGGGGGTACGCTGCGCCTTAACGGTAACGGCAGCTATTACCCCAGCGGGCCCTACAGCGATGGTGTCGACTTGACAATCGTATTCGTTTTCTAGGAGGGTATACCCATGAAGCTTCTGCTTGCACACCGTTTTCGGCAATTCATGCTATCGTTCCTAGCAGGCTTGGCCCTGATGACGGTTTTCCAGCCGTTCGCGGCGCGGGCCGACATGCTGATCATGCCGGTGCGCCTCATCTTCCTCGATCGTGACCGTATGCACGACATCAACCTGGTCAATACTGACAAGGATGTATCGACCTTCCGCATCAAGCTGGAACATCTGTGGCAGAACGAAACCGGCGGATACGATACCAAGGAGGGGCCCGTAAACCCTGAATTCGATCCCGCCAAAATGCTGATGTTCAGCCCGCGCCAGGTGACGCTCGAACCCGGCCGCAAGCAGAAAATCCGCGTGTCGCTGCGGCGCCCGCCCGACCTTCCCGATGGCGATTACCGCGTCCATATGCTGCTGCAGAATGCCGCTGCCACGCCGGCAAGAAAACGTCCTGGCAAGGGCCTTGATATACAACTCGGCATGAATGTCGGCATCGCCGTGCCGATCATCATTCGCAAGGGGTCGGCCGTGGCCTCGGCCGCTATTTCCAATCCTTATTTCACGCCGCCGCCCAAACCGGGGGGGAAACCGATGCTGAAAATGACGCTGACCCGCAGCGGCACCCACAGCACCATGGGCAAGCTGATCGCTTACTGGACCCCGCCCGGCGAGTCGGAACGGCAGATCGGCATCACCAACAACGTCAACGTGTTCTCCGAGATCACCAAGCGCGAGGGGCGTATCCGTCTCGATGTCGACGCCGTGCCGGGTGGCACCATCCGCATCGTTTATGAAGGCGACGGGCCGGACAAAGGCACCACGTTCGACGAGCTGACCATGCCTGTAGGCGGCTGATTGACTCGGTTTTCCCTCTCCTTGAGTCTAACCCCTTCTAAAATAACCAAATCGGGTTGACCGACCCCCCGCTTGGCCCGTACCCTGTAAAGTGAGCGATTCGCTCAGGGGCTCATACTGCAGATCTAGGACTCTATCCTGATGTCCAGTCTCTGGACTTTCATGCCGGGATTCTCCGGCAAAAAAGGATTCATATACACACGTAAGCAGGGCATGATGATTGCCCTGCTTACGTGTGTTTTTGTTTCCGCCTGCGGTATGCTGCCCGGCAACGACACCCCCAGCCCCTCCGCGCAACCCTCTGAAAATTCAGGAGAAAATCCCGGCGCCGCCCCTGCGCCCGGAGCCAGCGCGCCTGGTGTCATTGCCCCGCTCACCGGCCCGCCGGTCATAGGCGACCGTCCGCCGCTGCCCGGCGAAACCGGAAGGCCGCGCGATGCGCAAGGTCTGCCGGTCATGGCCGCCCGCGGCGTGAATTACGAAAAACTATTCGCCGAGGAGATCAGCGATCCCGATGCGCGCATCCAGCGCGTCGAGAACGCCGTTATCGAGCTCCGGCGCGACTTTGAGTCCGTTTTACCTTCCATTTTGCGGCTGGTCGCCGTGGAAAAAGACATCCGCGACCTGACCAGCCAGCTCGAGATCCTGCTGCAGAATGAGCCCCCCTCTAATTATCCTGCAGCGGATAATGGCGCCCAACCCTTCCCGGCCGAACCGGCAGATATGCCGCCGGCCGTGGAAGGGGCGGCGTCTCTGGTGCCCGCCCTGCCGCCTTCGCCGGACGAAAATCCGGTGGGGGCGCAGGGCGCGTCACCTTTGCCTGAGCCCCCGGCGGCCGGTTACGAGGAGGTCGCCAACGCCCAAGCGCAGCCCCAGGCCCCGCCCCCGCCTGAAGCCGCCGCCGCGTTCCCCGTCGCCAGCCCCGGCCAGCCCCAGATTCTGGGACTGCGTCTGGGTATGAACGGCGCAAACACCAGGCTCGTCTTCGACGCCACGGCTTCCCTCAGTTTCCGCCAGGATCTCGACAATGCCGAGAACCTGCTGGTGATCGAGATCGCCGAAGGTGCCTGGACGGGCCCCTCTGCCGGCACAGGAAGCGCCGGCAGCCTTGTTCAGTCCTGGAGCGCCCAGCCGCTGGAAAGCGGTGCGGGTGCCCGTCTTATCGTGGTTTTAAGAGGGGGGGCCCGGCTGGCCGGCGCCTTCCCGCTTAATCCCGGTGGTGATAGCCCCCACCACCGGATCGTCCTTGATCTGCAACCAGCTCCCTGAGCGAATCGTGAGGAAAGCATGAGGTAAACGAGTATTCTGACAATAAAGATGACAAACCCCTGTGCCGGTAACGGCCGGGGGGATGACGCCGGGCCCGAGAATCAGGTCCGCGTCTGCGTACCCTTTGTCACGACCTTGTCCCCCGGGAGAAGGTCGAGGGGGGTGTATTGTCTGGAATTTTGGGAAAGCTCGCGGTAAAGCGCCGCGAAGTCCTGGTACGTTTCATCGAAAAGCTGCTGAAAGCTGTCGATGACAAAATAAAGCTGCTGGTAATCATCCACGCGGTAAGTGGTGCGCATGACCCGCCGCAAGTCGAAGCCCAGGCGGTGCGGCGAATCGTCTTCCAGTGAGAAAACCGACTCGCCGGGCGAAGACAATATGCCGGAACCATAGATCTTGAGCCCCTGCGGCGTGCCGATCAGGCCAAACTCGACCGTGTACCAGTACAGCCGCGCCAGATTGTCGATCGTGCCGAAATCGTGCGCACGCAATCCCCCCCGGCCGTAAGCCTGCAGGTAATCGGCGAACACCGGATGCGCCAGCAGCGGCACATGACCGTATGCGTCATGAAACACATCCGGCTCCTCGATGTAATCGAGCTGGCTTCTTTTGCGGATGAAGGTGCCGGCGGGGAATTTGCGTTCGGAGAGCAGCTTGAAGAACGGCCGATTGGGAATCAGCCCCGGCACCGCCACCACTTCCCAGCCGCTCAGGCTCTTGAGTCTTTTATTCAGATCGCCGAAATCGGGGATCTCGCCGTCATGGATCGCTAAATCCTTCATGCACGATAGAAATTCCGGGCAGGCGCGTTCTTTCAGAATCTCGCTTTGCCGGCGGTGGAGGATGCCCCAGGTCTCGTGTTCTTCTTTTGTATAGGATTTCCATTTCTGATCGATGAGGTAGCGGCTGTAGTCGTCGCTTTCCCCGTGGCCCATCGGATTACCTTCATACTGCGCTGTCTCCATTTTCTTCTCCCTGTTTTTTATTCCTTGAAGCCGGGACCGTGAATATCCTCAAGCCCCGGCGGCGCGTCAGGCTGAGCTTCCGGCGCGGCCTTGCGGAAAGCGTCCAGCTTCAGGCTGTTCGCTTCGATCCGGCGGCATAAAGCCAGATCGCCGGTCTCAAGCCCGTAACGGCGCATGTTGTACATCTGCGGCACGATGCAAAGATCGGCGACGCTGACCTGCTCGCCGCAGGCAAAGCGGCCGCAGCGCCCCTGTGTGCGCAAAAGTGCTTCCACCCCCGTCATCCCCAGGCGCGCCCAGTGCGCGTACCATTCTTTTTTCTTCGCCTCGTCCGCGCCGAGATATTTAAGAACGCGCAGATTGGTGAGCGGGTGAATGTCGGTCGCGATGGCGAGCGCGATCTGGCGCACATAGGCCTGCTCTTTCACATCCTCGGGCGCAAGCGGCGGCGCGGGCGCGATATTGTCGAGATAGTTGAGAATCGCGAGCGACTGCGTCAGCCGGAAGCCGTCATGCTCCAGCAGCGGCACGGCTTCCATCGGATTGATGTCTTTATACGCGGCCTCGTTCTGCGCGCCGGCGGCGAGGTTTACGGGAACGATCTCATGAGGGATGTTTTTCAGATGCAGCGCGATGCGCACGCGGTAGGCGGTCGAGGAACGGAAATAGCTGTAAAGCCGCATCATGCCTTCACGACTTTCTGTTCGATGGCACCAAAGATGCTCCGGCCCGCCTCGTCCTTCATCTCGATGCGGATGGTGTCGCCGAAACTCATGAACGGGGTGATGGCCGCTCCGGTTTCGATCTGCTCGATCATGCGCCGCTCGGCCAGGCAGCTTATGCCGGCGGCCGGATCGCGGTTCGACACCGTGCCCGAGCCCACGATAGTCCCGGCGCCCAGGGGCCTTGTGCGCGCGGCGTGCGCGATCAGCGTTCCGAAATCGAACTGCATGTCGGTGCCGGCGTCGGGGCGGCCCACTTCCCGGCCGTTCAGCGTACTGAAGAGCGGGCGGTGCAGTTTGCCCGCGCGCCAGGCCGGGCCCAGCTCGTCCAGCGTCACAGCGACGGGTGAGAAGGCGCTGGGCGGCTTGCTCTGAAAGAAACCGAAACCCTTGGCGAGCTCGCCCGGGATCAGGTTGCGCAGCGACACATCGTTCATCAGCATCACCAGGCGGACATGTTCAAGCGCCGGCCGCGCGGCGATGCCCGCTGGCACATCGCCGATGACGACAGCCACCTCGGCTTCGAAATCGATGCCGAAACTTTCCTCCGCCACAGCAATGGGCGCAGTGGGTGCGAGAATGGTGTCGGAAACGGCCTGATACATCAGCGGGTCGTTGAGAAATTCGGGCGGCATCACCGCGCCGCGTGCCTTGCGCACCAGCTCTACGTGATGCAGATAGGCGCTGCCGTCGGCGATCGCATAAGCCCGGGGCAGCGGTGCGGCGCAGCGGGCGGGATCGAACGCTTCGCCTGCCACTTCGCCCTGTTCCAGCCCCTCCGCCACGATCCGCACGCGCGGCGCCAGGACATCCCAGCTATCGAGCAGGCTTTGCATGGTGGGTGCTATGCCGCTGACATCGGCGTAACGGGTCAGATCGCGGCTGACGACCGCCAGCCGCCCGTCCCGTCCGTGCCTGAGCGAAGCGAGTTTCATCTACGCCCTCTTTTCATCCTTCAGCACGCCGCGGCGGATCTGGTCGAGCTCGATCGATTCGAACAGCGCCTTGAAGTTGCCTTCGCCGAAGCCCTCGTTGCCCTTGCGCTGGATGATCTCGAAAAAGATCGGGCCGATGGCGTCGCGGGTGAAAATCTGCAGCAGCAATCCCTGGTCCTCGGTCGGCGCGCCGTCCATGAGAATCTGCAGCGCCTTGAGCCGGGTCACGTCCTCGCCGTGGCCGGGGATTCTTTTATCCAGCATCTCGTAATAGGTGTCGGGGGTGGACTGGAACGGCACGCCCTGGGCGCGCATCATCTCGACCGTCTTGTAGATATCATTCGTGCCAAGGGCGATATGCTGAATGCCTTCGCCGTTATAGCGCCGGAGGAATTCGGCGATCTGCGATTTGTCGTCCGAGGATTCGTTGAGCGGGATGCGGATCCGGCCGCAGGGGCTGGTCATGGCCTTGGATTTAAGGCCCGTCAGCTTGCCTTCAATGTCGAAATAGCGGATCTCGCGGAAGTTGAAAATGTCTTCGTAAAACTTCGCCCACACCGCCATGTTGCCGCGCTGTACGTTGTGGGTCAGGTGGTCGATATAAGTAAAGCCGACGCCCTTGGGCGTTTTATCCTTGCCGGGATAAAAATCGAAATCGCGGTCATACAGCCCGTCATCGTCGATAAAATAGATCAGACAGCCGCCGATGCCCTTGATCGCGGGCACCGCCGCCTCCATCGAGCCCTGATGATCTTTCACCTGCTCGGCGCCGCGCTTGATGGCTTCGGCGATCGCCTGCTTCGCGTCCTTGACCCGGAAGCCCATGGCCGAGGCGCCGGATGTGTGCACCTTCTGGAACGCGCCGGGCTGGCCCGCGGTTTCATGGTTGAGCAGGAAATTGACGCCGCCCTGGCGGTACAACACCACGTTGCGCTTCTTGTGCTTTGCCACGGCGGTGAAGCCGAAATCGGCGAAAAGCTTTTCCAGGATCGCAGGTTCGCCGGTATATTCGACGAAGGCGAAACCATCCGTCCCGAGCGGATTTTCAAAAAGATCGGTCATGATGAATTCTCCCTATTTTTTATTTGGCGGTGGCGCTTCCGGCAGGGTAGAAGAGGCGGAGGCCTTGCACAATGGCCCGGCCTTGTGCGGCGCAGGGCGAAATTTGATTTTTTCGCGCGACTGGACTATCTTATTTTTCAGATTCAATTCTTAATGAATCAAGGGAGATAAAACATGACGGAACAACGCGAAACCCTGCCGCCCGAGCTCAAGCCCGCACCGGCACGCACCAATAACGCCTTCAACAACGCCGCCTGTGAAGCCCTGAGCTGGGCCCTCACCGCTTGCGTTATCGCCAAAGTCGCGGCCTGCGCCCTCATCGGCAAAGACCCCAAATTCAAGATCGACTGACGGCAAGCGCCCTTTGATCCGGGATCAAACCCGGCTAGAATTCCTGCCTGTTCATTCTGACGGGAATTTTTCATGCTCAAGAACAAGACGGCCCTCATCACCGGCTCCACCAGCGGCATCGGCCTCGGGGTGGCGCAGGCCCTGGCGGCGCAGGGCGTGAATATCGTCCTCAACGGGCTGGGTGACGCCGCCGCGATTGAAAAACTGCGGCTCGAGATTGAAAACACCCACAAAGTGCGCGCTGTCTATCACGGCGCCGACATGACAAAGCCCGAGCAGATCCGCGATATGTGCGCCCAGGCCGCAAGCAGCTTCGGCGCGGTCGACATCCTGGTCAACAATGCCGGCATCCAGCATGTCAGCCCGATCGACGAATTCCCCGACGACAAATGGCAGGCGATCATCGCCATCAATCTGGTGTCGGCCTTTCACACCACCAAGGCGCTTGTGCCCAGCATGAAAAAAAAAGGCTGGGGACGCGTGATCAATGTCGCTTCCGCCCATGCCCTGGTCGCCTCGCCGTTCAAATCGGCCTATGTCGCGGCCAAGCACGGCATCATGGGCCTGACAAAATCCGTCGCGCTCGAGGTTGCCACGCACGGGATCACGGTCAACGCTATCTGCCCGGGATATGTCAACACGCCGCTGGTCCAGGGCCAGGTGAAGGATCAGGCCAAGGTGCATGGCATTTCCGAAAGCGAAGTGATCGAGAACATCATCCTCCAGCCCCACCCGACCAAGAAATTCACCGAAGTCGGCGATATCGGCGCGCTGGCGGTGTTCCTGTGTTCTGACGCGGCGCACAATATAACGGGTGCGGCCCTTCCGGTCGACGGCGGCTGGACGGCGCGTTGATCCGCGCCTGCGGCGCAGCATGAAAAATATTGCATGATTAAGGCCGCATGAAATTTTTACGGGGCAGACCTGCGCGGCAACGCTTGTTATTATACCAACCGTGGCCTAGTTTTCCGCCCGCCCGTTTCCTTTCAGTTTGGGATTGCCGATCATGCCTGCTTCCTCCTTCGCCGCCGCTTTCACCACCCAGATCGCCGGAGAGGATAAAAGCGCCCTGGGCAGGGACGGCCTTGCGGCGCTGGCCGCGCGTCACGAGACGCTGGCGCAAAAGCACCAGGCCGGCAAACCGCTGATCGCCGTCACCGTGCCGCCGCTGGCCGGCAGAAGCTGGAGCCAGGGGCAAACGCTGATCGACATCGTCAGCGACGACCGCCCCTTCCTGGTCGATTCCATCGCCTCGGAAATGGCGCGGCAGGGCCGCACCATCCAGATGCTGATCCACCCGATCATGGATCATCTGTCGCACATCCACATGGTGCTGCAGGGCACGACCACGCCCGAGGGGCAGAAAAGCCTGCACGGCGGCCTGGAAACGGTGCTGCGCGACGTCAAGGCCGCCACCGGCGACTGGGAAGCCATGCGCAAGGCGCTCCTGCACGCGCAGGAGGTGCTGAAGAAAACGCCCGCGCGCCTGACGACGCCCGAGGATATTGCAGAGGGCTGCGATTTTCTTTCCTATCTTTATCAGGATAATTTCACGCTGCTGGGCTACGCCTATTACAACGGCAAGGGCCAGATCAGCGGCGAAAGCCGCGGCCTGCTCGACGCCCGGCTCAAGCCGCCCTTCCTGGGCACACAGGCGCGCGAGGATCTTCCGCCCGGCCTGTTCGGGAAAAACGACGAACTGGGGCCGCTCGTCATCACCAAGCTGGGCCGGCGCTCGACCGTGCACCGCCCGGTGCCGCTTGACGCCGTGGCCGTGCGCGCGCTCGACGACAAGGGCGGGGTGAAGGGCGTTCTGGTTTTCATCGGCCTGTTCACTTCCGTCACCTATTCCCGCAGCATCACCGACATTCCCGTCCTGCGCCGCAAGGCCGATCAGGTGCTGGCCGCCTTCGACGCGCGGCCGGGCTCGCACGATTACAAAGCCCTGCGCCATATCCTCGAAAAATATCCGCGCGACGAGCTGTTTCAGATCAAGCTTTCGCGCCTTGAAAAAATCATCCGCAGCATTCTGGTCCTGCAGGAGCGCCGGCGCATCGCCCTCTATAACCGCAAGGACACCTTCGACCGCTTCATCTCCTGCCTCGTCTACGTGCCGCGCGAACGTTACGACTCGCAGCTGCGTGCCACCTTCCAGGACATACTGGAAAAAGACCTGCGCGGCACCTGCAGCAACTTTTACACCACGCTCGATGACTCACCACTCGCGCGCGTCATGTATGTGATCGACATCGATCCCGCCAACCCACCGCAATATTCCACCGCGCCAATAGAAAAACGCCTGCAGGACGCCGGCGCCGTATGGAGCGAAAAACTGGCCGAGGCGCTGCTGGTCAAGCTCGCCGACGGCGAGAAGGTGGCGGGCCTGCTGACCCGTTACGGCAATGCTTTCCCTTCCGGCTATCAGGATCATTATGAAGCGCGGCAGGCCTGGCACGATATCGGTAAGATCGAGCAGACCCTCAAAGGCGACCGGTTCTCGCTCGATCTCTACAAGGATCACACCTGCGGCCCGCGCCAGGTGCGCCTGAAGATCTTCCACAAGGGCGAGCCGATCACGCTGTCGGACGCCCTGCCGATCCTTGAGAACATGGGCCTGCGCACCATATCCGAGCTGCCGTTCTCGGTGCGGCCGGCGGGCGCCTGCGCGCCGGTGTGGATTCACGACTTCCTGATGGAGATCAAGAATCCCGCCTTCCCCGATTTCAACAAATCGACGACCGAAACCAAACTGCGATTCGAAGAGGATTTTATTCGTTTATGGTATGGCGAGGCCGAGAACGACACGCTCAACCAGCTTGTGCTGGGCGCAGGCCTCGACTGGCGCGCGATTGTGGTACTGCGCGCCTATGTCCGCTATCTGCGCCAGACCGCCAATCCGTTCGGCAAGATGTATATGGAATCGGCACTGACGCGCCATCCCGCCATCGCCCAACTTTTCATCAATCTGTTCGCGGCGCGCTTCGATCCCGCGCGCAGCAACAAGCGGGACGAGAAAATCGGCACCATCAACGCCGCCATCGAAAAAGCGATGGAGAAAGTCGAATCGCTCGACGACGACCGCATCCTGCGCAGCATGCACGGCCTGGTGAACGCCACGCTGCGCACCAATTTCTATCAGCGCGACGAGCAGGGCCAGCCGAAAAGCTGGCTGTCGATGAAATTCGACAGCCGGCAGATCAACGATCTGCCCGACCCCAAACCGTTCCGCGAGATCTTCGTTTATTCCCCGCGCGTCGAGGCTGTGCATCTGCGCAGCGACTGGATCGCGCGCGGCGGCATCCGCTGGTCGGACCGGCACGAGGATTTCCGCACCGAAATCCTGGGCCTGATGAAGACCCAGCAGGTGAAAAACGCGGTCATCGTGCCGATGGGCGCCAAGGGCGGCTTCATCGTCAAACGCCCTCCGGCCGCGGGTGGCCGCGCCGCTTATCAGCAGGAAGGCGTAGAGTGCTACAAGATCTTCATTCGCGGACTGCTCGACATCACCGACAACCGCAAGGGCAAAGCCGTTACGCGGCCCAAAGACGTTGTCTGTCATGACGAACCCGATCCCTATCTGGTCGTCGCCGCTGACAAGGGCACGGCCACCTTCTCCGACACCGCGAACGCGCTGTCGCTTGAATACGGGCACTGGCTGGGCGATGCGTTTGCCTCGGGCGGCTCGGCCGGTTACGACCACAAGAAGATGGGAATTACCGCGCGCGGCGCTTGGGAATCGGTCAAGCGCCATTTCCGCGAAATAGGTAAGGACATCCAGAAAGAAGAATTCTCCGTCATCGGCGTGGGCGACATGGCGGGCGACGTGTTCGGCAACGGCATGCTGCTTTCACCGCACATAAAACTGGTAGCCGCCTTCAACCATGTCCATATC
>CAZNYM010000003.1:0-83060 GCA_964577255.1 uncultured Pseudobdellovibrionaceae bacterium | reverse complement strand
TGTAGCTTACGCCACCGGCATAACGATCGGTATCCAGCTCATCCGTGCCGACGAAATCGTCTTCGTCACGGTTGTACCAGGAAGCGCCGATTTTGTACGGGCCGCTGGTGTAGTCAGCGCCAACCGTCCAGGTGTTGATATCGGACTCGGGATCGGTGCCTTGATCGTCATCGGTGTAAACCACGCCGAGGCCGAAAGCGCCGACGGTGATAGCAGCACCAACGTTCCACAGCGTCTGGTCGTCGAGGCCGGCGGCATCGTCTTCCAGATCAACGTGGGTGTAGCCGGCGCCCGCGGTCAGGCCGAACGAGTCGAACTGGCCTTCGTAGCGGATAGCCGCATCCCACGCACTGCCGTAATCGCCAGCCGCATCGTCGGTGCTGACACCGAAGGTACGGGAGGTTGCATCAACTTCCGGGGTGTAGCTTGCGCCCACCTGGAAGCCGCTGAATACGGGGGTGATGTAGGTGATCTTGTCGTCGTTAGCGGTACGATCCTGATCATAATCGAACTCAAGAGCGGCCAGATCGTCGAAATCGACGGCACCAGCGGGATCAGGAGCGATGCCGTAGTTGACCGGATCGATGTTCTGGCGGATGCCGTCGATGTTCGTGTCGGCCGAGGGAGCGGCAACCTGAAGCAGGTAAGCTGCGCCGTCTTCGCCGCCGAAGTTCATGCGGCCCCAGGAGCCCGAAACGAACATGTAGGACTCGTTAACGGCGAAGCCGTCGCCCATGTCATCCTCAAGTTCCGTGTGGAAGCCGACCGTCAGGCCGTTTTCCAGCGTCGTTTCACCCGTGAAGTGGACTTCGGTGTCGCGCAGGATGTCGAAGCTGCGCTCGTCGGAAGCCGTGTCGGTGTCCTGGTCGTGCCAGATCACATAGCCACGGAAGAAACCGCCGACGCCCAGTTTAAGGGCGCTTTCGTCACCCTGGGCCATGGCCGGTGCAGCGGCGATGGTGACCAGACCGATGACTGCGGCCGTGCTCAGTAGTTTTTTCATTGTCATTCCTCCAATAAAACGGATTGACCAGTTTGGTTGAACAGTAGGTGAGTTCTGATTGAACCCTTGAGAATCAAGGCCTTTCCAGGCCAAGACTGTGACAAATAAGCCATTCATAGGGGGAAGGGTCAAGGAAGGGTGAACCGGTGGCGGGCATTTTCCGGGGGTGCGTTGCAATTTTGCAACTTGATATTGTGGAAAATACCTTAACTCTTTATTTAGAACAAGGTCTTAGGATAGCCGCCCCAAACCCCCTCCTTTTGCATTACGTCAAAAAATACCCCCTGCTTTTTTCCTGGCGGCGGCGCGCGATCCTTTAAGTTGCCGGATTCGCGGGGTATAAGGGGGCTGTCGCAGCGTTCTGCGACAGGTTTTTCAACGCCAGCCTAGGATTGTCATGACCGCATCATCCTTCCGTTTTCTGTTCTCTTTCCTCGGCGTCGCCCTGGCCCTGAGCCTCGCCGCCTGCGGCAGCGCGCCTAAGGGAGAAGCCAAATACCCCACCGGGGCCGACCGCGAGGCGCTTGAGAACCCCAATGACATCTATTCCGAACCGCAGAGCATTCTGGGCAAGGGCGGCATCAGTCTGCTGGGCCGCGGCGACGACGACGCGGGCGGCGGCGGCATCGGCGTCAACAGCTTCCTGTGGCGCGCCGCGCTCGACACCGTGTCGTTCATGCCGCTTGCCAGCGCCGATCCGTTCGGCGGCGTGATCCTGACCGACTGGTACGCGCCCGCGGAAACGCCGGACGAGCGTTTCAAGATCAACGTGCTGATCATGGACAAGACGCTGCGCTCCGACGGCGTGCAGGTGAAGCTGTTCCGCCAGGTGCGCGGCAAGGGTGGCGACTGGCGCGATGCGCCCGCGAGCGACAGGACCGCGCGTCAGCTCGAGGATTCGATCCTCACCCGCGCGCGCCAGCTGCGCGTGGCGCAGAACGGCGAATAAAAAAGACCCGCGTTAAGCCGCCTTGCGGCTGAGCGCCAGCAGCGCCTGTGCGCACAATGTTTCATCCGGCATGCCGGTTTTTTTGCACTGGGCCTCGAGCGCTGCCAGGCGTTCGAGCGCGCGTGCAAGGCCGCCCGCCGACCACGACGACACCTGGCCGCGGAAGGCCGGCTCCTGCTTGAAGAACACCGGCGGCTGCAGTGTTTTCATGATGACGTCGAGCGGCTCTCCGCCCTGCTGCCGCGCCTTGACCAGATGCAGGCGGCGGAAATGTCCCTGCAGCGCGCGCAGAACGACGATCACCGGCAGCCCTTCGCGCATCAGCGCGGCGAAGGCACGACGCGCCGTTTCGGGCTGGCTGCCGGCAACGGCGTGGACGAGGCTGTCGAGATTCTGCGCACCGGAATCGCCGCAGCATTGCTGCGCGTCCTCGAGGCTGACCGGCGCGGGGTCGTTATGCTTGTACAGCGCCAGTTTCTCAAGCTCACTGCGGATGCGGCGGCGGTCGCCCGCCAGCGCCCCGGCCAGGAACGACAGCGCCTCGCGCGAAACCGCAATCCCCCGCCCCGTCATCTCCTCGCGAATCAGGCCGGCAACGTCGCGCTCCTCCTCAACATAGCAAGGCAGCGCGGCGGCATTGTCAGCCTTTTCAAACAAAAGGCGCAGGGCCGAACGCGGGCCCAGCTCGCCCGCTTCGACGATCACCAGATTCTGCGCGCTCGGCGCGGCGAGATAATCCTTTAGCAGCGGCGCGAGCGCATCTCCGCCGTCCTCGATCCGGATCAGCCGCGCGCCGCCCAGGAACGACTGCGCCATCGCCTCGTCCATCAGCCGCGCCGGATCTCCCGCCAGCGCGCCACCCGGCAGCGTTACAGCGTTGAACGGATCGTTGAGGTCGGCCACCACGCTCTGGCCGATGATTTTGCTGCGCTCCTTCATCAGTCCGGCTTCGGGCCCGTAAATCAGAATCGCCCGCGCTGTCGCGTCGGGTTTTTTGACGAAGGGCTCGATCTGGCGGAAGGCGAGCTTCACGGCGCCGCCCGCCGGTTGAAATAAAGCAGCAGCTCGTTCTCGGTCTGACGGGCGAGGTCGGTCAGCGCGTTGCGCCGCGCCGCGTCCTCCGCCACGCGGGTGGTGAACTGGCTCTGCAGGATGTTGTAGCTGGTCAGGGCGTTGAGCTTGCGTTTCAGCACCACCGCCCCGCCCTTCTCGCGCAGGCTCATCTCCGTAACCAGGGTCAGCTGCGCGCGCGTGGCGTCCGAGCTTTTGGTGATATCGAGATCGCGGATGCTTTCCTCAAGCGGCGTGAAGCTCAATATATAAGACGGATCGTCCGGCCAGCCGCCGCTGTAGAAACGGTCGATCAGGAGATTGCGCAGGATCTGGCCGTCGCTGTCGGGGATGATGCCGATCTCCACCCGGTCGAGCGTGTCGCGCGGCCCGGCGCCCGCTTCATTGGTGGCGTAAAGGGGCGTGAAACCGCAGCCGGCCAGGGCCGTGAGCGCAAGCATGAGCAGGAAATTTTTCATGCCTTCTTTATATCGTCCCGGGCACGACACTGAAAGCGGAGAGTTGCGAAGGGGAAAATTAGCGCCGGTTCCAGAAATCGAGGTCGCGGGCGCGCAGCTCCTGCCACACGGTATTGTCCTCGCGGACGTAAAGCTCGTTATAGAGCGAGCCCACCACGCCCTGCAGGGGCGCCGCATAAAGGCAGCGCTCTTTTTTGTGCGGGGTTTTTTGCAGCTGGTGAGTGAAGCGGATCGTGACCGCCTTGAATTCGAAATTGCCGGGGTCGGACAGGCTGGGCCCGTCCATCTTCAGCTTGAGCCCCACCCGGCTGCGGTTGTCGTTGAAGCGCCAGGCCACCAGCGCGCTGTTGTCGAAGCGGTCGCGGATGCTGCAGCCCTGCGGCACGGCGTTCAGGACCGCCTTTTGCTGCGCATCGCGGATTTCCCGCTCGGTAACCGGGTTGGCCTGCTGCAGCGGGCGCAGCGGGTCTTCCGCCACGAAATCCTTGCTGCGCCAGTCATCCGGCGGGGCCGGGGCGCTGAACAGCCGTTCGGGCGTGACGCTGCACGCGGAAAGGGTGAGAAGGCAGAGTGCAGCATACGCCGCAGCATAAATCCGTCTGCCGGTACTCCCTGTTCCCGGCTGCGTCCGACTGCTGGTTTTCGCAGTTCTTAATGACGCATTATTCATAGTTAAATTATAGCAGATTTTTTCCGGAAAAGGGTGGGAATCCAGGATCAGGCCGTTAATATTTTTATGTCACCTCGCAGCAAAAGATTGCCTCAGCCCGCTGCAACGGCTAGGCTTGAAGTACAGGGATTCGCCACCATCGCCGGTGACGATCAAAAAATATAAGGAATACAAAAACTTGAACGATGCGAGTACGCTGCATACAGCCTTCTACGGCTTGATTCTCGAGGTCAAGGAAGGCCTGCGCGCGGCCCAGGAGACGGCCTCCTCCCCTGTTGATAATATCGAAAAAGCTCTCCAGCTCATGGACGCCCTCGAGGCCGGACGATTCGGATTCGAGGCCGAACGCTGGTACGCCCTGCACGGCGAAACCGGCGCCACCCCCTACCCCAGCGAATTGCTGCTGCGCGCCCGCGACCTGCGGGGCCGGGCCATCAGCCCGGGCGACGCCATCGCGCCCGTCAACGCCCTGGGTCTGCACAAATCTTTTGACCGGGCCCTCGTCATGGCGGCGCTGGTCTGGGCCATCCAGGACGGCATCGCACCGGTTTCCGTCAATGTTTCGGCCCGCAATGCCGGCGACGCCGCCTTCTGGCGCAGCATAGACGAACTGCGTACCCGCCATTTCGCGGATCATTTCACGCCCGCCGACCTGACGCTGGAAATCACCGAGGACGCGATCGCCGACGATCTGGCGGTCGAAACCCTGCTCGGCCTCAAGGCCAAGGGTTACCGCTTCGCCATCGACGATGCCTCCCACCAGCCGCACGATGAAGCCCGCCAGCGCAACCTGGCCCTGATCGCCGACTACATCAAAATCGACGGCAAAACCGTGCGCGACGGCCTGGCCGGTAAAGCTGATCTCGGATCTTTTGTGCAGCAACTGCGCAGCATGGCCCCTGAGGCCCATATCATCACCGAGTGGGTTCGCAACGCCGGCGAAGCCCGCCGCCTGCAGCATAATTTCGGCATCCACGCCGTCCAGGGCGAACGGCTGCGCGACGGCAAGCGCGGCGGCTTCGTCGACGGCCGCCTGACCCCCGCCTCTTCCCCGCGCATGGCTTAAACAGGTCTCCTTTCCTCGAATCTTCGTGCCGCCTCTGAATCGCAAAGACGCAAGGGCGTGAAGCGTCTCGGTTCCTTTTCCCCTCTCCCTAAAGGGAGAGGGTCAGGGTGAGGGTGTTTCTTGCTGCCACCCCGGCAAAAGCCAAGATCCAGGAGCCATGGGGAAAAACTCTGTGTTCTCTGCGTTTCAAAGATTAAACACAAAGAACACAGCGATCACAAAGGATGATACGCGATACCGTCGTGTTCTTTGTGCGCGCTGTGTTTAATTCTTTTGCGCAAGCACGACCAGCTGAATTTTAGGAAAAAGCGCGCCTGAGGTCGCAGCAAAGACGCCGCGCGAGCGCCCGCAACGGCTGCGGGAGCGAACGGCTCATGAGCTGAGCGACGGTGATATCTTCGGAAAGCACGAATTCCGGCATTTCCCCGGCATTTTTGCTGCGTTTTGCCTCCAGATATATCTGAGCGGCATAGCCTGCCCTTAAATCCGCGTATCGATCGGCAAAGTCGACAGCCGCACGATGATCTCGTCTAGCTGGTCGAGGTCGCGGAAATCGACCTTGACGCTGCCGGCACGGCCCCCCTGCCCGTCCCCGCGCATGGTCACGCTGACCTTCATGCCCAGGCGGTCGCCAACATCCTTCTCCAGTGCCAGCACATTGGCATCCTTGATGAATCCCCCTGCCCGGCCCTTTTTTGCTGCACCCTTGGCGCTGGCCGCCTTTGCAGCAATTTTTTCCGCCTCGCGGACGCTCAGGGCTTCCTTGACGATCTTCTCCGCCATCAGTTCCGGGTCAGCCACGTTCACCAGCGCCCGGGCGTGGCCGGCGCTCAGCTTGCCCTCGTGAATCATCATCTGTACGCCGACCGGCAGGTGCAGCAGACGCACCATGTTGGCAATGTGGCTGCGGCTCTTGCCGATCACGGCCGCCAGTTTTTCCTGGGTGTGGCCGAAATCGTCCATCAGGCGCTTGAAGCCCTGCGCCTCCTCAAGCGGATTGAGGTCGGCGCGCTGCATGTTCTCGATCAGGCCGATCTCAAGCGCGCTTTCGTCGTCGATCTCCCTGATGACGACTGGCACCTCGTGCAGGCTGGCCCGCTGCGCCGCGCGCCAGCGGCGCTCGCCGGCCACGATCTCCCATTTGTCCCTGGCGCCCGGCTTGGGCCGCACCAGGATGGGCTGCAGCATGCCGTGCATGTTGATCGACTGCGCCAGCTCGTTCAGCGCCGCTTCATCCATGTACTGGCGCGGCTGGAACGGGCCGGGCTCAAGCTGCGTGATCCCCAGCGTGCGGCGCGGGCCGGGCGCGGCCGGCTCGCCGACGGCTGTATTTTGCGGCGCGCTGCCGGCAGCGGCGCTGACCGGCGCGGGCGGCGCTTCCTCGTCCTCGAACAGGGCGTTGAGGCCGCGGCCCAGACCGCGTGTCTTTTTGGCGGCGGCGGGGGTTTTTACATCGTCGGTGGCGGTCATGGGAAGCTGGTCCTTTGCTGCAAAAACTTAAACTCAGCCCGCTGCCGAAAGGGGCGGGGGTTCCTGCGCGGCGCCCAGAATGCTGCGCTCGCGCTTGAGGATTTCGCCGGCCAGGCGGATATAGGCCTGGGCGCCGGGGCTGCGCATGTCATAGACGATCGCCGGCAGACCGAAGGAAGGGGCCTCCGACACGCGCACGTTGCGCGGAATCACGGTTTTATAGACCTTGTCGCCCAGGAAGCCGCGCACATCCTCCTCGACCTGGGTCGAGAGTTTGTTGCGCTTGTCGTACATCGTCAGCACCACGCCGTGGATCTCGAGCGCAGGATTGTAGGATTTGCGCACGCGCTCGATCGTCTTGACCAGGTGGCTGAGGCCCTCGAGGGCGTAAAACTCGCACTGCAGCGGCACGACGATCGAGTCTGCAGCAATCAGCGCGTTCAGCGTCAGCAGGTTAAGCGAAGGCGGGCAGTCGATGATCACGTAGTCGTGGGGCAGGGGGGTGCGCAGCGTGTCCTTGAGCCTGAATTCGCGGTTTTCCGCGGTTACCAGCTCGATTTCCGCGCCCGAAAGGTGGATCGTCGAGGGGATAATCGACAGGCGCGGCACTTTAGTTGTCATAATTGTTTCAGCGACCGTCGCCTCGTGAAACAAAATGTCGTAGATGCTTTTCTGGATGGTTGACCGTTTTATGCCTAATCCGGTCGAGGCGTTGCCCTGCGGGTCCAGGTCCAGCAGCAATACCGATTTCCCCACCGCGCACAGCGCCGTCGCCAGGTTGACCGAGGTCGTGGTTTTGCCCACGCCGCCTTTCTGGTTGCAGACGGCAAGAATGCGGGGGATCTTGGGGGTGCTGGCGTCCATGCCCCAGCTTTAGGGGAGAGCAGGGCATCCGGTCAAGAAAATGAGTCGTGATGCGTCAAAACTTATGCACAGGCCCGGGCGGTCAAGCCCGTCAGGCGCAGGATCCGGCCATCGGCGCCGGTGGCGCTGGGGAAGCTTTCCAGGCTGAAATCGTAGCCCTCCTGCGCCTCTGTCACCTCGACCTCGGCCTGCCCGCCCTTGAGGAACAAGAGGGTCAGGTCCGGGTTCAAAGCCGCCCAGGGCGCGGCGTAAGCGAGCAGCGCGGGCAGGGGGGCGAGTGCCCGGGCAGTCACCACGTCGGGCACGGCAGACGGTGCGGCCAGCGCCTCGATCCGGCTGTTGTGGACAGTGACGGGCGTGCCTGTTTCACGTGAAACAGTCTGGAGGAAGGCGCATTTGCGCTGGTCGGATTCGATCAGATGGACGGCCAGTTCCGGGCGCAGGACCGCCAGCACCATCCCGGGAAACCCCGCGCCGCTGCCCAGGTCAAAAAGCGTCCGTGCCCCTGCGGGGATCAGGGCGGCCAGTTGGGCAGAATCGAGGATATGCCGCTCCCACGCCTCGGGGAGGGTGGCCGGGCTGACGAGATTGATCGCCTTCTGCCATTTGTGGAGGAGGGCCAGATACTGCTCCAGCCGGGCTTGCTCAGGCGGCATCATGTGCGGGCAGGTCCCGGGGTTTCTGGCCGCGCTTAACAAAGCGCAGCAGGCTTACGACCGCCGCCGGGGTCACGCCCGGGATACGGGCCGCCGCACCCAGCGTGGCGGGGCGGGCGGCGGCGAGCTTGGTGCGGATCTCGGTCGAAAGGCTGCCCACGGCGGCGTAATCCAGGTCGGCCGGCAGGGCCAGCGCCTCGTCGCGGCGGAAGGCGTGAATATCCTGCTCCTGGCGCTCGATATAGCCGGCGTAAAGGGCGTCGATCCGCACCTGCTCGGCAATCGCCGGGGGCAAGGCGGCCAGCTCCGGCCAGACCCGAAGAGCGGCCTCCCAGCCGGCCTGCGGATAGCCGATCAGGTCGAATGCGCTGCGGGCCTGGCCGTCCTGGTTGATGGGCACACCCAGCCTGTTCAGCTCGTTCGGGGTTTTGCGCAGTCCGCGCGCCAGATCCTGTGCCGCCGCCAGGGCGGCTTTTTTCTCCGCCCAGATTGTTCCACGTGAAACACCCACGACCCCGGCCGCGAGTCCCAGGCCGGTCAGGCGCTGGTCGGCGTTGTCGGCGCGGAGGTGCAGGCGGTATTCCGCCCGGCTGGTGAACATGCGGTAGGGCTCGGGCGCCCCCCGGGAGATCAGGTCGTCGATCAGCACACCAATGTATGCATCCGCACGGTCGAGGACGAAGGTCCGGCCGCCGCCCGCCGCCCGCAACGCCGCATTGACCCCGGCCATCAGGCCCTGCGCCGCCGCTTCCTCGTAGCCGGTGGTGCCGTTGATCTGCCCGGCCAGAAACAGGCCCGGCAGGCGCCGGCTCTCGAGCGTAACGGTCAGGTCGCGGGGATCGCAGTAATCATATTCGATAGCATAAGCCCACTCGCGCACCACGACATTCTCAAGGCCGGGGATGGTGCGCAGAAACGCCTCCTGCACCGCGACGGGCAGGGCGTTGGAGATGCCGTTGGGATAGACGGTGTCGTCGTCCAGCCCCTCGGGCTCGAGAAAGACCTGATGCCGGTCCTTGGCGGCGAAGCGCACAACTTTATCCTCGATCGAGGGACAGTAGCGCGGCCCGGTGCCCTTGATCGTCCCGGCATAGACGGGGGCTTGATGCAGATTTTCCCTAATTATATCATGGGTTTGCTGCGTGGTATATGTAATATGGCAGGGTATCTGCGGCACCGTAATTTTATCGGTCAGGAATGAGAAAGGCACGGGCGGATCGTCGCCCTTCTGCTCCTCGGTCACCGCCCAGTTTATGCTGCGCCCGTCGAGGCGCGCGGGCGTGCCGGTCTTAAGCCGTCCGAGCGGAAACCCAAGCCGCGAAAGCGTCTCGGCCAGGCCGATAGTCGGCGCCTCGCCGACACGCCCGGCGGGTGTACGTTCCGTACCCCTGTGTATGACTCCGCGCAGAAACGTGCCGGTGGTCAGCACCACAGCGCCGCAGGAATATTCATTGTTTTTCAGTGTTTTAATGCCCCTGATCGCGCCCGCACCGTCGAGGATCAGGTCATCCGCCGCTTCCTCGATCAGGGTCAGGCCGGAGTAATCGCGCAGCAAAGCCTGCATGGCCTGCTTGTACAGGCGGCGATCGGCCTGCGCCCGGGGGCCGCGCACGGCAGGCCCCTTGGAGGCGTTGAGCATGCGGAACTGGATCCCGGCCTGGTCGATCACCCGGCCCATGACACCGTCCAGCGCGTCGATTTCGCGCACCAGATGCCCCTTGCCGAGGCCGCCGATGGCGGGATTGCAGGACATGGCCCCGATGGTGTCGAGGCGATGGGTCATCAGCGCGGTGCGCGCACCCAGGCGCGCGGCGGCCGCCGCCGCTTCGCAGCCCGCATGCCCGCCCCCGATCACAATGACGTCGAATGAACCGTTCATGGGCCCAGCTTATACGCGTTTGTTCCCGCTTTTTCCACAGAATTGGCAAAGGGTCAGGCCGGGGTCCATGAAAGATAAGGTTTTAACCACCAAGAACACCAAGAATACTAAGTTTTCCCCGGCGTCATACTCTGCGCACATACTCCCGGATCGAGCCCTGAGCAACGCTTTAGAAGAAGAGGACAGAGGGAAAGATACGCGGTAAATCTTCCTGCTCAGGGGGGCAACAACATGACCGCAAACATCACCCCCACAGCGCAGCAAAATTTTTCCCCGCCGCAGAGCCAGCGGGAGATCGAGGATTACGTCGGCAAATACGGCCGGCTCGATATCCTGAACTGGGCCGGGCGGGGCGCGATCGATCCGGACACCGCCTGCGCGGCGCTGACCGCCATCGACGTGCGGCGCGACAATTCGTGGCCCCGCGTGCTGCGACGGATGCTGCCTTTTTAGCCAGCCGTTACTGCGTACAATTAAACGTGAAGATCTCCGCCTACACGCGTAAACGGCATAAAAGACTCTCGCAAGAAACACCCTCACCCTAACCCTCTCCCTGAAGAGAGAGGGAATGATGCCCATAAAAACTTCACCACTTCGCGCCTTCTTCCTACGCCCTACGGGCTCCGGTGGGACGGGTCGCGGTTAAAAAATCAAACGCCCCTGAACCCCGGATCAAGTCCGGGGTGACAATTGAGAAGGCGGTGAAATTTGACGGCCCCTGTAGGCATTTGCTACAAGCGGGAAAATCACGGACAGGGACACACATATCATGACGGAAGAACACCGCCCTTTCTCAGAGGGGCCCACGGAAGAAAAACCCGCTGACGGGGCAACACCCTCAAATGTCCTGCTGCTCGCAGATTATGCCCGGGTTTCCGAACCCAAATCGGCATCGGGCCGGGATGTCCTGACCATTACCATGGCCCGGCAAAATTTCCGCGCCCTGCAAGAGATCTATCCCGACGCAACACCCGAAGAAATCGTCAATCATGCGCTGGCATTATTTTTGTATGCGGGCCAAAGAATCAAGGAAGGACGAATTATCGCCTCCGTCGATGAGGGGAAAAAATCATATGCGCAGATAGAGCACCCCCTGTTCGCGCAGGTGCCAAGGAACAACGCCGAGATCAAACCTTTCCCCGGCACGCCCAAGCCGGAATAAGAAGACAGCAGGAAAAATGAACGTCGCAAAAACACTGGCCGTGAGAGCCCTGACCCTTACCTTCGGCGGAGCCGCCGCACTTAAGGGCACGATGGAGTATGTACGCCTCCATCCCGATACGGTTTCCTTCTCTTTCGACGAGGCTGTTAAAAACGGGCAGCTGTTCGACGATACGCGCGACGCCATTCCCCGGGACACACAGCTCAATCTTCGCTTCTATCGCGAAGACAGGCTGTTCCTGGCCAGCCTGCACGCCGCCACCTTCATCAGAGAGACCGCCGAGTCGCACGGGGACAATTCTTTTTCCGGCTATATGGGGCCGCTGCAGACAGGGATGCAATTGCTGGAAATTTGGGCAAGCAATATGTCCGGCGACAGCTATACCGCGGCCAATCCGTCAACGCGCACGGCCTTTATCCGCCATAATACAACGGCGGTAAAAACGGCCCTCAACAATACACTGGGGGACGGCCTGGCCGGTTATCTGGACAATATCTCGGAATTCGGCGACTTCGACACCGATCTGATCGCCGTCGCGCATGAAGCGGCGCACGCCATCAAGCTCGACGAAGCAAACGCCGATCTTATCATGGCGGGGACGCTGACCAATCAGGCCGGGCAGCACGGTTTGTGGGCCCTCACCAAAATGATGCATTTCCGGGCTTATATGGCGATCGCCCGAAAATTACATCCGCTGGCGTATTCCGGGGAGGACACCGACTCGTACGACAGCGCCGCGCTCCTTTTCGATTTCCACAAAAAGGGCCAGCCTTATCCCCGAAGCTCTGAAATCGCCGCGGCCTATCGTGCGATCTTGCCGCTGATGAAACAGCACGGGGAACATGTCGATCCGGCGGTGCGCACGCTACCGCAGGGACTGCAGCGCTATTTTATTCTCAAGGAAATGCTGCAGCATGAAGACCTGCCGGCATCTTCGCTCGCGCGCCGCGCGGCGGAACTTTATGTCGAAGCGGTCGAATATTTCGCGCCGCGCGCCCCGGATGCCGTTTCCGGGCTCACGCACGCGGTTCTGCGCTGAAGGAATAGCGGGAAATCAGGTGAAATTGGCGGTGGCGATCCACGGCTGGAAATTATGGACGCCGTCGCCGCCCTTGATCGCCGTGCCGCGGACATCGGGCTGCACCGTCTGCATCGGGGGCCTGGCAGCGGCGCGCATATCGGCCGAAGGACGGCGTCGCACCGGAATAAAACCATCGTTGCGGCGCTCGTACATGGGTGCACGGTTATCCGTGTGGCCGCCTTTGTCTTCCAGGGCATTGAAGGCGGCGGCAGTCATCAGGCGCACATCCTGCCGGCCAGCGGCCGCCGGAACGGTCCCGCTTGCAGGCACGGCCGCATGAGCGGGCGCACCCGCGGCAGAGGGAGCCGCAGGGCTCGTTATCGTCGCAGCGTTGTTGGCGAAAAGGCTGAGGCTCGCGGCCGGGGGTGCGGAAGGCGTTGCCGCCGAAGAGAAGATTGCCATGGGCTTGATCTCGGCTTCACCAGACCCCCGGTTCGGGGTCTGGTCAGCATAGCTATAGCTGGAGACCAAATCTTCTGTCATAATTCTTCACACCATATCAAGGGGTTAGCTAGCAGCCATTCCCCCGTTTTTTCTAATATTACCCCTATTTTAGAAAGATTTAGCCGGGGAGTCAAATTTTTCGGGAAGGTGCGGGAAATCACTTCCCGATGCAGAAATCGCGGAAAATGATGTCGAGCAGATCCTCGACATCGACCCGGCCGGTGAGCCGCCCGAGCGCGCGCAGGGCCAGGCGCGCATCCTCCGCCCGCAGCTCGGGCAGGGGGGCGGCAAAAGCGCGGTCGAGCGCGGCGGCAGCTTCTTCCAGCGCCTGGCGGTGGCGGGCGCGGGTCAGCGCGGGCGCATTGCCGCGACCGGCACCCAGAACGGATTCGATCGCGCCGACCAGCGCCGCGCTTAAGTCGGCAAGGCCCGCGCCGGTGCGCGCCGAAACGCTCAGTATTTTGCCGGGCAGGTCGTGCGGGAGCGGCCCTTTATACTCGTCAGTCTTGTTGAACACGATCAGGCTGGCGGCGCCGGCAAGCGCCCGCGTGTGTGGATCGAGCGCGGGCAGGGCAGTCGCGTCGAACATCAGGATGCGGATATCGGCCTGCTGCCACTTCTGCCGCGCGCGGCGCATGCCCTCGGCCTCGATGCCCTCGTGCGACGGCGCGGCGGCGGGATCGATCTGCTCCGGGCGCAGTCCGGCGGTGTCGGCGAGGATGACGGGATAGCCGCCGAGATCAAGCGGCGCCTCGATCACATCGCGCGTGGTGCCGGGCAAAGGCGAGACGATGGCGACCTCGCGCCGTACGAGCGCGTTGAGGAGGGAAGACTTGCCCGCGTTGGGAGCGCCCGCGATGACGATGTGAAGCCCGTCGCGCAGGCGCTCGCCGCGGCGGTTGTCGTCGAGATGCGCGCCGATCGCGCCTCTGATTTTTTCAAGCACGGGCAGAACCTGCGCGCTCACGCCGCCGGGCAGGTCTTCGTCGGGGAAGTCGATATCGGCTTCCAGATGCGCAAGGGCGCGCGACAATTCATCACGCCAGCCTTCGTAGAGGCGGGCAAGCGCGCCGTCCATCTGCCGCAGGGCTTGGACGCGCTGAGCTTCGGTTTCGGCATGGATCAGGTCGGCCACCGCCTCGGCGGCGGTGAGATCCATCTTGCCGTTTTCAAAGGCGCGGCGGGTGAACTCGCCCGGTTCGGCCGGGCGGTGGTTTTGCTGCGCTCCCAACGCCGCGAGCAGCAGACGGATGACGGCGGGACTGCCGTGGATCTGGTATTCGACGATGTCCTCGCCGGTGAAGCTCTCCGGCCCGCGAAAGGGCAGGGCCACGGCGCGGTCGATGAGCGCGCCGGTGGCGGGATCGCGCAAAGCGAGGAGGCGCGCCTGGCGCGGTGTGAAGTCAGATTGCCCCGCGAGAGTTTGCAGCCCCTGCCAGGCCTGCGGCCCCGAAGCGCGCACCATGGCGACGCCGGACGCGCCGAAAGGCGTGGCCAGGGCGAAAATGGTGTCGCGGGCGGACATGATTATTTTTTCGCGGTCTTGGCCGGCACGTCGGCGGCCGGCGCGTTCTGGTTCATGCCCATCTGCATCTGCGCCCAGAAGGTGCGCTGCATCTCGCCCCAGCTTTCGATGGTCAGGGGCAGCCAGGTCTTCATGAAGGTTTCGGGGTCGAGATTATGCAGGTTCTCGACCATGCGGGCCTCGAGCTCCTTCATCATCCGCGCCTGCAGCGGGGCGACATCCGGCAGGCCCAGAAACGCGCGGGCTTCTTCGGGCGTGCAGTCGACATTCACGGTCACTTTCATGGCGGGCTCCTCCCCGGTTTCCTTCGGCGTAGCAGCATAAAGGCCTGCAGGTCAAAGAGTTTTGTTGTCAAGAACAGGGCACGGGCGCATACTGCCCGCCATGAACGAACAGGACGGGGACAAGCAGCAGGCGCTGCAGGACCTTTATAAAGCTTTCATGTGCCTGAAGACCGAGCAGGAATGCGCGGCGTTCCTGCACGATTTGTGCACCCCCCGCGAAATCCACGAAATGGCGGAACGCTGGGTGATCGCCCGCATGCTCAACCGCGGCGGCAAATCCTACCGCGACATCAGCGGCGAAACCGGTGCCAGCACCACCACCGTGGGTCGCGTCGCCCGCTATCTCCAGCACGAGCCCTGGCAGGGCTACCGCCTGGTGCTGGCCCGCTGGGCCGCCGATGGCAAATAATTTCTTGACAGAAGAAGCCGGATTGTATTAGTTCGCTAATACATGACGAAAACAGCTCCCGACAGCACCCGTCCCCTGCGTCTGATCTTGCCCAAAAAAGGCCGGCTGCAGGAGGATATCGCCCCCGCGCTCGCGGGCGCCGGGCTCGAGATCCTCAGGGCCGGGCCGCGCCGCGATTTCGGCACGCTGCTCGATGAGACTGGGGACCTGCCCGCCGTCGAGATCCTGCTGCAGCGTCCGGCGGACGCCCTGCTGACGCTGCAGGACAATGTCGCCGACCTCGCGCTGGTGGGACTGGACAGCATCGCCGAATTCAACAACAACGTCCCGGCGCAGAACCGCGCGCGCCTGTGCCATATCTTCAACGACGTTTCGCGCTGCCGCCTGGTGATCGCCGCGGCCCCGGGGGAGACTATTGAGACGCCGCACGACCTCAACGGGTTGCGCCTGGCGACATCCTACCCCGGTTTGCTGCACCAGTGGCTCGCGCGCTACCAGCTCGACAGGGTGCAGGTCATCGCGCGCAGCGGCGGACTTGAGGACTGCGTGCGCCTGGGCATCGCCGACGCGATCATGGATGTGCGCCAGACAGGGGAATCTCTCCACGCCAACGGCCTCGAGGAAAAGATCAGCGTGATGCAAAGCTCGGCGGCGCTGGTGCACGCCCCCACGCCGCGGCAGGGCACCGAAGCCTTCGCCCGCGCATTCGCCCAGCGCCTGCAGAACGGCGCCGCCGAGGGGCTTTTCCTCCCACAAAAAAGGCTGCGCGAACCGGTCTGAAAAGGACCGTAGCCGCGCCGCCCGTCCTGACCTAGAATTGGGGTGAGGCAGGTGCAGGCTTGAAAATCGTTCCCCGCGAAGACGTCAGCGACGAATTGCTGCAGAAGGCTGTGGCCCTGGTGCAAAAAGCGGTCAGCGGTAATGGCCTGCGCGGCCTGCAGGTGGCGCTGCACGATTTCAAGGGTGAAGTGCTGCATTTCGAAGCCTGGGAAGTGTTCAAGCTCGACCCCCAGGTCAGCGAGCGCCGCGCCGCCGGCAAGCAGCCCGGCGACGTCGCCGGCTCGGAAGCCGACATGCGCCAGAAGATCCAGGCGCTGCTCTCCGCCATCAGCGAGGACGAAAGTGTCAAGAAAAACACCATAGAGCTTCTGCGCAAGCGCGAAGACAAGGGATTCGGACTCAAGAACGAGCCGATCGCGCTCGACAGCTTCAGCCGCGGCTATGTGGTTCATTCTGTATGCAGTCATTGCGGCGGGCGCAAGCAGCTGCCCTGCAGCGCCTGCGGCGCCGACGGCCGCGCCCGCTGCCACCGCTGCCGCGGCGGGATGAAAGAGGAATGCCCGCGCTGCAACGGCGCGGGCACGGTCGATATCGGCAACGGCCGCCGCCAGTGCGGCAACTGCTACGCCACCGGCAAGGTCAATTGCCGCACCTGCCGCGGCAAGGGCACACTGCCCTGCAAGGTGTGCAAGGCCGACGGCCTGGTGCCGTGCAAGAATTGCAACGCCAGCGGCTGGCATTCACTGGTGGCGCGGGTGGAGGTGAGGGCCAAGCCGTCCTTCCGGGTCGACGATTACCGCTATCCGTATACCCAGGAGGAGCGCGACAAGAACGAGCGCACGGAGCTGCCGCCCGAGATCCGCCCGCTGGTGGAGAAATTCGGCCCGGCGATGGTGACGGCGCCGCACGCCGCCATCGCCACGATCGAGGACGCGGGCGAACTGGCGGCGCAAGACCAGAAGACGCGCAGCGACGAATTCCGCATTCCTTATCATGTGCCGCTGCCCTGGGGCACGATCAGCTTCCGGCTGAAAGACCAGATCATCACCGGGCGCCTGTTCGGCATCCGCCCGCTTTTGCTGCAGATGCCGCCCTTTCTCGAACCGCTCCTGGGCGCGCCCCTGCGCATGCTCGAGGAGGCAAGCCGCACCAAGCGCGGCGCGCTCGAAACGCTGCGGCAGGCGGCCCGCACCCGCGCCGTGGCGGACGCCGTGCGGGCATCCGCCCTTAACCCGCACAAAAAAGCGCTGGAGATATTGCAGAAGAGCTATCCGATCGGCTTCGCCCAGAAAACGCTGGAAGCGATGGCGGTCCAGGCCGACGCCGCGCTGAAGAACATTACCGGCCCCGCGCGCCTGACGGGCATGCTGCTGGGCGTGTTTTGTGCGCTCGGTTTCAATCTTTTGTGGTTCGCGGGGCCCTTGCGCGGCCTGGCAGCCACTTCCCTGCCACCCGGACCGCTGCCGTCCTTCGCGCTCGACGCCCTGCTGGCGGCGGCGGAAATCGCGATCATCCATGGTTTAATTCAGGCCACGGCGACCAAGACGCTGCGCCAGGCGCTGGGCACGCTGCTTTCAGCCGGCGAATTACGCAAGGTGATCCCGAAGGCGGGGACGGCGGGCCTGACCGGCGCTCTTATAGCGCTGCTATCAATGCCGGCGATTGCCCTTGCTGCATGGTTTTTCCTGGGCAAGGCGCTGCCGGTATGGATGACGGCGATCGGCGGCTAGAATTTTTACTGATTCATCCGGGTGAAGAAATCGTCGTTGCTCTTGGTGTCCTTGAGCTTGTCGATGAGGAATTCCACCGCGTCGGTGGTGCCCATCGGCGCGAGCACGCGGCGCAGCATGTACATCTTGTTGAGGACGTCCTTGGTGACCAGGAGCTCTTCCTTGCGGGTGCCGGATTTCTGGATGTCGATGGCCGGGAACACGCGCTTGTCGGCCAGTTTGCGGTCGAGCACGATTTCCGAGTTGCCGGTGCCCTTGAATTCTTCGAAGATCACTTCGTCCATGCGGCTGCCGGTATCGATCAGCGCGGTGGCGATAATGGTCATCGAGCCGCCCTCTTCGGTGTTGCGTGCGGCGCCGAAGAAGCGCTTGGGGCGCTGCAGCGCGTTGGCGTCGACGCCACCGGTCAGAACCTTGCCGGATGACGGCACCACGGTGTTGTAGGCGCGGGCGAGGCGGGTGATCGAGTCGAGCAGGATGACAACATCGCGCTTATGTTCGACCAGGCGCTTGGCTTTTTCCATCACCATTTCCGCCACGGCGACGTGGCGCGAGGCGGGTTCGTCGAAAGTGGAGGAAATCACTTCACCCTGGACGCCTTTGTCGCGGTGCTTGTCGAGCACGTTGCGCACCATGTCGGTGACTTCCTCGGGGCGTTCGTCGATCAACAGGATGATCAGATAAGCCTCGGGATGGTTGGTGATGATGGCATGTGCTACATCCTGCAGCATGATGGTTTTGCCGACACGCGGCGGCGCCACGATCAGCGCGCGCTGGCCGAAACCGAGCGGCGCCACCAGTTCGATCACCCGCTGGGTCATGTTCTTGCGCGTGGGGTCGTCAAGCTCGAGCTTGATCTTGCGCTCGGGGTAGAGCGGTGTGAGGTTGTCGAAATTGATGCGGTGGCGCAGGCGCTCTGGCATCTCGCCGTTGATCGAATTGACTTTCAGGAGCGCGAAATAACGCTCGGACTCCTTCGGCGCGCGGATCTCACCCTCGACGATGTCGCCCGTACGCAAGCCGAAACGGCGTACCTGGCTAGGGGAGATGTAGATGTCGTCCGGGCCGGGGAGGTAGTTTTCTTCCGGGCTGCGCAGGAAGCCGAAACCGTCCTGCAGCACTTCGAGCACGCCCGAACCCGCGATCAGCACGTTCTGTTCCGCCATCTGCTTGAGGATGGCGAACATCATGTCCTGTTTGCGCAGCGCGTTGCTGTTCTCGATCCCCAGCTCCTCGGCGAAAGCCAGCAACTCGGTGGGTGATTTGGTCTTCAGGTCATGCAGATTCATGGGGAAATATCCGTGCAACGGGGAAGGGGGGGGGGATTTGCGTCCGGTTCAGGCCGGGGCCTTTAATAAATCTCTTTTGTCTACGCTAATTGTCGAAGGAAAAACCTGTCCTTAAATTCGCTTCACGTGCCGGGCGCCTCGCGGCGTTTTTTATAATTCTGAAATTTTCTGGATTTTCCGTGACGGGACAGGTGCGTTATAGACCAGTAAAACCGGGCCCGTCAAACAAAAATTTGCCGGGAAACAGGGGCTTAGGAAAAAAGAAAGCAATAATTGCAATAAAAACAAAAAGATAGTAAGGGTTGAGCAGGTCCGCATACAGGCCGAAACATAAAAAAACACAGGGACGCGTTATGGCTGAGACTCCCAAGGGCTTGCCCTTTCTGCTGGCATCAGACCCCAAGAACGCCCCCGCGCCTGAACCGGCGGCGGGGAGCACCGTTCCGCAGCAAATAATAGAGGGGCCTTATCCGCGCTCGGCCTTTTACCTGTCACAGGCGGTTTCCGACATCTTCGCGGCCGGGCTTCTAGCCCCGCTCGAGGATGAGGGCGAGAAACCGGTGCTGATGCAGCATTGCCGGATCAGCCTCAGGGGCGTCCAAGACTGGCAGCCGTTTCAGATCATTTTCAGTTCGTCCGAAATCGGCAGCGAGGATGGCGAGACTCGTTCCCACTGCCAGGCCGTGGTCGAGGAGCAGATCGAGTGTTTCTTCGACATGGTCAAGGACGATCCGTCGGGCATAGAAGTTATCATCGAAGAGGGTTACCGGGCGCTCGTCTTTTCTTCCCCGGGCGAGCTTCTGGCCTTCGTTGAAAAAATGATCGCCGGCTTTGAAGTGCCGCTCATCGACAATCCCTATCCCGACATGAAAGTCTTTGGCAGAAATGCAAAGACCGCGCTGAAAAAACGCGCGGAATATTTCAAAGAACTGATAGGCCTGACGGGCGCGATGCTGGAACACAATAATGAAGGAGAGGACGCGGGAACGATTCCGCGCGAATATTTCCTTTCACTGCCGCCGGGTTCGTACAGCAAGGAGAGCTTGTGCTGGATGCTGGGAACGGAAGTCGTCATGACCGGCAACAACATCCCCATCGTCAATCTTGAATTTCTTCACGCGGTCGTGTCACAGGAGCTTGCCGGCGTGTCGACCCTCCCCTATCTAGACCCGCACATGAATCTGCACTAGGGCTTGAGAATCACCAGAAAGACGATGCCGACCATCAGTACGGCGGGGATCTCGTTCCAGACGCGGTAAAAACGCGCAGGGCGCGCGTTGCGGTCGGCGGCGAAATCCTTGCGCCATTTCGAAAACGCGCCGTGCAGCCCGGCCAGCAGCAGCACCAGGCCCAGCTTGGCGTGCATCCAGCCTTCCTGCAGCAAAACGGGGTTGGCCCACAGCATCAGCCCGCCGAAGAGGAATGTCGCCAGCATGGCCGGGTTGATGATGGCGCGCAGCAGGCGGCGTTCCATGATTTTGAAGGTTTCACTCTGCGGCGAGCCAGCGGGCGCGTCGCAGTGATAGACGAACAGGCGCGGCAGATAAAGCATGCCCGCCATCCAGGCGATCATCGAAATAACATGCAGCGCCAGCAGAACGCGGTAATGCTCAAGCAGCAGAGCGCTCATGGCCGCGTCCCTCCTTGCGCGCCGGCAGACGGCCTTCCTCCATGCAGCAGCGGCGGAACCCGCCAGGACAGACGCGGTCGCCGCCGGTGGGGCCGGCGGGGTATATGCCCTCCTGGCGCGCATGGGCGCGCACGGCCCGGGCCAGGTCACCGATGAAAGCGGGGTGGGTGGACACGGTCGGCACGCGTACAAAGGCGGGCACGCCCGTCTCCTGGGCCAGGGCGCGGTATTCGTGCTCGATCTCCACCAGCGTCTCGACATGCTCGTTTACAAAAGCATGGGGATAAACGAGCAGCGGCACGCGGTCGCGCCCGGCGCGGCGGATCTCCTCGTCGGTCGAGGGGCCGATCCATTCCAGCGGCCCCACGCGGCTCTGATAGCACACGGCCCAGTCAAGGTTGTCGATGGCCAGCGCCTGCACGATCTGCCGCGCCGCCTGCTCGCACTGCCACTGATACGGATCGCCGTCGCGGATCACGCCCTTGGGCAGGCCGTGCGCGGAAAACAGCAGCCGCGGCAGCGGCAGGCCGCGGTCGCGCGTTTCCTGCAGCACGCGGATATAGGCGGATTTGATGTGGTCGGCCGAGGCCTCGATGTATCCGGCCAGTCCCGGATAGCAGCACACCATCGCGGTGGGTGCCTCGAGCCCCGCCTTCTCCGCCTGCGCCGTCCAGTCCTGCAGCGCCGAGCGCGTGGTGGTGGTGGAGAATTGCGGATAGAGCGGC
The DNA here is from genome assembly GCA_964577255.1 of uncultured Pseudobdellovibrionaceae bacterium. Taxonomy (GTDB): domain Bacteria; phylum Pseudomonadota; class Alphaproteobacteria; order Micavibrionales; family Micavibrionaceae; genus Micavibrio_C. Next base: position 61,915 of record CAZNYM010000003.1, on the reverse strand, counting down.
AGGAGCACGATGCGGTCGGGGTTCCACGCCTTCACCTGCGCCACCGTCTCGGCGGCCAGCGGATGCCAGTACCGCATGCAAACGAAGGTTTCGAATACCGGCGCGGCTTCATCGCCGCGCAGGGCTTCGCGCAGGGCGTGCGCCTGGGCCTGTGTGTTCTCAAGCAGCGGTGAGCGCCCACCCAGCACGCCGTAGCTCTGCCCGGCCTCCTTGCGGCTGCGGCGGACAGAGATGCGCTTGGCAACGAGATAGCGCACAGGATAGGGCGCACGGATGATGTTGCGGTCCATGAAGAAATTAAACAGGAACGGCTGGATGCTCTCCTGCCGGTCTGGGCCGCCCAGATTGAAAACAACGACGGCTATGCGCGCGCTCACGATCCCCCCTTCTTCACGAAACTCACCAGCGCGGCGACATGCTCGGGCGGCGTGTCCTTCACAACCCCGTGGCCGAGATTGAAGATGAAGGGCCGCCCCGCAAGCGTATCGAGCATGTTCCGGGCCGCTTCCAACATAGGCTCACCGCCCGTGCGGAGCAAGTCCGGGTCAAGCCAGCCCTGCACCGGCCCGTTTTGCTGCAAGGCGCGGGCTTCGGCGGGCGCAACCTGCTGATCGAGCCCGAGCGCATCGACGCCCGTCTCGCGGAAATAGCGGACGCGGTCGTCGGACGCGGCAGCGCGCGGAAAGCCGATGATTTTCACATCCGGATGCACCGCGCGCAGCTTCGCGACCAGCGCCGCCGTGGGTGAGATTACGAAGCGCTGAAAATCGGGGCCGCGCAGCAAGCCGGCGTGGCTTTCGAAGATCTGCACCGCCTCCGCCCCCGCCGCCACCTGACCCGCGAGATAGTCGGCCGCGCTTTCGACCAGTACCGCCAGCAGGCGATCGAGGCTTTCCGCCTCCTGCAGAGCCCAGGCGCAGGCGCGGGGGAATCCGGGCGCCGCGCCGCCCTCGATCATGTAGGCAGCCACGCTCCACGGCCCGCCGCAAAAGCCGAGCAGGGCCGTCGCGGCAAAACCTTCCTGCGCGCGCAGCTCGACCACCCGCGCCAAGGTTTCGTAGATGGGCGCATAAACCCGCCCGGCCTTGTTTACAGAGTCCTCGAGTACGGAAAGATCGGCGGGGCCGAGAGCCTCCAGCACCGGCCCTTCGCCCTCGGCGAAGCGCAGGGCGCGGCCAAGCGCCAGCGGCACGACCAGAATATCGGAAAAGAGGATCAGGGCGTCGAGATCAAAACGCCGGCGCGGCTGCAGCGTGACCTCAGCCGCCAGCGCCGGATCGAACACGAGATCGAGGAACCCGCCCGCACGGGCCCGTACGGCCCTGTATTCGGGCAGGTAGCGGCCCGCCTGGCGCATCAGCCACACGGGGGGCGGCCACGCCGAAACCCCCTGCAGCACCGCCAGCAGGGGCTTGTCGACCAGTCCGATCAAACGCGCCGTATTGTCCATGACCCGGGCATGTAAGCAGAACCTTCCTAAAATAAACAGATATATTTAAAAGGTAGTAGTTAGTAGTTGATCCCTGTGAATCCCGGGGATGAGGATTATTCCCCGGCTTCATGCACAGCCCCGGCCCCGGGCACGGTGATTGAGTCTCTAGGTGGCGGCGCGAAAGCGTCACCGACTCGCACAGCGCTTACCCGTTTTTTCGCACAGCCTCATGACAGGTTTTAATAACGGAAGAGGAAAAGGGGATGAATCTCCTCCCGGCTTTATCAAGGGCTTTCCCGGGCCCTTTTGCACAACCGACCGTGCATAAGTTTGCGATTGCCAGAAAAACCGCCAAGCCGTTATAACGAAAGTGAAGGATAATGCCCGCCGTGGACGATCAGAACAACAACAGCGACGCTTTTTCGCGGCTCGACCAGCTGGAGGTGGAAAGCCTCCTGGAGGAGGTCAATCCCGCTCTCGGCCCCGCGCCCTTCAACCCGGCCACCGCCACGATCCTGGCGCAGGACCTGAGTTTTTATCCCGGCTACCGCTTTTTGGACATTGCCGATTACGAAGTAACCCCGCCGCCGCGGCGCTTCGTCATCCACCGGCCGGGACACACGGTGATCCTCAATGGAACCAACGAACCCATCTACGGCCTGAATGAGCGCGCGCCGCCCGTCCTGAACGAAAGCACGGTGTGCGATTATGTGCGCTTCTTCTTCACCTATGTGCGCGGCAAGCACGGGCGTTTCCTGATCACCGAAACGGTGGACGATGTGCACTGGAAGGAAGAGCCGCCGCCCGCGGCACGCAAGGCGATCGGCAAGATGCTCGAACCCGTGCATATCCGCAAGAAGGACGCCCAGGGCAATTTCATCGTCGCCACCTGCATGGTGTTCAAGGACTCGCTGTTCCGCGCCGATGCGCTGGTCAAACCCGGCGGCCTCATCACCCTGACGAACGAGCAGCTGGTGATCGAGGACATGCCGGTGCTGGACGACACGTTCGGGCTGTAGCGCCAATTCGTGCGGACAAAGATACCCCTCTTATTTTTTCATAATATAATATTTTTACCAAACCTTAACCTTCCGTTCCCGGTCCGGGCCCTGGCGCGGCTCCGGACAGGGTAAAAAATCGTCTTCCGGGCCAGATTCAGTCCCTGCGGTAGCAAAGCCTTAACCTTGATCCCCCCATAATAAAAAGCAGAAGGCGGGCTTTGGAGGCGTGCCTGAAATCGACCGGAAAGTGTCCCGCAAGGGGGCCGCCGGCAGGTCTGTTGGGGAACAATGCGTAAACGCAAAGACAATGGCTCGGATGACACGACACGCTCCCGCGCGCGCCTCATCCATATGGCTTATACGCTGAACAACCACCAGCCGGTGCGCTGCACGCTGATCGGCGACCAGCCTTTGTTTTTCATGGATTACGAAGGCGCGCTGGAGGAAGAGGGTGACGAGTTCTTCCCCGACTTCCTCGAGCACGACGACGAATCGCTCGACCGCCAGAGCGCGCGCGTTTCCCTGTTCCTCGAGGACAGCGCGTTCGCCTGCGCCCCCGCTGCATCCGCGTCCGTCACCTCGACCGACAATCTGGCGGCCGCCATCAGCAAAAGCCGCTTCGGCGCGGCCCTGCTTCAGAACGCGCAGCAGCACGGCACCGGTATATCTTATAAGGGATCGGTATCGAGCGCGCAGTACGATCGCCCGAACAACACCATCTTCATCAATCCGCAGCTCAGCGAAACCGACCAGATTTTGTTGCTCGGCCGCGAGCTGCGCCGCGTGTGGCAGCACCGCCAGGGCGCGCTGATCCATCCGCTGACGTTCCACCCGGATCAGGCCGTGCTGGTCAACCGCGCCCAGAGCGCCGACCTTGCCGCCGCGCTCGTACGCGTGGCGTGGGAGCTGCAGCTTTCCGGCAACAAGGATGCCTGGCAGCGCCTGGAAGACTCTTCGCTCGCCGATCTGACCCGCGCCTTCGCCCGCGAGGCGTATCTGGATTTCCGCACCATCACGAGCGGCGAGGCCTCGGCCGCCGCGTTCGAAGCCTGGTTCCTCTCCGAGCGCTGCCGCACGGAAGACCGCCGCCTGATCCAGTACATGCTGGCCGATTATTCCGGCTTCGTGTTCGAGGGCGTCGAGCCGGGCCGCCAGGTGACGGCCGAGCTGATCACGGCGCTGGGCAGCATGCCTTTCGGCAAAAATTACCTGGCCCCGTACGTCAAGACGATCATGAGCGATGCGCTGTTTACCGAAGTGCGCGACCGCTCGAATGCCAATTTCCTCTGGTTTATCAAGTTCGAACGTTCGTTCCGCGAAACGGAACAGGAATTGCAAACCGGTTCTGCTGTCCCTTCTTCCCTGAAGGACGCAGAATTCCATAATAAAAACAACACCCGGTTTGGCGAACATGAAAAAAAGGCAGACATCATCGCGCTGCCTCCGATCCCCGCGCACATGCAAAGGGAACGGGACGGCGCGAACTTCGGCAGCAAAGCAACAAACAACAGGGAAAGCAGCGGCGGAAACGTCGTCGCCTTCCGCAGCAAAAAGCCGCGCAGCCGGGCCTGAGACGGAGGATTTCGCATTTGAATATACCGGCCTGGCCGCCGGTGCGCACAGGGGGCGTGTACACGATTTCACGATGAAGGCGGACGAGAGGCTGACCCGCAAGACGCATATGAGCCTGCCGCGCGACCTGACGGCCGCGGCCGGCGACGACGATGGCCTGTGCGCGCTTGTGCCTCTGAGCCAGATCGAGCCGCCCCGCTTCCCCGACGCCGAAAGCGTATCGACCTTGCCTCTCGCCTTTGTGCAGGGGCAGGACATTCTTTCCTGGATGGCGGCGCTGGCCGCCGACAGCCCCACCGCCTCGCGCTTGTGGATCGAAGCCGAACGCGCTGGCTGGAAGCTGGGCCTGGCGAGTTTGCCGCAGGCCGCCTATCACCTCGACGCCCGCGCCCGCTGTCTGGTGCTCGACGATTTTTCTCTCAACGCCGCCGCGCTCGGCCGCTCGCCTTACTTCCGCAACGCGCTGATGCTGACGCTCGTCCGCGCCCTGCGCGACATCTGGCATGAAAGCCGCAGCGGCCCGTTCGAGCCGGTCTATCACCCCGAGACGGTCCTGCTGCTCGAGCGCGTGCGCGCCGCCGATTGCGACACCGTCGCGATTTTGTGCGGCTGGGAGCTGCGCGGCGCCGGCTACGGCGAATTCTGGCGGCATCTGATCGGCGCCGAGGAAGGCGACATGGCGCTTTTATTCGCGCGGCATCTCGAGCGCGATCCTGCCGCCTATTTCGACGGCACGGCGCTGGCGCACACGTTCCGCCAGTGGTTCGGCGATCCCGCCCGCGTGGACGGCTGCGACCACATCACGCTCGAGACGATGGACGAGCTGCAGGCGCAGAGCGACCATCATCAGGTCTTCGGTGCGCAGCGCGGCGCCTTGCGCGCGATCGAGCGCCTGGCCTGCCTGCCCGACGGGCGCAGCTATCTTTCCGGCCTCGGGGCGGCGGTGCAGAACGATCCCCTGTTCGCCGGCATGAACGACCCCGTCAACCAGACCCATCTGCTGCACCTGATTCATGATCTGGAAGCGGTGGTTGTCAACCAGGTGCCGTTCCGCGATCCGTCGCTGGCGCTGCGCATATTCCCGGTGGAAGAGGCGGAAGAGAGCCTGTAGTGCAAAGCGGGCGGCTCTGCTAAGCTGGCCGTCATGGCTTTGCCGCGGCATTTCTATCTTCATCTGGTTTCCGACGCGACCGGCACGACGCTGCAGGGCGTGGCCCGCGCCTGCCTGGCGCAGTTCGACGACATCGACGCGGTCGAGCGCTTCTGGCCGCTGGTGCGCACGGAAAAGCAGCTGGCCCGCGTGATCGAAGACATCGCCGATAATCCCGGCCCGGTGCTGTTCACGCTGGTGGACGCCGGGATCAGGAAAGCGTTGCAGGAGCGCTGCCTGGCGCTCCAGGTGCCGTGCCTGCCGGTTCTGGATCCCATCGTGGCGGGGCTTTCGAGCTATCTCAACCTGCCGAGCAAAAACATCCCTGGGCTGCAGCATATCCTCGACGACGATTATTTCCGCCGCATGGGCGCGGTCGATTTCGCCCTGTCGTTCGACGACGGCCAGACGCTCGAGGGCATCGAGTCCGCCGATGTGATCCTGGTCGGCGTTTCCCGTACATCCAAGACCCCCACCTGCGTGTTCCTGGCGCGGCAGGGCATACGGGCCGCCAACATTCCGCTGGTGCCGGGCGTGCCGTTCCCGGAAAAAGTCCTGAGCCTCGCAGGGCCGCTGATCGTCGGCCTGACCGAGGCGCCCGAGCGCCTGACCCAGCTGCGCCGTCAGCGCCTCAAGACCGACACACAGGGGCAGATGAGCGAGAACAACAGCTACACGGACATTGAAAATGTGGAGCGCGAAATCGGCGACGCGCGTCGCCTGTTCGCCCGCCAGGGCTGGCCGGTGATCGACGTCACCCGCCGCGCGGTCGAGGAGACCGCCGCCGAAATCCTCCTGATGCTGCAGCGTCACCGCGAGGAGCGCATCGAAAGGGAAGTGCTGTGATCCGCGCCGCCGTCATCGGCCACCCGGTCGACCATTCGCTGTCCCCGTTGATCCACAATCACTGGATCGGCCGCTACGGTCTGACCGGCGCCTATGACCGCCGCGACATCGCGTCCGCAAACCTGGCCGCCGGCATAGGTGAACTTTCGCGCGCGGGCTATGCCGGGTTCAACGTCACGGTGCCGCACAAGCAGGCGGTGATGGCGTTGTGCACCCATATCGACGACGACGCCCGGGCCGTCGGCGCGGTCAACACCGTGCGGATCGAGAACGGCAAACTCTCGGGCGGCAACACGGACGCCTTCGGCTTCATCGAGAACCTGCGCGCGCAGGCGGGGCCCGGCCCCTGGCGCGTTTTGATCCTGGGAGCGGGGGGCGCGGCGCGCGCCGCCGCGCACGCGCTGCAGACGGCGGGATCATCCGACATTGTCATCGCCAACCGCACCCTGGAAAACGCAAAAACCCTTGCGGCGCAACGAAAAACGGCATTCGTTCCGTGGGAAGAGATTACCGGAACCCTCCCTTCGCGCACACTGATCGTGAACACGACCGTGTGCGGCATGACGGGCCAGCCGCCGCTGGCGATCGATATCACCGCGCTGCCGGATGACGCCGTGGTGTACGATATCGTCTACAAGCCGCTGGTCACAGACCTGCTGGCCCGTGCGCGCCAGCGCGGGCTGCGCACCGTTACCGGCCTGGGCATGCTGCTGCAGCAGGCGCGACCGGCCTTCGCCGCCTGGTTCGGGGTGATGCCGGAGATCGACGAAACGCTTTTGCAAAAAGTGACGGAGGCAGCGTCATGATCGTGGTCGGGCTGACGGGATCGATCGGCATGGGTAAATCGACGGCGGCCGCGCTGCTGCGCGATCTGGGCGTCCCTGTTCACTGTTCGGATGAAGCTGTGCACGAATTGCTGGCAACGGGCGGCGCGGGCGTAGCGCCGGTGGCGGAACGCTTTCCCGAAGCCTATCATCCGCGCCAAAAAAACATTGATCGCGCCGTATTGGGCAGCCTGGTGTTCAACGATCCCGCCGCGCGGCAGGCCCTTGAAGCTCTTCTTCATCCGCTTGTGCATGCTTCTCAGGATGAGTTTTTGCGTCAGAACGCCCGGGCGCACGCGCCGCTCGTGTGTCTGGACATTCCGCTTTTGTATGAAACGGGCGCGGAGGCGCGGGTGGACAAGGTGATCGTGGTGACTGCACCCTCCTTCATCCAGCGTCAGCGGGTGTTAAAACGTCCGGGCATGAACGCGGAGAAATTCCGCAGCATCCTGGCCCTGCAGATGAGTGACGCCGAAAAACGCCGCCACGCCGATTACGTGGTGCAGACGGGCCTGGGGCTGGCGCACACGCGCCGCGCACTGGCGCGGATCGTGAAAGATTTGAAAGCTTGAGTTGCAAGGTTTTTGTCTTGTTGCCTTCTCATGCCCTGCGCTCTATAAAAAAACATGCGTGAAATCGTTCTCGACACCGAAACCACCGGCATGGAGCCGGCCGAGGGCCACAAGCTGGTGGAGATCGGCTGCGTCGAGCTTTCCAACCAGGTGCCAACCGGCCGCACGTTCCATGTCTATCTCAATCCCGAGCGCCCGGTGCCGGCCGAAGCGGTGGCGGTGCACGGCCTGACGGACGAATTCCTGAAGGACAAGCCGGTCTTCTCGCAGGTCTATACCGATTTTCTCGATTTCATCGCCGAGGGGCAGCTGGTGATCCACAACGCTGCCTTCGACATGAAATTCATCAACGCCGAACTCCAGAAGGTTGGGCACCGCGCCGTGCCGCCGCGCCGGGTGCTTGATACGCTGATGCTGGCGCGGCAAAAATTCCCGGGTTCGCCCGCCAGCCTGGACGCGCTGTGCCGCCGCTTCAACATCGACCTGTCGGGCCGCACGCTGCACGGCGCGCTTCTGGATGCGCAGCTGCTGGCCGAAGTGTATCTGGAGATGACGGGCGGCCGTCAGCAGGGGCTTGAGCTGACGCAGCAGGCGGTCAGGATTGACGATGCGCCGGTAGCGGACGCCGCCGGGCCGCGCAGCAAGAAATTCCGCGCCCCGCGCGCACACGAAGCCGACGCCAGCGAAATCGCGGCGCATGAGGCGATGCTGGAAAGCCTGAAAGATCCGTTGTGGCGGAAGAGGGTCTGATTACTTCACCGTCTGCGGCTTTTTCAGATCCTTGCCGAAACGCTGCATATAGAGGGCGGTGAAGTCGACCGGCGCCAGCAGCAGGGGCATGTAGCCGCCCTGTTGGGTCAGCTGCGAAACGACCTGACGCAGGAAGGGGAAGCCGTGGCGCGGCACCTCGATGAACAGCAGCGGATGATGCTGCTCCTCCGGCACGTTCTCAAGCGAGACCAGCAGGCCGTAGACAATCTGAGCCAGGAACGCGGTCTGCCCGGCGCGGCTGGCGTTCACGGTGACGCCGAGCTGCACTTCGTACAGCGCCTTGTGCTGCGCGCTTTGCGCCGGCACGGCCTCGAGCGAGAAATTGACGTCCATCACCGGCTTTTCCCCTTTGGGGTCGTGCAGCAGGCCGGGATTGGGATTTTCGAAGGACAGATCCTTGATGTACTGCGCGTGGATGACGACCGGCATCTGCGCCAGCATGCCCGAATCGGGCGAGGCGGCCGGGGCGGTGGGCTTGGCGTTCTTGTCGGCTTTGTCGGCCATGGTCGTGACTTTCGCTGGCTGTTGAAACGGGGCTCATTATGGCGATTTCCCGGCCAGGTTCAATATTTTTCAGAGTGAGGCCAAAGGTACAAAGAAGCATATGGCCCTGGACACCGGCTTTCGCCGGGACGACAACTGAAAAGAAAAAGCCGCCGGGGTGCGGCGGCTTTTTCGAAGGGGTCGGGCTTCTTCCTAGAAGGTTTGCTTGATGCTGAAGAAGAAGCGGGGATCCTGATCGCCCATGGTCTGAACATCCCGGGTGAAGGGGAAGGCCAGGGTGAAGTCCATCTTGTTGTTGGGGGTAATGCTGGCGCGCACGCCCAGGCCGCCCGAAGCGAGCGAGGGGTTTTTGAGCGCCGAGGTGGCTTCGTTCTTGTTCCAGACTTCGCCGATGTCCCAGAAGCCGTAAAGCTGGTAGGTCTCCAGGAACGACCACTCGCGGGGCTCGTTCCACTGGACTTCCAGCTTGCCGGCGATGCCGCTGTCGCCGATGATCTCCGAGGGATCGTAGCCGCGGCCGTAATTCATGCCGCCGATGCCCATTTCCTCGGAGCTGAACAGCTCGTCGCGGGAAACCTGACCCTTGACGCCCAGCAGCAGGTTGACGCGGTCGGCAATGCGCTGCAGGCGCTGCAGTTCGATTTCCAGCTTGAGGAAGTCGGGGTTGGCGCCCACGCGGCTGACGTTCGGGTCATTCTCTTCGGTCGCGTCCAGCACATCGATGCCCTGGCGTACCTCGAAGTTCCACATGTTGTAGCCGACGCCGCCCAGCGTATCGATGAATTCCACATCGGCGCCCAGGACCGCGACGCGGACCTGGTCGAGACGGCGCTCTTCGATATTGTTCTCGGTTTTGACGTCGCGGTAGTCAAAGCCCATCCTGCCGGTGAAGTTCAGATTGCGGCTGCGGATGAAAGGGTGGCCGACCATAACGCTCATGGTTTTGGAATTGCCCTGAACGTCGAATTCGTCGAGGCGGAAGCCCGGATCGGTCATGGTGTTGGTAATGTTCACGTCAAGGAACGTGCCGCCCTTCCAGATCGGCATCTTATAGCCGAGGCCGAGATAGATCAGCTCGTCCGACAGGTCGGAGTTCGGCGCGTAGACGATCTGGGTCGTGATGCGCTCGTTGAAGCCCATGAGCGAGTTGATGGCGCCGGCGGCCATGACCTGGATCGGGCCCAGGAACTTGGTGCCGTAGTTGTCGACGCCCAGCGTCGCTTCGTAACGCTTGCGCTCGATAATGATGGTGAGGTCGGCCGCGCCGGCGACGCCGCGCGCGGGGCTCAGCACGCCGCGGGCGGAGATGCCCGGGATGTCGTTGATCAGGAGCATGGTGCGCTCGAGCTGCTTGACGTTGAGCGCCTGGGTGTCGTGACGCACGAGCGCCGCGTAATTGCGGGCCAGCATCACGGCGTCATCGATAAACTCGCCTTCGCCGCGCACGTCGACATTGGCCACGTATCCTTCAACCACCTGCAGGCGGGCGGTGCCGCCCTCGATGGTTTGCGGCGGCACGACAACCTGGGTCAGAATGTAGCCGTCATTGCGGTATTTCTTGGTGAGGTTACCGGCGATGCCATACAGGTCGGCAAGCGTGATCGTCTGACCGATGCTGCCTTGGTAAACGCTCGCGAGTTCCTCGCCGTGATACGCGGAGGCGCCTTCAAGTTTGAGGCGTTCCAGTTTAAAGCTTATTTTTTCCGAACCGGCGGGCGCGCTTTGAATGTTCGCTTCCTTCACTTCGATGCGGGGCATCACGCGCGGCTGAAATTCGCGCACGTTCAGTTGCTCGTCCACGCGGCCCGCGCTCGCGGCGCCCGACTGGTTATCAAGCTGCGCCTGCGCGCCGCCTGCAAAGAAGAACGAGAGTGCAGCGCCGATCACCAAGCTGCGGAAATTTTTCGTCATGGGTTCAACCCTTCCTGAGAATAATAAAGATGCAAAACCGTCTATCGTCGGGGTCCCCTTTAAAAAGGGCGGCGAATGGACTGTTCTTGTAAGATAAAACGGGGCACTGGAAAAGTGCCTTCGTCATATTGCGTCAGCCCGGAACAAAAGCCAATCCCCTACCGGGACCGCCGTCCGCCTCTGGCAACCCCATCAGAGGGTAATTTTCTTCTAAAATAAAGCAATAATATTTCGTGTAGAAGAAATCCCCACTTATATACACAGGGAGAAACCGCCGCCGGCCTTCGTTTCCCGTAATGTAGTTTTTAGCGGCTGCTGCGAAAATGCCACAGTGAGTCGGAAAAACGTTAAATTTTCCTTAATTATTCCTTGCCAACCCTGCGCCTTTGGGACTATACATCAGCCTCAGCATAGCGAGAGGTGTGGACGATTCTCTTTAAAGAAAGAGTGCAACAGCTGAATTCAAAAATGAAAATCAGCTTTGAACAATTCCACCGCCAATCACACTGCGTACATTTTTTCGACGACTGACAACGCACACACACCATTAAGGAAGGTATCGACATGACCGGACTGATTTCCCCCGCCCAAGAAGCGCAATCCGTCAAAGTGAAAAATTCGCGTATTAGAACGCTGCTGGCCACCACCGCGCTTGCGGCTGTCGCCATGGGAACGTCTCCGGCCCGCGCCGTCGATGACAACGCAACACCGTTCGGCGAAAATGTCGTCGGCGGTTCCGCCAGTTTCGATCGTCCGTACGAGGGTCTGCTGAATGTCGATCAGCACTCCGACCGCGTCGTCATCAACTGGGACTCGTTCGATATCGGCAAAAACGCCACCACCCAATTCTTCCAGCCGGGCAGCAGCTCGCTCGCGGTCAACCGCGTTGTCGGCAGCGTTGACGCCACGCAGATCCTGGGCACCTTGCGCGCCAACGGCCGCATCATGGTCCTCAACCAGAACGGCGTGTTCTTCGGCCACGACGCCATCATCGACGTGGGCGGCATCATCGCCTCGACCGGCGATGTGGACACCAACGACATCATGAGCGGCGCCGACCGTTTCGACTTCACGAACTTTGGGGAAGGTTCGTCTGTCGTCAATCTCGGCACCATCAATGTCTCTGACGCCGGTCTGGCCGCGTTCGTCGCGCCGCACGTCGTCAACAACGGCATCATCAACGCCCGCCTGGGCACCGTCGCTTTCGGCGCCGGCAGCAAAGTCACCCTCGATCTGTACGGCGACAACCTGCTCGAGATCGCGCTTGACGACGCGCACGCCGATGCCCTGATCGAAAACACCGGCGTTATCAACGCCGAAGGCGGTACGGTCCTGATGACCGCGCAGGCCGCCAAGGCAGCCGTCGACAACGTCATCAACATGAGCGGCGTGGTCGATGTCTCCTCCGTGGAAATGAAGGGCGGCAAGATCGTCCTTAAGGGCGGCGCCAAGGGCACCGTCAACGTGACCGGCAGCCTGAACGCCGACGGCACCGAAGGCGGCGAGATCATCGCGCACGCCGGCGACCGCCTGTTCGTGGGCGGCCCGCTCTCGGCCCAGGGCGGCGGAGAAGGCTTCATCGACACCTCCGCGCCGACGGTTGATTTCGGCGACGGCGCCAGCATCCTGGCCTCGGGCGAGTGGCTGCTCGATCCGACCGACATTTACATCTGGGGCGCGATCGCCGACCTGATCGAGCTGCAGCTGACTGTGGGCGACGCCACCGTCACCACCCCGGCGGCCGGCACGGACGAAGGCAATATCTGGCTCCTGACTACGATCGACTGGGCCACGGCTTACGCCCTGACCCTGAACGCGGCCAACAACATCATCCTCAGCAACATCATCCTTGAAGCCGGCGGCATGAACGCCACCGGCGGCGGCGACATCAATCTGAACGCCGGCAACAGCCTGCTGCTGTGGAACACCAACGGCGTCAACACAAACGGCGGCGATGTCAATATCAACGCCCTGGGTATGTTCGCTTCGGCGGCCGGCCAGAACGTCAACGCCGGCGACGGCAACATCAACATCCAGACCAACATTCTGGAGCTGGCGGGCGAACTGTCGGCCGAGAACGTCAATATCGGTCACTGGTACCTGAATGCCCGCGTGGATGTGGGCGACAGCACCGGCGCGTTCCTGCATATCGATCAGGATGAGCTGGACAACATCACCGCCACCACCCTGACCATCGGCAACCAGTCGACGGGCGTGGATAACGACGTGCATGTCGGCAACGCCGACTTCACCGCGTTCGACAACACGGTGATCAACACGCTGACCCCCTCGAACGACATCGACGAGAACGTCGTGTTCGCCGGGAACAACTACTTCAACAACCTGACCGTCTTTGCTGACGACACCATTTCGCTGGATGACGGCGCGCTGGTCGACGCCAACGGCAACGTCGTGTTCACCACCGACACCAACACCGGCGGCGTGGGCGGTTTCGTGGTGGGCGCGAACGCCCGCCTGGACTCGAACGGCTTTGACATTACGGTCAATACGCTGGGCGTGAACATCGCCACCGGCGGCGTCGTGGATGCCGAAGGCGGCGACATCGACTTTAACAACGCAGAAGCCTTCTTCTCGACCGACGCCGACAGCGTCCGCACCACGGGCACCGGCACCATCGACATCAATCAGTGGGTGGGCGGTTCGATCCAGAACGCGGTCGACGCGGTTGAAAACACCGGCACCGGCCTCAACACCATTCATGTCGGCGAAGGCACGTTCTACGAGAATGTCAGCGTCTATGAAGACAACTTCCTGCTGCGCGGCGCCAACTACGGCATCAGCCCGGTTACCGGCGTGCGCGGCCCGGAAAGCACCGTTGACGGTGGCCTGACCGGCGACAGCTTCAATGTCACCGGCAACAACGTCACCATCGACGGCTTCAACATCGTCACCGATTCGAACGGCGTCGAAGTGAATGGTTCCGAGAACGTGACGATCAGCCACAACATCATCAACACCTACAGCAACACCGACGGCATTGATGAAGGCATCCTGGCCCAGAACTTCTCCGGTCTGACCATCACGGATAACCAGCTCAACACCACCGACAACACGGCGGTTGCGCTGTATTACGGCTCTGATGCCACGGTGTCGGACAACGACATCAACACTCCGCTCGGTGACGGTGTTTTCGCTTATGACATCACCGGCCTCGACGTCACCGGCAACACCATCGATGGCGCTTACGACGGCGTGGAAGCGCAGTACTCGAGCGACGTCCTGATCGACGGCAACACCATCACGAGCAGCGTGATCTACGGCGTTAGCGGCTACGAGCTTGAGAACGCCACGATCAGCAACAACACGATCGATGGCGCCGCCACCGGCGTGGGCGTCTATAACAGCGACGGCGTGGATATCAGCGACAACACCATTTCCAGCGTCGAAGACGGCGTCAACGCCGGCGCGGTGGAAGACCTGACCATCACCGGCAACGACATCGATGGCAATTCGGACAACGGTATCCATGTCCTGCTGAGCGATTTCGCCCTGGTTGAAGACAACACCATCGACAACTTCGCCACCGGCATCTTCATCGAGGACAGCGACTTCGTCGATGTCCTGGGCAACACCATCGACGACACCAACGACGAGAATGTTTACGGCATCCGCTTGCTGAACGCCAACTCGGGCCTGGTGTTCGAGAACACCGTCAATGACGCCGGCACCGGCATCAGCGTCGAAGACTCGATCAACGGCGAAATTGCCACCAACACCGTCAAGAGCAGCGCTGCCGTGGGCATCAGCCTCGACAACGCCGATGACAGCCTGGTGCGCGACAACGCGGTCGACAACGCTGGTAGCCACGGTATCGCCGCGTTCGACAGCGACAACATCGCCATCCGCGACAACACCGTCACCGTGACGGGCCTTGGCAGCGACTATGTCAGCGACGGCATCCATGTCGACGGCAGCGACGGCGTCGACATCACCGACAACACCGTCACCGACGCGGGCAACGAGGGTATCCTCGTCATGAACAGCGATGACGTGGACATCAAGGACAACGTGATCAACAGCGCGTACAGCGACGGCGTGCGTGTCTGGAACGTCACCGACGCCGACATCATCACCAACACGATCAACGGCACCGACAACGATCAAGGCATCGACGTCGAGGACAGCGACAACGTGCTGGTCGACAACAACCTGGTCGAAAACACCGGCCTTGACGGCATCGAGATCAGCGGCAGCACGGACGTCGACGTTACCGACAACACCGTGAACTTCGCCGGCTATCACGGCATCAGTGCCTACAACAGCACCAACGTGCTGATCGACGGCAACGCGGTCGACCAGAGCGCACGCCACGGCATCCACGGCAGCGGCATCGTCAACCTCGACATCACCGACAACACGGTGGACGAGTCGGGTGAAGACGGCATCAACGTCGCCTATAGCGACTATGCTTATATCAACAACAACGGCGTCACCAACTCGACGGATGACGGCGTCAGCGTCGAATACAGTGATGGCACGCTGGTTACCAGCAACACCGTCACTACCGCGGGCGGCGACGGCGTCTATGTCCTGACCAGCGACTATACCCTGGTCGACGGCAACACCATCAGCGACATCGGCGAAAACGGTGTCTACATCAGTAACAGCGACAATGTCGATGTCACCGACAACGGCATCAGCGATGTTGACGGCCATGGCGTCAAAGTTAACCCGAGCGACTATGTCGAAGTGGCGAACAACACCATCACCGACATCGGCCTCGACGGCGTCAACATCACCGACGGCAACTACGCCTGGGTTCACAACAACACAATCACCAACACCGGTGGCGATGGCGTCGATGTGACCAACAACTACGACGTCGAGATCAGCCAGAACAGCATCACCACGACCGGCGCCAACGGCGTCAAAGTGGCGGGCAGCGTTTCGGCCCTGGTTAACGACAACACCATCACCGACGTTGTCGGCGACGGCGTCAACGTCTCGACCAGCGACTACACCTATGTGACCTGGAACGACATCAGCGATATCGACACCGCCGGCGTGCGCGTGATCGACAGCGCCTATGTCAACGTTACAGACAATCACATCTGGGACACTTATTTTGAAGGTGTCTATGCCAATAACGCCGACAACCTGTATGTCGCGTACAACAACATCCACCACATCAGCGATGATGGCGTGGAAGTTTACGGCAGCGACAACGTCACGGTGACCAGCAACACCATCAACGAAGTGTCTTTTGACGGCGTCGACCTCGACTATGTCAACAATTCGTCGGTGACCAGCAACACCATCTCCGATACCGGCGACAACGGCGTTGAAATCGATTACGGCACCAACCACTTCGTCGCCTACAACACCATCGACGACACCGCAACGAACGGCGTTTACATCTATGGCGCCAGCGGCGGTTACGAAGGTTCGGTACGCGTCTATGACAACGACATCACCGACGCCGGCTATGACGGCGTCTATGCCGGCAACACCACCGCGCTCCTGATCGACTACAACACCATCACCGGTGTGGGCGACGACGGCGTGGATGTTGAATCGAGCTCCGAGGCGGACATCGCCTACAACAACATCGATGCTGCCATCAGCAACGGCGTTGAAGCCAGCGATAGCTACGGCGTGGACATCTACAACAACTCCATCGGCGTCGACAACGGCCCGGGCTCGATCGGCGAGAACGGTATCGACGTCCGCGGCAGCGACTATGCCTGGATTGACAGCAACTGGGTGTACAACACCGGCCTGAACGGCATCTATGTCAACCCGTCTGACTACGTGACCATCAGCAATAACGACATCCATGATGTGGGCGCCGACGGCATCCATGTCCTGGAAGGAATCGAAGCTTCGATCACCGGAAACCACGTCTACAATCCCGGCAACGACGGCATCGAAGTGTACGACAATGACGGTGTCTATATCGCCGGCAACACGATCGAGTTTACCGGCGCCAACGGCATCCTGGTCAGCTACAGCTACGGCGCTGAAGTCGACAACAACGCTGTGGCCGGCGCGGGTGACGCGTCCTGGAGCACGGGTTGCTACTGGTACGGCTGCTACGACACGCCGAACGCCGATGGCATCCGCCTGTATGACAGCGACTCGTCGAGTGTGACCAACAACACGGTCTCCTCGGTCGCGCGCAACGGCATCGCCATGGTCTACAGCGACTACGGCTATGTCGCGGGCAACTACGTGCACACGATTGGCACGTACGGCCACCCGGGCAACTACTTCAACACCACGTCCATGAGCGGCGAAGGCATCCACCTGTACGACAGCGACTACAACCATGTCACCGATAACACGGTCTGGTACACGGTCAGCAGCGGCATCGGCGCCTACTCCAGCGACTACACCGACATCGACTTCAATGATGTCGATGACGCCGGTCACAACAACCCGTGGTATTACTGGTATAGCAGCGGCAACGGCATCGTTGTTCAGAACTCCTATGACGTCAGCGTCGATCAGAACGAGATCACCGACAGCATGAACAACGGGGTTTACGGCTACAGCAACGGTTACCTGAGCGTCACGGCCAACACCATCGACAACTCCGGTTACTACGACTACGGCTATGGCGACGGCGTGCATGTCGATTACGGCTACGACAACCGTATCGCCGGCAATACCATCACCAACTCGTCGAATGACGGCATCGAGTCCTACGGCTCGAACCGCATGCTGATCGAAAACAACAGCGTCAGCGACTCGGACTACCACGGCATCACCGCCAGCTACACGAGCGGCGACTTCCCGTACGACGTCCAGATCCTGAACAACGTCGTCACCAACTCGGGTTACCACGGCATCAACGCCTATCAGGTTCAGCGCATCCTGATCCAGGGCAACAATGTCAGCAACTCGGGCTTCGGCAGCGGCGACGTTTACGAGGAAGAAGAATACGCTTACTACGGCGACGGTATCCACGTCGAAGGATCGGGCGGATCGTATGAATATTACGACACGCTCTATGACATCCTGAGCAACACCGTCACCAACTCGGCCGACGACGGCATCGAAGTGTACTACTACGACTACGGTTACTCGGAATACCCGAGCTACGCGAAAGAAGTGTCGCTGTACGAATATGAGTATGAAGAAGAGTACGGCTACTACAAAAACTTCGTGACCAACATCGTCGGCAACACGGTTACGGTTTCGGGCGACGACGGCATCGTCGTGTCGCTGGATGACAACGGCTATGTCTGCTACGACTGCGAATACGAAGAAGATTATGAAGAGGAGTACGAATACCAGATCCTCGACATCGTCTACGATCCGTATGCGCTGGGCGGCGACTATCTGGTGAACATCACCGACAACATCGTCGACGACTCGGGCACTGATGGTATCGAAGTCAACAGCTTCCTGTCTGTTGACAGCGAGATCGCCGATGTTGATCTGACTACGATCATAAACGGCAACACCGTCACCGACAGCGGCGTGAACGGCCTGTTCATCTCCGGCCCCGGCCACGAAGTGGTTCTGGTCGCCGGTAATGAAATGACCGACAACCCGACTGGCATGTTCTTCCAGAGCGGCGCGATCGACCTGACCGGTGCTACCAACACCATCAACAATGGTAGCGTCGGCATGCTGTTCGCTCCCTACGCATTCGGCGAAGAAGGCTTCGGCCCGTTCGCGCCGATGAGCCTGGTTGACGATGACGGTCCCGGCGGTTTCGGCGGCACCATCGGCACGACGGTGTTCAACGGCCAGTCGACCTTCTATGTCGAGCTCGACAACGAAGCGTTCTTCGCGCCGGGCTTCCCGACGGTTCTCAACGGCCTGAACGCCACCTTCGACGGGATCAACCCCGCTTCGCAGGGCGGCTTCCTGACCGAAGACCAGTATGACGCGATCGAAGATAAGATCTTCCACTTCGTCGATCGTCCCGATATCGGCCTGTTCTTCTTCGGCGTCGTCCAAGACGAGACGATCAACCAGGAAGAGATCTTCAACCAGTTCGGTCTCTTCGGCCCGGCTCTGGGCGGCCTGAACGTCACGATCGCGGGCATGCCCTCGATCGGCGGCGGCGGCGCGCCGAACCTGGTCCAGCAGCTGGCGGGCCTCGAGCCGGCAGCCGGCGGCGAAGGCGGCCAGCAGCAACAGACGGCCCAGCAGGCAGCAGCGATCGAACCTGCCGCGGGCGAGGGAACTTCCGAGACCTGCTGGGGCGACGCAGTCGCCGCTGCCAGCCAGGGCACGGTTGTGAACTACAGCTTCTCGACCGCGCCGGAAGCGGCTCTGTCGGACGCTTCGTCCTGCGACTCGGGCTTCTAAGAGATCCGCTGACAATCAGAAAAACCCCGCCTTCACGGCGGGGTTTTTTGTTACGCGGAGAGAATCACAGGAGAGATCAGAGGCGGGCCATCACCCGGCGGTTATAGAAGTGAAAGCCGAGGCCGCCCGCCACGTTCACCAGGGCCATGGCGGCAAAAATACCCGTCACGCCCGCCAGGTGCCCGCCCAGAACGGCGGCTGGCACGATCAGCACCACCCAGCGGATCACGATCATGGCGAAGGAGCGACCCGGCATGCCCATGGCGTTGAAGGCTGAGCTCCAGCCCGGCATCAGGTTGGCGGGAGCGTAGGTCAGAGCCACGATCGCGAAATAGGACGCGGCCAGGGAGACCACGGCACCTTCATTCGAGAACAACCGAGCGACCGCGCCGCCGCCGGGCAGCAGGACAGCGGTAACGAGCAGGCACCAAAGCACCGAAAAGCCGATGGCGACGCGCAGGGTTTCCCGCACCCGATCGAGTTGCCCCGCGCCGAAATTCTGGCCGATCAGCGGCCCCATGCCCACGGCAAGCGCCATGATGACGATGAAGGCGAAAGCCTCGATGCGGGAAACGATGCCGAAAGCGGCCACGGCGGCCTCGCCGTAAGGCGCCAGCAGCGCGGTGATGAAAGCGACCGCGGCGGGGCCGATCATCCCGCCCAGCCCCACCGGTACGGCGATGAACAGGAAAGCGCGCAGCGACGCGCCGAAAAGCCGCCAGTGCCGCCGCCCGGGACACAGCATGTTCCGGCGGATGAAAAGAATATAAAGGCAAGCGCCCATGGCCAGGACATCGGCGATCACGGAGGCCAGTGCCGCGCCCCGGACGCCCAGCGCGGGTGCGGGTCCCAGGCCGAAGATCAGGACGGGATCGAGCAGGGTTTTCAGCAAAGTGGCCGAAACCATGATGATGGCAGGCACGGTGGTGTCACCGCCGGCGCGCAGGACAGCGTTGCCGGCGAGCAGCACGGACAGGAACACCGCTCCCGCGTACCAGGTCACCATATAGTCGCGGATCAGAACCAGCTGCGCCGGCTGCGCCCCCATCAGGCGAAAGAGCGGGTCGAGCGTCGCGAGGCCAAGCGCCGTGAAAACCAGCCCGCCCAACGCAGCGAAAACGACGCCGTGCGTCGCCAGCCGCCGCCCGCGCAGGGCCCGGCCCCGGCCGATCTGCCGCGCCAGCACGGAAGACAGCGCGATCCCCTGCGCCATCATCAGCCCGAAGACGAGATAAGCGATCGGGAAGGTGAAGCTGACCGCCGCCAGTTCGGCCGTGCCCAGAAGGCCGATAAAATACATGTCCACGAGCTGAAAGCCGATGACGGCGGCGATGCCCCAGACCATGGGCACGGACAGCCGCAGCAGGTGGCGCCCCACCGGCCCCCCGGTCAGGACGGCCCCGGAAGGGGCGGGGGCAGCCGGGGAAGAGGCCGCAGGAGGGGCGGGAGGAGAAAGGGGGGTTTCCGGCATGCCCCCTACATAAAGTCTTGCCCGGGCCCTGAAAAGCCGGAAAGCCGCGGCCGATCCCTAAAATTTTAGCTAAATCCCGGGAAAGCTTAAGGAAACGCTTACCAAAAACACAAACTATTTACATAAAATTTTAAGCTTCTTCTGAGATACTGGGGAGTAGAGCGTGTGAAACCCCTAAGGATAACAAAACAATGCCTTCATTAATCGGCACCGGCGGCAACGATACCTTCATTTTTTCGGGCGTGGTCACGAACGTGTCCCTGACCATCACCAATCCCTATTCCGGCAAAACGCTGACGATCGACGACGAATATAACGTCAACGACACCAGTTACGAGGGTCTGGCGGGGATCGACACCCTGAACATGACCAATATCGGCGACGCGCTGTTCCTGACCGACAATATAGGCAATATCATGCTGGCCAATGTCGAGCGCATTTTCGCAGGCGACGGCGGCGATCTGATCGTGGTTTCGCACGAAACCCTGACCTACGGCAATCTGAGTGTCGACGGCGGCGCGTCGGACGATATTCTCTGGACAAATACCGGCAACGACACGGTCAACGGCCGCCAGGGTAACGACATCATCGACACCGGCCCGGGCAACGACCGCGCCATCGGCGCCGAAGACAACGACACGCTTTCGGGCGGGGCAGACGCCGACAGCCTTGAGGGCGACGCCGGCAACGATACACTGGAATTCTTTGCCGACGCGGTCTGGGGCGTGGGTTTCCTGACTCTCAACCACGTTACGGCGGAAATGGCCGATCTTGAAGGCCTCAACCGTACCTACGACACTTTCTCGGGCGGCCTGGACGAAGATACCCTGCTGATGACCGACGGCGACGACGCTTTCATTCTCGACGACCCGGTCAGCCCGCGTCATGCCTCGACTTCGGGCGCGCGCGCCACAGCGGTGGAGCATATTTATGCCGGCGCCGGCAACGACGTCGTCAACCTGACCAGCGTCAACTATGTTTACGGCGACGTCACGATCGCGGGTGGCGAGGGCCATGACATCATCTGGTCCGGCGCGGGCAACGATACGCTGGGCGGCGATGCCGGTAACGACCAGATTTTCGGCGGAGCGGGCGAGGACATCCTTTCCGGCGGCAGCGGCAACGACTGGCTGCGCGGCGGCGAAGGCGACGATGAACTGCATTTCAGCGCCGATACGATCATCGCGGGTGGTTATTCAGCCTGGAACGTGGGTTCTCCCGGCGTTTTCGGCTCGAACGAATTTGTTTCAGTCGACGGCAAAAACCTCAGCACCGATATTTATGACGGCGGCGACGGCTGGGACGTTCTGTACTTCGGCATGGGCAACGACGCGTTCTTCCACCACAATCCCTATCACGCCCTGCCTGACGCGGGCGGCGACATTCGCCTGATTGATATCGAGGAAGTGTTCATGGGCGGCGGGGACGATGTGTTCGACCTGACCCAGTTCGATTACGGCTATGGCGACATCGTCGTTCACGGCGGTGAAGGCAACGACGCGCTGTGGAGCTCGGAGGGCGAAGACACTCTGAACGGCGACAACGGCAACGACAGCCTGTGGGGCGGGATCGGCGACGACTTCCTGTACGGCGGCGACGGCAGCGACGTGCTGCGCGGCGGTCCGAACGCAAGCGTGGCCAATACGGTTTCAAGCACCACCGCGACCCATACCTTCAACACCACCCTGGCATTCCCGACCCTGCAGGAAGCCAAGGCCCTGACCGCGGCGCAGGCGGGCACCAAAGGCATCGCCGCCGGCGATCTTTCGGTCGACTACACGGCGACCGCCAGCATCAAGTTCGTCAGCACGGAAGCGGGCTATTCCAACTCGCTCGGCTTCTACAGCATCCGTCAGGACGGCACGATCCAGATGACGCAGCTGGCCTTTACCAACGTGAAAAACGTGACGGTCGGCACGAATTATAACGTTACCCTGCCGGGTACGCCGGACGCCGATTTCGGCTTCTTTATGCTGGCGAACGGCTGGAACAACAACAGCCAGTACGCGGCGCTCGACCTCGTCAACGGCCAGCTGTCGTTCGTCTACAAGAACGGCACCGCCCAGGAACGCCTGGCGAAGATCACCGACAGCGCCGCCGACATCAAGCTGGTTTACAACAAATCCTGGACAGAGATCGTCCTGAACGGCCCGATCTATCACTCGCACCAGAAGGGCGGCAGCCTGAACCTGAACCCCGACAACGCCGAGCACGTCGTTTCCGGCCTTAAAACCCCGGGCAACACCAGCACGCTGCGGATCGGCTTCGAGGATCTGCCCAACCTGGGCGACGCCGATTACAACGACCTGGTATTCGACATCAAGGTCAACAGCGCCACCATCCAGACCCCGCTGGTCGACGACAACGACTATCTGGACGGCGGTAACGGCACCGACACGCTTTATGGCGGCGTAGGCGACGACATCCTGGTGGGGGGTGCGCAGGCCGACAACCTCTACGGCGACCAGGGGCAGGACATTTTCGCCCTGACGGTCCTGGACGGTTTCGTCGACACCATCCATGACTTCGTCATCGGCGCCCAGGGCGACGAGCTGAACATCACCGACATCCTGATCGGTTACGACGCGCTGACGGACGCCATTTCCGATTTCGTGCAGATGAGCAAGAGCGGCAACGACGTCATCGTGGCGGTGAACGCGGATGGCTTCGGCGGCGATTTCGTCGCGGCAGCCCTGATCGTGGGCGGCGTGGGCGGGGCTTCGGTCGCCGACCTGCTGGCCATGGGCAACATCGTCGCCGACAACAGCGTTACGGTTTAATTTGCTGATCCTTACGTGAAGCGGACGGCATTGTGAATCGCGGAGCCAAATCCCACCCGGCTCCGCGATTCGCTTTTATGCCGCATCGGGCAACGGCAGAAGGTGCGCGCCGCTTTCGTCGCGGTGCTTCTTCAGATATTTCATGAACGGCGTGCCGCCGGTGCCGATATCGGTCGGGTTGCCTTCGGAATCGCGCGCCTGCTTGTTGATGTAGTTGGCGGCGTATTCCAGGTGGCGGGTGCGGAATTTCTGCACTTCGTTGACGATATCGTTGTAAAGCCCGATCAGGGCCGCATCGCCGCTCTTTGAAACAAAGGTCCGCACGGCGCTTTGCCGGCGCACATCCTCGATGAAGCGGCGGTGCTTGGGCGGCCGGTACTGGTGCAACTCGTCGAGAAATTCGCGCAGGGGGTCGTTTTCATGCTCGATCCCCATAAGAGCATCCATCGCGGGCACGATCGAGCTCTGCGAGCCGGTCTGGCCGCGGAAGGCCTGCGGCTTGCCGTTATATTTCGCCACGCCTTCATAGATCAGACCCTCGGGCAGGGCCGGATTGCCCTTCCAGCCGTGGATATAGGGGCGGACGCGGTGATAGTAGATGTAGGGGTCGCAGCGCTCGACCATGCGGTCGAACACGGGATTGATCTTCTTCCAGGCGCCCTGGATGATCTCAAGCTGCGCCGTCACGCCCGCCTTGTCCTTTGCCGCCGCGGCGTCGAGCAGGGCGGGGAAAGCGGCGAGGGCCGCACCGGCCTTGGCCTCGATCTCGACATGCACGAGGATGAACCAGTTTTCATCCTGCCCGTCGAGAAAGTTCTGGATCACGTAGATATTGTCGAGCGCGATCCCGCCCGCCGGGTCGAGGCGAGCCCAGTTGTCGAGCGTGTAGGAAGAATAGGGCAGCAGCGGAAACTGGCCGATGGCATCCGCAAGCGCGCAGTAAGGCACCGCCAGGTTGCGCGGCAAACGCGCGGGGGGCTGGGCCTCACCCCAGACATAGGCCTGGACGATGAAGGAATAATGCACCATCAGCAGGCGGCGCTGCGCGTCGTCGAGCGTTGGGAGAAGCCCGGCCATGTCGGCTTCCGGCAGGAGGTCTAGGAAATGGCGCAGGCGGCCCGTGTGCATGTAATCGGACAGATGGCGCCCGGCTTCCTGCAGCGGCGCGAACGCGGCGGGCAACTTGACCTTGTCCATGTCGTACGGGGTCAGGAAACCGCGCCCGGCGGTGATATCGTAGTCTTCTATTTTCATGATCAGGTCCCTGTCTGGGAACGCGGCAGAAGCAGCCACATTTCCCCTTTTGATTTCATCAGCCCGGCTTTGTGCGCGGCGCTTTCACCGTAACCCCAGAAGAAATCTCCGCGCAGGGGGCCGCGGATGGCCCCGCCCGTGTCCTGCGCCACCACCAGCCGGCGGATCGGCGCGTCGCCTTCCTCGGCCCCGGCGGCATCGAGCCATACCGGCGTGCCGTAGGCGATCTTGAGCGGATCGACGGCAAGCGAGCGCCCGGCGGTCAGCGCCACGTTGGCGGCCCCGAGCGGTCCCTCGCCCTCCAGCACGCGGAAGAAGATGTAGGAGGGGTTGAGATTCATGAAATCGTGCGCTTCCTCGGGATTGGTTTCAAGCCAGGCGCGGATCGACTGCATCGACACGGCGTCCTTTTCGAGGATGCCGCGCTTCACCAGCTCGCGGCCGACGGCGTAATAGGTGTGGCCGTTCTGGCCGTCATAACCGACGCGCAGGCTGCTGCCGTCTTCCATCACCACGCGGCCCGAGCCCTGGATATGCAGGAAAAAGGCGTCAACGGGATCATCGACCCACACCAGCACCTGATCGGGCGGGAAGATCTTCTCGGTCAGGGCGGCGCGGTCCTCGTAGGGCTTAAGCTTGCCTTCGATCACGCGGCCGGCGATGCGCTGGCCCTTGAGGCTGTCGCGGAAATCGCCCAGCTCGACCATCACGAGATCGGCAGGCCGTTTTAGGAGCGGCGTGGTATAGCGGTCGGATCTGTGGTGCGCCCCGCGCAGGGCCGGTTCATAATAGCCGGTGAACAGCCCCTCGGTGCGTCCCGCCGCCGTGGCTTTCCAGGGCACGAACCATTCCTCGAGGAACGCGCGTGCCTGGGCGGAGTCGGTCTGTGGCAGGGATAAGAGGGCATTACAGGCCGGCTGCCAGTCGGCGTAGGTGACGGGCAGAGGGCCGAAATTTTTGCCCGGATTGCCCTTGAGAATCGCGGGGCATGATTTTTTCAGGGCGGTAAGCGCCTGCTCCTGTCCGTCTTCCTCCCAGCCCGGCAGATCGGAAAACGCGGCGGGCCGCAGGTCGAGCGCGGCGTCCTCGGGCGCGGGCCCGGTGGCGCAGGCGCTCAGGGCCCAAACGACGGCAAGAGCGAAAAAAGAAAAGACAAAGCGCATGATGAGCCCGATTGTGCGTCCTGGGGCGTTGCCTGTCAACGTCGCCGCAGAGATCAGCTGCCGCGGGAATTGGGCACGGTCTTGTGGTCCTGTTGCGCCGCGTCATCGTCGCGGGTTTCCACAAGGAACCATTCCGGCGTGCGGGCGCGCAGGTCGCGCATGAACGTCCACACGTCGATGGTTTCCGAAACCCGGTCAGGGTGGCCCTCGAGCGGCTTGCCGTCGCGGTCGAACAGCACGTTGGTTTCGTCGGCGGTGAACTTGACGGTGACATAGGCCGTCTTGCGCTCGACCTTGGCGTTGACGATCTCGGCGCGGCGGATGGCGTGGATCTCGACATGCGCTTTCTGGCCTTCGCGCTCGCGGTTCTCGATGGCGCGGGCGAAGGGCGTGAAGGTCACAGGATCGAGAAGCCCGCGCAGCGTTTCCTTGTCGCCAGCCGAGAAAGCCTCGACGATCATGACGAAGGCATCCTGTGCGCCGCGCAGGAAATGAGCGGGGGTGAAAGAGCGGTCGATACGGGCGATCTCCTCAAGGCCCATATGGGCGACGGGATGAACGGCCATGTTGCGCTCAAGCGGCTCGGCGGCTTCGGCCGCGCCCGGCAGCACGCCCGGTATCGGCAAAGGCGACCCGCCGCCCGCAGACTTGGCGGCGGCGCGGTCGGCTTTTTCTTTCATGTGCGCATCGCGCGCGCTTTGCGTGAAGGGGTTGGGACGCTCGCGCTCGTCGCCGTGGCGGGTCCCCAGAATACTGCGCAGCCAGAACACCAGACCGGCGGCAACCAAAGCGTAGATAAGAAGTTCGGCGGGCACGGATGTAATCCTCTATATATCGTCAAAAAGAACGAACCGGCGGACGGGCGGATTGTAGCACGGTTTTATTTGTTTATGTCATCAATATAGAATAAATTGCCCGTCATGCCAGTTTTGCCCATTATCCTTACCATACCCTTAATCGAGATCGCCGTGTTCATCGCCGTGGGCGAGGCGATCGGTCTGCTCAACACATTGATTTTATGTATTCTGGCGGCCGTCGCGGGCAGCACGCTCCTGCGCGCCGAGGGCCTGCGCACCCTGTTCGAGGTCCAGAACCTCGCCGACCGCGGGGAAATGCCGGTGAGGGCGCTGTTCGACGGTATCTGCCTGGCGGGGGCGGGGATGCTGCTGATCATTCCCGGCTTCGTCAGCGACCTGCTGGCCTTCGCCCTGATGATCCCGGCCGTGCGCGGGCTGCTGCGGCAATGGCTGATCCGCCACTACGGCCTGGCGGATATCGCCGCCGCTGCCGAACCGGCGATCGACGCCGAATTCACGCGGCTCGACGATCCGTATCTCGAGGGTCCGGATAAAGACCGGTCATGAGCAGCGCCAGCACCAGGGCGCCGATCCACCAGTTCTGCCACAGGCCGTAACCGAAAGACGCGATCGCTAGGCAGAAGGCTAACAGGCCGAGCGCCAGACGCCGCGCGCCCGTTTCCGGCAGCCGCGCGGTCAACTCGAGAATGAGGACCAGCAGCGCGCCGCCCAGCAGCGCGCCCGTCACGCCCAGCTCGATCCAGAGCTGCAACGCGAAATTGTGCGGGTGAAGCACGGTGCCGCTTTTGTGGTAAAGCTGCGCGGTGTCGAAATCGGTGATCGCGCGCGTGGCCTCGACGCCGTGACCGTAAAGCGGTTTTTCAAGCGCCCTGCGCGCGACGAAATCCCAGATCTCAAGCCGCGGCGGAGCGTACGCTTTCTCGGACAGGAAGTGATAGGAATCGGCGAGCGCCACGGTTTTCTTGAAGAGAGGCGGCGCGATGAACGGCGCGGCGAGCGTCAGAATCACAAGCAGGGCCGCGAACATACGGAAGGCCCGCGGCTTGTTGACGGGAAAGAGAAAAAAGAACGCGAGCCCCAGCAGGACCGCCATTTGCGCCGACTGCGACTGCGTCCCCGCCGCCATCACCGCCGCCGCGCCCAGAAGGACGAGCGCACGGCGCCTGTGCTTTTGCCACAGCAAGGCCGCGAGCGGCAGCTGGATCAGCAAAAGGGCGATCACGCCGCGATTGAGGTTGGAGAGGCGCGGCTTGTGCGTGTCCAGGATTGGCCGCAGGAATTTCTTGATCGGCATGCCGCCATAGATCTCGATCACCATCAGCGCGCAGGCGACAAGCGTCAGCGGGAACAGGACGGCGAGGATTTTATCGCCCAGCCCTTCTTCCCGCGCGATCAAAGTGCGCAGCGCGGCATAGCCGAAAAGCCCAGGCAGAAAAATCGCCAGCGTCTCAAGCGGCTTTTCAAGCGCCATGTCAGGCGCGACCGCCCACAGGGTGCTGGCGGCGGCGAATAAAAGCGTGCCGGACAGCAGCAGCAGAAATGGCCGGAAGGGCCAGGCGATCCGGCGGTCCGTGAAATACGCGGTCGTCGCCATTACCAGCCCGAGAAGCGATGGCGCCACGCACAAAGCGCGCGGGGCCAGTGCCGCGATCAAGGGCAGCAGGGCGAAGAGAATCAGAATCGTAACCTGAAAAGGGCGGTTCACTCGAGCGGCAGTGGCAAGGGCAGGAGGTCAAGTTCGGGGGGCCAGGGCATTTCGTCGAATTCGGCGTTTCCGTCTTCGCCCGCAGCGG
Source organism: uncultured Pseudobdellovibrionaceae bacterium (assembly GCA_964577255.1). Taxonomy (GTDB): domain Bacteria; phylum Pseudomonadota; class Alphaproteobacteria; order Micavibrionales; family Micavibrionaceae; genus Micavibrio_C. The sequence goes on along the minus strand of CAZNYM010000003.1, from coordinate 33,767 downwards.
GGGCAATGCCCTGCAGTTCGTTCGCCAGCACACCGGATTCCATATCCGCTATCATCGCGTCGCTTACCGTGCCGACGCCTTCGCCGTCGTCTTCGCCCTCGGGCTCGATGAGGGCCAGCGGTGTATCGCCGGTGAAAAAGGAGGAGCCGAAGCCGCCATCATCGCGCTGCGCCTGCGCCACAGCAGGTACAAGAAGGAAAAACGCGAGCAGAGCGTAGAAAATTTTCATGGCGGTTCCTAGAACGTCTTCTGGATTTTTTCGCCCGCGTTCTCGATGTCGCGGCCCATGCCGTGCATGGTGTTGCTGCAGGCGGAAAGCGTGAACAAAAGGGCCACGGCGAGCATGGTTCTGATGAGATATCCCCGCATGGTCATTTCCTACTTTCCCGTTGATATGGCTGCGAATTTCACATCTCTTTTAGCAGAGAATGCTGCGCCGCTGCACGAAAAAAATGCGCAAGTGTTTTTTGGCGGTTTTCCGCCGTGTTAGGCTTAATGATTCGCGTGAAACCGCCGCCGGCGGGTTTCCAGCGGGTTTCTGGAGGGACCATGGGCGACGCTTTACCGATAGCCGCAAGTTTTTCGCTGAGAAGCGGCGAAGATCAGCATTTTGCCTGGCTGCAGGCCGTGACGCGGGAGGCGCTCGATAAAATCGCACCTCTGATCGGCCCCGGCAGCTCGGAAGGGCTGCAGCGCGGCCTGGCGCGCCTTACGGTCGCGCAGAACGGCCTTGAAGCGTTGCTTGGGGAACGGGAACGCGCGGCCACGCAAACCGACAACGGATGGCGGCGCCTGGTCACGCTGCTGGCCACCGGCACGGGTGCCGCAACGGCGCTTGGGATCATGGAACAGGCGCAGGCCCTTTCAGCGCAGGCAGGCGGCCAGGACGATGCCTTTTTCAGCAGCGCGCGCGCCTGGCTCTTATCCAGCCTGCGCCAGAATCCGCAGGTGCGGATCGAGGAGCGGCTGGCGTCCGCGCTTGAACGGAAGGAGATCGCGCCCGCCGCCTATCTGCGCCACCTTGAGGAAATTTACCAGCGCCTGCCGCGCGAACGGATGGACGAGGATCGCCTGGCGCTCGAGACAGAATTCTGGCACTTCAAATCTTCGTTCAAAGCACTCGCGGATCATCCGGAAGCGTTCGCGGTGGCCGCGCCCTGCCTGATAGACAAGATGAGCAAGACGCTGACGTTGGCCGCGCTGGCGGACAGGGCCGGAGACGCGCTGGCGCACGGCGATGGTATGCCGCTTCTGATCGCCCGCGCCTATTACGCCGCCCATTTCGAACGCCCGCCGGTGCGGGCGTGCCTGGCGCGCGATCCGCTCACGGCGGCGCTGACAGGGCCTTTTATACGTTAGAGAATAAAGGGGACGATGGTGGACTCGAACGGGATCGAACCGTCGACCTTCGCAATGCCATTGCGACGCTCTCCCAGCTGAGCTACGAGCCCCCAAAGACGGGTGCCCCTTTGATAAGGATTTACCGGCCGGGATTCAAGGAAAAAGAAGGCTTTTTCTTAGTTTATGGATAATCACGGGCGGGGCGCTCAGGCTATGGTCCCCGCGTTATCGGCTTCCCAGCCCGCTTTCTTGCGGTAGAGGGTCGAGGCCGCCACGCCCAGGCGCGCGGCGGCGCGCGCCATGTTGCCGCCGCAGGAGGCGAGCGCGTTCTCGATGGCGCGGCGCTCGAGCGTAGCCAGGGTCTCCCCCGTTTCTTCGCGCGGCATCGTTTCGGACGGCAGGGCGCGTGCCAGCGGGAATGAGGGCGGATAGGGGGGTGCGAAGGGCATCAGCGCGCGCGGCAGATGCGCGGCCGGCACGACGGCATCCTCGCTCATCACAGCGACATAGCGCGCGACGTTGCGCAGTTGGCGCACATTGCCGGGCCACAGATAGCGCCGCAGCCTGTCTTCGGCTTCGTCGCTGAAACGGACCAGGCCGCGCCGGCCCTCATCACGCGCCGCGCGCTGCAGGAAGGCGCTGGCAAGGTCGACGATATCGTCGCCGCGTTCGCGCAGCGGCGGCAGGGCCAGGGGAATGACACAGAGCTGATAGAAAAGATCGGGCCGCAGACGCCCCTCGCGGATCGCGGCGAAAGGATCGCCCGCCGCCGTGCAGACAAGGCGCGCCTGGGCGCGCGGCAGGGCGGAAAGCAGCAGGCCCTGCGTCTCGGCGGGGCTTTCGTCTATATTCTCGATCACGAACGTGCCCGCCGTCAGGGCGGCCGTCAGCGCGTCGCGGTCGATAGCGCAAGCCTGAAGAATCGCCAGATCCTGCGCCGCCGCCGGGCCAAGCCGATGCAAAAGCCCGGCGGTCAAACTCTTGCCGGTGCCGGTTTCGCCCGAGATGAACACAGGCGCGCGCGATTCGGCAGCGCTTTCTATGTGGTGGTAAAGTTCCTGCATCGCCGGGCTGATGCCAAGGAAACCATCATCCTCGCCGTAACCGGCCTGGTTGGCGGGCGGGTGATAGCCGGCGAGCTCGTTCAGAAGGGAATGATCGTCAAGACCTTGCGTCATGACTTCATTGTAATGCAAAGCGCCCGGCCTTTCCCGCTTTATAGCGGCGCGGATACAGGCGTGTGCAGAAAACAAAACAGCCCGCATACGGCGGGCTGTTTTTAAAGAGTCTTTTAAGCTTATTCGCGATTGCTGAGCAGGTGCAGGATGCTCTGGAACATGGCGATGAAGCTGACATACAGGTTCAGCGCCGCCGCCCAGGCCATACGGGCGTTGGCGTCGCCGCCCGCGTGCGGGCTGAACATTTCTTTCATGCTTTGGGTCTGCCAGGCAGTGATGCCGGCAAACGCGATGATCGAAACGCCCGAGATCACGTTGCTCATCATGGACGACTGCACGAACAGGTTGATGATCGCCAAGATGAAAACGCCCCACACGCCCATCACGGCGAAGGTGCCGAGGCCGTCGAGGTTCTTCTTGGTCGTGTAACCGAAGATGCTGATGCCCGCGAACATCGCCGTGGCGATGAAGAAGGCGCGCGCGATCTCGGTATTGGTGAAGGCCATGAAGATGACCGAGAAGCTGATGCCGTACAGCACGCTGATCAGGAAGAACGAGGCGCGCAGCTTGGCCGGGCTCATGGTCATCGGGTTAAAACCGAACCACAGGACGGCGAGCGGGGCGAACATGACGATGTAAGCCTGCGGGCCGCCCAGGAAGAGCTGCATCAGGGCCGGGCTCGCGGAAACCGCCCAAGACACCAAGGCCGTGACCAGCACACCCAGGGTCATCTTATTATAGATGCTCTGCATATGGCCGCGCAGGGCGGCGTCGGTGCTCAGGCTGCGGGCCTGAGAGGGGGTCATTTGATCGGTTTGCATTGTCGTCCCTCCTTCGGGGGTCTTTTGGGAAACACGTCTTACATAGGTCCATTTTAACAAATTTCAAAACCCGGTCCATAAAAACCGGACAAGATAAGATCGCAGGGAGCCTCCGAATGTGGCCAAAAAGGGGCAAAAACCCCTAAACCCAGGGGTTGTGGCGGCGGGCGGGCTCGAGGCGCGCTTCGTCCGGGGCGCGGAAATCGGCAAGTTCGGGCACCGGCGCCCCGGTGGTTTCGGACAGCGCGCGCAGCCGCGCTTCAAGCGGCGGGTGGGTGGCGAAAATACCGAAGAAGGGCTGCGAGTTCTCGATGCACATCAGGGCGATGTCGGCGGGCGCGCCGGGGATCACGTCGCGCTTGCTGATGCGCAGCAGCGCGCTCATCATCGCCCCGGGATTCTTGGTCAGCTGCACCGCCCCGGCATCGGCCATGAACTCGCGCCGGCGCGACAGCGCAAAGCGGGTGAGCAGCGTGGCCAGATAGCCGAGCCACAGGATCAGCAGCACCGCCAGCATGAACAGCGCGAAGCCGGGATGGCTGCCGCTGCGGCCCCGGCGGCTTCGCAAAGCGCCGTGGCGCAGGCTGCTCCACACCATCTGCGCGGCGAACCCCACCATGCCGGTGAATATGACCGACACGATCAGAAGCCGGACGTCGCGGTTGATGATATGCGTCAGCTCGTGCCCCAGCACGGCTTCCACCTCGTCGCGGCTCAGGCTGTTGAGTAGCCCGCGCGTGACGGTAATGGCGTAGCTGCGCTCGTCGATGCCGCTTGCGAACGCGTTGCGGGCGTGCGTTTCGATGATCTGCAGCTGCGGCATCTTCATGCCGCGGCTGATGCACATGTTTTCAAGCAGGTTGTAAAGGATGGGCTCCTCGGCGCGCGTCACGGTATGCGCATGCGCCATTTTGCGGATCATGTGCGCGTTGAAGAACCATGCCGCCGCGAACCAGATCAATACTGCCGTCATAACCAGGGGCGCGTAATCGATCACGATCCCAGTGGCAAAGGCAGCGGCCGCGCCGGGCGCGGGTGTGCTGAGCGCGGCGCCGGTCATCATGAACCCGCCCGCGAGCGCGATGGCCCAGAACAGTCCGAGCAGCAAAAACGGATAGAACGCCAGCAGCGCCAGCGAACGCAGGTTGTTGTTCCAGATATGCGTGTTGAGGCCGACCGTGGCCAGGGTCATGGACGCCGCTCCCTAGGCCGGGATCAGGATCCCGATCCGGTGAACTTGAAGGGCACGGGCTCGGCCACCGCCGCCTTTTCGTTTTCGGCCAGTTCGAAGAACGCTTCCTCGCCGAACCCGAACATGCCGGCGATGAAGTTGCCGGGGAATTGCTGGATGGCGGTGTTGTATTCGCCGGTCGCGCTGTTGAAGAAGCGGCGGGCGGCGGCGATCTTGTTCTCGATGTCGGAAAGCTCGGCCATCAGCTTCTGGAAGTTGCCGTCGGCTTTCAGGGCCGGATAATTCTCGGCCACCGCGATCAGGTTGCCGAGCGCGCCGCCCAGCAGGCTTTCGGCCGCCAGGCGCGCCCCGCCGACTTCGCCCTGGGACTGGCCCACGCGGGCGCGGGCGGCGGTGACGTTTTCGAACAGGGTCTTTTCATGCGCGGCGTAGCCCTTGACGGTTTCGACCAGCTGCGGCACCAGGTTGAAGCGCTGTTTGAGCTGCACGTCGATGTCGGAAAAGGCATTTTTCCGGTTCTGCCGCAGGGCGATGATGCGGTTATAGATCAGGATGACAAAGGCCGCCGGGATCAGTATGATGGCGGCGACAATCAACAGGCTTTCCATGGCGTTTCCCCCGTGCAAGAACGCGAAAAGGGGATCATAGGGCAAAAACGGCGGCGGGTCCATGACCATGGGGACCACCGCGACCAGAAGGACGAACCGATCATGCGCGCGCTTTTCACCCTTTTCACGCTTTCCCTTCTGACGCTGGCCGTTCTGTCGCCCGCCCGTGCCCAGAGCCAGGACAGCCCGCCGCTGCCCGCGCCGCTCGAGGCCCTGTCACAGGAGGGCGCGCAGGTGCGCTATCTCGGCAAAACCGGCACGCTTGACGGCTGGATCGCAATCCAGGGCGGCCAGGAGCAGTATTTCTACGCCACCGAGGACCGCGAATTCATCCTGCTCGGCCTTTTGTTCGATAAAGAAGGCAAGATGGTCACGCTGCAGCAGGTGCAGGCGCTGCAGAAGGAAGGCGGCGCTGTGCTCGACGTGCTTAAAGCCACGCCCGATGCGGCCGCCGCGCAGGAAGCCGCTGCCGCCGAAGGCACCGACCGCGCGTTCAAAACTCCGGCCGAGCAGATGTTCAGCGACATCGAGGCCAGCAACTTCGTCACGCTGGGCAAGACCGAGGCGCCCGTGATCTACACCTTCATGGATCCGCAGTGCCCCTATTGCCACGCGATGATGGACGACCTCAAGGCGGCGTACATCGATAACGGTCTGGTGCAGGTGCGCATGATCCCCGTCGGCTTCAAGGAAGATACCAAGGCCCAGGCAGCGCTTCTGCTCGCGATCGCCGATCCGGCGGAGCGGTGGTTCAAGCATCTGGCCGGCGACGCTGCCGCGCTGCCGGTCACGCCCGGCATCAACGCGCAAGGGGTTGAGAAAAATCTGTCCATCATGCAGTCGTGGAAGATGAACGTGACCCCTTTGAGCGTCTATCGCGCCAAGAACGGCGAAGTGAAGATCCTGCAGGGCCGCCCGCGCGATCTTCAGGCGCTGGTCAACGATATCAAGGGATAGCCTTCGCCATGTCGCAAAAAGCACGTCTGCAGGTTCAGGTTCTTGAGACCATCGGCGCGCCGCTGCTGGCGGCCGTGACCGAAAGCGGCAAAGCCGCGCCCGATAAGGAAGCGGCAGCGCTGACCGCTGAGCTGCTGGCGCGCAGCGTAGAGCTGGGCGCCGAAGTCGGCACCGCGATCGACATCAAGCCGGGCGACGGCGAGGGCGACGCGCTGCGTCTGGCGCTGATGGGTCTGGCGGCGCGCCTGATCGCCGGCCATTACAAGACGGCGGGCCGCGCGCCCGCCGAGATTGAGATCAAGAAGCTTTCAGCCGCGCTGGGCGCGGCGCTGACGTTTGCCGACAATTTTTCCTCCGGCACGGAGCTGGGCGCGGAGAACCGCGCGACGATTGGCTATTTCCAGGCGCTGGTGCCGGTGGTGAACGCGGTGGCGGCTTATTCGTTCGGCCGCAACGAACGCAAGCTGGTGAAGGATATCGCCGAGCGTCTTGCTGCCAAGGCCTCGCAGATTGCGGCCGGACGCCACGAGATGGAAACGCCGCTTCTGGCCGCGCTCGGGCAGATCTACACCGCGTGCCATCAGGCCGAAACGGCGCGCATCACGGGTATGGATGAAAGCGCGCGCAACGAAACGGCCCGCGCGGGCGAAGGCGGCGTGCCGATGGACTCGCTGTGGGAGAATTTCGACCGCCGCGCCGCGATGCTGGCGGCCTTACTGCCCGCTTCCTCGGGCGAGAGCGGCGCGACGACGGGCGGCGGCCTGAAGCCCGCAGCGGCTGTCAACGAATCGGCGCCCCCATCGGCGCAAAGCGCCGCGCCCCCCGCGGGCAATCCGATGTCGTTCTTCAAGCCGGGCGGCAAGGTGTAGGGTTTATTTGAACCGCGAAGGCGTGAGGACGCGAAGTTCTTCCCAATGTCACCCCCGCCTTGTGCGGGGGTCTGGTTTTTTTAAGTCCGGATGCCCGCATAAAGCGGGCATGACGATGAGATGTCATGGATACTGTTTAGAAGTCATCAAGAAAAATAGAAATATGTAAATAAACGAGATTCTGGCATCCGTTGGCCGGATCGGCTAGATTTTTGCCAACGGTTCGCAGTTAGGGGCGTAGGGGTTTAGGGAATGATCAGCAAAGTCTTTGCGGCTTGCCTGATGCTGGCGGCGGAAACGTACGCCGTGCCACCTCACGTTCTTCTGGGGATCTACCAGGTGGAAGGCGGCCGGATAGGCCAGGAAGTCGGCCCGAACGACAACGGCAGCTACGACCTCGGCCCCATGCAGATCAATACGTTATGGCTGCCGGAACTGGCCCAGCAATGGGGGGTTACCGGCCCGACCGCGCGCAAATGGGTGCGCGACGACCCCTGTACCAATGTCGGCGTGGCGGCCTGGATCCTGCGCAGCCACCTCGACCAGACCGGCAACCTGGCCCAGGCCATCGCCCATTATCACTCCCGCACCCCTAAATTCGGCACCGCCTATAAGGGCCGTGTTCTGAAGTCGATGGACCGCTTCGGCCTGATCGAGGTCGGGCAGCCAGGGGACAAGAAGCCTTAAAAATGATGGAAAATCAGGGAATTGAGCGGGGGAAAAGTCAGGGAAAACGATCGGAAAAGCGAAAAGGCGTCTTGATCGGCCCTGTTTTGAAAAGCTAATTTGTAAAATAGCCGTCGATTTGCTACATAGGGCTCTATAAAGCAAATCGGCCGGGTTTAGAGGACCTTGAATGATGAAACGTAACGAACTTTTTTTCGCCGCGCGTTCTGCGCTGCTGATCGCCGTGCTGGGAACCTTGACGGCTTGCTCGTCGAACAAACCGCTTCTGAACGACAACCCGCAGCTGGTGGCTTCGCCCGATAAAGTATCGCTGATGCTGGCCGACGCCGCCGACCGCGCTTCGAGCGCGATCGAGACGCTGGCCGCCGTGGAACAGGCCCGTTCGCCGGGCGTGGCGGTCAACCCCGTGCCTGACGCGCCCCCCGAACTGCGCCGCGCGATCACCGTGAACTGGGTCGGCCCGGTCGAGCCGATCGCCAAGAAACTGGCCGAGCGCGCCGGTTACTCCTTCAACACCATCGGCACGCCGCCGCCTGTGGCGATCGTGGTGTCGATCGATGTTGAAAACCGTCCCGTCATCGACGTGCTGCGCAATCTCGGCCTGCAACTCGGCGTGCGCGCCGATGTGCGCGTCGACGGCGCCCGCCGCGTCGTAGAAATTCATTACGCGCCGACCACCGGCGTGGGGGGTTAAGCCGCCGTGGGCACGTTCGCTCTTCGCATAGTCATGGTTCTGGTAACGGTGGCCGCTCTGGCGGCGCCTGCTTTCGCACTTGACGTGGAGAGCGCCGGCATGCCCGAGCCGCCTGACCGCGTGGTGCTTGAGAACATTCCCGACTCGACCATCAAGCCGCCCAAGCGCGACGACGATGACGACGAAGAAGGTGCGGGTCTGGCGTTCAACATCCGCCTCGAGGCGCTGAAGGAAGCGGCTTTGTCTTACGGCGCGCGCGGCGGCCTGGCCTGGCGCACCTTCCGCATCCGCAACGAACTCGAGTCGCGCCAAACCTATCTCGACAAAGTGTTCGATTTCCGCCTGCTGCTGATCGCCGCGCCCTCGGGCCTTTTGATCGAGCCGCCGATCGTTTCCGAGACTACCAACGCGCTGATCGTCGGCAAGGGCGGCCAGGAAGCCGCCGTGGCCGACCGCGTCTATGCCATCAACCGCAATGCGCGGATCGTTTCTTCCGCGCGGCACTGGCGCAATTATCTCGAGCGCGACTGGGGCGAAGTCGTCCCGCCGCCCGATATTCTCCGTCCTTCCTCGAAGGAAGAGCGCGAGAAGTGGATCGAGTGGATCCGCGAAGGATGGAAGATGGGCATTAACCAGGCCGATGAGATCTTCCAGGACGACCTCAATCAATTGAGCGCCGATTATCAGGGCATGGTGCGCTACCGCTTGCTACTGGCCCAGGGTATGATTACGCCTCCTTACACGCAGCAGGTTGACCGCGGCGTGACGGGCGGCGGTGAGAAAATGCGCGTCGGGGACCGCGCCGTCCAGATTACGGGCGCCCCCGCGCTTATGCCGGGGTCGGAGATATGGCAACCCGCAAACCGGTAAGTCTTCTCAAGGGCAGGGACAACAAGGGCCAGACTTGGCCCGAGGAGCCCGGGCGGCTGGTCGAGGACTCGATCGACGCCTTCCTGCTGTGGTCGGTCAAGCGCGGCGCTTCCGACATCACTTTCCAGAGCGACCGGCCGATCTATCACGAGCTTGACGGCGCCCTTTATCCCGGCACGTTCCGCGCGCTGGATGCGGCCGATATGTCGGTGGTGCTGCACAAGATCTACGGCCCCGAGGCGCAGGCGCGCCTGGCGTCGGGCACCGATCTCGATCTTTCCTACGAGATCCGCCCCGACCGCTACACCCGCATTCGTTTCCGCGTAAACATCACTGCCATCCTTTCCAAGGGCCGCGACGCCGCACAGGTGACGATGCGCGCGCTGCCCAATACGCCGCCCTCGATGCTCGATCTCAACGTCGAGCAGCCGATCATCGACAGCTGGTCGCCGCGCCAGGGCATCGTGATCGTCACCGGCCCGACCGGTTCGGGCAAGTCGACGCTGCTGGCGGCGGGTAACCGCATGATCCTCGAGCGTCCGCATGGCTGCGGCAAGATGCTGACCTACGAATCGCCGATCGAGTACGTGTACGACAACGTCAAAAGCCCGCGCTCGCTGGTGTCGCAAACGGAGATTCCGCGCCACCTGCCCGACTTCGCGCGCGGTGTGCGCAACGCCCTGCGCCGCAAGCCGGAAGTGATCCTGGTGGGCGAGGCGCGCGACCGCGAGACCATTTCCGCCGCCATCGAAGCGGCCCAGACGGGCCACTGCGTCTACACCACCACGCACACCACGGGCGTGGCCTCGACGGTGCAGCGCATGGTTTCGACCTTCGAGCCGAACGAGCGCACCGAGCGCGGTTTCGCCCTGATGGATACGCTGCGTCTGATCGTCACCCAGGCGCTGGTGCCCAAAATCGGCGGCGGCCGCGTGGGCGTGCGCGAATGGATGTCGTTCCCCGGCGAAGTGCGCGAAAAGCTGATGGACATGGAAATGAGCGAATGGCCCAACGCCATCACCCGCATGCTGCCCGCTTATGGCCGCAGCATGGGCGAATCGGCCCGGATCGTGTTCGAGAAGGGTATGATCGAGCGCCGCCACTACCTGATGCTGGCCTCCAGCACCGGCGGGCATTAGACTATAAATCCTTAACGATTTGCGTTATAGTATGGGGTCTTGAAAGGGAGGGCCTCCATGGCCGGCGTCGACGATACCGCCATAGAGAAGCAGAACTGGCACTGGCGCAACACCGGGCGCCCGGTGCGTTTCTTCAGCCTCGACGCCCGCGCCGCCATTCCCTATGCCGTGCTGCTGGTCTATGCCCGGCCGATCACCTTCATCATCGTTATCATCACCACGATGGTCTTCCGCTTCGTCGAGAAAAAGGGCCTGACCTTCTGGGCGGCGCTGCGGGCTTTCCGGGTCTGGCTGTTCGGCTACGGCCGGCCCGGTTATTTCAGCTATCACCGCCGGGTGTTCCGGATTTACCGGGAATAAAGGCGAATCAACGGGTTGACCGCCCGCTCCGGCCCAGAAGAATGCTTGTCATTTCCGACTGACATGATTATTGTCAAACTGAAACTTCCGGCCGAGGCCGGTTTTTGAAGACAGCAAGGATATTCGCAAAATGAGCAAGATTCTACGCCGCGCCGCCTTCCTGAGCGCCGCTTCGCTTTTCCTGGCGGCCCCCGCCGCCCAGGCCGGTTTTGAGTGGGCGCCGCCGCCCCGCGCCGTGGCTCCGGCCGCGCCCGAAGCGCCCTTGAGCGTGCCCGCCGCGCCCGCCGGCCGCGTGGAAGTGATGGAACTGACCCCCGGACCTCTCTCGCCCGTGCCCATGGAAGCGCCCGCTGAAGGCGAAAGCGCGGTGGAAGCTGTGGTCGAAGGCCTGCCCGAGGCGCCGGCCGAAGGTGCCGCCGCCGCGGTGGTTGTGGTGCCGCCGGTGCCGGTCGAGGCGACGCCCTCGCTGATCGCCGGGGAATCCACCGAAACCGCGATCGAGGAACAGCCCGTGCCCGCGCCCATGCCGGTTGTGGCCGCGACACCCGAGGGCTTCAACGATACGCGCGTCGCCGCAGGCTTCGGCAGCGGCATTCCGCTCGCGCTTGCGCTCGCTCAGATCGTGCCCGCCGATTATTCGTACTCTTTCGCCAAAGGCGTCAGCCCGGCGATGAAGATTTCCTGGAACGGCGGCCAGTCGTGGCTGACCGTTCTGAACGAAGCGCTCGCGCCCCAGGGCCTGACCGCGATGGTGGTGGGCAAGGCCGTACTGGTGACGCCCCCGGTGGCGCCACCGCCCGTGGCCGCGGTTGAAGAGATCATGGTCGAAACACCCGCGCCCGAACCCGTGGCATCGGCAGAACCCGCCGGCCTGACCGCGTCGTCGGCCGACATGGGCATGAATGACGAGCCCCTGAGCGTGGGCAGCGCTTTGGCGGCCTCGACTGAAACCGCATCGTCCTACCCGCGCCGCCAGAAGCCCGAATCCTCTTCTTGGTTCGGTCGCCTGTTCGGCAGCGATGATGAGGAAGAAGAGGCACAAACCGCACCCGTGATGACGGTTCCGCCCGTCACCGTGACCAACGAAGCGCCCGCCGCTGAAGAAGCCGAAACGGAGATGGTCGAGCCGATGGCCGAAGCCGCGACGGCCCCGGCCGCCGGTTTCGAGGAAAGCAATACGCCGCTGCCCCCGGTGGCGGCGGCGACGCTCGATCCGCTTGAAATCCGCTACTTCACCGCGCCCGCCGGAGAAAGTGTGCGCCAGACGATTTCCCGCTGGTCACGGGAAACCGGCGTGCAGATGCTCTGGACCATCGACAGCGATTACACGCTGCCGAACGCGATCGAGATGCACGCGACGTTCCCCGATGCCATTACAAAGATCCTGGAGATCTATGCCGACCAGCCGCACCGTCCGGTCGCCGAGATCCACCCGAACGCTCCCAAGGGCCCTTCGGTGCTGGTGATCCAAAAACGCGGCTAAGCGATCCGCCGCGCATGAGAAAAAGGCCGGCGCAACGCCGGCCTTTTTCATGAAACCATGATTTCTAGGCTGCGCCCAGCACGGTGGTCAGGTTCAGGGTGCTCAGGAGCGCGGTGACGCGGTAAGATGCCTCGAGCTGCACGGTCAGGGTGTTGATCTGCACCGCCACCTCGTTGAGATCGACATCCTCGACATCGGCGATCACCGATAGCATCGTGTTTTTCTCGAATTTATGCGAATCGGCGATCTGCTTGATCTGGGCTTGCGCATCACTTACGCGGAAGCGCAGATCGTCGACGCCGTCGAGCGCACGGCTCATCATCTTCGCGAGATCGTTGAAGATGGTATAGAAATTTTGGTTCTTTTCGTCCTGGGTGGCGCCTGGCGCGGTCACGGTGGTGGGCGGATCGTCGTCCTCGAGCGTCACTTCGTCGAGAACGCTGTCGAGATTCTTGATCATGCTCATGACCACAATAATGTCGCGCAGCGGATCCTCGTTGGCGAACACGGTATAATCGACCTCGGCATTGTCGTCGACGCGAACCGTCACGTTGCGGGCATTGCCGCTGCTGAGTTGGGCGTTGAAACCGACGATGGTGTCGGTCAGCGCGGTTTGGTCGGTGTAGCTGGCGATCAGCTGGTCGTTGTCGAGGCTGCCGTTAACCCAGTCGGTGATCTGCTGGCGGGTGTAGGTGTCAAGCGCGCCGTTATCGTACATCGCCTGCTGCAGGTTTTCCGCGCCGGCGAACAGATAACGCTCGCCGTCCTTCTGGTTCAGGAGATCGGTGATAACATCCAGAATGTTGCCGGCCAGGGTGCCGACCGAGGCGATTTCGTATTCGCCGGTCTGGGTCTGGACTTCGATCGCCTCCAGCATGTTTTCCGCCTGATCCTGCACCTGGCCGAGCGAACTTTCCATGATCCGGATGCGCCGGTCAGCGATGGTGATGTTGTTCAGATAGGTGTCGAGCGAACTGAAATTCGCGCGCGCCCGCTGCGAATAGATAACGTCGGTGCCCAGACCTTTATAAAGATCGGTTTTCTTGCCGGTGGCGAGCTGGGTCTGCAGCAGGCCCATGCGTTCCTGCAGGCCCTTGAGCCTTTCGATCTGATCCAGGGCCTGGCCCAGGGTAGAAACGAGCGTCATGGCGTTACCTCATCATCTCACGGCGTTAATCAGTTCATCGAACATCGTCTGCACAGCGGTCACGGCCCGCGCCGCGGCGGCATAGGCGGTCTGGACCGTGATCAGCAGCGACAGTTCCTCGTCGATATTGACCGCGGATTCGTCGAGCAGCTGGCGCTGCAGCAGGTCGCGGAAAGACACCTCGTCGTCGCGCTGGGTTTCGGCACTGATGACTTCCTCGGTATGCTTGTTGACCATGCGCTGGCTGAAATCGATCAGCGACGTGGCGCTGATGATTCCGGTATTGATATCGGCACTAGGGCCCAGGTTCTGGAAGCGGAAGGCGGTGGTGGTGCTGTGCAGGACATTCGCTACCGGGCTGTTGCTGCCGAACAGGGCTTCAAGCACCGTGGCGCCCGCCGCCACGCCGCTGCCACCGCTGCCATCGGCCTCGAACGGACCGCCGACCAGGCGCATATCGCCGCCGAACACCGGTCCGCCGTTGCTGTTGTCGTTGCCGGGTCGCAGGGTCAGAAGGCCCGCCGCCATGTTGGCGTACAGCCCTGGAATGCCGGTTCCCATGCCGCTGTTATATTCGAGCTTCGCCATCAGGTCTGTTTCATCGTCGCCGGGTTCGATGGTGACGGTGACGGGATTGTTGCGGCCGATCTGGACTTCGAAATAAGGATCGACTGTTTCATAGGTGCCTTCGGTGAAGCCCAGGAAGTCGAGGCCTTCCTGGCGCATGCCGCTTGCCGGGGTGGAGGCGTCGATGACGATGTTGGCGCGCGAGGAAATGATCAGCTGGCCGTAGGGGCCACGGCTGGCCTGGACGTCGAAGGCGGCGTTGGGGGGCGGGGCCAGGTTGTTGATGGCGGAGATCAGCTGATCGAGCGCGTCGGTGACCGCACCGCCGATCGGGTAGGCGGTATTGATGGCGGAAAGATCGAGATCGTAGGTGGCGTCCGGAATACCCAGGCGCGGATCGCTGAAGGTCAGGCGGAAAACATCGTTGAGCGGCGGTCCGGGCGGAATCGGATCGAACACGTCGCCACCGGCGTTGATAAGGGCGTCGAGGTCGCTGTACTGGCTGAGATTGACGTTGCTGATTACCTGGTTCTGCGAGAACAAACCCAGCCACGGCTGCAGCGTGGTGCCACCGGTGCCGGCCGCGCGCAGATCGATCGTGCCCTCGGCCTCCTGATATTCCACATCGCCGAACGCGAATTCGACGATGCGGCGAATAACCTCGTTCGATCCCGGCTGGACCGTGAGATCGTTGGCCACGGTGCCGCTTTGCACCAGGGAGTTGTCGCTTTGGACCTGCTGGTTGACGCGGATCTGGCTGGCGAATCCGACATAGGTCACAGGTGTGAGCGGGCCAGGCGGATCGGGCACGGGTGCGGTGTCGGCGGGAATGGTGCCGTTGGCGCCAGTGAAAAGGCGCAGGCCCTGGGCGTCGAAACGAAGGGCCATTTTATGCGCCAGCTCGTCGAGCTGGGCGATCTGACGCGGGATGATGGCATCGCGCAGCTCAAGCAGCGCCCCCAGTTTGCCGCCGAGATGCTCGTCGTCAGAAATTTCAATGGAAGTACGGTTTTCATCCGGGTCGCCACCAACATACAGGCCAGCGGCGCTGACGGGATAATAGTTGTCGGCGCCGATGGGGGAGGGATCGAAGAACAGCTCAAGCGGTTCGTCCGCCACCAGTTCGACGCCGGAGGTGGTCTGCAGGACCATCACCCCGTCCGAGCGGGTGAAGAAGGAGACGTTGAGATATTCGGAAACGATTCGGACGTTCTCATCGCGGCTGTCTTCGTAATCCGCCGTGGTCTTGCCCAGGCTGATGTTCTTCTTAATCTGGTCGTTGAGGTCGGCAATCGCCTGCAGCCGGACGTTGATGTCGTTGACGGCCAGAGAGATATCATCCTGGCTGTCGTTGCGCATCTCGGTCAGGAGGTCGGCAAACTCGTTGAACTTGTTGGCGACGGTCACGCCCTGATTGACGGCGGAGCGCTGGAGGTAGGTATCCTCCGGGCTGTCGGCCAGGGCAGAGAAACTGTCGCGCAGCCGGGCGATGTCGGCGGCGATCGACAATTCTTTGTCGGGCGGACCATGGAATTGCTGGATGCGATCGAGATAGGCGACCTGGGTGTCGTAAAACGAGCTGGCGCTGACCTGGGTCCAGTAGTCGCGCTCGAGGTTCAGGTTGACCTTGCGGATGATGGGGTCGCCGCGCACGCCGATGGTGGTGCCCTCGATGGCCTGGGAGGATTGCGGCAATATTTTCCGGGTATAGCCGGGTGTGCCGACATTGGCGATGTTGGCCGAAATCACGCTAAGTTGCTGTTGCGCCACGCGCAAACCGGACAGGGCCGCGCCCAGACCACCAATCGACATATCGTCCTCCCGGCAGAAAAACGCCCCGCAGAAGCGCGGGTTTTCTGCCTTCGGGAAGGAGTTTGCAAGAAAAGTGCCAGAAAGGCCCAGATATTAGGAAAAATCAGTCGCGGAACAGTTCCGCCCGGCCACGGCGGATGGCGCGCTCGGTTTCTTCCTGGCTGGCGCGGAGTTTCATTTCCAGCATGAGCGAAGCCAGCATCTCGCGCCGCAAGGCGCCTTCGTAGCGGTCGCGGTCCTGCATCAGCCCGATGGCCTGGATCGCCACCCCGGCGCGGCGCACGTTTTCAGGGGAAGTGTAGAGGTTGGTGAAGAAAGCTGGGTTCTGCGTCATCTTGCGGGTGAGGACTTCCATCTGGGCGTAGTAGCTGGGGTTCTGTCCGGCGAAGGCATCAAGATCGGCCGCAGCCACGCCCAGCTCGCCCATCACGCTTTTCAAGAAAGTATTTACGCCGCCGGTGCCCTGGGCCTTCATGCCGATCATGGTGGAGAAGCTGTTCTGCGGCACGCTGCGCAGGGCGTGGATCGAGCGCATCGCCAGGATCTCGCGGTGATTGTCGCGGCGAACCAGGGCGGTCTCGGGGATGTAATCGAAGATCGTGTGGCCGAACAGGTTTTTGGACAGCGCCATGACATCCTGCTCGTCCGAAGTGGAGGTGGCGTCCATCAGGTTGACATCGAGCGTGTAGCGCTGGTCGAAACTACGCGTGAAATCAACATCCTTGTCGATCCGCGCCCGCACCCCGCCCGTGGCGCAGAAGGTGGAGAGGGTGCCGCCGTTGGCGTCGGGGTTGCAGTTGGTCTGGCGGAACCGGTCCAGACGCGCCCTCTTGTCGCTGATGGCGCCGTCAGCCGCCGTTGAACCCGCGCGCAGGGTCTGACGCTGAAGCATTGCCTGGTTGATCATCTGCGCCGTCACCTGACCGCGCCTTTCCGAGGCGGCCAGCGAACGCACCTGGGTGCCGTAGCGGCACATCTGCTCGCTCGAGGCGTAATCTTTATGTGCCTGCGCCCGCAGCTCGCCGAACAGGCGCTGTGTTTCCAGCTGATGCTTGGCGTCCATGAAAGCGCCGAAGGCTATGGCCTGCTGCATCATGATGGCGGTGTTGGTCTGGGTGAAGTGCATGAGAGCGCCCACCCAGTTGTCGCGCGCCGACTGATTGAGAGTTCGGACGTGGTTGGAATCGTCGAACGCACCATCGGCGCGGTGGCCGGCTTCGGCGGGCGCAGCCAGAAGCAATAGCAGGGCGAAAGCGGCAGCGAGCGGCAGGATATGTCTGGGGATAATCGTCATTTTCTTGCCAGCCCCGCCTCCACGGCTCTTTGCTTGTCGGCCACGCGCAGCTCAAGGATTTGCGAAAGGATCGCTTCGCTGCGCAGGTAGCTCTCATAAATCTCGCGGTCAAGCATCAGGTTGACGGCCTGCATGGCCGCGCTCTTGCGCTTGACGTTCATGGGTTTGTCGTAAAGGTCGACGTAAAAACCCGGGCGCTGATACATCTTTTTAGCCAGCACTTCCATCTGGGCGTAATAGCTTGGCTGCGCGCCCATCAGCTTGCGGGCCTCGGCATCGCTCATGCCGAGCTCGCGAAGCAGCGCCACCATATAGTTGAGCGTGCCCGTGGAGCCGGGCGGCGGATTGCCGCCGCCGGTCTGGGCCGGGGTGGAGACGCTCTTGAGGCCGGCCAGCGCGTCGAAGGGGGCGGTGGCGACACTGCGCCGCGCGGTCAGCGAACGCAGCTCGAGATAAAGCGGGCCGTTGGCGACGTTTTCAAGTGCCCGGCGCGGCAGCGGGTCGGGGGGCGAGAAGCCGTGCAGGTTGCGCGACAGGGAGAAGATGTAATCGCGATCGGTGTTGGGCGCGGTCTGGTCGAGAAGATCCATGTCGATCGTGCGCGGCAGCATCATGTTGCGGGTGAAGTCGAGGTCGCGGTTGACTCCGCCGTTGGCGCGCGGGTTGGCGCTGCAGATCAGGCTGAAGCCCGTCGCCGGGTTGGCGATAATGCGGTCGTTGTCGAGGCGGTCGCATACGCGGTCGCGGAAGAACACCACGCGTTCCCGCGACTCGGGTTTTTTGCCGCGCGCCGCGCTGCCGCCCGCCCGCGAAAGCCCGCGCCCCACGGTGTAATCACTCAGGAGGTTGGCGGTCGCTTCCGCACGCCGCTGCGAGACGGCCAGCGAGCGGACGTTGGTGCCGAACACGCACATGCCGACGCTGGGGTGGTAGTCCTTATGCGCCTCGGCGGTTTTTTCCTGGAACAGCGCCTGGGTTTCCATCTGGTTCTTGGCATCGATGAAGGTGCCGACGAGGAAGGCATGCTCCATCGTCACCACGGTAAATTCCTGGGTCATTTGCAGAAGAGGACGCACAAACGGGTCATACCACAAGCGTAGAATGCGATCCTGATGCTGACCCAACAACCCGGTGCAAGCCTCAGCATTTTGGCTATAATCAGTATTTATTGGCCGGGTATAACCCATGAAATCCCTGGTGTCTTCATTCTGGGTAATTTCCTGGTTGACCACATTGGGAATGGCGTTGACGGAACAACTGCAGTCGTTGCTCCCGTTACTACCGCAGCAGCAGGGTGGGCACGGTACGGCTGCGGCCTGCCTGGATGGCAGCGCTGTGAAGAAAAGCAAGAATGCCAGAGGCAGCAGGCTAAAGACCGCTCCCCATATCCCTGTTCTTTTCATACTGTCCGGTTTCATGTCTTCATCCTAAAAGGGCAGGCTGTCCTGTCCCATTTTCGAAAGGCGGTTCTGCACGACCGCCTGCTGTTTGGCAATTTCCATTTCAAGCAGAACGGCCATCACCGCTTCGCTGCGCAATTCGCTTTTATAAGCGTCGCGGTCGAGCATCAGGTTGATGGCCTGCATCGCCACGTTCTTGCGCAGGACGTTGGCGGGTTTGTCGTAAAGATTGGTGTAGAACTCAGGGTCCTGATAAATCTTCTGCGCCAGCACATCGAGAAGGGCGTAATAGCTCGGCTGATTGCCCAGCATTTGAAGGGCATGCGCGTTATCCGCCACGCCGAGCTGGGATAGAACCGCGCTCAGATAGGTGCCGGTATTGGCGGCGTTGGCCGATCCGCCCGCTTTCATCCCGGCGATGGCGGCGAAGGAATTGAGGGCGACGCTGCGCTTGGCCACCACCGCGCGCATATCCATGTAGGCGTAGCGCCGCTCCTGATCGTTCATATAGCCGGCGGGAAAGGGGCTGAAGACGTCGTGACCGTACAGATTGCTGGCAAGCGCCAGCAGGTCTTCATCCGCCGGCTCGAGCGTGGCCCCGTTGGCGAGGTTGGCGCCCAGCGTCAGCGGGAAGCCCAGGGCGCGGCCGTAATCTATATCCTTGTTGCGGGTATCAGCAGAGACAGCGGCGGGGCAGAAAGCCCGGAAGCTGCTGTTCATATCGTCGCGGTCGCAGAAGCGGGCGCGCAGGCGCTCGACGCGTCCGTTGCGGTCGCCCGCCGGGCCGCCGCGCGCGACGCTGCCGCGCTGGGCCAGCTGGCGGTCCAGCATGTTCCGCGCCAGCACGACCGCCGCCACTTCGCCGTGCCGATCAGAAGCGGCCAGGCTTATTGCGGCAGTACCGAACGTACACATGCCGACATCGGGGGCATAATCGCGGTGCGCCTCGGCTTTCAGCTGGGCGAACAGGCGCTGGGTTTCCATCTGCTCCTTGGCGTCGAGGAAGCTGCCGACCGCCATGGTCTGCATCATCGCCGTGGTGGCAAGACTCTGCGACATCAGTTTTAACGCGGAAAGGATCTGCCGACGAAAGAAAGACGCATCACCATTGCCAATTATAAAAAGCTGAGTATTGCGCATTTCGGTGGTGAAAGTCCGGCGCAACGTATTGCTTTGATTAGTGATCATATTGCGGGTGGCGATGTACTGGTTGACGGTACAACTACAGTCGCAGCACTGCGCCTGCGCCGGGGCGACGGGCAGGACAACAGCACCCATGCTCCCAATCAGGGCCAGCGCCAGAAGCACAAAGCGGTGGATGTTCCTGCTCATGTCAGCGTTTCGAACCTCCCGTACTCATGCGGGCGAGACGCCCTTCCAGTTCTTCCTGCTTTTTGCCCAGCTCAAGTTCGAGCAGCACCGAAAGGATATTTTCGGTGCGCAGATAGCTCTGCCAGGTGTCAAAATCCTGCATCAGGCCCAGCGCCTGCAGTGCTACCTTCTTGCGGTCGAGGTTGGCGGGCTTGTCGTAGAGGTCGGCGAAGAAGGAAGGCTGCTGGAATACTCTTTTGGTCAGCACATCCATCTGGGCGTAGTAGCTGGGGCGCGTACCGAGCAGGCGGTTGGCGTCGTCCTGGGAAAGCCCGAGCTGGCGCACCAGCAGGTTCATGTATTGCGCGACGTCAGTGGAATTGCCGCCGGGGGCTGCGGGCATACCGCCCTGCGGCAGCGGCGAACCCAGTGCTTTCAGGCCGGCAATGGTGAAGAAGGAGTTTTCGGCGACGCTGCGCTTGGCCACGATCTGGCGCTGCCAGGTCAGCAAAGCCTGCTCGTCGGCGTGGCTGAGGGTGCCGGCGGCGGTGTCGTTGTAGAAAGATTCGGGCAGGCGCTCGAACACATCGGCGGAATAAAGGTTGCTCGCCAATGCCATTATGTCCTGCTCGTCGTCGGTCAGGTTCGTGTCAGTGAAATCAAGCTGCAGCGTGGACGGCAACCAGGCGGTGCGGCCGAAATCGATGTCGCGGTCGATTACATTGGCCAGATTGTTGTTGTTGTTGCGACCGCAGACGGCGGCAAAAAGGTTTTTGTTATCGCGCACGTTGCAATAGCGGGCGCGAAACTGAGCCAGGCGCGCCTGCTGGTCGTAGTATGGCCCGGGGCTGGCGGCCATGTTGACCTGGCCCATCATGCGGTCCTGAGAACGCTGGCTCAGGACGAAAGTGGTCAATTCGCTGCGGCGTTCGGCATTGGCCAGGCTGCGGACGTTGGTGCCGACAATGCACATGCCGACACTGGGGTAGTAATCCTTATGCGCTTCGGCGGTTTTTTTCTGCAGCAGGCGCTGCACCTCCAGATGCTGCTTGCCGTCGAAAATGCCACCGATCAGAAAAGCCTGGTGCATGGCCATGGTGGTGATCTGCTCGGTCATGATCAGAAGGCTGGGCAGATAGTAATCGGTATAGAACACGGTGCGCAGCCAGTTCTCCCATGGTGCGAATTCAAGTCGCATGTGTTCGCGAGTGTCTTGGTGTTCGCGCTGGATATGCGGAACGGTGCGGTTGACCTCGTTGGTAACGCACGGGCATATGGTGCAGATGAAGGCCCGCGCCTGCGGCGGCAGCGCCGTAAGGCCGCTCAGGAACAGAGTCGCCAGGATCAGGATTTTTACAGGGCGCAGCGTCATCGTCATTGCGCCCCCAGATCCGGTGTGCCCAGGCCCTGGATCAGGTCGCGGACCCGCCCTTGCTCTTCTTCCACCGACAATTCGAGCAACATGGAAAGCAACATCTCACTGCGCAGGCCGCTTTTGAAGCGATCCATGTCCTGCATCAGGCGGAAGGCCTGCAGCGTTGCCGCCTTGCGCTCGATATTGACGGGCGAGGTGTAGAGATCGGTGTAGAATTCGGGTTGCTGATAGATCTTGCGGGTCAGAACTTCCATCTGCGCATCGTAGCTCGGGCGGGGGCCGATAAGGCGTCCCGCGTCGTTCGCATTGATACCGAGTTGCTGCAACACCGTGCGCAGATAGGGTGCCGTCTGTTCGGAGGTTTCCGAGCCGGCGGCCTTCATGCCCACGATGCTGTTGAAAGAGTGCATGGCGACGCCGCGCTTGGCGGCGACGGCGCGCATATCGAGCAGGTAGTTGATGCCGTCGCCGCCTACACCAGTCGTGGCGGGGCCGGCGATAAAGCGGAAAACGTCGTGGGCGTAAAGGTTGGCGGCCAGCCCCAGTACGTCGGCTTCGTCGCCGGTCGAGGCGTTGTCGGTCAGATTGACGTTCAAGGTCATGGGTGTAAGTACGGTGCGGGTGAAATCGACATCGCGGTTGACACCCTCGTTCGACGCCGGCCCGTTGCCGCACAGGCTGCCCATGTCGCGGTTGTTGTCCTCCATGTGGCAGAAGCGCCCGATCACCTGGCGTACACGCGCGGCCTTGTCGGTATCTTCCGAGCCATAAGCTGAGGAGCCGCGGCGATTGAACATGCGATCCATCTGCCAGCGGTCCAGCATCAGCGCCGTGATCTCGGCGTTGCGCGAGGACGCGCCCAGTCCGCGCGCCAGCGTACCGAACGTGCACATGCCGACATCGGGGCGATAGTCCTTGTGCGCGCGCGCCGCGAGAGTCTGGAACAGGCGCTGTGCTTCCATCTGGTTCTTGGCGTCCAGGAAGCTGCCGACGGCAAAGGTATGCTGTAATGCCGCGACGGTGATCTGCTCGTGCATCATCATCAACGCCTTGGCGATATGCTGAACAAACAGAAAATCAACCCAGAATTCCGGACGGTGCCTATTGAACTCATTGGTGATGTGGGTGCGCGTTTGAGCGTACTCGATGTTGATATCGGGCCTGATTCCTGTGCTGGGAGTCTGAGTCGCGGTGATGGCGGCTCGGCAGGTGTTTGCTGGCTTTCCGCCGCTGCCAACGTTAGCCGTGCCCGGAGGGGGGCCGGTATGGGAAGGGAGTTCGCAGGACATGCAAAAATAGCAAGCCATGGCCGCCCCTGGCAGCAGAAAAGTGAGAAGGAAAAGCGCTACTTTCAGCGTTCCTCCGACACCCCTTACCCTCCGGCGTAAAAAAAGCGCGGCCTGGCGGATAGGCCTGGCGTTTTTCCTCATGGAAAGAAAACCCCGCAATAACCCAAGTCAGTTTTTTATAAAACGTCTTTTGATTTTAACATACTCATTCCGGGAAGGTATAGGTTTGTCTCGTTTTTTGCCTGGACGGGCTAAGGGCCCTGAAAATATGAAAAAAGAATGGGGCTCAGGCAAAAGCCCTGGGCATAGGGGCTTTCATGGCCGTTTTTCTATATTGGTAGTGCGCAAGGGTTTCTGCTAGACAGATTAAGATGCGATTCGTTTCATTGACGTCCTAAGAAGAGCGCGTATGGCCCCGCAACCCCCCTCCCGCAACCCGGCAGCCCGTGAACGCCCGGATGGCTCCCGTCCGGCGGCGCCCGCCGCCGCCCGCACCGCCGCTGCCAAGGCCAAAAGCGGCGGAAAACAGCCGGAAATGCCGATGGGCTCACTGGGCGCCGTGGTGGTGCGCAACGAGTTTTACCGCGACGGCTACCGCGCGATGCTCAAGGTTATAGTCCTGCAGACCCTGGTGATCGTCGCGCTGATCGCCCTTGCGTTTTTCATCGTCGAGTCGAAAAAGCCGGAAAACCGCTATTTCGCCACCACCGAGGACGGCCGCCTGGTGCCGATGGTGCCGCTGACCGAACCCAACCTCAGCACCCCGGCGCTGATGTCCTGGGTCGCCCAGGCCGCCACGGAAACGATGACGTTCGGCTTCAACGATTATCGCCGCCGCCTGCAGGAATCCTCGCGCAATTTCACCAAACGGGGCTGGGACAGCTTCACCCAGGCGCTGCAGCGCTCCCGTATTATCGAAATGGTTGAGGAAAGCCAGCAGGTCGTGACGGCCGCTCCGCAGGGCGCGCCGATCCTGCAATCCGAAGGCGATGTTGGCGGCCGCTACCAGTGGGTGGTGCAGATTCCGCTGGTGGTCACTTATCAGTCGGGCGCCAAGAGCCGTTCCGACAACCTCATGGTCACGCTGGTGGTGGTGCGCGTGCCGCGCCTGGAAAGCCCCAACGGTGTAGGGATCGAGCAATGGGTGGCGCAGCCGCGCTGATAATATGTAATATATGAATATGAAATATTAGTTGTGTAAGGAACAGGATATGTATAAAAGGAGTCAGGGTTAATTGAGGGTTCCCGCAAAAATGAAAACGAATGTTCTGTTTTCGGCCAGAATAGCCGTTCTTGGCGTTTTTGCCCTGGTGGTTGTGTCTGTTGCTGCCGATGTCGCGCTTGCCCAGGACGCCGCGCCCGCTGCCTCTGAACTGCCTGCCTTCAAACCGCCCCTTCCCATGCCGGCGCCGGTCTTGGCACCGCCCGTGCCCTCGCCTGAAACTTCGGCCCTGCCGGCCGCTGGCGGCGTCGACCCGCGCGCGCCCGGGATGCGCCTGCCTTCAAGCGGCACGCCGGTCAACCCTTTCGCCGCCGCCACCGCCGATCCGGCGCAACCGACACCCGAAGAAATTGAAGCCAATATCCGCAAGCAGGCGTTCGACGCCGCTGTCACCGGCCTGATGCCGCTCAAGCCCGAAGAGATCCGCAAGCTGCTGCAATATTACGATCAGACCCGCCAGGCGGTGGAAACGCCGCTTTATCCGAGCCCCGAGCCCGAGATCGTGGTGGAGACCATTCCGCTTGATCCCGGCAGCAAGCCGACCGTACTTAAAACCGCCACCGGCCACGTGACCATGGTCATGTTTCACGATGTGACCGGGGAGCCCTGGCCGATCGCCAACATCACCTGGGCGGGCAATTTCGAAGTAACCAAACCCGAGCGCGGCGGCCATGCTTTCTCGATCACGCCGATGTCCGAATTCGCGCACGGCAACGCCATCATCACGCTGCTGCAACTCAAGAGCCCTGTCGTGTTCTCGCTTGAAACGCGCCGCGACAAGGTGCATTACCGCTTCGAGGCGCAGATCCCCGAGGAGGGCCCGTTTGCAGCGCCCCCGATCATCGGCACGCCCGGCGGCAGCAGCCCGGCAACAACGACCCTGGCAGCGGGCGGCAACAAGGAACTCAGCTCGGTTCTTGACGGCGTCGCGCCGGACGGTTCCGAGAAGCTGGCCGTCGAGGGCGTCGACGGTCGCACGACCGCCTACCGCCAGAACGAAACAACCTATGTGCGGACTCCGCTTACGCTTCTGTCCCCCGCGTGGCAGAGCTCGGTGACTTCGGCCGACGGGATGAATGTTTACGCGCTCAGCGATGCCTCGGTGCTGCTGCTTTCCGATGACGGCGAGATGGTGCGGGCGCGCCTGAGCAAAGAGGAAAAGATCGATGGTGAATGAAGATCAGAAAGACGGTCTTGAGGATTTCGACGACGATATCGGCGCCGAAAGCCAGCAGGTTCCCGACGATGATTTCGAGAAGGAAGGCGGCGTCAGCAGTCTGAAAAACAACCCGCTTGTGAAAGTGGGCGTGATTTTGGCAGGTTTTGCCGCCATCGTGGTCGGCCTGACCCTGTTCGGCGGCAAGCCGCCGCCCGAGACCCCTTCGTCGGTGGCGCCGGCTTCGGACGTCAAGCAGGCCCCTGGCACGGGTGAGATCTCCAAGGCCTACGAGGAAGCGGTCAAGGAAAAGAATACGCAGCAGCTGGAAGAAGCCGTCAAGAAGGGCCAGAGCGCCATTCCCACGCCGGTTTCGACCGCGGTTGAAACGCTGGCGGCTCCCGACATCAAGCAGGAACAGGAAGATCCGCTCGAGCGCTGGCGCCGGGTGCAGGAAGAACGCAACCGCCGCGAGCAGAATCAGATGCAGCAGCAGGGCACCGCGCTGCCGGGCGCCAATCCGGGCGCCGAGGCGATCGATCAGCTGTCGAAAGCCATGCAAGCCCAGATGCAGACTATTCTGGATACGCAGAAGCCGCAGGCCGTGAAAAACGAGAAAATTGCCGATCTGAAATATCTCAAAGATATGGAGAAGCAGGCCAAGGAAGAAGCCTTGCAGGACATCGAAGACGCCAAGGAGATCAAGGAGCAGCTTGCAGAGCTGAACGGCGAAACCGATCCGGAAGAATTAATTGCAGAGATCATTCAGCCTGCCGGTACTATCGAATACGCGCAGCTGATCACCGAAGCGAACACCGATGCGCCGGGTCCCGTGCTGGCCGAGATCATGAGCGGCCCGCTGAAGGGCAGCCGCATCCTGGGCACATTTGCCAAGCAGGAAGATTTCCTGGTGTTGAATTTCTCGACCGTCGTCATTGACGGCGTCAGTACCTCGGCGCAGGCCATCGCCCTCGATCCGCAGACGGCCAACCCGGGCATCGTGACCGAGATCGACCGCCGTTACTTCAGCCGCATCATCCTGCCCGCCGCTGCGGCCTTCGTCGAAGGTCTCGGATCGGCAATGGCCAAGAGCAGCAGCACGACGGTGACGATCAAAGGCGAAACCGTGGCGCAGGACACCGAAGATCTCGATACCGATCAGGAGATCGCCAAAGGTATCGAGGAAGCTGCCAGCAAGACGAGCGAATTGATAGACGAAAAAGCAGGCAAGATCCGTCCGCTTATCAAGGTTCATGCCGGCACACCGATCGCGCTGCTTTTCACCCAGCCTGTCATTGAGCAGGCACAGCAGGGCATGAGCTATGCCGGCGGCGCCGAGCGCTGAGTTTCATTTTCCCGAGAACCATCACCGGAACACGACCATGATCAAGCAAAAAGCCACCCCGGACGACGAATTCGACGATCTTGAGGACAGCGTTCAGGACGAGGATCTGGATGGCGGCGCGCCGGACGAGCAGTCCGAGGATTTCGCCGACGAGGATTTCAACGAGGAAGAGTGGGACGAGGAATCCGCCGCTGATGAGGATGGCGAGGATACAGGTGAGAGCGATGATGGCGCCGCCGAAGAACAATCCAAAGGCAAAAAAGGCAAGGACGCGGGCGGCAAAAAGAAGTCGTCGCTGGGCAGTTTTATAATCATTCTGGCCGCTTTGGGCGGGCTTGGTTTTGTTGCTCTGCAATTCCTGGGCGGGGGCGCCGCACCGACCGCGTCCACAGCGCCGGAACAAATGGCCGCCGCCGATAATACGCCGCCGCAGCCTTTTCCGTCCCAGCCCGCCGAGCCTGAGGCCGTGGTGACGCCTGTGCAGGAACCCGCGCCGGAGATTCCGGCGCTGGCCACCGCCGAGCCACAACCTTCAGCTCTGCCCGCAATGCCAGATACCGGTATGCCGCCGCAACCGGTCGAAGTGCAGGGCCAGGCGCCGATGCCCGTGCCCGATGCGCTCACTCCCCTGCCAGGCGGCATGGCCGATACGCCCGTGGGCGCCAACTTGCCCAAGGCGCAGGACATCCTGCTCGAAAAACCTGCCGCCGTGCCGGCCGCTGAACTGGCCGCCCTTACGGGCAAGCTCGATGCCATGCTGGGCCGCCTGGATCAGTTTGAAAGCCGCATCGCCGATCTTGAGAAAACCGTGACCGAAGGCGGCATGGCCGCGCCGGCCGAAAGTGCCGACGTCAGCGGCCTGCAGGAACAGCTGGGCCAGATGCGCGATCGCCTGGCAGCACTTGAAAAGCGTCCGGCCGCGGCCGCACCCAAGGCTGAGAAGCTCGCCGAAAAACCTCCCGTGAAGGAAAAAGAGCCGGAAGCGGCCGTCCCGGCTCCGGCTGAGAAAGCGCCTGCCGCGCCCAAGCCGAAAAAAGAACCGACCCCGGTTGCCGCCGCGCCCGCGCCGGTCAAGGCCGAGGTGCCCTGGATCCTGCGCGCCGCCCAGCCGGGCGAAGCCATGGTCTCCCGCGGCGTCGAAGGGGAGATGAGCCCGGTACGGGTTGGTGACCAGCTGCCGGGCATCGGCAAGGTCCTGTCCATCGGTAACGAAACCGGCCGCTGGGTTGTTCAGGGCAGCACAGGCCGCATTTCCAACTAACGAAATAAAATTACTTAATAAAATATTAATTACGGCTTGTAAAAATAGCTTGCGGGAGATTTGCAAAATTTATATAAAATGTGATCTAATATAAGAAGGGTTAGACAGGCTGGTTTTTACCCGCCCCCTCTTGCCCCGGGTGTGTTGAAATATAAGAATAACGAAAGATACGGCGATATCATGAGAACATTCCTGAAAAAGGCCGCCTTGTCGGTATTTCTTGGTCTTGCCCTGACGGCATCGGTGTCGGCGGGGATCTCGAAGCCAGTTTATGCCGGTAATCTTTTGAGCAGCCTGACCGGCTCCACTTCGTCGTCCGGCAGCTCGAGCAACCCTCTGGGCAGCATTACCAACACCGTCAACGGCGCTTATAACGCAGCGCAGAACGCCGTCGGCAGCGTCGTCGGCAGCATCACCGGCGCAGCGGGCAGCACGACGGTCGATCCGCTGGCGGCGATGATGCTGCAGGGCGTTCTGGCCTCCATGGGCGTGACCACGACGACGCCAACCGGCGCCGGCGGTTCGATCACCATGGGTCCCGGCGGGGTGCGCCTGCGTCAGAGAAACGGCCCGACCATCGGTATCGGCGGCGGCACCGTGCAGGTCGGCGGCACCACAATCGACACCGAAAGCGGCGCCTTCCGTGCCGCCTTCCCGGGCGCGCAGGTTTCCCGCGGCGCCGACGGCTCCGTGACTATCCGTTCTACGATCGGCCGTTTCCGCATCGACGCCAACGGTAATATCAGCACCGCGGGTTCCGCTTTCGGCATCAGCTGGCGCTACGGCACGGTCTGCGCTACCTTCGGCACCATCGGCGGCGTGTTGTGTGAGGTCGGCGAGTCGCTCCAGTATCTTCCCGGCCTGCTGACGGGCTTTGCCTATCTGACCGGCCTGCTCTTTGGCGTGATGGGCATCGCCAAGCTCTATGAGCATGTGCAGAACCCGCACCAGACGCCGATCTGGGAATCGCTCAAGCGTTTTCTGGCCGGTGGCGGCATGTTCGCCCTGCCGATCGTGATCGAAGCCGCCGCCGTCACCATGGAGGGCCGGAACGGCATCTGGTGGCTGGGCGAAAGCGGCTGGAGCGGCTTCGTCAGCGGCGGCGGTCTCGACGCCATGATGGCGCGTCTGATGTCGGATGTTTACGGCCCGGCTGTTGCGCTGGTGGGCTCGTTTGCCTACCTGGCCGGTCTTGTGTTGATCATCATCGGCATCAACCGCATGGTCAAAAGCAGCCAGGAAGGCCCGCGCGGCCCGAGCGGCTTCGGCACCATCATGACCTTCCTGACGGCGGGCGCGCTCCTGTCGCTGGACAGCATGATGTCTGCGTGGACCGACTCCATGTTCGGTAATAACATAATGCAAACCTACGCCACGATGCAGTATACCGCGGGCATGAGCGCCCAGGCGGTCGAGCACACCACAGCTGTGATCAGCTCGGTGCTGGCGTTCGTAGCCATTCTGGGGTGGATCAGTTTTGTGAGAGGCTGGTTCATTATCAGAAGCGTAGCCGAGGGCGACCATCAGGCTTCCCTGATGTCTGGCGTAACCCACCTTTTCGGCGGGGCGCTGGCGGTCAATCTGGGTTCCGTCATGAATGCCGTTCAAGACTCTTTGGGATTGACGGCTTTTGGTGTAAGCTTCACGTAATCTTTGGTAGAGGAGGAAAAAAACCATGATTAAGCTGATGCGTAAAAAGTACGTGACTGTTGGTGCCGCAATGGCAACCGGATGCCTTATGGCTTCCGCGCCTGCGCAAGCACAAAACTTCGGCACAATTGCCCAGAACATCACGAACTCGATCTCGAACCTTCCTGGTCTGCTGACCGCCCTGTCGTACATGTTCGGCATTCTGCTGGGCACCCTGGGCGTGATGAAGATCAAGGATCACGTCGAGAACCCGAGCCAGACCCCGCTGAAAGACGGCGCGATCCGTCTGGCTGCGGGCGGCGCTCTGTTCACCCTGCCGATCATCTTCGAAGCGATGAGAACCACGCTCGGTAGCGGTTCTGCGACCAACGCTGCTACGCTGCAGAAAGTTCAATTCAACGTCGCGTCGTAATTCTACGTGGCGTCGTATTTACCCATCGTTCTGGGCATTGCGCGGGAAACCGCCAATGCCCAGAAGCCTTCCGGGGGCGATAAAATCCCCGCTGAACTGCGGCAGAAGGTGCTGGAGAAAGACCGGCATACCTGCCGCTGCTGCGGCTTCCGTTCGCTGAAATACCAGGACGTGCTGTTCATCAACGGCAATACGGGCGACATGCGCCGCGAGAACCTCGTCACCGTCTGCATTTTCTGCCACCAGTGTTTTCACCTCGAGGATGTCATCCGGATGCGCTCTGGGGTGCTGGTCTGGCTGCCTGAGATCAGCCAGGCCGACCTTCATCATCTTGCCCGCGCCGTTTATGTCGCCCGCATTTCGCAGGGGCCGGTGGCGGACGCCGCCCGCCGCGCGCTCGATATCCTGATGCAGCGCCGCGAGGAAGTGCGCCGCCGCTTGGGCACCGACGATCCCCTGATTCTGTCCATGATCCTGCGCGATTACATCAGTCCCAAGGCTTATGAGGCGCGGGCCGCTAAGCTCGAGGGCGTGCGGCTGTTTCCGCTCGACCGGCGAATCATCAAGGAGGCCGATCTCGAGTTCAACCAGTTCCCGCAGATTCTGGCCTTCTGGCGCTCCAAGGACGGCCCTTTCGGCGGCCGCGTGCCCAAGCAGTGGGTCGATCTCTACCGCCGCCTGGCACCGCCGCCTGGCAAGGCCGCCTGAGCCGCCGTTTTTTGCGGCTTTGGCTATTTTTCCCCCGCCTTAAAATCTGTATAATCTCTTGTCGGCCTGCTTTTGTCTTATGGCAAAACAGCCTTTGCGGTACGCCAGAGAGTTTTCATGTCGATTTTCACCAAGATTCTTTACCCGTTCCAGAAAGCTCTGAAACAGACGGTGGAGAGTTTTATTTCGCTCGAGACAGCAGACGATCAGTACAACCTCGTGGCTGAGGACGGCTCGCTTGTCACCTTCGTCCGCATCGAGGGCAGCAAGCAGGTGATCGGCGAGCTTGAATATAAAAGGATCATCGAAGGCGCGACCCTGAAGATCGGCGCCCGCTTCGACCGCCCCGGCCACGCCCTGCAGTCTTATTTTGTGCGCGACCCCGGCCGCATCGAAAAGCACATCCAGCACATGCTGCGCCCAAGCCGCCTGGCGGCGCGTAACATGGCGCTTGAGATGGAGGATCTGTTCGACGAGCGCGTGCGCCACCTGTCGAAATACCTGTCCTACGAGGAAAATTTCTTCGTCCTGTGGACGCGGCCGATGATTTTGACCAAAGGCGAGCTGCAGCGCGCCGCCGCTGAGGCAAAAGAGAAGAAATGGCTGCCGGCTGGCTATGCACAGAATCCGCTGGCGGCAATCGACGTCCTGCGCACGCGCCACAAAAGCTATACCAGTGCGATTACTGGCGCCCTGGAGGAACTGGGATTCAAGTGCCAGATGATCGAAGTGCACGACGCGCTGCGCTATGCCCGCAACAACCTGCATCCCGAGCGGGCGAACGAGGAATGGCGCGCCTGTCTGCCGGGCGACCCGATCCCGCCGCGTGCGCCCACGAGCTTCCGCGACGTATCCGACCTGCTGTGGCCGCCTTTGCGTTCGCAGATCGTGGCGGGCGATGCGCGCGTGATCGATTCGCACGTTTGCAAGATCGGCGCGCTTTACTGGGCCGGCGCTGACATGATGCTCGGGCCCATGGAAGGTATGCCGTTCACGCAACTTCTTTCGCGCCTGTTCGACGCCGACATTCCCTACCGCATCTCTTTCCTGATCGAAGGTGGCGGGGCGCAGGCCATGCTTCTGCGCGCGAACGCGGCCGGCATTCTGGGCGTGACCAACGCCCTTAACAAGCAGATTAAATTCTCCCTCGAGGGCCTTGCAATTCTGGCGCGGCGCGAGCCGGTCGTGAAGCTGCGCGTGTCCTTTGCTACCTGGGCCAAGACACCGGAGGAGGTTGAGGCGCGCCTTTCGATCCTGATCCAGTCAATGGAAAGCTGGGGCTATTGCCAGGTGAGCGAATTCTCGGGCGATCCCGTCGCCTGCGTGATGTCTTCTGCTTTGGGTCTGCATTGCGGCAGTACGGCGGCGCCGTCGGTGGCGCCAATGTTCGAGGTGATGAAGCTTTTGCCTTGGCAGCGGCCATCGAGCCCGTTCTCCTTCGGCGCGATCCTTTTACGCACGCCCGACGGCAAGGTCTGGCCTTACCAGACCGGCACCAACGCCACGACGACCTGGTTCGATCTCGTCTTCGCCCAGCCGGGCGCCGGTAAATCGGTTCTGCTCAACACGCTCAACCTGGGTACGGTTTTATCGCCGGGACTCTCCAAGCTGCCTTACGTGGCGGTTGTGGATATCGGCCCGTCCTCATCGGGCCTGATTTCCCTTCTGAAGGAGGCGCTGCCACCCGGCCGCCAGCACGAAGTGTCCTATTACCGCCTGCAGATGGCGCACAAATACGCGATCAACCCGTTCGACACGCAGCTGGGCATGCGTTATCCCCTGATGGATGAGCGCAGTTACCTGGTCGAGCTGATGACGCTTCTGTGCACACCGCCTGGCCATGAAAAGCCCTATGACGGCATCCAGCAGCTTGCGGGCCTGGTAGTGGACGAAATGTTCCGCTGGCGCGACGACGGGACGGCTAACGCCGAGCCGCGCCCTTATCTGCCGCGCCTGGATCCGGAAGTGGACGAGATGCTGCAGAAATTCAATGTCCACCTGCCGACCGATCCGTACTGGTGGGACGTGGTCGACAAGATGTTCGATCTGGGCCAGTTCCATGCTGCCGGCCTGGCGCAGCGCCACGCCGTGCCGACGCTCAACGATGCTATCACCGCTTCGCGCCGCCCGCAGATCAGGAGTTTGCTCGAGGAAACTTCGGTCGGTTCGAGTTCTGAAAGTGTCATCAATGCTTTCGAGCGCATGATTACCTCGGCGATCCGCGAGCTGCCGATCCTTTCTTCTGTCACCCAGTTCGAGATCAGCGACACACGGGTATGTTCACTCGACTTGATGGATGTGGCACCGCAGGGCGACGACGTCGCCGACCGCCAGACCTCGGTCATGTATATGCTGGCGCGGCACGTTCTGGTGCGCAGCTGGTGGATGGGCAAGGAATCGCTGCAGTTCGTGCCGGAAAAATACCGCGCTTATCACGAAGCGCGGCTGCAGGACATAGCCGAATCGCCCAAGCGGCTGTGCTACGACGAATTCCACAGGACCAGTAAATCCTCCTCGGTGCGCGGGCAGATCATCCGCGATGTGCGCGAGGGCCGTAAGCGCGGTGTGCAGATCATCCTGGCTTCGCAGCTGCTGGAGGATTTCAGCGACGACATGATCGACCTCGCCACCGGCGTGTGGGTGCTGGGCGCAGCGATTTCCGACGTGGCGGTGGAAGGAATCAAGGATCGTTTCGGCCTGACCGACACCGCGCGCGATATCATCCGCTACAAGCTGACCGGCCCCAAGGCGAGCGGCGCTCCGGCTTTGTTCGTGCTGGGCACGACAGAAGGCCGGTACGAGCAGTTTCTGCTCAACACCATGGGCCCGATCGAGCTGTGGGCGCTTTCGACTTCGCAGGAGGATGTGGCCCTGCGCAACCGGCTGTACACCAGGATGGGCGCGGCCACGGCGCGCCAGGTGCTGGCCATCGCTTTCCCGGGCGGCAGCGCGCGCAACGAAATCAAGCGCCGCGTCCTGGCCAAGAGCGAAAAGGACGGCGATACGCGCAACGCCATGACCGGCGCGGTGATTGAGGAGCTGGTCGAGGAGCTGGTCAAGCAGTCTGAAGAAGCGCGCGCGCAGAAGGAAACCGAGCGCTTCAAGGCTCTGTCATGACCGACCGCGAGCGCAAAGACGATATTCCCGTCCCGACTTTTTCAATCATCACAAAAGGCGGAAAAAAGCGCCTGACCAAAGCCGAGCGGCTGAAGAAGCAAAAAAAAATCAAAATAATCACGGGTGTCGGCGCGGTACTTTTTTTGCTGTTTATGATATGGGGTTTTCAACCTTTGCGCGGCACGACGAATATGGGCGTCTGCCGCATTCTCGCCGAATCGCGCCTTATCTATCCGGAAACGTTGCGCATTACATCGTATGAGAACAACGAGCCGTATTGGCGCCTTTACTACACATATACCGGTAGTTTCGGGGAACACCGCTCCGACATGATCGACTGCGGTTTTTCAACCGATCAGGCGACGGGGGCGGTGATCCTGACCGATCTGCGTTTCAACCGCAAGAAGGTCTCGCCCGAGGAATTGCGCAAGGCCAATATTTCTCTGGCGGCGATCATCGCCTACAAGCCGGACACGATCCTGCCGCGCCCACCGCCGGAGGG
>CAZNYM010000002.1:32598-99471 GCA_964577255.1 uncultured Pseudobdellovibrionaceae bacterium | reverse complement strand
AACAAGAAGAACGGAGAATACGCGACGCACCTGATTTTGGCGGCCGGGATCTTCGAAGAAGGACTTTGCCGTGCCGCCCAGAGTTACAATCAGGCTGTGCACGGCGGTGGCGATTATGACGTAGATGGATGTCAGGGCTATTGTCTGCAGGAGCGGAGGTGCGGCGCCATTAATAAAGGAAGGCAGCATGGCGATATAGAAGATGGCCGCCTTGGGATTGAGGAGGTTGGTTATGAGACCGCGGCGGAAAAACATCATTTCCCTGCTTTTGTTATTGGTGATGGCAGCTTCTTCCTTCACAACGGTTTCGTGCCAGCTTTCCCACGCCAGCCATAGAAGATAGGCCACCCCGCCAAACCGCAGGAGACTATAGGCAAGGGGATAGGTTGTCACCACTGCGGCGATACCCATGGCGGCGGCAAGACCTGTCAGCAACAAACCCAGCGCCACGCCGGCCACAGCAAACAATCCGGTGCGCCGCCCTTCCGTGACGCTCAGCACCGCCAGATAGGCCATGTTTGGCCCCGGCGTGGCCTCGATAGCGAGGCAGGCGATCACAAAGGGTATGAAGTCGGCGGAAATCATGTGAAACCCTTTATCCCCTTTCCCTGCCTCCGCCCTAGACAATTTCTTGGGATTTTAAGGCATGGGGGCATTTTGGGGTGAGACTTCCGACAGCCACTCCGCTAAATAGGAAAAAGAGCTACGGAAAACAAAGCATTTTGGCCAATTCCCGCCATTAATTTACAGGATGTTATGGCCGCCGGGTATAGGCTGGGAGATGTAAGCCCGCCATTGCAGCTATAATGTTAACGATTATTAACCTTTATGTCTGAATATTTTTATGGCAAACATATGGATCTTATGTTAATTATAAGCGAAGTCTGAGGCAGGGGAGTTTTAAAATATGACAAATATAACTGATGCCGGCGTTTTCTCCCAAAGGGTCCTCAACTACCCGGCCCATATCTGCCGCCATGTGCAGGGGCTCAGCATCAACTTCCTTTACAACCAGACCTACAGCATCGTCCAGGCGAACACCGACGCGCTGCGCGAGATGGCTTTCCGCCTGCGCTATAAAGTGTTCTGTGTTGAAAACAATTTGGTGGACAATCCGGATCATCAGGCCCAGCTGGAACAGGATGCTTTCGACTCGCATTCCCGGCATATCTTGTTGATGCACACGGCGACTCATCGCCCGATCGGCGTTATTCGCGTTATCATGCCGTGCGCCGAAAATCCGCTACATTGTTTTCAAGTGCAGAACGCTGTGTACCAGCACCCGATTCTGAGGGATGAGAAAGCCATCATGAATCACTGCGAGTTTTCCCGCCTGATGATCGACAGGACATTCCGCGAAGAGCTGAGGCAAA
The DNA here is from genome assembly GCA_964577255.1 of uncultured Pseudobdellovibrionaceae bacterium. Lineage (GTDB taxonomy): Bacteria > Pseudomonadota > Alphaproteobacteria > Micavibrionales > Micavibrionaceae > Micavibrio_C. The sequence continues at coordinate 98,098 of CAZNYM010000002.1, read as the reverse complement.
GGGCAATGAGGGAGCATCATGGCAGCATTAATTCTTATCTGATTACCAGACTTTTACGTCTGGCGCCGCTGGGACTTTTCCGCGCTGCTTGCGATACGGCACTGGATAATGGCATAGAAAACTGCATTTCCATCATGGAGCCGCATCAGATCAACCGGATGGAAAAGGTCGGCATCGGTTGCATCAACCGCCTTGGAGAGCCACTGGAGTTTCACGGCCTGCGCCAGCTTTTCTCCCTCAACATCCGCGAGAATGCCATCTATTGCCGCGAGGCGATGCCGCACATGTGGGAGATTATGTCGGATGGTGGCCGCTTGCACAGCAAGGCGCAGGCGCTGTATCAAAAATACCACAGTGATACTCTTGACCTTTCGCTGCAGAAGTGGCCTGATAACGCTATGGCCGTATCCCGGCAGTAACGCGTTTCTTCGTCACCGGTTTTCATGAAACATTTCAGCCTGGCTGTGCTGTGCCTGATCGTGGCCGGATGTCAGCCGCAGAACAAGCCGATTCAGGGTTATGTCGAGGGTGAGTTCCTGCTGATCGCGCCCACGACCGGCGGCGTGCTGCAGAGCCTGGACGTCAAGCGCGGCCAGGAAGTGCCGCTGGGTCAGCCTTTATTCTCGCTCGATCTGACCGCCCTGCAGGCCGCCCGCGACGCCGCCGCCGCCGAGATCGTGCGGGCGACGGCCGAGCTCAGCGACCTGGGCAAGGGCGAGCGTCCCGAGGAAACCGAAGTGATCCTCAAGCAGAAGGAACAGGCCGATGCCGCCCTTGAAAACGCCCGCAAGGATTACGACCGCATCAAGCCGCTGGTGAAGACCGGCGCGGCGTCCAAATCCGCTTTCGACAAGGCCGAGGCCGATTACGAAGCGGCGCAGGCCCGCGTGCAGGAGCTCGACGCCCGCCTGCGCTCGAGTGCCCTGGGCGCGCGCGAAGACCAGATCGCCGCCGCCAAGGCTTCGGTCGAGGTGGCCAAGCACAACCTGATCCAGGCGGAAAAGCGCCTGGCCCAGGCGGCCCCCAAGGCGCCCGCCGCCGGCCGGGTGGAAAACACCTATTTCGATCCAAGTGAATATGTCGATGCCGGAGTGCCGGTGGTCAGCCTGCTGCCGCCCGACAATGTCAAGGTGCGCTTCTTCGTGCCGCAGTCGCGCGTGCCCGCCTTTGCCATCGGCACGCCGGTGCAGATCCTGTGTGACGGTTGCCGCGCGCCCATCCCCGGCAAGGTGATTTTCGTGGCGGCGCAAGCCGAGTTCACGCCGCCCGTGATTTACAGCGTTGAATCGCGCGAGAAGCTCGTCTTCATGGTCGAGGCGCGCGCCGACGCGGTCGATGTACAACTGCGTCCCGGCCTGCCGGTGACGATCCGCCCGGCTGTGAAAAAATGAGTGCCGCCAGCGTCTCTCCGGACTACGCCATCGCGGTGCAGGGTCTCAGCAAGAGCTACAAGGGCAGGAGGGCCGTCGATCAGGTCGATCTGCGCGTACCGCGCGGGCGCATTTACGGTTTCCTGGGTGCCAACGGCAGCGGCAAGACGACCACCATGCGCATGCTGTGCGGTCTGCTGACGCCCGATAGCGGCAGCGGCACGTGCCTGGGGTTCGATCTGCGCCGCGAAGCCGAAGACATCAAGCGCCGCACCGGTTACATGACCCAGCGTTTCAGCTACTGGGAAGACCTGACCATCCGTGAGAATCTGGAGTTCGTCGTGGGCATGTTCGCGCTCGACCGGCCGCGGGAACGTGTCGATGCGGCACTCGAACGGCTCAACCTGACCGCCCGGGCAGGGCAGTTCGCGGGCGCACTTTCGGGAGGATGGAAACAGCGCCTTGCGCTGGCCGCCTGCATCCTGCACGACCCGGAGCTGCTGCTGCTCGACGAGCCGACGGCTGGCGTCGATCCCAAGGCGCGGCGCGAATTCTGGGACGAGATCCATACGCTGGCGGAGCAGGGGCTGACCGTGCTGGTTAGCACGCATTATATGGACGAGGCCGAGCGCTGCCATGCCATCATCTATATGAACGCTGGCAAGGTGGTGACGCAGGGGACGGTCGCCGAGGTGGTGGCCGAGGCCCGCCTCGTCACCTGGGCCGTGCGCGGACCGCATCTGATGCCGCTGATGCAAAAGATCAAGGCCAGCCCGGCCGTCACCAGCATCGCCCCCTTCGGCGATAGCCTGCATGTCAGCGGCACGGACGGCGCGGGCCTTGAAGCGGCCATCGCCCCTTACCGCAGCCAGGCCGGACTGAGCTGGGCGCCGATCGCGCCTGCGATGGAGGATGTTTTCATACATTACCTGAACGCGCGTCCGGAGGAGGAGCGATGAAACTCTCTTTGCCCTCTCTCGCTTTCAGCTCCCAGCGGATCCGCGCCATCATGGTCAAGGAATTCCAGCAGCTGCGTCGCGATTCCATGACCGTGTCGATGATTCTCATCATCCCCATCATGCAGCTGATCATCTTCGGCTACGCCATCAACATGGACCCGCGCCACATGCCGGCGGCGCTGGTGGTGGGCGATCAGGGCGCGTTTTCGCGCAGCTTCGTGGCCGGGCTGGAAAATTCCGATTATTTCAAGTTCCGCCGCGCCGCCACACCCGCCGAGGCGCAGCGGCTGTTGGCGCAAGGGAAGATCCAGTTTGCCGTCACCATCCCCGAAAATTTCGAACGCAACCTGGTGCGCAGCCAGCGGCCGCAGATCCTGGTGGAGGCCGACACGACCGACCCCACCGCGACGGCAGGCGCCATCGCGGCGATGAACGACATTCTGGCCCACGCCATCCACCACAACCTGACCGGCCCGCTTGCCTATCTGCAGGTTGCAGACATGCCGGTGGAGGTGGTAGTCCATCGCCAGTACAACCCCGAAAGCTTCACCCGCTTCAACGTCGTGCCGGGCCTGATCGGCGTGATCCTGACGCTGACCTGCATCATGATGACGGCGCTTTCCATCACCCGCGAGGCCGAGCGGGGCACCATGGAAAACCTGCTGGCGATGCCGGTGCGGCCGCTTGAGGTGATGGCGGGCAAGATCGTGCCTTACGTCCTGATCGGCTATATCCAGGCCTTTGTGATCGTGGCGGCGGCGAAAATCATGTTCGATGTGCCGATCCAGGGCAATCTGCTGGTTTTGTTCAGCACCCTGCTGGTCTTCATCGTCTGCAATCTGGCAATCGGCTTCATGCTGTCGGCGAGCGCCCGCAACCAGATGCAGGCGATGCAGATGTCGATCACCGTCATACTGCCCTCGATCCTTCTGACCGGGTTCATGTTCCCCTTCCGCGGCATGCCGGAGTGGGCGCAGTGGATCGGCAGCTTTCTGCCCAACACCTATTTCGTGAATATCAGCCGCGGCATCCTGCTTAAGGACAACGGCCTCATCGAGCTGTGGCCACATCTGTGGCCACTTTTGCTGCTGACGGTCCTGTTCATGGGCGTGGCGATCAAGCGCTACCGCCGCACGCTGGACTGATTATTTGTTAGTCGCGCTGCTGCGGAATTTATGCACCACATAGGCGAGCGCCAGGCGCTGCAGGATGTGGTCGTTGCCGCCCGGCCGCCAAGTTTTGGCAAGTTTGTTGCGGTAGGCGTCGAAATGCAACCCATGGGGGGCGGCTTTCACCGACCCGCGACCCAGCAACACTTTCAGCGCGAACGTTGCCGCCATGCCGGCGCACAAGGTCACGCCCATGATGGTGGAAGGCGCGCGGTGCTGCGGTATGTTGATGGCGCTGTGATCTGCGACGTAGGTGCGCTGGATCATGGCAGGCGAAAGGCCGACCATGAAGCGGGCGACTTTCTCGATATCGTCCTTGGCCTTGGCGAAGCCGAAATATTCCTCGTAGGTCATGCCCTTGCCGGGGATGAAGGCGACGGCAGCTGCGCCCATGCCGACCGGGGCGATGGTGATGCCCGGTATGCCGCGCTCCCAGCAGGCGGCGAAGACCTTGCGGCGTTCCTCGATCTCGAAAAAGTCGATGCCGTCGATATAGAGGTCTACGTCCGTAAGAAACTCGTCGCGGTTGGCGTCGTTTACACCGGGGAAGGAGCGGATGTCGGCGCCCGGGTTGATGGCGCGGATCATGCCTTCCATCACTTCGGTTTTGGATTTGCCGATCGTGTCCATGGTGGCGCCGATCTGGCGGTTAAAATTCTTGAGCTCGAATTCGTCATGGTCGGCGATGGAGAATTTCTCGAGCCCCAGGCGCGAAAGAGTGGTCATGTAGATGCCGCCCACGCCGCCCATGCCAGCCACGGCGATGCGCTTGGTACGCAGGATCTTCTGCTCGGCTGGCGTCAACCAGCCCCAGTTGCGGCAGAAGGCGGTGTCGTAATCGAAGGCGTTCATGATGGCGCGGTTCCGTCTGTTGCTCAGGCAGGGGGATTATAACAGCGCCCGGAGGTATTTGCAGGGTGGAATCAAGGATATTCCGGTCATTATATTATTGATCAGCGCGCCGCCGGGCTGCTAGGCTCCGGCCAGGAGTATTCAGAAGATGAGCAACGCCGTCGCCCAGGCCCTGGAAGGGGTTTACCAGTCCCTGCACGAGAACAACAAGGACATCGACATCCATATCGCCCGCCTGAAGGACGCGCTGGCCGCCGGGGGCGAGAAGGGTGTGACGATTGATCCGGCGCGCCTGGCGCAGAACAACCGTCAGGGCCGCAAGATGATGCAGTCTTATTTCAGGAAGCGTGGCGTCGAGGTTAATTTTTCCTCGTAACAAGCGCGATCTTGCTTTCCCGTTTCATTTTTTTTATGGCGGCCTCACGCTTCAGCGCGGCGCCTTTCGTCGTGCAGGTTTCCGTGTAGGCAATCCGGAACGGCGCGCGCCCGCGCGTATACCGGGCCCCCGTGCCGCGTTCGTGCAGGGACAGACGCCGTTTAAGATCGTTGGTGATGCCGGTGTAAAGCGTACCGTCGGCGCAGCGCAGGATATAGACGATCCAGCCTGCCACTAGATCAGCTTCCGTGCCGCCAACTCGTCCTTGAGGTAGGCATAATAGATCGGCGCAGCGACGAGGCCCGCAAGACCGAACGCTGCCTCCATCACCACCATGTTGATCAGGATCTCCCACGCGCGGGCGCGGATCTGGGTGCCGATGATGCGGGCGTTGATGAAATATTCGAGCTTGTGGATGACGATCAGGTAGATGAGCGAACCCACCGCCGCGAAAACGGACACGCTCAAGCCGATGCAGAAGATGATGGTGTTGGAGATCAGGTTGCCGATAATGGGCAGGAGCCCGACGATGAAAGTGACGGCGATCATGGTCTTGGTAAAGGGCAAAGGATGCCCCAGGAGCGGTAGCACGATAGCGAGGAAAATCGCGGTCAGGAAGGTGTTGAGCGCGGAGATGCGGATTTGCGAGAACACGATGCGGCGGAAGGCGCTGCCGACGAACAGCACGCGCTCACGCAAAGCATGGGCGAAGGGCGCGCGTTCCTTGCCCGGGGCTTCCTGCAGCCCGGGATTGAGCGCCACCATGCCGCCGATCACCATGCCGATGAGGATATGCACGAGGAAGACGCTGACATCCTTGCCCACCAGGCTGATGTGCCGGGCGTTGTCGCGCACCCATTCGGCGGCGGCGACCTGCCATTCCTGCATGTTGGCGGGCATGTACTGGAGCGCCCAGGAGGGCAGGTAGCTGCGCGCCGTGTCGACGACGTCCGCCACGCGCTGCAGCAGCACGACGATGCTTTCCGGCCCCTGGGTCAGGGAGGAAGCGAAGGTCATGGTCGAAAGCGCGAGGCCGCCCAAGACGATGAGGGCCAGGAAGATGATGAGGATGATCTTGCCGGTCAAAGGCCTCATGCCGGTGCGCCCGAGCATGCGCGAGCCGAATTCGACGATTTGATACACGAGGAGGCCCGCGAGCAGGGCCGGCAGCAGTCCCAGATACAAAACGCCCAGAAGGGCGAAAACGGACAGCACCTGAGTCAGGAAATAAATGCGGGCGTTATCTTCACTCATAAGTCGGGAACCTCGCGGGTTCCGGCCAAAATAACAGAAATCTACCCCGGCACAACCCGGGACCGACCCGCAAACCGGCTGGACAAAGCCGGCGCGGTTTCCTAAAACGGCGGTATGAACCCGCGCGCAAGCCGCTTTTTCGTCCTGAACGTGCTGCTGTGCCTTCTGGCACTGATCGGCCAGGGGATGGTGCCGGCCGGCTTCATGCCGAACCGGGAGCGAGACGCGGGCATGCCCGCAATTGTCATATGCACACCCGACGGCCTGCAGACCCTCGATGGTACGTCAGACGGCGGCAGTGCGGGAGGACATCCGGACAATCCCTGTGCCTATTCGGTGCTGCCTGCCGCCATGACGGCGGCTGTGGTCCCGGCGCTGGCCGTGCCGGTTGCTCCGGTTCTGGCTGCGCTTGCGGCGGCGCCGGATTTTTCCCGCGACGAACGCGCGCAGCGCACGGTTTTCGCGCACGGACCGCCCGCACTTTCCTGATTTCACGGTTTTCCCTGAACAGCGAAAGAGTATGCCCTTATGTGCAAATTTCACAAGGATGTGGCGCGCGCGCTCGCGACCGATCCAGCTACAAACACCTTCGACCCCGACGCCTATGCTGTGGCGCTGCTCGCGGTGGCGCAGTTCCGTATCGAAAACATCATGCCCGCTTTGTTCGATTGTGGTGGCGACAACCGGCTTGAACTGGCCACCCCGCGGGCGCGGGCAGCTTATGAAGGCGCCTCTCTTGCGCGCCATATGGTGGGGAACGAGGAAGCGCTTTGCCGCACAGCCCTGCGCGAGAGCGTTGGGCGTCAGGCTCTCAACCTGCCGGCCGATCCAGTGAAGGACACGGCGTTCCTGGACGAGGCGACGTACGAACTGTTCACAGGCTATGACGACAAAGAGCGGGGCTATGCTTCGCGCCCGCTTTCGTTCGTGGAACAGGCGCACAGGCCGGATTTTGCCCCGCTGCTGGTGGCGACGCGCGCCTTCGCGGCGCAACCGGGCGTGACTCCGGCGCTGCAGCGGCTGTTTGAACAGAACGTCACGCGCCTGTTCGACGAGGCGCAGACGCAAACACCGCGGCTGTTGGCCCATGCGTATGGTTTCCTGCCGGGACGGCTGCGCGGCGCGTTCAAAAGCTGTGCCGTGTGCGTGGGCACAGGAGCGGGCGGCGCCGCCGTTTCGCATCTGGGCTGTGTGGCGGCGTTGGCCTTCGGCGGCGCGGGCGGCGCCGCGCTCTCCAGCAAGACCATGGCGTTGATGACGGTCACGAGCCCGCTGCTGGCGGCGGGGATCACGGCGGGCATCGATAAATGGCGCACCGGGCGGATATCGCTCGTCAAGGCAGGGGGCGCCGCAGCGCTGGGCCTGGGGCTGGCGGTGGCGGCGCAGAATTTCGGCGGGCATGAGGATCATCACGCTCATCACGGTGCGCTCGACCCCGAGGCCGCTTTATGCCGGGCGGATCAGGGGGTTGGCAACAATCGTTACAATACAACAGAAAAACCGTTGCCGGCACCAAAATGATACATTATAACACACGACAAGGAGACAGCTCATGAGACTCGCATTCTGCGGCAAGGGCGGCAGCGGTAAATCAACCCTCGCAAGCCTGATGGCGCGTTACCTGGCAGCCAAAAGCCATCCGGTAATCGTGATGGATGGTGACATCAACCAGCATCTGGGGCGCGCACTGGGATTTTCGGAAGAAGAGTTGGTGGCGCAGAAGAAGCTGGGGGCGGAACCGGGGATTTTGCATGAATGGGTGCGTGGTCAAAATACCCGCATTCTTTCTGTTGATCATGTCATAGAGACCACGCCCCCTGGCGCGGGATCGAACCTGATGAGGTTTAACGATGATACGCCCGTGGCACGCGCTTATGAGTTGCGGCGGGAAGGGATGCGTTTCCTGGCACTGGGCGGTCATTCGGGCGAACAGGTGGGGGCCACATGCTATCACGGCTTTACCTATAAAATGGGCACCTATCTCAATCATCTCCTAGACGGGCCGGGGGAGTATTTTATCGGCGATATGTGCGCGGGCGCCGATCCGTTTGCCTGTTCGCTGGCTTCCAAATACGACGCCGTGTTTGTGGTGGTCGAGCCCACAGAGAAATCGGCGGGTGTTTATGAGCAGTGTCGTGCATACGGGGACCCCTTTGGCATCCCCATTCATGTCGTAGGCAATAAAATAGAAGATGAAAGCGACATGAATTTTATACGCGCCCGTGTGGGCGATGCCTTGATAGGCGGGTTGACACGATCGCCGTTCCTTCGTCGCCAGGACAAGGGGGAATTCGCACCGATCGCTGCGCTTGAGCCTGAAAACACCGCGCTTTTGTCCGTGATCAAAAGTCTGGCCGACGAAAAACAGCGCGATTGGGAACGTTATCTGCGCAACAATAGGCATTTCCTGGAAAAGGCAGCCCGGAGCTGGGCTGATGCGCTGTACAAGACGGACATGATGGGTCAGGTAGATCCGTCGTTTCGCTACGAGAATTTCGAAAAATTTGGGAAAAGGGCGGCCTAGCGCCGCGCGCTGCAGAAATCGACACCGAGGTAGTCTTGAAAATCAACCGGCACCGTTTTGGTCTTGATATCACGAAATCCCACGATCTTCATCGCTTCGGCGAAGGTCGCGGCGCCGGGGTTAAGTTTCCCCTCGATTTTGTGGGATTGCATTTCCGTGATGTAAGGCGTGACCTTTTCGTACTGTCCGGAAACGGTCAGCAGCAGGCCGCCTTCCCTCAGAAACCCATAGGCCGTGCGCAGGGCGGTCAGGAAATCGTCAAACGTGTCCACGACCGGCAGGGATTCCATGGCCAGAACGACGTCATACTGCCGGTCGGGCGTATCTTTGAGAAAATCGAATTGTTTGACCGTGCTGAGTTTTTCAACCAGCTGCCGTTCGATTTCATCCACAGACGCCTTTATGATGTCTTGTTCGTACAGGAAATCAAGAAGGTCACCTTGGTTTCGGCGTATATCGCCCGGCTTCAAGTTTTTGATCGTGTCGCGGAATATATCGAGCGCTTCCGCGCTAAGGTCATAGCAGGAATAGCTGTTGACGCGTTCTATGTAGCCGATCGCCCAGTAATGGCCCATGGCGTGCGCACCCAGGTCGCAGACATCGCCGCCATCGATCTGGGGGATGATGTGCGTCAGAACATCCTGAAAATAGCGCGGCATTTTGCGGCAGGCGTTTTCGGCATATTTCTTGTGCATGGGAAGTTCCTTCGTGCTTTTCTTGCTCTCTCATAATCCAGGATTGAAAGCGCGGCAATAAAAATGAATCAGAATGCAGTGAAAAATATCATGGGTGATGAGGACATGCCCCTGACACTGAGTCCAAAAATTCATGGACAAGTTTTGCGCTTTCTTGCGCAAGATGATTTTGTCGCCGATCTTGTCGACGGTTTTTCCTCGCCGCTCAACATTATCTTTCCCGAAATTCTCCAGGAGAACGCGGATAATTTTCGCCGCGTCTATGAAGAAAACCATTTGCGCGGCAAAATCTATTTCACTACCAAACCCAACAAGTCGCTTTCGCTTGTGCGCCAGGCGGCATTGATGGATGTGGGGGCGGACATATCCTCGGAGAGAGCTTTGCAAGCGGCTCTGGGCGCGGGATTCAACGGAGAGCGGATAGAGGCAACAGGCCCCAAGAACACGGCTTATCTGGCGCTTGCTCTGCAGCACGGCGTGACGATCAACACCGACAATTTTGCCGAGCTTGCGCAGATCGTCGCGCTGCACCGGCATCTGGGAAGGAAAGAAAAAGTCAGGATTTTTGTGCGGCTGGCGGGCTTTCATTCAGATCGCCTCAAGTTTACGCCGCAGGACGGCACGTTCGGCATTCATGTCGATGAGGCGCCCGCCATTTTTTCTTTTCTGGAACAGAACAGAGAAGATCTCGATTTTCAGGGGTTTTCTTTCCATTTCAACGCCGCCGTGCCCGAGCAGAAAATTCTGGCGATCGAAACCTCACTTGGCTTGACCAGAGAGGCGCTGAACAGAGGCCTGCAGCCGCGGGGATTGAATATGGGGGGCGGTTTTGACATCAGCTATGCGCAAAGCGGCGAGGGATGGAGCCACTATGTGAGCAGACTCAAAGAATCAGTGCGCGATCAACAATCCATGCCACTTAATTGGAACGGCAACAGTCTGGGTTTTTACAATGAAAATGGCCTGGTACGCGGCGCTCCCAACTTCATGGCTCATTACAATGTCCGTGCCGGGGCAGGCGATCTGGCTTCCTATCTTGCTACGCCTCTTCCTGCCTTTAATGACATGAAGATGGTCGATATTCTGAAAGATTGCCTGCTTGAATTGTATGTCGAACCGGGTCGCGCTCTTCTGGACCAGGCGGGTATTACGATCGGCCGCGTCAACCATATTAAAAAATCCATGCAGGGAGAGACGCTCGTCAATCTCGATATGAACCGTTCGAATATGCATTCCACGCACCAGAAACTTCTTACCGATCCGGTGATCATTCGCAGGCACCGGGGCCCCAAAAAAGCATGCCCCGAGGGCGTGTATTACACGGGCAATCTTTGTTTGGCTTATGACATGATTACTTACAATAAGACGTTTCCGGATTTCCTGCCCGAGCCCGGCGATCTGGTTGTTTTCATCAATACAGCGGCCTACATCATGGATTTTGTGGAGTCCGAGACTTTAAATCAGCGCGTGGCTGAAAAAGTCAGTGTCATAGAGAGAGACGGGCGCTTTCGCTGGTTCCGTGATGAAATTTATAATCCAGCAGTTGAAGTGGAAAAATGATAGTAGAACGCATAACAGACTTGATCGGCGATACGCCACTTCTGAGAATTCCTGCAGAAATCACGGGTCTCCGCAATGTCGATCTTTACGGCAAGCTTGAGATGTTCAATCCATTCGGTTCGGTGAAAGACCGCATTGCCTGGTCCATGCTCAGGGACGATCTGGAAGACATAAAGGCTGGAGGGCAAACTATTTTTGAAAACTCGAGCGGCAATACGGCCAAGGCCATCGCCGCCATTGCCGGTATGAACGACATCCCTTTCAAGCAAGTCAGCGCGATGATGAAAGTGAAGGAGGGACGCGATATTTTACGCTTTCTTGGTGCGGAACTCGAGGAGCTGGCGGGCGCCAGCGACTGCTTTGATCCCAGCGATCCCAACGACCCACAAGTTTTGATCGCCAAAACCGTGCGCGAGTCCGGGGGCAGGGGCTATTTTCCCTCGCAATTCACGAATGAAAAAAACCCGCAAGCGCATGAGCAGGGAACGGCACAGGAAATTCTGACCGATCTCGGGCCGGTCGATTACCTGATCGGCGGATTGGGAACGACCGGTTCAACTCTTGGGCTTACGCGCGCTTTCAGAAAAAAGAACGCCGATTTTATTTCCGTGGCACTGGTGACGAAAAGCGGTCATATGGTGCCCGGCATTCGCTCGCTCGACCAGATGTGGGAATCGGGCCTGTATCAGGAAAAAGAATACGACCACACGTTCGACATCACCGAAAAACAGGCGCTCGAGGGTATGCTCACGCTCAACCGCCGCCTGGGTGTGCTGTGCGGCCCTTCGGCCGGGGCGAATTTCGCGGGTGCGCTTACGTATCTGCGCAGGATCGATGCCGGACTGAACGAGCGGAAAAAGGCCGTGTTCATCGTCTGCGACCGGGTGGAGTGGTATATGTCCTATATCCAGGCGCGCATGCCCGAGCTGTTCGGCGACGCCGCGAAACCCGGCAGCCTTTTCCATTTTGAGGACGATGTGGCCGCGCCTATTCTCGCGCCGGCAGAAACCGGTGAATGGATCGCGGCGCATGATCCACTGATCGTCGACATCCGCGCGCCCATCGCTTACCACCAGGGGCATGTGCCGGGCGCGCTCAACATACCAGTCGATCTGTTCGAGAGGCTGATCGACAACGCCGCGCCTTTCCCGCGCGAAAAACCGCTGCTGCTGATCTGCGCGGTGGGGGAAAAGACGCGTCGGCACGCGGCCTACTTGCAAAGGCAGGGCTACACGGCCCTGAGCCTTGAGGGCGGGATGCTGGCGTGGCGGCAGGCGCAGACGCAAAAGCAATCCCTGACGCGCGCGGCCTAGCGGCGGTGGACGGGGATGTCGGCCGCTTCGAGCCAGAACACTTCATCGATGCTGTTTTCGGTGCCAAGCCACAGGAAGGGCGTGTCGGGATAGGCGGCTTCGAGTGCTTCGCGGGTGCGGCCGATCTCGCAAATGATTGCGCCGCCGCGGTTGAGATGCGCGGGCGCGGCCGCGAGGATTTTATGCACCAGATCAAGCCCGTCGCCACCGCCGTCAAGCGCCATGCGCGGTTCGTGTGTGAATTCGGGTGGCAGCGTGTTCATCCCCAGCTTGTCGACATAGGGGGGGTTGGTGATGATAAGGTCGTATTTGCGGCCCTTAAGCGGCGCGAACAGATCGCCCTGGTGCAGGGTCAGGCGTTCCTGCAGGCGGTAGGTTTCGACGTTCTTTTTCGCGACCGCCAGCGCATCGGGCGAAAGATCGACGGCATCGACGCGCGCTCCGGGAAACATCTGCGCGGCCAGGATGGCGAGGCAGCCGGAGCCGGTGCAGATATCGACCACGTTTTTGACATCGTTCATGCGCTCGGCCGGGCTGGTGCCGTTGCACAGGATTTCGGCGATGAAGGAGCGTGGTACGATCACGCGCTCGTCGACATAAAAGGGAAGCCCCTGCATATAGGCTCGGTTGAGGAGATAGGGCGCGGGTTTACGCGTTTCGATGCGGGCCTCGATGAGAGCGAGCAGGCGCTTTTTCTCATCCTCCTGCAGCCGCGCGTCGAGGAATGGCTCGAGCCGGTCGGGGGGCAGATGAAGGCCTTCGAGCACGATATAGACCGCTTCGTCATAGACATTGTCGGTGCCGTGGCCGTAGCACAGCCCGGCCTGGTTGAAGCGGGTCACGGCGTGGCGCAGGACATCGCGCAGGGTCACGAAGGCGGCGGTCATGAGGGCATCCTTTCCGGCGCCTTTGTAGCGCCAAAAACGGCCGTTCCGCAACCCTTTCCCCCTTCATTGCTCCAAAAAGGCAGGCATGCTAGCTTTTGAGCCATAAAAGAAGAAAACAGGGAGATTTCCATGACGACACGCTTTCTTGCCGCTTTGGCAGCCGCCACCGCTTTCAGCCTGCCCGGACTTGTGCAAGCCAAGGAGGCGCCAGAACCGCAGCTGCCCGGCCTGCGCATGGGCGAGGCGCATTTTTCTGCCTGCACGGCCGACAATCACGAGATTTCGCTCGACTTGATTCTTTACCGCGATCTGGAGGGAAAGGGCGGGTCGTGCGACGACATCAATTTCTTCCCTGTTTATAAAAGAGGGCTGCAGGAGGCCTATACGCAGGCCGCCGGCTATGAATTCTTCATGGGCTTTCTGGCGCTGCCGCCCGAGGCTGCCGAGCGCGTCATAGAAGCGCTTGAGGAATATAACCGGAAATTCAGGCAGACCACCGGCATCAGGATGGTTTACGAGACCACCGGCGGCATGCTGCAGATGACGCCGCGCGTCGATTGCACGCCCCACTGACAAGCGCGGATTTATGCTGTACAGTCGGGGGAACATGAACCTTTCCCCCGACGACATTCTTTCCTATCTCTCCGAAAGCCCCGAGCCTTTGACCAAGCGCCAGATCGCCGAAGCCTTCGGCGTCACCGGCGACGAGCGCATCGCGCTCAAGGACATTCTGCGCGATCTTGAAAAATCCGGGCGCATCGTCAAGCAGCCGGGACAGGTTTACGGCCTGCCGGGCCGTCTTGAGCGCACGGTCGTGATTGAGATCACGGCGCTTGATCCCGACGGTGACCTGCTGGCGCGGCCGGCCGAGCCCGGGCAGGACATAGAAGAACGCGCCCGCATCGAGGTGGCGCCGCCGCGCAAGGGGCATCACGACCTGAAACCCGGCAGCCGAGCGCTCGCCCGCGTGATGCATGTCAGCGGAAGGATTTATCGCGCCGAGATCATCCGCGCGGTCGACGCGCCCGAGGCACGGATTCTGGGCCTGCTGATGCGCACGCCGCGCGGCTACCGCCTCAAACCCACAGACCGCAAGGTGAAGTTCGAGCTTGAAATTCCCGCGCACGACCTGATGAACGCCCGCGAGGGTGACATCTGCGTGGCCGAAGTACAACCCAGCCGCAACCTGGATGTGCGCAAGGGGCGCATCCTGCAGGTGCTGGGGCGCGAAGACGATCCGCGCATCATAAGCCCTATGGCGATGCAGGCCGCGGGCATCCGCCCCGATTTCCCCGCCGCTGTCATCAAAGAGGCGGAAGGCATGGGCATTCCCGCCTTGGGTGACCGTGAAGATTTACGCGCGGTGCCGCTCGTCACCATCGATGGAATCGACGCCCGCGATTTCGACGACGCGGTGTTCGCGGAGAAGGATGGCGCGGGTTTTCATTTGATCGTTGCGATCGCCGATGTTTCTTATTACGTGCAACCGGGCACGCCGCTCGACCGCGAGGCCTACCGTCGCGGCAATTCGACCTATTTCCCCGACATGGTCGTGCCGATGCTGCCGGAAAAACTCTCGAACGATCTGTGCTCGCTGCGCCCGCACGAGAATCGCGCCACGCTGGCGGTGCATCTGTGGATCGATGAAAACGGGACCTTAAAGCGCTACAAGTTCGCGCGCGGGTTGATGCGCTCGGTCGCGCGGCTGACCTACGAGCAGGCGCAGGCGGCGCGCGATGGCATGGTCGATGAGACCACGCGTCCGCTGATGGACAGCGTCATTGCCCCCCTTTACGCGGCGTATGATGTGCTGTGGAAGGCGCGGGCACGGCGCGGGGCGCTTGACCTCGATCTGCCCGAGCGCAAGATCGTGGTCGACGAAAAAAACCGCATGACCGGCGTGAAGCTGCGCGACCGGCTCGATTCGCATAAGTTGATCGAGGAATTCATGATCTTGGCCAACGTCGCGGCGGCGCAGGGGCTCGAGGATAAAAAGGCACCCTGCGTCTATCGTGTGCACGAGCGGCCCGATCCCGAACGGCTTGAATCAGTGCGCGAGTTCCTGGACGCCTTCGGCCTGAGCCTTCCCAAGGGCAACGTGCGCGAGCCGGCGCAGATCAACCAGATCCTGCACAAAGCCGCGACCACGCCGCACAGCGCCATCATCAGCGAGGTAATCCTGCGCACGCAAAGCCAGGCGCGTTACGATCCCGAGAATGACGGGCATTTCGGTCTGGCGCTGCGGCGTTATGCGCATTTTACCTCGCCGATCCGCCGTTATGCCGACCTGCTGGTGCATCGCAGCTTGGTGCGCGCCTACGGTTTCGGCGTTGGCGGGTTGGACGAGGGCGAGGCGCTGCGGCTCGAGGAAATGGCGCTGCATATCTCGGAGACCGAGCGCCGCAGCATGGAAGCCGAACGTGCGGCGGTCGACCGCTTCACGACGTTATTCCTGTCGGAACGCCGGGGTGCGCGTTTTTCCGCGCGCATCGCCGGGGTGACGCGCTTTGGCCTGTTCGTGCGCGTGGACGAGGGCGGCGCCGACGGCATCATCCCCATGCGCAGCCTGCCGCATGATTATTACGATCATATTGAGGCCCAGCACGCACTGGTCGGGCGGCACACGGGCCGACTTTACCGCCTGGGGGCGCGGCTTGACGTCGTGCTGGTCGAGGCGGAGGTGGCGACTGGCAGCCTGGTGTTCTCGACCGCCGATGAGTTCGGCGCCGACATTCCCGGCCTGAACATGCCTGCGCCGCGCCTGCCGCCCCGGGATCGCCGCGACAGGCCGGGCAAGAACGCCGCCCGGCACGGTAAAGGCGGACACAAAGGCGGGTACAAAGAGGGACGCGGCGGTGGGCGCAAAAGCGGTCCCCGGGGTAAGCGCCCGTAATTCTTGACTTTTCCGGGAAAATCCTTAGATTACGCCCCTGATCCCGCTTTGACCGCGCGAGGGAACGCAGAAAATCCCTTGCCTTACAAGAGGTTACCGCTATGGCTAAAAAAGGCGTCGCCATGAAGATCCGGCTGGAAAGCTCGGCCAAGACCGGCTTCCGCTACTACACCACCAAAAATCCCCGGACCAAGACCGAAAAACTCAAGATGATGAAGTACGATCCCTGGGCCGTGAACGCCAAGACGGGCAAGAAGGGCGCCCATGTTCTGTTCGAAGAGAAGAAGATGCCGCCCTCGAAGAAGAACTGATTGTTCTTCATGGAATTCGAAAAGAGCGCCCTTTGCGGCGCTCTTTTTATTTCAGGTCAGCCACAGCAACTTGGCGATCACCCGGCCCGTGATATCGGCTTTTTTCAGCGGCATGATAAAGGGCGCGCCGGCACCGCCCGACAGGCGCACGCTCGCGGGGCGCGACTGCGGCACAATGTCGCATTGGCGAATGATCGGATTGAGGCCGTCGGAGACGACGAAGAATCCGGGTGGCGAAGGTTTTTTATCCGAAAGATCGACCAGCACATGCTCGCCGGTGGTGAAGTGCGGGCTCATGCTGTTGTCGCGCACCGAGAAGATGCGGATGTTTTCCGCCTCGGCCTTGGTGCGCCCCTTCAGCAGGCGGGCGGGTATGATCCAGGGGTCTTCCTTGACAGGTTTATGTCGTTTGGTACGGCCGTCGCCGATATCTTCGAGAGGGCGCAGCACGTAATTCGCGCCGCCGATAACGGGCCTGCCCGGCCCGTTATCGGCCAGGCCGAAGAATTTTCGCATACTCACGTATTCCTGGGCTTTGATCTGCCGCCCATCCGCCAGCATCTTGCTGATCGCCGAGGGAGGAAGATCAAGCGCACGCGCGAGATCGGCTTTTGATTTCTGCGGGTTAAGGCGCAGTTGTGTTTTAAGCCAGGTACTGTCCATGCGCCGATATTATCGTGGAATTTTCTTTTTCAATATTCCTAAATCGGAAAATAAACATTGCATTATTTCTAAAATAGAAATAACATGAGTATATGAAGTTTGACGAAGCGCAGATCAACTGCTGCATCGGCCGCAATCTGAAAAGATGGCGTCTGAAGCGTTCCCTGACGCTTGTGCAGGTGGCGGAGGTGCTGCAGGTCAGCTGGCAGCAGGTGCAGAAATATGAAAGCGGCGCCGATCGTCTCTCAGCCGCGCGCCTTTATATCATCAAACATTACCTGAATATGCCTTACGAAAATTTCTTCAGGGTTTGACGATGGCGATGAACTGGTCGGCGCGGTAGGGGATGGAAAAGACAATGTTGAGATGGCTGACGTCCTCGTGCGGGCGGTAACGGACCACCGCCATGCCGCCAGGGTTGGCGCGCAGCCATGATGAAAGCTCCTGATGGGCAAGAACTGTGAACGGCTTATCCATGCGCGCCAGATAGCCAAGCTCGGCCTCATAGCGCGGTGTGTAGGCAAGCGGCCCATCCTTGTACGGCTGCAGCGCCGCGGCAAGCGGCCGCAGATCGTAATGATGGAAAGCCTTGTGCGTGGCACCGGTGACAAACACGCTCATGACGATCGTCATCGCCGCCACCATGCTGAAAAGCTGTCCCGCCAGCGTACGGCCCCAGCGCAGGATCAGTGCGCAACAGGCAAGGATCGCCAGCGGCGGCAGCCATGCGGGCATGGCGGTGAAGATCTCGCGCAGCACGCGGTCGGAGGAATCGCGGATGAAGGGCAGGTGCGGCCCGGCGATGAACAACGCAAGTACCGCCACGGCGGGCAGCAGGAAGGCGAAGCGCCGCGCGGGCGCGTCCTGCCGTTCCTCGTAACGCGCGAGCAACAGCGCCAGCGCGAGCGCAAAGCCCGGCAACAGCGGCGTCAGGTAGTGGACCTGCTTGCCGCTCGTCAGAGTGAAGAGCAGCAAGGGCGGCAGCACCCAGCAGGCGAGGAACCCCAGGCGCAAACGCAGGGCCGGATCGGCCGCGCGCGCGCCGGAGAGGCTGCGCCAGAAAGGCGCCCAGAACAAAAACGGCAGCACGAACACCAGCAGGAAGGGGAGGTAGAACCACCACGGCTCGGCGTGGTCGAATGCCTTGACCATGCGCCCGGCCGACTGGCCCCAGAACAGCATGTGCGCGAATTCCGGCCCGCCCTTGAGCGCGGCCGGCACGGCCCAGGCGAGGCCGATGGCGAAAGCGATGGCAAGGGCCAGCAGCGCGCCCGCGTACCAGCGCGCCAGGCGCAGCGGATGACCCAGAGACCGGGCTGCAAGCGGCAGAAGCAACGCCGCGGGCATCAGGTGAAAAAGGATCACCGGCCCCTTGGCGAGCGCGCCCAGCCCCATGGCGAGGCCGAACAGCAGCCAGCAGTGCAAATCCTGCGTGGCGAAGGCGCGCCACAGCGCCAGCATGCCGCCCGCGACGCAGGCGGCGAGCAGGAAATCGAACATGATGAGGGTGCCGTAGATCATGAAAGGAGGCATCGCCATTAGCATCAGCGCGGCGTAAAGCGCCACGTTCTTTTTGTCAGGATAAAACGCACGGCCGAGTGCGTAGGTAAAGCCGAGCACGGTGAGCGTCGCGAGCAGGGGCACGAGGCGGGCCACGCCGATTTCGGTCCCGCCCACGCTCCAGACCAGATTGATGAGCCAGAACAGCAACGGCGGCTTGTGCGAGTAGGGCGCGCCGTTCATGCTGAGGAGGAACCATTCGCCCGCCTGGCGCATTTCCCACGCGACGGTGAGATAGCGCGTCTCGTCGACCGGCAGCGCCGGCATCAGAAGCGCGGTCAGGAGCCAAAAGCCCGTCCACAGGGCCACGGCGCCCCAGAGCAGGGTAGGAAACGGCCCGGGCAGCTTCATGACGCGGCCACGCCCCCGCTTTGCTTCTCAAGTTTTTTCTTGCGGTGGATCAGATAGAGGTTGCGGCTGTAGATAATGATGCCGGTCGATTGCGCGACGATGAACACGGGGTCCTGGCGGTACATGGCGTAAGTGAAGAGGATCAGCGCGCCCGCGATGCTGAAATACCAGAAAGCCAGCGGAATGATGCTCTCGCCACGCTTTTCGGAAGCGATCCACTGCACCAGGAAGCGCATGGAGAACAAGGCCTGGCCGCCGAAGCCTATCGCGAGCCAGATATGCTCGGCGTCGATATTGAATCCAAAGATCGTCATGGTTCCTTCACCTCGGGAAAGGGTTTGGTGCGCGCGAGCAGCCAGCGGACGCCGAACAGATCGGCAATCCCGACCCACAGCCGGTCCCACAGGCCGTATTTGGACACGCCGCGCAGGCGCGGGCGGTGGCCGACATCGACCAGATATAGCGCCACGCCCTTGCCCTTGAGCAGAGCGGGTAGGAAGCGGTGCTGGTGGTTGAAGAACGGCAGGAGCAGATAATCCTCGCGCCGGAACAGCTTGAGGCTGCAGCCGGTATCGCGCACGCCGTCCTGAAGGATGGCGGCGCGCACCTTGTTTGCCACGCGCGAGGATAGCCGGCGCAGGAAATTGTCCTGCCGCTTGTGGCGCTGGCCACAGACGGCGATTTTGCCCTGGCCGCGGCCGAGATATTCCTTGTGCAGGAGGCCGATGTCGGCGGGATCATTCTGGCCGTCGCCGTCCATGGTGACGATCAGCGTTCCGCGCGCGTTGTTAATGCCGGTCCAGGTCGCCGTGCTCTGGCCGCTGCGGACGGTGTGGCGGATGACGCGCAAAGGCGGGCAGGATTTTTTCTTTTCAGCCAGCAGCGCCGGCATGGAATCGTCGCTGCCGTCGTCGACGACGACAATTTCCTGCAGCGGGAAGGCGCACGCGGCAGCCGTGATCTCGTCGATCAGAACGACGATGCTTTCCGCTTCGTTGCAGGCCGGTATCACGACGGAGATACTCATCCACTTTTCCCTGGGGGCTGATTGCGGGATGCCGGGCATCTTGCCCCTAAACATTTGTAATGTCACGCCAAAAAGTTTCTTTTGCGGCGCGGCCGTTACTGTGGAGAGGCTTTACGGCAATTTTGCGGAGCGCTTGACGCGCCAGGGAAATTCAAGACTAATCAAGGGCATGGAATATCTTATCGCGCTTGCCGGATCCTATCTTCTGGGGACCATTCCGTTTGGTCTGCTGCTGACGCGCTTTGCCGGTTACGGTGACATCCGCGCGGTCGGGTCGGGCAATATCGGCGCCACCAACGTGCTGCGCCTGGGCAACAAGAAGCTGGCGGCGGCCACGCTGCTGCTCGACGGGGTCAAGGGGGCGGTGGCGATCCTTTGTGTGCAATATTATTTTATCGACTGTAGCTATTTCGTGTGTGAGGTCAATTGTGACCGCTGCACCTCACCGTTCGATCGTGATTTGCTGATGGCGGGAGCGGGCATGGCCGCCGTGCTGGGCCATGTGTTTCCCGTATGGCTGAGGTTTAAGGGGGGCAAGGGCGTGGCGACGACGCTCGGGATCATGATGGCGATCAACCCTCTGGCGGGTATTCTGGCGTGCGGCGCCTGGCTGTTGATGGCGTATTTTTTCCGCTATTCCTCTCTTTCGGCGCTTACGGCGCTGGCCATGTCGCCTGCGCTTGCGACCCTGGGTGGAGAAAGTGAAATCATCATGATCGCTTTTGCCATGATGGCCGCGCTTGTGTTCTACACCCACCGCGCCAATATCGGGCGGCTGCGCCGGGGCGAGGAACCCAAGATCGGGAAGAAGAAAGAATGAAGCCTGCTGCTCTCACCCCCACCGCCGGCCGGATTTTCAGCCCCCAGGAGAAGATCGAATGGCTGCGCCTGTGCCGCAGCGAGAATGTGGGCCCCGTCACGTTTTACCGGCTGCTTGGGCTTTACGGCACCGCGCGCAAGGCGCTTGAGAAGATCCCCGACCTGTCCCGGCAGGGTGGCGCGCGGCGGCCGCTGCGCGTGATCCCGGCCGACGAAGCCGCGCGTGAATATGAGGGCCTGACCAAGGCGGGTGGTTCGATGATCTGCGCGGGCGAGGAGGCTTATCCTCTGTCGCTGGCCGCGCTCGACGACGCGCCGCCTGTCATCAGCGTTCTGGGCGACGCCGGATTGTGCGCGCGTCCATGCATCGGCGTGGTCGGCTCGCGCAACGCTTCGCTCAACGGGCGCAAGTTCACGGAAAGGATGGCGCAGGATCTGGGCCGCGCCGGCGTGGCGGTAGTTTCAGGCCTGGCGCGCGGCATCGACACCGCCGCGCACACGGGGTCGCTTGCGACCGGCACCATAGCCGTGGTGGCGGGTGGCATCGACGTGATCTATCCGCCCGAGAACAAGGACCTATACGCCCGTATCAGCGGAGACGGCGGGTTGATCGTCGCCGAAAGCCCGTTCGGCCAGGAGCCCTTCGCCCAGAGCTTCCCCCGCCGCAACCGGATCATCTCCGGCCTGTCGCAGGGCGTGGTGGTGGTGGAGGCGACGATGCGCTCGGGCTCGCTGATCACCGCGCGCCTGGCGGGCGAACAGGGGCGCGACGTGTACGCCGTGCCCGGGCATCCGCTTGATCCACGCGCGGAAGGGCCCAACCATCTGATCCGCGAAGGCGCGATCCTGGTGCGCGGGGCGATGGATGTGCTGGAAGCGATGCAGACCTTCGGCGCCGGACACCCGGTGCCCGCCGCGCAAGAGAGCGATGCGTTCCTGTCCGACGGCGGGCAGGGCGCCTTCAGCGAGGACGACGCGGCGCAGGTGCGTGCAGAACTGCTGGCGGCCCTTTCGCTCGCGCCGGTGCAGGTCGACGAGCTGGTACGCGCTGCCGGGCTGCCGGTCGCGGCGGTGCAGGTGGCGGTCATCGAACTGGAACTGGCCGGGCGGCTTTCGCGCCTGCCGGGCAACCGTGTGGTGCTGGTGAGCTAGCGCTCGGCTGCGGAAATGCCCACGACCGTGCCGCCGGAGCGGGCGGGCTGGACGCCCGCGTTGCGCGCGACCTGGCGGCAGATGTAATCGACCCCGGCGGCCATGTCGCGGCTGAAGACTTCGTCACCGGCCTGGATCTGCGCTGCGTCGTAATGCGCGGCCGTGACCGACCACAAAAAGCGCGAAGCCTTGCGCGCCGCTTCGCACAGGCGATTGGCACGCTGGTTGTCGAGCTGGGGAGTGTCGATGAAATACTCGACCGTGAAGGGCGTGCGGTCGCGTGTTAGCGAAGTAGCACGAAACGTATGACGCTGAAAGGCAGGCGACTCAAGAGAGGAAGAGGAAGGCGAAGAAAGGGACTGAGCGTTGCGATTCTTCATCGGAGTTCTCCCGTTTGCCAAAATGCCCGGCCATCATACCAGCTTGCGGGAGGCCGATAAAATTTCAGCTTTGCAGGCGCAGCAATGCATACGGTTGTCTTTTCCCGTAATCTGAATATCTGCCGAAGGTGTTGACGCCCGCCCCCGACTTGTGAGAAGGGCTACATATTAATGTGTAACCCATTTAGGATTATGTAATATAAGTGCCGGCCAGCAATCTCGTCATCGTTGAATCGCCCGCCAAGGCCAAGACCATTAACAAGTACCTGGGCCCGGATTTCGAGGTCCTGGCGTCTTTCGGCCATGTGCGCGACCTGTCGCCCAAGGATGGCTCGGTGCTGCCCGATCACGACTTCAGCATGAAGTGGCAGCTGGGCGAGCGCGCCGATAAGCCGGTCAAGGACATTAAGCGCGCACTCAAAAAGGTCAAGACGCTCTATCTCGCCACCGACCCCGACCGCGAAGGGGAAGCAATCTCCTGGCACGTTACGGAGATGCTCAATGAAGAAGGATTGCTCGACGGCAAGACCGTCCAGCGCGTGACCTTCAACGAAATTACCAAGAAAGCGGTGCAGGAAGCGTTCCATCACGCCCGCGCCCTAGACCAACCGCTGATCGAGGCCTATCTGGCGCGGCGCGCGCTCGATTACCTGGTTGGCTTCAATATTTCGCCGGTGCTCTGGCGCAAGCTGCCGGGGTCGCGTTCGGCCGGGCGGGTGCAGTCGGTGGCGCTGCGCCTGATCTGCGAGCGCGAGACCGAGATCGAGGCGTTCAAGAACCAGGAATACTGGAGCATCGAAGCCAAGCTGACCAATCCCGACGGTGCGCCCTTCATCGCGCGACTGACGCACCTGGCCGGCAACAAGCTCGACAAGCTCGACATCAAATCGAAGGAAGAGGCCGAGCAGGCGGTCGCCCGCATCCGCAATAAAAAGCTTGCGGTGCAGAATGTCGAGAAGAAGCAGGTGCGCCGCTTCCCCGCGCCACCCTTCATCACCTCGACCCTGCAGCAGGAAGCTTCGCGCAAACTGCGCTTCTCTGCCTCCCAGACCATGCGCACCGCGCAGCGGCTTTATGAAGGCGTTGAGATCGACGGCGAGACAGTAGGCCTGATCACTTATATGAGGACCGACGGCACCACCCTGTCACAGGATGCGGTGACGCAGAGCCGCGATCTCATCAAGAAGAATTACGGCGACAAATACCTGCCCGAGGCGCCGCGCCTCTACAAGTCGCAGGCCAAGAACGCCCAGGAGGCGCACGAAGCCATCCGCCCCACCGATCTTTCGCGTACGCCCGAACATGTGCGGGAGATCATCGAAGGCGACATGGCGGCTTTGTACGAGCTGATCTGGAAGCGCACCATGGCTTCGCAGATGGAAAACGCCGTACTCGACCAGGTGGCGGCTGATATTTCCGACGGCACTGACGATGTGGTGCTGCGCGCCACCGGCTCAACCATCGCCTTTGATGGCTTCCTCACGCTCTATCACGAGGACGACGACGACACCGACGCCGAGAACGAGCAGGACCGCCGCCTGCCGCCGCTCAAGGCCGCTGACGCGCTCAAGACCGTCGAGATCATGCCTGAGCAGCATTTCACCCAGCCGCCGCCGCGTTACTCGGAAGCGTCGCTGGTGAAAAAGCTCGAGGAACTCGGGATCGGCCGGCCGTCGACCTATGCTTCCATCCTGCAGGTGCTGCAGGACCGCAAATATGTGCGCCTGGACAAGCGCCGCTTCCTGCCCGAGGATCGCGGCCGCCTGGTGACGACCTTCCTGGTCAAATATTTCTCCCGCTACGTCGATTACGATTTCACGGCGGGGCTTGAGGGCGAGCTTGACGCCATTGCTGCCGGGCATCTGTCGTGGAAGGAAGCGCTGCGCCAGTTCTGGCAGAGCTTCATCAAGGCGATCGAAGGCACCAAGAACCTGACCATCACCGAAGTGATCGACGTGCTGGATGCCGAGCTCGGCCCGCACTTTTTCCCGGTTCCGGCGGACGGCAAGGACCCGCGCGCGTGTCCAGCCTGCAACAGCGGGCGGCTGTCGCTCAAGCTCGGCAAGTTCGGCGCGTTCGTCGGCTGCTCGTCCTATCCCGAATGCCGCTACACAAGGCCGCTGGTGGTGCCCGAAGAGGGCGACGGCAGCGGCGAGGGTGAAAGCGCCGCGCTGGCGGCGCTCAGCAATGAACCGAAAATTCTCGGCACCGAGCCGGGCACGGGGCACGCCGTGTCGCTGCGCCGCGGGCCGTACGGGCCTTACGTGCAGATCGACCTGCCGCCGGAAGCGGTAGCGCCGCCGCCGCCCGCGCCTGCCGAAGGAGAAGAAAAGCCCAAGAAGGGAAAAGGCAAGGCCAAGAGCGACAAGCCCAAACCTAAGCGCCAGGGCCTGCCCAAGGGCATGAAGGTGGAGGAAGTGACGCTGGAAGCGGCGCTCAAGCTCCTGGCCCTGCCGCGCGATGTCGGCGTGCACCCGCAGACGGGTGTGATGATAAAAGCCGGCATCGGCCGCTTCGGCCCGTTCCTTCTGCATCAGGGCATGTATACCTCGATTCCCAAGGGCGACGACCTCATGACCATCGGCATCAACCGCGCGGTCGACCTGATTGCTGCCAAGATGGAGCGCCAGGCCCAGGGCGGCGGGCGCGGCCGGTGGAAGAAGAAGGGCGCTGAGGTCAAAGAGGGCGATGACGCTCCCGCCGTCAAAGAGGAAAAGCCCAAGGCCAAGAAGACCCCTGCTGCCAAGGCTAAAAAGCCAGCGGCGAAAAAACCCGCGGCAAAGAAGAAGACTGGCTAGGCCTATCCGTTGATCAGAAGGTCCAAAACGGCCATGCGCAGGGGCACGCCGTTTTTCATCTGCTCGAAAATGACGCTGCGCGCGGGATCATCCGCCACTTCGTCGGCGATTTCCACGCCGCGGTTCATCGGTGCCGGATGCATGACGAGAGCCTCGGGGTTCGCCAGGCGCAGCCGTTCGGGCGTCAGGCCGAAAAGCCGGAAGAAAGTGGCGTCGTTGGGGATGAGGTCGGCGTTCATGCGTTCCTTCTGATTGCGCAGCATCATGACGAGGTCGCAACCGGACAGGCCTTCCTCCATCGAGGTGAATTTTTCGACGCCTTCGACCGGGAATTTTTCCGGCATCAGGAAATCGGGAGCGATCACGCGCACGCGCGCGCCCAGACGGGTGAAAAGAATGATGTTAGAATGGGCGACGCGGCTGTGTGCCACGTCGCCGCAGACCGCCAGGCGCAGGCCTTCAATTTTTCCGCGCCGCCGGATCACGGTGAGGGCGTCGAGCAGCGCCTGGGTCGGGTGTTCGTGCCAGGAATCACCGGCGTTGATCACGGGGCAGCGCACGAGCCGGGCGGCGAAATGCGGCGCGTTATATTCGGAATGGCGCATGATCAGCGCATCGGGCGCCAGCGCGTCGAGCGTGCGCAGCGTGTCGCTGAAGCTTTCGCCCTTGGAGAGCGAGCTTTTTTCCGGGTCCCAGTTGATGACGGAAGCGCCCAGGCGCAGTGCCGCCATTTCAAACGATGTGCGCGTGCGGGTCGAGTTTTCGAAGAACATGTTGACGACGACGCGGCCCTGCAATCGTTTGGAGGGAAATTTACCGCGTTCTGCGTCGTTCGCGAACTTGCCAGCGCGGGCCAGAATGTCGCGCAGGTCGGCGGTGGAGAGGTCGGCTATGCCCAGGAGATGTTTCATGCGGCCTCCACGATATTGCGCACGGCGAGGGTCTGAATGGCGTCGTCGTCGTAACCCAGCAGCTCGCGCAGGACGGCCACAGTGTCGGCGCCGCACACGGGCGGGGCGTGGCGGTAGGTTACGGGATGGTTTTCAAGATGCAGCGGGCTGCCGACCAGCGTGACAGGAGCGCCGGCGACGGGATGTTGCATGACGGCCTTCATGCCGCGCGCCTCGACCTGTTCCATGGCGAAGGCCTGGTCGACGCGGTTGACGGGCCCGCCCGGAATGTCGGCATCGCGCAGGGCCTGGGTCCAGTGCGCGACCGGTTTTTGTTTCATCAGGGCTTCGATCAGGGGCATCAGCGTGGCGCGGTTCTCCACGCGCGCCGCATTCGTCGCGAAACGCGCATCCCCGGCCCATTCTTTTTTCCCGAGCAGAGCGGCGAAACGTGCGAACTGGGCGTCGTTACCCACGGCGACGATCATCCAGCCATCCGCCGCAGGCAGGGCTTCGTAAGGGACGATGGTGGAATGCGCGTTGCCCCAGCGCGGCGCAATTGTGCCGGCGGTAAGATAATATTGCGCCACGTTGGTGAGAGTGGAGAGCGTGCAGTCAACCAGCGCTAGGTCGATGAGCTCGCCCCTGCCGGTTTCTTTACGCTTATGCAGGGCGGCGAGGATGCCGGCGGCGGCGTACAGCCCGGTGATGACGTCGCTGACCGCGACGCCGACCTTCATCGGCGCGCCCGCCGGTTCGCCGGTGATGGCCATGAGACCGCCCAGGGCCTGGGCCATCAGATCGTAGCCGGGTTCGGAGGCGAGCGGCCCGGTCTGGCCGAAACCGGTGATGGCGGCATATATGATGTGCGGGTGGCGGGCGCGCACCTGCTCCCAGCCCAGCCCGTATTTCTCGAGTCCGCCGACCTTGAAATTCTCGATCAGCACGTCGCTTTTTTCGAGCAGGGCGTGGATGATCTCCTGCCCCGCCGGGGTGGTGATGTCGACCGCGACCGAGCGCTTGTTGCGGTTGCAGGAAAGATAGTAGGCGCTTTCGGTCGTGTCGTTTCCGGCATCATCCTTCAGGAAGGGAGGGCCCCATTTGCGGGTGTCGTCGCCCTGGCCGGGCCGTTCGATCTTGATGATGTCGGCGCCGAGATCGCCCAGGATCTGCGTGCAGAACGGTCCCGCCAGCACGCGCGAGAGATCGAGCACCCGAAGACCGCCGAGCAGACCCGCGTCGTTCATCCCGCTGTTCCCCCGATGGTTTCAGAAAAAAGCAGATAGCCCGCGACGACGATGCCGACCGCGAAACCGGGGCCGGCGGGAATCTGCAGCCGGCGGAGATTGAACGGCGTTTTGGTTCTGGCGCTTTGCCACAAGGCGTAGAGCAGACCGTGCGCGACCGAGGCCAGCGCCCCGGCGGCGAGGGCGAACATCACCTGCGCCGGGCCGAGCCACAGTCCGGCCGCACCCATCAGTTTGACGTCGCCCAGGCCTAGCGCATCCTGTTTATAAACATAGTTCGCCATAAAACGGATTCCATAAAGTACCCCGAAGCCTGTCAGGCCGCCCCATACCAAAGATAACGGCGGCAGAAAGCGGAAGTCAGTAGCCAGGTGAAAGGCCAGCCCCAGTACCGCGAAGGTAAAAACCAGAGTATTCGGTAAAATCCTGTGACGCAGATCGATCAGCGAAAGCGCCACCAGCACGCCCAGCGCCGCCGCCAGACAGACAAAAGCAAGCCCGGTTCCGACCATCGTCTTAATTTTCTCTCCTTGATACCGGGTCAAACCTCGCACGGGGTTCGCCGTGCCGTCAACCGCGCCACGCCTTATTTTCCGGTAAAAAAGCGTGGACAGGGGTGTACGCCCGATTGCCGGAATCAGGCTTTTCAGGCTAGCTTTATACATTGGAGGTGATTCGCAAGAATGCTCTCCGCCCGCCTTTGTCCCCGTAACCGACCGTTTTTTCTAACGGTTCTTGCCAAATGTGAATGCCCGAAGCGCCCAAAGTGATCGTCGTTGAAGATAACGATTTTGTGAGGCTGCAGATTGTTTCCCACCTTAAGGGTGCCGGTTACGATACGCTTGAGGCCGTCAACGGCGATGTTGCGATGAACGAGATCGTCGGCGGCGGCGGAATGGATCTGGCGATCGTCGACGTGCGCATGGAACCCGTGGGCGGTTTCGAATTCATGCGGTTGCTCAAGGGCGCGGGCGTCGACATGCCCGTCATTCTCGTCACCGGCGACGACACACCAGATTTGCTGGAGCAGGCGGGCAAGCACGGGGCCAGCGCGCTTCTGATGAAGCCGGTCGACCGCGAGCGGCTTTTGATGACAGTGAAGAAAACTATCGATCACAGAAAGCGCAAGGCCTGACATGACGCTGCGGAAGGGGATCGGCAGAACACTCAATACAATTATCAGCGTAACGCTGGCGGCATCGCTTTCGTTCATGCTTCTGGCCTGTGCCGACGCGAGCGTGCCCGGTGCGCGCAATCTGAGCATTCCCAATCCGAACCAGGCGCAACAGCGCAAACCCGCGATCAACGAGCGCCCCGACAGCGTGATGTATCTGCCGCTCGGCAAGGACGTGCTGGTGCCCGAGGTCAGCGCCGACGATCCTCTGCCGAACGTCGAGGTTGGCCCGTTTGAGTTGCGTTCGGAAACACTCGCGGGCGCGCTGCAGCTGATCCTTGCCGACTACGAAGTGCCGCTCGCCTTTGAAACGGACGAGGGCCTAAACCGCCGCATCACGGTCGCCAACCTTGGCGGCCCTCTGCACAAGGTGGTGAAGAGCGTGTGTTCGCTGGCCGATCTTTACTGCAGCTTTGAAAACGGCATCCTGATTGTCAAGGCGAAGCAGACCTTCACCGTCAAGATCCCGCCGATCAGCCAGGATACCTCGTTCATGCAGAATGTGGCGGCCGGACTGCAGGCGATCACGGCGGAAAGCCCGGTTCTCGACCAGTCGACCCGCACCATCGTCTACCGCGCCACCCAGCGCACGGCCGAGATGGCCGAACGTTACTTCCAGCGCATGCGCACCAGCACGGCGATGATCGTGTTCGAGACGTATATCTGGGAAGTATCGCTCAACGCGGGCAACTCGGCGGGCATCCAGTGGAGCATGCTCGACACGTTCGGCAAATTCGCCAGCAACATCGACATCGCGGGTGCGGTGGGCGCCAACTTCACCGACCCGATCAGTATCGGCTTGCCCACGACGCAGGGTGCTGGCGGCGGCGAGTTTTCGCCCAACGACCTTATCGAGTTCCTGTCGACCTTCGGCGCGGTGAAGACGATTTCCCAACCGCAGATCACGGTGCTGTCGGGTTCGGAAGCCAAGCTGCGTGCCGCCGACACGCAGAACTACGTGGCCGAGGTTGCCGAAACTATCGAGGACGGGCTCAGCCGCACTTCGGTTAACACCAGCTCGATCGACACCGGCTTCACCCTGACCATCAAGAGCGCATGGGACAATGCCACCGTCTACGCCGACATCGAGATCGTGCTGACGGATGTGTCGGAGATCGAGGATTTCGACTTCCAGTCGGGCGATGGCGGATCGACCACGGTGCAGCTGCCGCGTTCGACCGAGCGCGAGCTGAAAACCCAGGTGCGGGTGCGGCCGGGCGATTCTGTGCTGATCGCGGGCCTGGTGCGCGAATCCGACCAGTACGACAAGAGTGGAATCGGCTTCATGAACCCGGTCATCCCGACCAGCCGCACGGCGGTGACGAACAATCTTGAGCTTGTGTTTCTGCTACGGCCGCGCGTGATCGTCTATACATCACCCTCCGAGAGCGAATATTTCGCCGCCGTGCGCGGCAGCGCCGCGCCCAAGGCGTCGGCGGAAGAAGCGCCGCCCGAACCCGCCGTTTCGGAACCCGTAGCCTATGCGCCCGCGCCTGTTTCCGAAGCCCTGCCGGCCGACATCGACGCGGCCGAGGAGGAGATGGCGGCGGAAGAAGATGTTTCGTCGTCAGCGGAAGCGCCGCCCGAATTCCTCGATCCGGTGGCCGCCGCCGCTTATGAAGCGGATGCGACTGGCCCCGAAGCCGTCGCTACCGAGCCGCTTGATGCCGTCCCCACGGGTGAGCCTTTGCCGCTCGGCACGCTTTCCCCCGATCTTCTCGATCCGTCGCCAGGAGGGTAAGCCATGAAAACCTTGCTGCGGACCCTTTGTGCTCTAAGTCTCCTGTTCGCCGCGCCGGCCTGGGCGCAGGCGAACGCGTTCGGCGACCCGGCACCGCGCGGCAGCGGCGCACCCGGCACTTCGGCGGGCGATTTCGCGCCGGTCGAAAGCCAGATCGACGCCGGCGACATTTCGGTGGGCGCGACCTCGCAGGTGGTGGTGCTGTTCCGTAACGACAGTGGCCGGCCGATGCAGACGGGCGCGATCCAGCTTTATCCATCCTCGACCGTGTCGGCCAACGTCGCCCTGAACCAGTGCGCGCAGGAGGAGTTGCCGGCTTCGGCGGTCTGCGCCGTGTCAGTCTCGGTCAAGGGCCTGCAGGCCGGCAACTGGCGCGTGGAGATGCTGATGCGCCATGCCGGACGCTCGCGCCTGGTGACGGCCACGCTCTCGGGCACGGTCACGCAGTCGGATCAAAAGGAGCAGGAATTTGTCAGCGACGTTGAATCCATTCCCAACGAGCTGGTTTTCGGTAACCTTGAATCCTCTCAGTCGGTGGTGCGTGGCGTGGTGATGCGCAACATCACGTCGGAACCGATCGACATCAATGCCGTTTACATCGAGGCCGCCGACCAGTCGGGCTATTCCCTGCGCACGGACTGCACGCGGCTGCTGCCCGGCCAGGCCTGTATCGTCACGGTGACGTGGTCGCCGGTGCTGGAAGGGCAGGCGAGCGGCATGCTGCTGGTCGAACACAGCGGCCCGACGTCGGTCGCCAGCATCAAACTTGACGGCACATATAAACCCAAGGACGCCGAAGCGGCGAAGACGTTCCCGCGCGCCGTGCCGGGCAAGGGGCTGCTGGTCGCGTCGCAGGACACGGTCGATTTCGGCGGCAACATCTCGACCACTTCGGCGATGACGGTATCGCTCGTCAATATCGGCGACGCGCCGCTGACTATAGGCAGCGTCGGCATGGCCGGTTCGGACAACGGTATCAGCATCGGCACCAAGGGCTGCGCTCCGGGCCTGGTGCTCGAGCCGGTGGAAGCCTGCCCTCTCACGCTGTCCTGGTCGCCGGTGCGCGAGGGTGACGTGATCGACGACGTGCAGGTTATGCATGACGGCGCGCGCGGCGTGCTGGTGCTGCCGGTGCGCGGCAGTTCCAAGGGCGTCATCAGCCAGGACACCAAGGCCATCCGCATCGCCAGCAGCACCGATACCGCTTCGGTGGTGCCGGGCAGCGTGCAGAAATCGGACGTGGTCTTCGTGCGCGACGACAATGTCGACCCGGCCAGCGTCCTCGATGGATTTGTCGTAACATCACACTCGCCGCGCCGCTCGATCATTTCCGGCCCGGGCGGCAGCCGGATCGTCTATGACGGCGAGGAAGTTGTGATCGGCGGATTCATCTGGTCAGTTAACATAAGAACGAGCGGCGTCGAATTCCGCAGCGGCAGCGACAAAGTTCTTCTCCTTTTCGACCGTTCTTTATCATCTGTTAACCGCGTTACAGGACAATCGGGTAGTGGGAGCAGTGGCTCTGCCGCCGGCAGCACGACGTCATCGTCGGGCGGCTCGACGGCCGGTTCCACCGCGACCGGTACCAATTAAGAGGCCTCTTCGCCTCTCTTATATATAAGCAGATTGTCCCATGAGCGATCAGGACACACCTATACAACCGCCCGAGTCAGGGCCTTCCGCCGACACGCCGCTGCCGGAGCGCCGCGGCGCGGAACGCAGCGACCGCCGCAAGGGGGCTGACAGCGGCAAAGGCCCGGGCGGCATCGAGCGCCGGCAATGGATGGACCGCCGCCGCCGCGCCGCTGAAGGGCGCGAGCGCTATCTCGACATGGTTCAGCGCGAACGCGTGCTGATGCTCGATCAGGGCGTGGCCAAATCGACCGAACAGCTTCTCGACATGGCGGGCGTGGGCGGCGTTTCCGAACAGGAAGACCAGAGCATCCGCGACCGCGCCACTGGCGACATGCTGCGTTCGGTCCTGCCGGTGCAAGCATGGTTGCCCTTGTCGATCCACCTGATCGGCCTGCAGGACGGCGTAATGAAGATCGCGCCGTTGCACGAGCTCAACGACCGGCAGATCAAGACGCTGATTTCCACCGCCACGCGCTCGGGCTTCAAGGTCGACCGCGTGGAGGTCGAGATGTGGGACCGCGCCGAGCTGATCCAGACTTTGCGCCGTGTGCACGATCTTTCCGCCGACCGCTGCGAGAAGACCCTGGCGCAATGGCTGGGCGACATCGACAACGGCCTGCTGCTCAACCAGTTCCAGCGTGACATGATGGCCGAAGCCCTGCAGATGCGCGCTTCCGATATTCACCTGATCCAGGACTTCAACGCCGAGACCCCGAACTGGATCAAGTACCGCATCGACGGTGATCTGGTGCCGATGCACATCCTGCCACCCGACGCCATGGGCCGCCTGACTACGCTTCTGAAACGCGACGCCGGCCTGAACTTCGGCGACCGCACCACACCCAAGGACGGCCGCTTCGGCTTCACCTGGCAGGGCCGCAACGTCGACGTCCGTGTCGCCGCCGGCCCGCAGGCGCAGGACGGCGAGAAACTCACCCTGCGTCTGCTCGACCGCGCTTCACTCAAGGGTTTCGACGAGCTGTTCCGCCGTCACCACGACGTGGCCGATTACCTGGCCAAGCTGCTTTCGCCCGAGATCAAGGGCGGCGGCATGATACTGCTTTCGGGCCCGACCGGTTCGGGCAAGACCACCACGCTTTACGCCTGCGTGCAGCAGATCGACCGCCGTCGCAAGCACGTCCTGACGATCGAGGACCCGATCGAATACGAGCTGCGCTACGCCACGCAATGGCAGGTGCGCCCCGGCATGCCGGGCGGCAGCTTCGCCGACCTGATCCGCGCCGCGATGCGTCACGATCCTGATTACATCATCATCGGCGAGATGCGCGACGCCGACACGGTGGAAACCAGCCTGCGTGCCGCTGAATCCGGCCATACCGTGATTTCCACTATTCACGCCGACACCGCGCTGCAGACTTTCGAGCGCCTGCGCTCGCTGATGCCGCACGAGCGCGAGCGTTCCTCCACCTATACACTGGCCCAGCAGGTCAAGGCCGTCCTCAACCAGCGTCTAGTGCGCACGCTGTGCCAGGGCTGCGCCCACAAGGGCCGCGCCAAGGACAGCCTGCAGGAGCACGAGATCAAGGCGCTCGGCATCACGCCGGAATCGGAGGTGCGCACGCACAACAGCGTCGGCTGCGACCTGTGTAACCGCACCGGCATCCAGGGCCGTACGCTGCTGCTCGACGCCATCCTGATCGCGCTCGGCCCCGCCCAGCGCAACGGCATTTACGAGTCGCTGATTGGCAACGTCAACAACCTGATCAACGAAAAGGGCGTGATCGTCCATACCCGCCGTGAGGGCCTGGTCGATCTTGTATTGAGCGGACTGGTCGATCCCAAATCGGCCCTGTCGTACCTGGAAGAGTAGGGGCGCGCCATGCACCAGTGGGTCGCCGAAGTTGCTTACGAGTCGCACGGGGGGCCAAAAAAGGTCACAGAATCCTATTACCTTCCGACGGTCGATGACGTGCGCAACGCCATTTCCAAGAACGGCGGATATCCGCTTTCGATCCGCCCGCACGAGCGTTCGCCGGTCGAGCGCATGCTGGCGCGTTCGACCTGGTGGCAGGTGCAACTGCTGCGTGGGATCCAGTTCCGCTCGACCTCGACTTCGCCGGGCGTGGCGCTGTGGAAGATCATCCAGGCGGAAAACAATCCGATGCGCCAGAACATCCTGGCGCCGGCGCGCGAGGCGCTGGCCCGCGGCATGGGCGTGATCGACGCGCTCAAGGCACTTAGGATCTTCGATCACAGCACGCTTGCTATCCTGGCCGCGAGCGAGCGCGCCAACAAGCTGCAGGAAGGCATTCCGCACGCCATCCACTCGATCACGCAAAAGCGCCGCAACACCAGGGCCATCGCCGGGACCATGTCGTGGGTCGGGATCGACGTGATCATGATCGTGCAGTCTCTGTTCTGGGGCAAGGGCATGATCCTCGATTGGTTCCGTAACAATCCACCTTCGGACCCCGAGCAGCTGGAAAAATACATGCGCGTCGTCAAGCAGCTCGGGCTTACATGGGATCTTCTGATTTTTTCCGCCTTCGCCATGGGCGGGTTTCTGGTCTGGTGCGTGATTTCCTACTGGGTCAACAAAGGCAAGACCGACTGGCCCACCGCCCGCATCGTCCGCAAGCTGCCCTTGATCGGCGCCTATCTGCGCGACCTGGGCTTTGCCGACTCGATGATGGCGGCGGCACGGATGCTGCGTGGACTGGTGCCGATCGGCGACGCACTCAAACAATCCTCGGAAGCGACCAACGTGCCGGACGTTTCCGCTTATTGGAAAAATGCCAGCCAGGAGCTGGAGCGCGGGGTGATGCTGGGCTCGGCCCTGGACCGCGAGCCGCTGACACGCAGCGAGCGCATGGAACTGGCCAGCTTGTCTGACCTCGGCCAAGTTGCTACAGTGTTAGAGTCGGTTGCCGAAATGCGGTCCGCTTCGGCCAAGACAAAACACAGCCTGATCGTCTGGCTTGCCTTCGGCATGACAGGCGTTTATCTGGTTCTCGCCTTCGGTAGCGCCATCTACGCCCTCACCGTCATGAACATGAGCCTCGACAGCATGATGGGCGGCCTGATGCAGGGAGCAATGTAGCGTGGTTCTGACCTTCAAAGACAACCCCTTCACCAGGAAGAAGAAAGCGGCGGACGCCGCTGTTGTTGTTCCGGCCGCGGACCCGGCCGGCATGGGGGCGATGAAGCTCAAACCCAGCATCGCCGCCTATATCGCTGCCGAGGTCAAGGATTTCAAAAGCAATCTCACGCCCTATCTGCCGGCCGACCTGATCGGCGGCTCGGTGCCGCACGTTCCCGGCACGGAGGAAGAGGCGGTATGGAACGCCGCCGCCCAGGCCTGCGGGACGGAGAAGGTTCATTTTTGCTACAGCGTGGAGCAGGGACGCTGCTGGTACCTGGCCTGCCCGTCGTCTTCGCTCGCCTCGAGCCCTGACAGCTGGTGTCCGCTCGCGGCCGCGCTGCCCGGCAATAGCGAATACTGGGACCGGCAGACGGTTTATCTGTACGAGCAGGAAGGCCAGGCATCGGCCCTGCGCTGGGATCCGGAAACGGGCCGCATGCAGGTGTTCTTGGGTGCGGCGCGCACGCTTTTACCCCGCATTCAGAGCATGGACGCCAACTTCGTCACCATCAATCCCGAGGTGGCGCAGACGGTGCCCTGGCGCAACCGCGCTCTGCGCTCGGAACAACTTTCGCGCGCGGCGGCGCGGCTTCTGCTTTACGCCGGGCTTCTGCTCAACGGCGTCGTTCTTCTGGTTCTCCTGTTCAATTACGCCAGCATAGGCTTCGTCAAGCGCGACCTCGAGACCGTCAGGCAGAAGACCGAAACTGCGTCGCTCGATCTCATGACCAAGGCATACAGCGCCATGCAGTCGGACACCATCAAGCACATGGTCCGGATCCAGCAATTGCTCGATACCCTGCAACAACGCGAGGGGACCCTGGTGCGCTACCAGATCGAGAAGGGCAAGGTCGAGTGGGAGGCCCTGGTGCCGCAGGTCTACAGCGGCGGCGACGCGGTCCTCAAGGGTACCGTCCAGCCCAAGGTGGAGAAGGACGGCCGGGTTCGTCTCAAGGGCAGCAGTTAAGTTTTTTAGGTAAAATCAGAGCCGGAAAACCCTGAAAAAGGTACCTTTTTCAGATATTTATGGTGTTTTAAAGTTTATCCACTAGAATTAATATAGCATTTGAGTCGCTTTCAAGGGGTATGGGATGCCCCCCGGCGGCAAGGAGAGTCCGTTGAATTTCAAGGCGATAGATTGGCGATCGCTCCAGAAATATGTCAGTCCGCAGGCCTCGCAGGACCTGAATACCTTTCTGGAAAAACTGCCCCAGACAGCGGGTAACACCGTGCTGGTGGCTGCCGGCATTGCCTGGGCCGCCGCAGCCGCCATCGGCCTGTTCACGACCGTGCAGATGCAGACCCTCACCGAGATGAAGGCCAAGCTCAAGGAGACCCAGGCCCTGCAGCCGGTCGTGCCGGTCATTAAGGACGTGCCCGTAGATCCCAAGCTGATTGAAACCTTCGCCAAGGAAATGGCGCTGCTTTATCCCGGGCTGGTCATCAAGAGCCAGGGGCCCAGCATCACCATCACCGCCAACACCACCAGCAGCTTCGCCCAGTTCCGCGAAGCCGTGGGCCATGTGCAGAATGGCGGCCAGGGCTGGCGCGTGAGCGTCGAGAAATTATGCGTCGGTAGAGAGTGTGACAAGGACAAACTCTCTGTGCTTCTGAAAATTAACAAGGTTTCAGTGGATAAGCCACAATAAGGGTTTTTATCGGAAAAATCGGTGTTAGAGTACCTTTAAACGCAAGCAAGACGGAGCGCTTATGATGATCCAGACGACAGAAGGAATGCACGACCGGCAGGGGGAAAGCGGCAACGTTTTATTCCTGATCCTGATTGCCGTGGCCCTTTTTGCCGCCCTTTCGTACGCCGTTACGCAGTCGACCCGTTCCGGCGGCGGCGATGCCAGCAGCGAGACCAACCTGATCAACAGCGCGCAGCTGACCCAGTATCCTGCCGGGGTGCGCACCTCGATCGTGCGTATGATCATCAGCGGCACAGATGTTTCCGAGCTTGAATTCAACCCGCCTTCGGATTTTGCCGGCTGCACGGGCTCACCGCCCACGGCCTGCGTGTTCCACCCCTCGGGCGGCGGTGCCACTT
Source organism: uncultured Pseudobdellovibrionaceae bacterium (assembly GCA_964577255.1). Lineage (GTDB taxonomy): Bacteria > Pseudomonadota > Alphaproteobacteria > Micavibrionales > Micavibrionaceae > Micavibrio_C. The sequence continues at coordinate 61,345 of CAZNYM010000002.1, read as the reverse complement.
TCACCAACGCACCTTCCGACGTTCTCGACACCGGCGGCAATGGCGTGTGGATTTTCAACGCCGAAAACGAAATCAACCAGCTGGGCACCACCGGCGGCACGGCGGCCGAGGCCGACCTGATCGCCTTCCTGCCCGATATCACCGACTCGATCTGCGCCCGGATCAACCAGGAACTGGGCCTGCCGACTACGCCTCCTGCTGAAGCCGGCATCGACTTCGCCACCGAGAAATTCGACGGTATCGGCGTCTGCCAAGGCGGCTGCGGCGGCACGATCGGCGACACCGGGGCGGCCCATGCCCTGAACGGCCAGCCCTTCGGCTGCTTCGCCCAGGGCGGCGTGAATGTCTATTACCACGTCCTGATCGAGCGCTAGACGCTTTCAGGACCATGGTTTCCGGCCCGGGTTGATGTATAATCAACCCGGGTCTTCTTTTGAGGATGATTTTATGAAGCGCTTGAGACGAACCGAACGGGGCAGCGCCCTGGTTTATATCCTGATCGCCATCGCCCTGCTGGCGGCGATCACCATCGCCTTCATGGATCCCTCGAGCCAGCAGACCCAGTCGCAGGGCACCTTCCGTACGGTTTCCGACATTACCTCGCAGGCCGATTTCATCCGCTCTGCGGTGCAGGAATGCATTCTACTGCATCCGGGTGGAGACGCCACCATCGACAATACCGGTGCCGGCACCGATCCGGGCGCCGACAAGCGCTATCCGCTGCCGCCTAACTCGACCCACCTGACCAGTCCCGACGCCAACCGCCAGGTGCGCAACATACGTTGCCCGGGCAACCCGGGCGACGACCCCAACCATACCGACATCTTCGCGGCCGGGGGCGGAAAGTTCCTGCCGCCGGCGCCGCCTCTGTTCGGGGAATGGCAGTGGTACAACGGCGAGGACGGGGTGTTTTTCTGGATCGCCACCGACAAGTCGGACGCTTATCTGCAAAGCGCGCTCGACAAGCTGAACGAAGCGTTCGCGCCGTGCGAAGCCGACAAGATCACAACGTCGGGCTCCAACGTGGCGCTGGATAACGACGGCACCGTGACGTGCCCGAGCGGCTCGACCTGCTTTCGTGTATGGATGATCGTCGACAACGAGACCACGGTCGACGCGGTCGAGTCTCTGTATCCGGATGAAGGCGCGACCTGCCCGTAATATCAGGTTTTTAGAGCCTTTATCTCCCGTGCGGCGCGGGCGAATTCGGCGTCAATCCGGCCGACTAAGCCTTCGTAAGACCTGTTTTCTTCGCACGCTTTCTGCAGCGTGGCCGCGATATCGCCCAGCACGTTGCAGCCCGCCGAGCGCGCTGATCCCTTGAGGCTGTGCGCCAGTTCGCGCAGGTGCGGCCCGTCCTTGTGCGCTTCGGCTTCTTTCATGGCGGCAATCTGGGGCGCGGTCATGTCAACGAACAGATGCAGCATCTCGATCGCGCCCGCATCGACTGCACCCATCTGGCGCTTGACCGCCTCGAGATCAAGCGCCGGTGCGGCTGTTTCGGGCGCAGTGACAGGCGCGGCCGCTTCTCCGCCACCATCTTCTTCGTGGTAATCGAGCAGGCCCCAGCGGATCAGCAGGCGGCGCAGCTGACCCATCGACACGGGCTTGAGCAGACATTCGTCGAAGCCGTGGCGCAGATAGACCTGGCGCTGCGCCATCTGCACGTCGGCAGTCAGGACGATGACGGGCAGGTGCTGCGTATCGCCCGCCGCCTTTTCGTCGGCGCGGATCTTGCCGGCCAGGTCGTAGCCGTCCATCTCGGGCATGTGCAGGTCGGTGAAGACGATGCCGTACAGGCCGCTCTCGAGGGCCTTCACCGCCTCGCGCCCGTTCATGACGAAATCTGCGCCGACACCCAGTTTTTCAAGCTGGCGCTGCAGCACGTCGCGCACGCTGGCGGTATCCTCGGCGATGAGCAGCCGCGCAGGCTTGCCGCTTTCGATGCGGATGGTCTTGCGCGCCGCGTCTTTGACGGCGGTGCCGAGGCCCAGGCGGCTCGCCGGCTTGGGCAGATAAGTGACGCCCAGGCTCTGCAATGTATGCTGGAGCCCGATATCATCGCGCACCGTGTACATGATGATGCCCATGTGCGGGCGCAGCTGCATGATCTCGCGCACCAGGTCTATGCCAAGGCCATCCGGCAGGCCCTGGTCGACCAGCGCCACGTCGAAGGGACGGCGGCGCACGAGTTTGAGCCCTTCCTGATAGGTCTGACAGCTTTCCACCCGCGCGCCCATGGACTCAAGCGAACGCACGATCTCGCGCGCGCCCTGCGGGTGGTCCTCAACCGAGAGCACCGACACCCCTTCAAGCTGCGGCAGCTGCACGGTGGTGGCGCTGGTGCTCACTTCCTCGGTGGGGATCTCGAACCAGAAGGTCGAGCCCTGGCCGGGCGTGCTTTCGACGCCGATCCTGCCTTCCATCAGTTCGACCAGCTTCTTGCAGATGGAAAGTCCGAGGCCGGTGCCACCGTATTTGCGCGATGTCGAGCTGTCGGCCTGGCGGAAGGGCTGGAACAGTTTTTTGCACACGGCTTCGGGCATGCCGATGCCGGTATCGACGATTTCAAAACGCAGAATGAAGTACCGGCGACCCTCTTTCTCGAACTCGCCGCCCTTTTTCACCCGCACGGTCACCGCGCCCTTTTCAGTGAATTTGAGCGCGTTGCCGGTGAGGTTCATAAGAATCTGGCGCAGCCGCTTGGGATCGCCGATGACGACGAAGGGCACATCCTGCGCTATATCGTCGGCCAGGGTGACGTTCTTGCCCACGACCTTGACCGAGAGCGCCTCGAGCGTGCCGCGCACGAGCGTGCGCACCGGCACCTCGAACGTGTCGAGCTCCATTTTGTGCGCGTCGATCTTGGCCAGGTCGAGAATGTCGTCGAGGATTTCGAGCAGCCCGCTGGCCGAGGTCTTGGCGATGTCGACCATGGTCTTGATCTTGGCGTCGGGCTTTTCCTCATTGATAAGCTCGAGCAGGCCGTAGACCGCCTGCATCGGCGTGCGGATCTCGTGGCTCATGGTGGCGAGGAAATTGGCCTTCATCTCGGCGGCGGCGTCGGCCTGCTCGATCTGCTGCTTGAGATGCTCTTCTGTGGTCTTGGCCTCGGTGATGTCGACACACCACAGCGCCCAGCGGCCGGCATCCCTGTGCGCGGCGATCTTGATCCAGCGCCCGTTGGCCTCGGCGATGTCGACCACGGAAGCCCCGGCGGCGGGCAGGGCGGCGAGCAGACCGCGCAGACCCGGCAGCGCCGCGCCCAGATCGGCCCCCGCCGCCGCGTTCAGGCCCGTCAGCGCGGCGAAGGCCGGATTGGCGTAAACGACGGGAAAATCACGGGCTCCGGCGTCGAGCAGGCAGACACCCACGGGGATCGGGTCGTAAAGGGTGGCGGGATCGGGGGCCATAAATTACATAAAAGCCATTTGTCGGGCGTTCAACATGGGCTATATGTTGGAGCAGCTTTAGGGTTTGCACAAGCCAGCTTCGATAGGGAAAAGCCATGGGTTACAAGATCGCCGTCGTCGGCGCCACCGGAAATGTCGGGCGCGAAATTCTCAATATCCTGCACGAACGGAAGTTTCCGGCCGATCAGGTGACGGCGCTGGCCTCGGCCAACTCGGCGGGGCAGGCGGTATCGTTCGGCGACAACGATCTGAAGGTTCAGGACCTGGCCCGGTTCGATTTTCGCGGTTGCGACCTCGTGCTTTCCTCCGCGGGCGGCAAGGTGTCGGCCACCTTCGCGCCGGACGCCGCCAGCGCCGGCGCCATCGTCATCGATAATACCAGCCATTTCCGCATGGATCCCGACGTGCCGCTGGTGGTGCCCGAGGTCAACGCGGCAGCGCTTAAGAACTTCAAGGCTCGCAACATCATCGCCAACCCCAACTGCTCGACCATCCAGATGGTGGTGGCGCTCAAGCCGCTGCACGACATCGCGCAGGTGAAGCGCGTGGTGGTTTCGACTTATCAATCCGTATCGGGCGCGGGCCGGGAGGCGATGGACGAGCTGTTCAACCAGACCCGCGACGTATTCATGAACAACGAGGCGAAGCCCGAAACGCTGCCGCGCAAGATCGCATTCAACCTGATCCCCCAGATCGACGCCTTTATGGACGACGGCATGACCAAAGAGGAATGGAAGATGGTGGCGGAGACAAAAAAGATCCTCGATCCCGCCATCAAGGTCTGCGCCAGCTGCGTGCGCGTGCCGGTGTTCATCGGCCACGCCATGATGGTGAACGTGGAATTCGCGCGCGACATATCCGCAGCCGAAGCCAAAAAAGCGCTGCAGCAGGCGCCGGGCGTGACCCTTATCGATCTTGAAAGCGAAATGGAATATGTGACGCCCACCGATATCCAAGGCGAAGACAGCGTGTTCGTCAGCCGCGTCCGCGAGGATCCAAGCCTGGAAAACGGCTTGAATTTCTGGTGCGTGGCGGATAACCTGAGGAAAGGTGCCGCGCTCAACGCCGTGCAGATCGCCGAGAGCCTGCGGGATCAGAAGCTTATATAAAAAGACTCGTATAAATAGGGACTTGCGTAAAACAGGGAGATAAAATGCTGAAGCGGATCGGGCAGACGTTCCGGATGATTGCCAATGACGACGGCACGGACATTTTTCAGCACAAGCTGCGCCATATCAAGGTCACGCCCGGCCTGTACAACGCTTTTCTGAACGTTCACCGCGATTTCGAAAGTTTCCTCGACAAGCTTGAAACCGTCATTCACAGCCCCGAGCACCGGGCCATGCTGCGCCAGGGGGCGGCGGAGGGCTATGAACTGCCCGACGAAGAATCTTTTCTCTGCGAGATCCGGCAGATGCGCGAACAGCTGGCCAGTTACGATCCCAGGGACCGCATCAAGGGGGCGCAGAACACGTTTCTGCCGCTCGCCGTGGCGCAGGGTTTTTACAATACGATGCAAAATGTCTGCACGTTTCTCGATACGTACTGCCACGTCTTCAACCGCACCGAATACATGCTGTGGCTCAAGGAACTGAAACTGATGCGCGGCACACCCTATCTCGGGCCCAACAGCCTGCCCGCGATGTGCAATCTCATGCTTTCCCTGGGGGTCGCGGCACAGCAGGCCGCCAGCGACCATAACGACCAGAAGATGCCCCGCAACTGGACCCGCGCCCCCGCCCGCGTTCACGGCTAGGAATTCCACCGCTGGAAAACCGCGTTTTTCCCCTTTGAAAGTAAGGGGTTAACGGCCTAATATGGGGCGGTCTTTACTCACCCGGTGATTCTCATGTCCGCACCTTCTCCCGCTTCGCCCCCGCGCACGCCGCCCCTCTCGCCGCATTTGCAGATCTACCGCTGGCAGCTGACGATGCTCATGTCGATCCTGCACCGCATGGCGGGCGTGGCGCTGGCCGCGGGCACGCTCCTGATCCTGTGGATGCTGATGGCGCTCGCCCAGGGGCCGGAAGCTTACGCGGCATTCGAGAGTTTTGTTACGGGCCCCCTGGGCATGCTGATGCTGTTCGGCTGGAGTGCCGCGCTTTGCTATCACCTGTGCAACGGCGTGCGGCATCTGCTGTGGGACACTGTGCATATTTTCGAGATCAAGAACGCCTATCGCGCCGGTTACGTCGTGTGGCTCGCCGCCGCCGCGCTGCTGGCGTGGCTGTGGCTGGGTTAGGAGGGGCATATGACGGTTCAGCAGGAGAAAATCCAATCCCCCCTGGCGCGCGCGCGCGGGATGGGCGCGGCGCACGAAGGCGCCGGGCACTGGTGGCACCAGCGCGTGACGGCGATCGCCAATATTCCTCTCATGCTCTGGCTGATGTGGTCGGTCGCGCATATGCCGTCATGGTCTTACGGCGACGTGGGTGCCTGGCTGGCGGTGCCGTGCCACGCCATTCTGATGATCCTGGCCGTCATGTCGGTGTTTTATCACGCTCTTCTGGGCCTGCAGGTGGTGATCGAGGATTACGTTCACTGCGAGGCCGTGAAGATCGCTGGCCTTATCGGCCTGCGCCTGTTTTTCATCGCCGCCGGCGTGGCGTGCGTTTTCTGCATCCTTAAAGTGGCTTTCGTGGCCGGGTAACCGAAAATGACAAACTCCTATCAGATCATCGACCATGAATACGACGTCGTCGTTGTCGGCGCGGGCGGGGCGGGTTTGCGCGCCGGTTTTGGCTGCGCAGAGAAGGGTCTGAAAACGGCCCTGATTTCCAAGGTGTTCCCGACGCGCTCGCATACCGTGGCGGCGCAGGGGGGCATCTCGGCGGCCCTGGGCAACATGGGCGAGGACGACTGGCGCTTCCATTTCTACGACACGATCAAGGGCTCGGACTGGCTGGGTGACCAGGACGCCATCGAATATATGTGCAAGGAAGCCATTCCCGCCGTGATCGAGCTCGAGCATTACGGCGTGCCATTCAGCCGCACGGCGGAAGGAAAGATCTACCAGCGCGCCTTCGGCGGCATGACCACGCACTACGGCAAGGGCACGGCCCAGCGCACCTGCGCCGCCGCCGACCGCACCGGCCATGCAATCCTGCACACCCTGTACCAGCAGGCCCTGAAGCACCGCGCCGAGTTCTTCATCGAATATTTCGCGCTCGATCTGCTGATGGGCGATCAGGGCGAATGCCTGGGCGTGCTGGCGTGGAACCTGCTGGACGGCACGATCCACCGCTTCCGCGCGCATCAGACGATCCTGGCCACGGGCGGATATGGTCGCGCCTATTTCTCCTGCACCTCGGCGCATACCTGCACGGGCGATGGCGGCGGCATGGTGCTGCGCGCCGGTCTGCCGCTCCAGGACATGGAGTTCGTGCAGTTCCACCCGACGGGCATTTACGGCGCCGGCTGCCTGATCACCGAGGGCGTGCGCGGGGAGGGCGGTTACCTGACCAACAGCGCGGGCGAGCGCTTCATGGAACGCTACGCCCCGAGCGCCAAGGATCTCGCCAGCCGCGACGTGGTGAGCCGTTCGATGACGATCGAGATCCGCGAGGGCCGCGGCGTGGGTGCGGAGAAGGATCACATCCACCTGAACCTGATGCATCTGGATGCTGACATCATCCATTCGCGCCTGCCCGGCATTGCCGAAAGCGCGCGCATTTTCGCGGGCGTCGACGTGACGAAAGAGCCGATCCCCGTACTGCCGACCGTGCATTACAACATGGGTGGTATCCCCACCAACGTTCACACCGAAGTGGTGACGCCGGTGGCGGGCGACCCGCACCGCGTGGTGCCGGGCCTGATGGCGATCGGCGAAGCGGCCTGCGTGTCGGTGCACGGCGCCAACCGCCTGGGTTCGAATTCGCTGCTCGATCTGGTCGTGTTCGGCCGCGCCGCCGCCATCCGCGCGGCGGAAACCGTCAAGCCCGGCACGCGCCACAAGCGCCTGCCGGAAGCCGCGACGCAAAAGGCGATGGATCGGTTCGACCGCTTCCGTAACGCCAAGGGCGGCACGCCGACGGCGAAGCTGCGCCTGGACATGCAGAAGATCATGCAGAATCACGCGGCCGTGTTCCGCACCGGCGAAACGCTGCAGGAAGGCTGCACGAAAATCAGCAAATGTTTCGGCGGCCTGGCCGATATCGGCACGCAGGACCGCTCGCTGATCTTCAACACCGACCTGGTGGAGACCCTCGAGCTCGACAATCTGCTTGGGCAGGCGGTGGCGACGCTTTATTCCGCCGTTAACCGCCAGGAAAGCCGCGGCGCGCACGCGCGCGAGGATTTCAAGGAGCGCGATGACAAGAACTGGATGAAGCACACGGTGATGTGGGTCGACGGCAAGGGAAAGACGAAGATCGACTACCGCCCCGTGACGCTGACGACGCTCACCGACGAAGTGGAAGCCGTGCCGCCCAAAGCGCGGGTCTATTAGGCCGGTTCGGGAATTTTCTGGAAGACGTACTGGAAGAAAGCGGGGCGCTCGCTATTGACCAGATCTTCGTAAGGAGAGTCCGGCACGATTACTTTTAATGGATCGCCGAAGCCATGGTGCCTGAAAGTTTCGGCCAGGCCGCGCTTGCTTAGGTGAAGGTTGACGAAGACGGCGTCTTCCCCCCGCATCTGAAAATCGTAAGTCGCGCCGTGATCGTCACGTTCGGGCACGTTCATGCAGCGGTAAGACGAGAAAAACCCACCCTGCGGATTCGGCGTGGTGACGATGGCGTGCCCGCCAGGTTTCAGGACGCGTTCGGCCTCGGTGATCGCGATCTCGACATTCTCAAGGCTGCCCAGGCAGCCCAGGATGTTGTTGAACAGGATGGCGTCAGCCGAAGAATCAGCGATTTCTGCGGTGGTAGCGACGATGCGCAGGCGCCCCTCGTCGCGCATATCTGTGGTCACATGATCGGCCATGGCGCCGTATAGCCCGTCAGGATCCGCTTCCGCCGGAGGAAGGACAAAAACGGCATGATTGTCCGCGCCCGCCTTACAGAAAGCGAGCGACATCACGCCCTCATCTGCCTGGAAATCGACGATTTCACGGGCTTCCATGCTTTCGAGCAGATGGAGCGCGGGCGGTATATAGAGGGTGAATTCATGCCGTTTGGCCGGGCTGTGGATGGCCGGATCGGCAGTGTTAAAACATTGATTTAAAAAGGTATTTTTGAGAGAAGGTACGCCAGCGGCTGTTTTATAGGACATGACAACCCTCCCGGGGGTGGTTCTGTGCTGCCGCGATAACAACACAGACGCGCCGCGCCTGTCAAATTCCGGCACGTGTCATTTCTTGTCCGCGTGCAGCACGCCGGCATGGGCGTAATCGTGCCGGGCCATGTCGGAGAGGATAATCTTGACATGATCAGGCGTGACGTTGACGCTTTCGCACACGGCATCGGTGACTTTTTTGACCAGCGCGCGCTTTTGCTCGAGCGTGCGGCCTTCAAGCAGGTGGATCTGGACGATGGGCATGATGTTCCTTTCAAAAGCACATATCGTTGACCAGGTCGGGATAGTTTTGGTATCCACCAACTCCTGGAAGCAATGGAGTTACTCTACAATTTTACCAGTAAACCAGATTTATTTTTCAGTATGATAATCATTGATATGTCATAAAAAAGAAATTTTATTTGCTTTTTTAAAATTAAAATATTATGTTTCTCATCACTTAATCCCAACTTTTGCGGAGTATTTATTATGACTAAAAAATCGATTGCAGGTCTGTCTTTCTTGATCGCTTTGGCAGGCGGTGGCTGCGGGCAGCTTCAGGAAATGACGGCGCCGGGCGGTGCGCAGGATGCCCTTAAAGGGGCGGGCGATGCGGCAGTTTCAACAGCGCGCGAGGGATCCGCTGAAGCTGTTCGCCAAGAACGAGAGAAAGCCACGAAGTCTTTTGAGTGCCCCAAAGATAATGAAGCGGGTGCATCGGCTGTTGTTGCCCAAAAAGAAGTAAAAGCGGAAGCTCCCCAGACGATTGGTCAGAAATTTTTAAAGGCTGTCGGCGATGCTAAAGATAAGGCTCTTGCAGCCGGGACCACAATTGTTGAGAAAGTTCGTGGTACCGCAGCACAAGCCAAAGCAACTTATGATGGCAAATGCTTTCCTTCACAGGCGCCTAAGTAAGTGACAAAGATCAGGCGGCCTGGTCCCATACCGGCGACCAGGCCGGTTTGACCAGGCGTCCGTCGGGCTGCGCGAGTCCGTGCAGGGCTTTCATTTCGCTGTCATCCAGAGCGAAATTGAAAATGTCGATATTGGACCTGATGTTCTTTTCGCTCGCGGCCTTGGGGATGGCGGCGACATTGCCCTGCTGAAGCAGCCAGCGCAGGGCGACCTGGCCCTCGTTCTTGCCGTATTTGCCGGCGATGGCCTTGATGAGGGGGTGTCCCGTCACCTTGCCGCGCGCGACAGGGGAATACGCGGTCAGGAACATGCCGTGCGCGCGGGTATAATCAAGCAGTGGCTTCTGCGACAGGAAGGGGTGGTACTCGACCTGGTTGTTGACTACGGGGGCGCCCAGGGTCTCTTTAACTTCCTTGAGCATTGCAACAGTGTAGTTCGACACGCCGATCAGGCGCGTAAGCCCGGCCTTGTGCACGGCCGTCAAAGCCTTGATCTGATCCTTGAGCGGCACCTCGGCCACCGGCCAGTGCAGTAGCAGCAGATCGACATGCGCGGTTTTGAGTTTCTTTAGGCTCTCTTCGACCGATTTTTCGAGCGCGCCCGGCGCCACGCGGTCCATCCAGACCTTGGTGGTCAGGAAGATGTCGCCGCGCGGGATTTTCGACCCTGCGAGCGCGGCCCCGACCTCGGTCTCATTCTCGTAAATCTGCGCGGTGTCGATATGGCGGTAACCGTGTCCCAGAGCGGATTCCACGGCTTTTTGGCACTCCGGACCCCGCAGCTGCCAGGTACCGAAACCCAGGGCAGGAATGGAAATATTCTGGAATTTCAAATGGATCATAGCGTCCCTCCGGGCTGTAAACTTCATTAAGCTGTCACAAAGCCACGGGTTTTCAAGGGTTTTAAAAAAATCTGGCCAGACGCGGGGAAAGCTTTTATGATAAAATCAATAATTACTGAAATATACTAATATTCTTACAGGGATAGCACGTGAAAAAGATCGAAGTGCCAGGGAGTACGACCCCCGATCAGCTTGATGGTATTTTGCGCCGCCGCGGCGGTTCCGGCAGTGGCGAGCCCGAGCCCCCGCGCCTTAAAGACATAATCGACGCCCTGACCCATTCCTTCCGTCGCGCCGCCAAGCTGGTGGTGCGTGAGGAGATCTTTGCCCTTGAAAGAGAGTTGGCCAGCGATGCCGATCCGGTCGCGGCCACTTCCATCGAGGATTCGCGCCTGGAGGTCCTGAACGCGCAGTTCAATACCATCGTCAGAGGCGGTTTCAAAGGCGCCGTAGCTGCTGTGGGCGTGCTCCTGGCCCGCCGTCCGGCCCCCGGCAACTAAGCCGTTTACGACTCTTTTCAATTCCCGGTACCGGGGTTATCCTTGAGTGTTCTTGTTCCCTCCTGACAGGCTCCCTCATGGTTCAGCTTACCCTGCCGCAAAACTCCAAAGTCAAACCCGGCCGCAAGGTCGACGCGGCCGCCGGCGCACCGCGGACCAAGACCCTGCGCATTTACCGTTATGACCCGGACCAGCCGGACAATCCGCGCTGGGACGATTACACGATCGATCTTTCCCGTTGCGGCCCGATGGTCCTCGATGCGCTCATATACATCAAAAACGAAATCGACCCGACCTTGACCTTCCGCCGCTCCTGCCGCGAGGGCATCTGCGGCTCCTGCGCCATGAACATCGACGGCACCAACACTCTGGCCTGCACCAAGGCGATCGCGGACGTGAAGGGCGAGATCCGGGTCTCGCCGCTGCCGCACATGCCGGTGCTCAAGGACCTGGTGCCCGACGTCAGCCACGTTTACGCGCAGTACAACGACATCGAGCCCTGGATCAAGGCCGACTCGCCGCCGCCCTCAAGAGAAAGGCTGCAGAGCCCCGAGGACGCCGACGCGCTCAACGGTACCGACGGCAAGGGGCCGGCCGCGTGCATCCTGTGTTTCTGCTGCTCGACCTCCTGCCCCAGCTACTGGTGGAACGGCAAGAAATTCCTTGGGCCCGCCATCCTGCTGCAGGCCTGGCGCTGGATCACGGATTCACGCGACGAGGCGCAAGGGGAGAGGCTGGATCAGCTCGAAGACCCTTTCAAGCTCTACCGCTGCCACACCATCATGAACTGCACCAAAACCTGCCCCAAGGGGCTCAACCCGGCCAAGGCCATCGCCGAGATCAAAAAGCGCATGATCGAGCGGCGCGGCTAGGAAAAGGAGCCTGTCATGATGATGATCGATTTTCCCTACGCGACCACGCTGGCGGCGGCCATCGGCGCCTTCGCCCTGGGCCTGATCTGGTACCACCCCAAGGTGATGGGCGGCCGCTGGATGCATCTGCACGGCAAGAAAGGCGAGGACATTCAACCGCGCCCGCTGCCGTTCATTCTTTCGTTGATCCTGTGGGTCATCGCTGCCTGCTTTTATTCGTTCCTGGTCGATCTGCTGAAGGTGGGTACGCCTGCGGAACTGATCAGCCTGGCCTGCCTGGTTTGGGTGGCGTTCGCCATGCCGCCCACGGTGATGGGCGCGCTTTATACCGGCACGCCCTTTGAACTGGTGGCGATCGACACGGCCTACCAGCTGGGCGGTTACTACATCTTCGCGCTGGTTCACATCCTGATCGGTTTTTCGGCGGGCGGCTAGGTCAGGGTTCGCCGACGCGCAGCACGGTGCGGCATTCGGCCCCCGTGACCTGGATGAAATGGTTCCAGGATATGGCCAGCGTCTCCGCGCATTCCGAAACGCCCGCGAAGGGCATCATCACGGTTTCGCCGCCCTTGTCGTTTACCGGCATGTATCCCTGTTCGACAGTGCGGATCGCGATGGTGGCGCTTTTGCCGTCGGCGGCGATGACGGGCGCGGCGACTTTCTCGTAGCCGGCCCGGTAATCCCGCAGGGTCAGGCGTCCCTGCACCAGGTTCTCGATGTAAGCCTGCTTGTTGAGGACCAGCGGCCGCTCCTGCGCCGGGTGGTCGGGGATTTCAAAGCGGATTGTCGAGCGGAATACGCCCGCGTCGCCCAGGTGATTGACAAAGTAATTGCCCATGTCGTCGATACTGACGCCCTCGGGATGCGTGCCGCTCAGCACGGCCTGGGTTTCGTGCAGGAAGGCGTCGATGCTGGCGGGGGTTAGCTTGCGCACGAAGCCGGGCGGATCGGCGGCCCGCGCCGGCAGCGCGCTCAGCAGCAGAACCGGCAGGAGCAAGAGCGCTCTTTTGCCCATGCTAGAGCGAATCCGTGAAATTGACGGTGGTGGAGCAGGTGGCGCTTGCAATCTTGATGCGCTTGCCGTCGAAGGTCAGAGCCTGTTCGCAGTAGGAAATGCCGGTGACGGGGACCTCGGTATAGGTGCCGTCTTCCTGTGTCATTTTCATCATGCCGCGTTCGGTGTTGGTAGTGATCACGGTGGCTTTCTTGCCGCTGTCGTCGACATCGACATATTCGATCACTGTCTCAAGACCGCGCTGGTTCATGGCCTTGCGGGCCTGGATTACTTGGCTGATATATTTGATCTTGTCCATGTCCAGCGTTTCTTTCTTCTCCTCCTCCGCGTTCGGCAGGCTGTAGCTGACCGTGGTGGTGAAGCGCCCGGCATCGTCGATATGATTCATGAAGTAATCGGTCAAGGCGTAGTCGTCGAATTCCTGATTGGATTTGCTGATCATGTGGGTCATTTCGTTGACGAAAGCGCGCACGCTCTGGTCGGTGAAGCTTGTGACCGCATTTTTTCCGGCCTGGGAAAGGAACGTGACGGCCAGGATCAACCCTAGGAAGGTGTTGAAGGCCGCCATGCCCAGCAATTCGAAGCTTTTTCCCATCCCCGCGCGTCCGGTCCCGTTTTGCGTTCTTGCCGGTTTCCCGGCGGGCTTTTCGCCCCTGTATCATTATCGCCCGGAGACCCCCAAAAAGGCCTAAATATTATGAAAAATTTTAGACAAATACCGCCTGGTTAAAGGGTGTATAATACATTGTTTTTATTGTGTTTTATTGGGACGAAGCGGCTTCTTTCTTCTGCAGCAGCTTGCGCTGCTCCTTCATCACCTCGCGGATGTGGGGCTGACCGTTTTTCTTCGCGTATTTTTCGTAGTAGGTCTGGTGATGCTCCTCGGCCAGCCAGAAGGTTCCGGCGGGCAGGACCTGGGTGGCGATCGGGTTCTTGAAGCGCTTTTCCTCGGTCAGGCGCTTGATGACGGCTTCGGCGGCCTGCTTCTGCTCCTCATTGAGATAAAAGATGGCGGAGCGGTACTGGGTGCCGACATCGACCCACTGGCGGTTCACTTCCGTGGGATCATGGGCGCGGGTGAGGAAATGCTCCACCAGCTGTTCGTAAGTGATCTCCTCGGGGTTGTAGGTCAGCTCGACGGCTTCGGCGTGGCCGGTGGTACCTGTGCTGACCTGCTCGTAGGTCGGGTTTTCGACAGTGCCGCCGATGTAACCCACGCGGGTGAAAAGGATGCCGTGCTCCATATGCCGGAATTCGCTCTCCAGGCACCAGAAGCAGCCACCCGCGAAAATCGCCGCCGGCTTGCCGGCGGGCTTGGCGTCCTGAAGATCGCAGGCGCGGGCGCCCGCGCCGAAACCGCAAACGATACCCATGAGAATGACCATGCCCGCCCGGCGGAAACCGCGTATAAGTCCTTTCATGCCCGGCGCTCTTGCTGTAATTTTAAATCCGGAAATGAATGTAGCACGCTGATCCGCCTGGGGAAGGGGCCCTGCCTTTGGACATCATTCTTTACGACTCGCCGCATCACGAACCCCGCCGTGCGGGCACCGTCCCTTCGATCTTGCTCGTGCATTACACCGAGACCCCAAGCGCGCAGGAGGCCGTTGCCGTCTTCTCCGGCAAAAAGGCCAATGAAAACGGGCAGAAGGTTAGTGTTCATTACATGATTGATGAAGACGGGACGGTGATGCAGTTCGTCGACGAGCGGGACCGCGCCTGGCACGCCGGCATGTCGTACTGGGATGGGCAAACCGACATCAATTCCAACTCGATAGGCATAGAACTTCAGAATCCGGGCGAGCGTTTCGGCGCCCGGGATTTCCCCGATGCCCAGATCGATGCGCTTGTGTCGCTTAGTCACGATATCTTCAGCCGTCACCCCGCCATCACCCCGGCGCGGGTGCTGGGGCACAGCGACGTGGCGGTCGGGCGCAAGGCCGACCCCGGCCCGCGCTTCCCCTGGGAGCGGCTGGCGGCCCAAGGGGTGGGATTGTGGCCCGCGCCGACCCCCGCCGATGAAGAGGCGGCCCGGGCCTACCTGGCCAGTGACACGGCGCTGAAACAGGCGCTGGTGGATTACGGCTATGACCCGAAGCAGGATGTCAAAGCGCTGGCGCAGGCCTTTTCCGCCCATTTTGCCCCGGGTCTGACCCCGGCGAAGCTGGCCGCGCGCCTGGCTTCGCTCCTGCGCCTGAAAAACCTTGCCCCGGGATCCGTTTTCGGGTCATAGTGCCCGCGCCGGAGCATCGGATGGCCGCGCGCTTTCTTCGGAAAGCGGGAGGAAAGTCCGGGCTTCACAGAGACACGGAACCGGCTAACGGCCGGGCGGAGCAATCCGACGGACAGTGCCACAGAGAACAGACAGCCGATGGCCGCCCGCGAGGGCGGATCAGGTGATGGTGAAAAGGGGCGGTAAGAGCGCACCGCGGTCCTGGTAACAGGGCCGGCACGGAAAACCCTTCCGGAAGCAAGACCAAATAGGGGCTGCGCATGATGCGTTTCTGCATCGCGGCCCGGGTTGGTCGCTCGAGGCGCCCGGCGACGGGCGTCCCAGATGAATGGCCATCGCCGCCGCAAGGTGGACACAGAACCCGGCTTACAGGTTCTCCGGCATGTCTGATGTGAAAAACCGCGGGGTGACCCGCGGCTTTTCTCTTCTAAAAACGACGCGCAAGGACGCACCCGGGATTACCAGGGCAGCCACTGCGCGGCGATCTGTTCGGCAAGGTCCACGCGCCGGCCGAAACGGGCCGCTTTCCAGGCGGAAAAAATAATCGCGCCTGTAAAAAGGCCCGTACTGACGGCGAGAACCATCATTACGAAAATAGTTAGCATCTGATTTTCCCCACACACAAAGTTTTACTATCAGGATGGTAACGGACATCTTCTTACCATAAATGGAAATCCGGAGCAATTTTTTCAGCCGAAATGAGCGGCGAACACGACACAACCTATGATAGAAATATATTTTTATCTTGTTGATATATATCAATAAATTTTCTTAACAAAAACGACAGAAAATTGCAGGGCGGCATCCGGGACAGCAAGCGCGGCCAAAATTTTTATTTGGATAAATCAGGGGATAAACTTTGTAAAAAACAAAGAGATGTGGTGGACAGAAGGGGAAGAACCGGATTTTAGTTATGTGAATCAAAAGGATGGCGCCAGAATACGCCTGTGAGAAAAAACTGTGGGGTGATTTCCGGGCCGGCGGGCGCCGCAATTGACCGGCCACAAATTCCCATGATAACCCATGAATATCCATGCTTTCCCATCCGGGAGGGCGCGGCTTTCTCATGGCAGGCCGGGGCGCGTCCGCGGGTCTGCCCCCGGTCGTTTGTGAAGTTTTTCAGGGAGATCCCGGCTGTTCCGGGAGCGGTGTATGAGCCTTTTCCTATCGATGACGGTCAACAAGGTGGACAGCAAGGGCCGCGTTTCGGTTCCGGCCGCCTTCCGCGCCGCGCTGGCCGCCGAGCCCGACGCGGGCGTGGTGCTGTTCGGCGCGCACGCGCATCCGTGCCTGGAAGGGTTTTCATTTTCGCAGATGGAAGAGCTGGGCCGCCGGCTCGAACATTACGATCTGTTTTCAAGCGCGCAGGACGACCTCGCCACCGTCATCTTCGGCGCGGCGGTGCAGGCGGCGTTCGATTCCGAAGGACGCATCGTGCTGCCGGCCGCGCTGATGAAACATGCCGGCGTCACCACCCAGGCTGCTTTCGTCGGCATGGGCCGCAAGTTCCAGATCTGGGAACCCTCGGCCTTCGCCGCGCGCCGCCAGACCGCGCGTTTGCATGTGCAGGCGCAGGGCCTGACGCTGCCCGCCCTGAAGACGACAGGGGAGGCCGCCTGATGAACGCGCCGCCCGTTTCTCCCACCGTACCGCACGTACCGGTCATGATGGCCGAAGTGCTGGCGGCGCTGCGCCCCGCCGCCGGGGAAACCCATGTCGACGGAACGTTCGGCGCCGGTGGCTACAGCCGCGCGCTGCTCGACGCCGCCGACTGCCGCGTGATCGCTATCGACCGCGACCCGCAGGCGCGTGTGACAGCCGATGCGATGAAACGGCAATACGGCACGCGCTTTGAGTTTCTGCCCGGCCGCTTTTCCGCGGTCGAGACGCTTTTGCGCGAAAAAGGCGCGGGCAAGGTCGACGGTTTCGTGCTCGACCTTGGTGTGTCCTCTATGCAGCTCGACCAACCCGGACGCGGATTTTCGTTCCGCGCCGATGGGCCGCTCGACATGCGCATGGATCAGGACGAAACCGCGCCCAGCGCTGCCACGCTGGTCAACGGCGAAAGCGAGGAAAACCTCGCCAACATTATCTATCAGTACGGCGAGGAGCGCCATTCGCGACGCATCGCCAGGCGCATCGTCGCCGAGCGCGAGAAGGAGCCGATCCTGACTACGCGCAAGCTGGCCGAGATCGTGCGCGCCGTGCTGCCGCAGAAGCCGGGCGAGAAGATCGATCCCGCCACCCGCACTTTCCAGGCGCTGCGCATCGCCGTCAACGCCGAACTGGACGAGCTGCAGGCCGCGCTGGAAGCGGCTGTGAACATCCTCAAGCCCGGCGGCCGCCTGGCTGTGGTGTCGTTCCACTCGCTTGAGGACCGTCTGGTCAAATCCTTCCTGATCGCCCGCGGGGGCCACGCGCCGCGCGGGTCCCGTCATCTGCCCTTCCTCCCCCCTGCTGGCGACTCCCAGCCGGCCGCCTTTGCCCTTCCCTCCCGCAAGGCGATTTTCCCCAGCGACGAAGAAGCCTCCGTCAATCCCCGCGCGCGCTCCGCCCGCATGCGCGTCGGTATCAGAACCGGGGAGGCCGCCGCATGAAGCTGTTCCGCCTCTCGACCCTGTGCGCGCTGGTGCTGGCCGGTGTTACCGGCACGCTTTTATTCCGCACGGCCCAGAACGTGCAGGAGCGCGAGGCCGCGCTCGAGGAGCTGCGCCACGCCGTGAAGCAGGAGGAGGAAAGCCTGCGCGTGCTGCGCGCCGAATGGGATTATCTCAACCGCCCCGACCGTCTCGAAACGCTGGCCAAAACGCATCTCGATCTGGTGCCGCCGGTGACGGGCGGGAAAAAGACGCCTGCTCCTGCAACCGCGCGCGAAGCCACCGCATCCAAGCCGTCTGTGGCCGCGACACCGGCCGGCGGCCCGCCGCCCGATACACGGGCGCTAGAAAAAATCATCGAGGACAGCGAAAAGCTGAAAAGCTTCGATGAGATGATGAACGGGCTTGCACCCGCCGCCGGGGGCACGCCATGAGCGGCGTGTTCCGCAAGTTGAGCGTGCATATCGAGGGCTCGCGCCGCTCGGCGCTCGACATGGCGCGCGGACGGCTGATCCTGGTCAAAGGCGCGTTCGTGTTCTTTTACATCGTGGCGGCCGTGCGCATCGCCGACCTGTCACTGATCCAGGGGCAGTGGACACACTTTACCGCGCGCGGCGCGCTCGAGGAGAGCATTGCCCCGGCGGAAAAGGCGGCGCGCGCCGATATCACCGATCGCAACGGCGTTCTGCTTGCAACCTCGCTCAAGACTGCCTCGCTGTACGCCGATCCGGGCCTGATCCAGAACCCGGAAAAGACGGCGCGGGCGCTCACGAAGATCCTGCCCGACCTGGTGTATGGCGACGTCCTCAACAAGCTGCAGCGCGACACGCGCTTCGTGTGGGTCAAGCGCGACCTGACGCCCGAGGCGCAGTATCGGATCCTTGAGATCGGCGAGCCAGGCCTGCAGTTCAAAAGCGAATATGCCCGCGTCTATCCCCAGGGGCCGCTCACCGCGCATATCGTCGGCTACAACAACATTGATGACCGCGGCCAGGCGGGGATCGAGCGCAGCTTCGACAGCCTGCTGGCGCAGGGCGGCGAACCGCTTGCTCTCACGCTCGATATCCGCCTGCAGCACATCCTGCGCCGCGAACTGCGCCGGGCTGTCGGCGAATTCAGCGCCGCGGGCGGGGCGGGCGTGATCATGGACGTCGATACCGGAGAGATCCTGGCGGCAACATCGCAGCCCGATTTCGATCCGCAGGAACCGGGCAAGATCACGCGCGACCAGCAGTTCAACAACCTGACCCTGAGCCTTTACGAGCCGGGCTCGACCTTCAAGATTTTCTCCACCGCCGCGCTGCTGGAGAAGAAGGACGTGCCGCTGTCGCAAAGTTTCGACGCCACCAAGCCGCTGGTCAGCGGCCGTCACACCATCCGCGACTTCCACCCCGAGAACCGCGCCTTGAGCGTGCCGGAAGTGTTTATGTATTCCTCCAACATCGGTTCGGCGCGCATGGGGCTGATGGTCGGCGGCGGCGCGCTCGAGGATTTTTACAAGGACCTCGGCTTTTTCGCGCCGGTGAAGATCGAGCTCGAGGAGCGGGGCCGCCCGCAATACCCCGATCCCTGGCGCGAGATCAGTACCATGACAACGTCCTACGGCCACGGCATTTCGGTGACGCCCCTGCACGTCGCGGCGGCGGCTTCGGCGGTGGTGGGCGCGGGGCGGCTGCTCACGCCCACGCTGGTGCTCGATCGCGATCGACAGAAAAATGCCACAAAAAACAAGGGGAAAACCGTTGTGTCGCCACAAACCGCGCACAGGATGCGCCAACTGATGCGCCTCGCGGTGACGGATGGCACCGGCGAGAAGGCCGACGTGCCCGGTTACGAAGTCGGCGGCAAGACGGGAACGTCGGAGAAGATCGCTGCGCGCGGGGGTTACGACGCGCGGCGGCTGCAATCGTCGTTTATAGGCTTTTTTCCGATGAGCGCGCCGCGCTATGCGGTGCTGATCGTCGTGGATGAACCGAAGCCGACCAAAGCTTCCTACGGTTACGCCACCGGCGGTTGGGTGGCGGCGCCGGCCGTGGGCCGCGTGATCGCGGGCATGGCGCCGCTTCTGGGGATCATGCCGCAGGAGCGGGAGGACGAGCTGGCCGAAAGCCTGCGTCCTTATCTTCAGCGTAAAAAGAATGAGGCCGACATGCAGGAGAAAGGAGGAACGCTTGCGTCTTTCACAGCTCAGTGACCAAAAAGTGCTTCCCATCGATCCGCCGATCGAGGGCCTCTCCCCCGACAGCCGGCAGATCCGCCGTGGCTGGCTGTTCGCCGCCTTGCAGGGTACGCGACAGGACGGCAGCAAATTCATCGCCGACGCTCTGCGCAACGGCGCGGCGGCGCTCCTGGTCGGCGCCGCGGACGACGTGCCCGCCAATGCCGGTGTACCGGTGATCCGCGTCGACAATCCCGCCCGGACGCTCGCGCTGATGGCGGGGCGTTTTTACGCCCGCCAGCCGGCGGTGACAGCG
Source organism: uncultured Pseudobdellovibrionaceae bacterium (assembly GCA_964577255.1). Lineage (GTDB taxonomy): Bacteria > Pseudomonadota > Alphaproteobacteria > Micavibrionales > Micavibrionaceae > Micavibrio_C. Next base: position 41,268 of record CAZNYM010000002.1, on the reverse strand, counting down.
GCGGTGACGGGCACCAACGGCAAAACCTCGACGGTGTTCTTCACGCAGCAACTGTGGCAGGCACTGGGGCTCAAGGCCGCCAGCATCGGCACGCTCGGCCTGCGCGGGCCTGCGCGGCCGGGACAGCTGCCGGTCGAATGTGTGCGCTCCGCCGCCATGACCACGCCCGACGCGGTGTCGCTGATGGCGGCGATGGCGGACCTCGCCGCGGGCGGTGTCGATCACCTGGCGTTCGAGGCCTCCAGCCACGGCCTGAGCCAGTACCGCCTCGACGGCGTGCGCGTCGGCGTGGCGGCGTTCACCAACCTCACGCGCGACCATCTCGATTATCACCGCGACATGGACGACTACTTCGCGGCCAAGGCGCGCCTGTTCTCTGACATCCTGGTCCCCGGCGGCACGGCGGTGCTGAACGCCGACATTCCCGAATTCGCCGCCCTCAGGAAAATCTGCGATAAGCGCGGCGTCAGCGTCCTCGATTACGGCCGCAAGGCCAGGGCGCTCAAGCTCTGCGCCCGGCAGGCGTTGCCGCAGGGGCAGGATATCGAGATCGAAGCGCAGGGCCGCCGTTACAAGGCCGTTCTGCCGCTGGTGGGGGAATTCATGGTCATGAACGCGCTCGCGGCCCTCGGGCTGGCGGTGGCTGAAGCCCCCGCCGATCACGCGCGCACGGCCGCGCTGGTGCAGGCGCTCGGGCAGCTGCGCGGCGCGCCTGGCCGTCTGCAGCTGGTGCCGGGACATCCGAAGGCTGCCATTTACGTCGATTACGCGCATACGCCCGACGCGCTTGAGAACATCCTGAACGCCCTGCGGCCGCACACGGCCGGAAAACTCTGGTGTGTGTTCGGTTGCGGCGGCGACCGCGATCCCGGCAAGCGCCCGATCATGGGGCGCATCGCCGAAACACGGGCCGACAAGGTCATCATCACCGACGACAACCCGCGCAGCGAAGATCCCGCCCGTATTCGCGCCGCCATCAAGGCGGCCGCACCACAGGCCCAGGAAATTGGCAACCGCCGCGATGCGATCCGCGCGGCCGTCGCGGGGCTCGCGCCCGGCGACGTCCTGGTGATCGCCGGCAAAGGACACGAACAGGGACAGATTATCGGCAACAGCGTCGAGCCGTTCGACGATGTTATCGAGGCACAGAACGCACTTTCCACGCATAAGAGGACCGCATGACCGACCTATCGATCAAGCTCAAGGGATCGAACACCATCTGGACCGCCGCCGAGGCCGCCAAGGCCACAGGCGGACGGACGCAGGGCGAATGGAGCGCACAGGGCCTGTCCATCGACACGCGCAGCCTGCAGAAGGGCGACCTGTTCATCGCCCTGCGCGGAGAGAAGAGCGACGGGCACGATTACGTGCTCAAGGCGCTGGCGGCTGGCGCGGCGGCGGTGATGATCGATCACCGTCCGGAAGGACTGCCCGCGGACGCACCTGTGCTGCTGGTAAAAGATACGTTTACGGCGCTACAGGATCTCGGCCGCGCGTCGCGCGCGCGCAGCGGCGCGCAGGTCATCGGCGTCACCGGATCGGTCGGCAAGACCGGCACCAAGGAGCTGCTGGCGGCGGCGTTCGGTGCACTCGGCCAGACGCATGCCAGCAAGGCCAGCTTTAACAACCACTGGGGTGTACCCTTTACATTGAGCGCGATGCACGCCGGCTGCGATTACGGCATTTTTGAAATGGGTATGAACCACAGCGGTGAAATCACGCCGTTGTCACAGATGGTGCAGCCCGGTATTGCCATCATCACCACGGTCGCGCCGGTGCATCTGGGTAATTTCAGCAGCGAGGAGGAGATTGCCCACGCCAAAGCCGAGATCTTCGACGGCATGGCGCCGGGCGGCACCGCCATCCTCAATATCGACAATATGTGGTTTGGGCTGCTGGCGGAGAAAGCGCGGGAGAAAGGCCTGCGCGTGATCTCCTTCGGCGAGAACGAAAAGGCCGATGTGCGCATGAAGGAATGCCTCGAGGCTGCCAACGGCTCGCGCGTCACCGCCCGGGTTCTCGACGAGGACATCACCTTTACCCTGCTGATTGCCGGGCGGCACATCGCCCACAACGCGCTTTCGGTGTTGGCGGCGATCAAGGCCGCGGGCGGCGATGCGCGCAAGGCGGCGGAAGCGCTTTCGGGCCTGCAGCCGGTGTCGGGGCGCGGGCGCCGGGAATATATAGAGAGCGGCGAGAAGGGCAACCCGATTACCCTGATCGACGAAAGCTACAACGCCTCGCCCGTGGCGATGAAGGCGGCCTTCAAGGTGCTGGCGCTGGTCGATCCCGGCCGGGGCGGGCGGCGGATCGCCATCCTGGGCGACATGTATGAACTGGGCCCCCAGGCAGCGCAGATGCACCGGGAACTGAGCCTGCCGCTGGAGGCGGCGGGGGTCAATCTGGTATATACCTGTGGCCCGCTGATGAAAAATCTGTATGATGCTCTGCCGGAAAAAACCCGGGGCGCGCACCAGGACGATAATGTGGAACTTGCGCGCATCGTGCCCGAGGTGCTGGTGCCGGGTGACGTCGTTCTGGTCAAAGGATCAAGAGGCGGCGGAGAAAAGCCCCGGATGCAGGTGATCGTGGAAGCTCTGCGCACCCTGCCCGAGAAAATGAAAAGGATAACGCCGAATGCTTTATAACCTGCTTGCGCCGCTGGGGGACGATTTCATCCTTTTCAACCTGTTCCGGTACATAACGTTCCGCACGGGCGGGGCAATCATGACGGCGCTCTTGATCTGCTTTCTCATCGCGCCGCATCTGATCCGCTGGCTGAAGGCGCAGCAGGTGGGCGCCAGCAACATTCGCGCCTATCTCGAGGACGCGCACGCCGCCAAGGCCGGCACGCCGACGATGGGCGGGCTGATGATCTTGATCGCGGTGACGATCAGCACTCTGTTATGGGCCGACCTGACCAATCCCTTCGTCTGGTGCGCGCTATTCGTGATGGTCGGCAACGGTCTGATCGGCTTCGGCGACGATTATCTCAAGCTGACCAAGAAGAACTCCAAGGGGCTTTCGGGCCGGCTCAAGCTGGTGGCGCAGATCGGTGTCGCGCTGCTGGCGACGCTGTGGATCGTCTATATTCTGCCGCCGACGCTCGAGACGCATCTGGCGATTCCGTTTTTCAAGCATTTCTTCATCAATCTTGGCCTTTTGTTCCTGCCCTGGGCGGTGTTGGTCATGGTCGGCTCGTCGAACGCGGTCAACCTGACCGACGGCCTCGATGGCCTCGCCATCGTGCCGGTGGCGATCGCGGCGGCGTGCTTCGGTCTCATCAGCTATGTGATCGGCAATGCCATCTTTTCCGATTACCTGCAGATTCCCTTCGTGCCCGGCACGGGCGAACTGGCAATCCTGTGCGGTGCGCTGGTGGGGGCGGCGATGGGCTTCCTGTGGTACAACGCCCCCCCCGCCATGGTGTTCATGGGCGACACCGGCTCGCTGGCCCTGGGCGGTGTACTGGGCGCCATCGCGGTCATCACCAAGCATGAACTGGTGCTGGCGATCATCGGCGGGCTGTTCGTGCTGGAAACCGTTTCGGTGATCGTGCAGGTGCTGTCCTTCAAACTGACCGGCAAGCGCATTTTCGCCATGGCGCCGCTGCACCACCATTTCGAGAAGAAGGGATGGTCCGAGCCCACCATCGTCATCCGCTTCTGGATCATTTCCGTCATTCTGGCCCTGATCGGCCTTGCCACCCTGAAACTGCGATGATCGATGTCTCAAATTTCGTCAGGACGCTGGGAGGAAAGCCGGTCGCCGTATTCGGCCTCGGCCTTTCCAACCGGGCCGTGCTTGCCGCTTTGCGCGCGGCGGGGGCGGAAGCGGTGGCGGGCGATGATAAACCCGCGCTGCCGAGCGATCTCGCGACCGCCGACTTCCTGAAAGAGGATTTTTCCCGTTTCGCCTGCCTGGTGCTGGCGCCGGGCGTGCCGCTTCACTTCCCCGCCCCGCATCCCGTGGTGGAAAAGGCGCGCGCGGCCGGGATCGAGATCATCTGCGACATCGAGATCCTGCACCGCTGCCGCCACGGCCGCACGGTGATCGGTATCACCGGCACGAATGGGAAATCCACCACCACGGCCCTGACCGGGCACGTCCTCAACGCCTGCGGCATCAGGGCGGCCGTGGGTGGCAATATCGGCACGCCGGTGCTGGCACTCGACCTGCCGCTCGATGCGTTCGTGATCGAGCTGTCAAGCTATCAGCTCGATCTATGCCCGACATTCAAACCCGATATCGCCGTGCTTTTGAACATCACTCCCGACCATATCGACCGGCATGGGTCGCTTGCGGGTTATGTGGAATCCAAGAAACGCATTTTCGGCAAGGGTAAAAGAGCCGTAATCGCTGTGGATGACGACATCACCCGCGCCATTGCCGACGAAATGAAGGACGCCGTGCGCGTCTCCGCCGCCGCGCCGGAATTCGACGCCGCCGGCCTTGAGACTTTGCGCGGAGCGCACAACCACCAGAACGCCGCCGCCGCCTGGGCGGCCGGGCGCCTGATGGGCCTGGGCGGCGAGGCTATATATAAGGCGATGAAAAGCTTCCCCGGCCTGCCGCACCGGCAATTCCCCGTCGCCGCGCGGGGCCGCGTCACTTATATAAACGACAGCAAGGCCACCAACGCGGACGCCGCCGGCAAGGCGCTCGCCAGTTTCGACAACATATACTGGATCATCGGCGGCCGGCCGAAGGAGGGCGGCCTCGCCGGGCTCGAACCCTTCATGGGTAGGATCCGCCGCGCTTATGCGATCGGCGAGGCGATGGACGAATTCGCCGCGTGGCTGGCCGCGCGCAAGGTCGAGTGCGTGAAGTCCGGCACGCTGGAAAAGGCCGTGCGCCAGGCGCATGACGACGCGCAGCAGGCCAAGGGCGAGGCGGTGGTGCTGCTGTCGCCCGCCTGTGCCTCGCTCGACCAGTTCCGCAATTTCGAGCATCGCGGCGACGAGTTTGCCCGGATCGTCAAAACCCTGACGCTGCAGGAGGCGTGCTGAGATGAGTGCCCTGTTCTCCCGCACCGATCAATCGATACTGGGCCAGTGGTGGTGGACGGTCGACCGGGCGCTGCTAGCGGCCCTGGCCGTGCTGATCATCACCGGCATTATGCTGGTGACGACGGCCAGCCCCCCCGTGGCCGACCGCCTGGGCTACGGCAGCCAGTATCATTTCCTGATCCGCCACATCATCTTTCTGATTCCGGCGCTCGCCATGATGATCACGGCCTCGGTGGTGTCGGCGCAGTGGATCTGGCGCGGCGGTACGATTCTTCTGGGTCTGGGCATCTTAGGCCTGTTCGCGGTGATGCTGTTCGGTACCGAGTCGAACGGCGCGCAGCGCTGGATCGTCCTGCTGGGATTTTCCGTGCAGCCGAGCGAGTTCGTGAAGCCCGCCTTCGCCGTGGTGGCGGCGTGGTTCATCGCCCGCGAGAAGGAACGGCCCGGTGGGCGTGGCTATCTGATCGCCGGTGGCCTGTTCGCGTTTCTGGTTTTGATGCTGGCGTTGCAGCCCGATATTGGCATGACCTTCGTGCTGACCGCCATTTTCGGGGCGCAGATCTGCCTGGCCGGCCTGCCGCTCTGGGTACTGAGCGGTTTCGGCGTGCTGGCGGCCGGGGGCCTAGTGGGCGCCTATTTCATGTTCCCGCATTTTCAGAACCGCGTCGACCGCCACCTCGACCCGGCAAGCGGCGACAGCTTCCAGATCGGCAAATCGCTCGACGCCTTCCGCGAGGGCGGGCTGATGGGCGTGGGACCGGGACAGGGCACCGTCAAGCTCGGTCTGCCCGACGCGCACGCTGATTTCATCTTCTCGGTCGCGGCCGAAGAGATGGGCATGCTGCTGGCGCTCTTCATTCTCGCCGTTTACGGTTTCATCATCCTGCGCGTCATCAGCCGCCTGATGGACAGCGACGATCTGTTCGCCGTGCTGGCCGTGGGTGGGCTTGTCACCATGTTCGGGCTGCAGGCCTTCATCCATATCGGCTCCAGCATCGGCCTGCTGCCGCCCAAGGGCATGACCCTGCCGTTCATCAGTTATGGCGGTTCGTCGCTGTGGGCGATGGCGCTTGGCATGGGGGCCATTCTGGCACTGACCCGGCGCATCCCGCGCTCGACCGTCGTGCGGCAAAGTCCGTTCCGCGCTGGCAAGAAGAAGGCACAGGCATGAGCAAGACGGTACTCCTGAGCGCGGGTGGCACAGGCGGGCATGTCATGCCGGCGGTGGCGCTGGCGCGGGCTCTGAGGGCGCGGGGCTGCCGCGTCGAAGTTGCCACCGATAAGCGCGGCGAGAAATTCATTCCGTTTTTCGAGGACGCGCCCGCGCATGTGCTGGCCGCCGGCACCATGGGCGCGGGGCTGGCCGGAAAAATCAAGGGCATGGCCGCTTTGGCGCAGGGCATCGCCCAGGCTTTCAACCTGCTGGTGCGCCTGAAGCCTGACATCGTGGTGGGGTTCGGCGGCTATCCGTCCTTCCCGGCCATGTTCGCGGCGCAAAGCTGCAAGATCAAAACCGTGGTGCACGAACAAAACGCTGTGCTGGGCTGGGCGAACGACATCCTGGCCCCGCGCGCCACGCGTATCGCGCTTTCTTTTCCGCTCGCGCGCATGAAAAAACCGCTCGACCCCGCGCGTATGGTCCTGACCGGCAATCCCGTGCGCGCCGAAGTGGCGGTGCTGGGCACGCGCCCTTATCCCGCGCCGGCGCCGGGTGGCACCTTCCATCTTTTCATCGTCGGCGGCTCGCTGGGAGCAGGGGTGCTTTCAAAAGTGGTTCCGGCGGCGCTTTCGTCCCTGCCGGAAGCCGAGCGCGCACGGCTTGATGTGGTTCAGCAATGCCGTGCCGAGGACATCGAGGCCGTGCGCGCACTTTATCAAAGCGCGGGCATCAAGGCGCGGCTTGACAGTTTCTTCAGCGACGTGCCGGACATCCTCGCTTGCGCTCATCTGGTCATTGCCCGTAGCGGTGCCAGCACGGTCGCGGAAAATGCCGCCGCTGGCCGGCCCGCACTTTACGTGCCCGCCGGCTATCACGCCGACAACCAGCAGCACGCCAATGCCGACAGCATCGCCGCGCGCGGCGGGGCGTGGGTGATGGCGGAAGCCGACTTCACGCCCGTTGCGCTCGCGGCTCTGATCGGCGGGATGATGGCGGCGCCGGAAAAACTGGCGGCCGCCGCGCTGGCCGCCCGGTCCTGCGGGGTGGCCGACGCCGCCGAACGTCTGGCCGATCTCGTGCTAAGTGTCTGAAAAAAACCTTTATTTTTCCTTCGCATCGGCGGCTTTTCGCGGTTAAAGTACCCTCGGAAAGGATCCGGTCATGAAACCCTCACCCCAGGCGGCAGGCACGCTGCATTTCATCGGCATCGGCGGCATCGGCATGAGCGGCATCGCCGAGGTGCTGAACAACCTGGGTTACCGCGTGCAGGGCTCGGACATCGCCGAGAACTACAACGTCAAGCGCCTGCGCGACGCCGGCATACGCATCGGCATCGGCCACAAGGCGGAGAACTTGGCCGACGCGCAGGGGCGGCCGGTCGACGTGGTAGTGGTTTCCTCCGCGATCACAAAGGACAATCCCGAGCTGGCCGCCGCGCGCGAGCAGAAGCTGCCGGTGGTGCGCCGCGCCGAGATGCTGGCCGAGCTCATGCGCCTGAAGACCTCCATCGCCATCGCCGGCACGCACGGCAAGACGACGACCACCACCATGGTGGGCATGATGCTGGAGGAGGGCGGTTTCGACCCGACCATCATCAACGGCGGCATCGTCAATAAATACGGCACCAACACGCGCCTGGGCAGCAGCGACTGGGTGGTGGTCGAGGCCGACGAAAGCGACGGCACTTTCACGCATTTGCCCGCCACTATCGGCATCGTCACCAATATCGATCCCGAGCACATGGATCATTACGGCGCGTTCGAGAACGTGCGCCGCGCCTATCTGCGCTTCATCGAGAACCTGCCGTTCTACGGCTACGCGGTTTTGTGCATCGACCATCCGGAAGTGCAGGCGCTGATCCCCGAGGTGACCGACAAGCGCCTGATGACCTACGGCTTCAACCCCCAGGCCGACGTGCACGCCTTCAACGTCCGCAGCGATTCCCAGGGCAGCGTCTATGATGTCAAATTCTCGGAAACCATCTGCGCCGACGGCAGCGAGCTGATCGTGCGTGACATCGCCCTGCCGATGCTGGGCGTTCACAACGTCCTTAATTCTCTGGCTTCGCTCGCGGTCGCGCACCGCATGGCCATTCCGGTGCCGGTGATGAAGAAGGCGCTCGGCAATTTCTCGGGCGTCAAGCGCCGCTTCACCAAGACGGGTGCGCATAACGACATCACCGTGATCGACGATTACGGTCACCACCCGGTCGAGATCGCGGCCGTGCTCAAGGCCGCGCGCCTGGCGGTGGCGGAGGCGGGCGGGCGCGTGATCGCGGTGGTGCAGCCGCACCGCTACAGCCGCCTGTTCACCCTGTTCGATGAATTCTGCACCTGCTTTTATGAAGCCGACACGGTGATCGTCGCCGACGTTTACGCGGCGGGGGAACAGCCGGTGGCGGGCGCCGACCGCGACCATCTGGCCCAGGGCATCAAGGCCCACGGCCACAAGGACGTACATGTGCTGGAAAGCCCGGCGCAGCTGGCGTCGCTTGTGTCCACG
>CAZNYM010000002.1:0-32588 GCA_964577255.1 uncultured Pseudobdellovibrionaceae bacterium | reverse complement strand
ACTTCGTCATCTGTCTGGGCGCGGGCGACATCACCAAATGGGCGCACGCGCTGCCCGAGGAACTGGCGGCGCTGGCGGCGGGCGCGGCGGAAAAGCAAAGGGCGTAGGGACGTGGAAAACGTTTTGCTCAAAGCGCAGGACCTGCCCGCCGTGCGCGGACGCTATACTGAAAACGCTCCCTTGGGTGAAGTCGGCTGGTTTCGCGCCGGCGGCCGGGCCGCGCTTCTGTTCAAGCCCGAGGATGCCGGCGATCTGGCCGCTTTTCTTGCCACCTATAAAGGCGATGTCACGGTGCTGGGCGTTTTGTCCAACACCATCGTGCGCGATGGCGGTGTGCCGGGCGCGACCATCCGCATGGGCAAGGAATTTACCGACGTCAAGATCGAGGACGGTTACCGCCTGCGCGCGGGCGCGATGGCGCTTGATGGCAACGTCGCGATGGCGGCGTGCCGGGCGGGGATCGCGGGACTGGAATTTTTCAGCGGCATCCCCGGCACGATCGGCGGCGCGCTGCGCATGAACGCCGGCTGCTATGGCAGCGAAACAAAAGACGTCCTGATCGAGGCGACGGCGCTCGACCGCGCCGGCCGCGTTCACAAACTCACGCCCGCGCAGATGGGCATGAGCTACCGCCACACCGCCGTGCCGGAAGATTATATTTTCATCGAGGCGCTGTTCCAGGGCCGCCCGGGCGACGAAGCCGCCATCAAGGCGCACATGGACGACATCAAGCAAAAGCGCACCGCGTCCCAGCCCATCCGCGAGAAAACCGGCGGCTCGACCTTCGCAAACCCTACAGCCGAGGAGGTGGAGAAAGCCGGCCTGCCCACGGGCACGAAAGTCTGGCAGCTGATCGACCGCGCCGGATGCCGGGGCCTGCGCGCGGGCGGGGCGATGATGTCCGAGATGCATGCCAATTTCATGATCAATACCGGCAACGCCACCGGCGCCGACCTTGAATCGCTGGGCGAGGCGGTCCGCCGCCGGGTGCGCGAAGATTGTGGGATTGAATTAAGATGGGAAATCAAGAGAATAGGATCAGCCAAGTAAGGAAGTCGGGGCATGGCAAAAAAAGTCGCATTACTGGTCGGGGGCTGGTCGTCGGAGCGCGAAGTCTCCCTCTACAAGGGCACGCACATTGAAAAGGCGCTGCAGGAAGCCGGTTACGAGGTGAACATGATCGACGTCACCCGCGACTTGCAGAAGCTGGTGGCGGCGCTGACGCCCGCGCCCGACGTTGTGTTCAACAATCTGTACGGCCGCGGCGGCGAGGACGGCACGATTCAGGCCGTGCTTGAAATCCTGGGCATCCCCTATACCCATTCCGGCGTCACGGCTTCGGCCATCGGCATGGACAAGGTGCTGACCAAGATCATGGTGAGCGCCGCCGGCGTGCGCGTGGCCGCGGGCGCGGTCGCGAGCAAGGCCGATGTGCTGGCCGAACGCGTCATGCCGCGCCCCTATGTGGTCAAGCCGGTCAACGAAGGCTCGAGCGTGGGCGTGAACATCGTCATGGAAGGCGACAACCAGCTGCCGCTCGACGAAGCGCACTGGGTCTACGGCGAGAAGGTGCTGGTGGAAAAATACGTGCCCGGCCGCGAGATCCATGTCGCGGTGCTGGACGGCGTGGCCCAGGGCGTGACCGAGATCATCGTACCCGGCCGTTTCTTCGACTACGACGCCAAATACCGCGACGGCCGCACCGAGCTGATCACGCCGGCCCCGGTTCCGGAAATTGTCGCCAGAACGGCCATGGATTTCTCCGAAAAAGCCTTCGCCGTCCTGGGCTGCAGCGGCCTGGCCCGCTGCGACCTGCGTTATGACGATTCAAAACCGGGGGCGGATGGGGTATACTTCCTGGAGATCAACACCATGCCCGGCCTGTCGCCGGGCTCGATCGCCCTCATCCAGCCCGAGCATAGAGGCATGACTTACAGCCAGCTATGCGCCCATCTTGTGGAAACCGCCCAATGCCACGCGCAGGAAAAACAGGAACCACCCGCAGCAAAATCATCCGGAAGCGCACCCGGGGAACGAAAACAGCGCGCCTGAGATACGGCCTGCGCCGGGCGGCGCTGCGTGCCGCCTTTCTTCTCGCTGTCCTGTGGCTGGGCGCATGGGCGGTGACGGCCGGCGCTCCCGCGAGCTTCAAAAACTATGTCGAGCGTAAAAGCATGGTCCTGCTGGCTGATGCCGGTTTCCGCGTCGACAACATCCTGGTCGAGGGGCGGGTGCATACCGATCCCGCCGTGCTGCGCGCACTGATCGATCTGCAGCGCGGCGATCCGCTGTTCGCCTTCGATCCTGCCCAGGCGCAGGAGATGATCGGCAGGCTTTCCTGGGTGCGCGATGTCCATGTCGAGCGGCGTCTACCCGATACCGTCTATATCGGCCTGATCGAGCGCGAGCCCATCGCCCTGTGGCAGCACAAGGGTAAGCTGCGCGTGATCGATAATGAAGGCGTGACCATCACCACCGAACTGACCGCCGGCATGAAGGGCCTGCCGATCGTCGTGGGCGAGGAAGCAAACAAGGCCGCGGCCGAGCTTCTGGCGCTGGTGGCGGCCGATCCAGACCTCAAGGGGCGGCTTGAAGCCGCCACCTGGGTGGGCGCGCGCCGCTGGGACATGAGCTTTGCCGGCGGTGTAACCGTGCGCCTGCCCGAGGGCGATCTGGCGCCCGCACTTTCACGCCTGTCGGACGCCCAGCGCCGTGACCGCGTGCTGGAAGAGGATATCGAAAGCATCGATTTGCGCCAGCCCGACCGCATGGTGCTGCGCCCGCGCGCGGGCGCGGTCAGGGATTACAAAGCCAGTTATACGCCTATATAATATGGTGTAATGTAACCCGTTCCCGCCCGGTTTTTCCTTACCGGGCCTGTCCTTTCGGTCTCGCTGTCATGAAACAAAAACCAAAGCCCAAGGGTTCCGTCATCGCGGCGCTGGATATCGGTTCCAGCAAGATCGCCTGCTTCATCGCCCGCATCGTCGACGATGAGGGACGCTTTCAGGTCATGGGCGTGGGGCATCAGGCTTCGGCCGGGATCAAGGGCGGCACGGTGGTTGATCTCGGCGCCGCCGAGCTGTCGATCCGCCAGTGCGTGAGCGCAGCCGAGAAGATGGCCGAAAACGCCCTAAGCGGCTATCCGCTGCGCGACGTGATGATCAACGTGCCTGGCATCCATGCCCGTTCGCACAATTTCGGCGTCGATGTCAACCTGCTGGGCCATGAAGTGACCGACAACGACATCCGCCGGGCGCTGGCGCGCGCGCAGGATCATGTCACCGGCTCGGGGCAGGAGATGGTGCATGCCATTCCCACCGGCTTTGCCATCGACAACCGCGGCGGCATCCGCGATCCGCGCGGCATGCTGGGCCAGGTCATGAGCGTGGATGTGCATCTTGTCACCGGCGAGGCCACGGCCCTGCGCAACACCGCCGCCTGCATCGAAGCCAGTCATCTGGACGTCGTCGCCTTGTGCCTGTCATCCTACGCCGCCGGGCTTTCGAGCCTGGTCGACGACGAAATGGATCTCGGCTGCACCGTCATCGACATGGGCGCGGGCGTGACGTCGTTCGCGGTGTTTCAGGGCGGGTCGCTGATCTTCGCCGATGCGCTGCCGCTTGGCGGCCAGCACGTCACGAGCGACATCGCCCGCGGCCTGACCACCTCGATGATGGACGCCGAGCGCATGAAGGCGCTTTACGGCAGCGCCATGGCGACGATGGCAGACGAAAACGAGTTGATCGATGTGCCGGTGGTGGGCGAGGACGAGCGCACGCACCCCAACCACGTGCCGCGCTCGCTTCTGGTCGGCATCATTCAGCCGCGCCTTGAGGAAATTCTCGAGCTGGTGCGCGCGCGCCTGCAGGATACCGGCGTATCGGCCATCGCCGGACGGCGTGTGGTGTTGACGGGTGGTGCGAGCCAGATCCCCGGCCTGCGCGACCTGGCGCAATTAGTGCTCGACAAGCAGGTGCGCCTGGGCCGCCCCTTGCGCATCCAGGGCCTGGCCGAAGCCGTCAACGGCCCGGCTTTCTCGACCACGGCGGGCCTCCTCACCTATCTGTCCGAGCGCAGCCACGAAGCGCCCGACGATATCCTGGCTCAGGTCGAGCCCGGCAGCCTGTGGGAGCGCGTACGCTACTGGCTGCGCGAAAACTGGTAGAGCCGGGCCTTTTTCATTTTTCCCGAATCACTCACCGGCCTTGCACAGACCTGCTAACAGCCGCAGCCGCCCGCAAAGCCCCGTGCGGCCATGTTTACGGTGCGAAACTCGCACTTATCCACAGTATTTTGCTTTACAGGGCTTTCCGAATCCGGGGCGCTTGGTCAGACTCGTAAACCTGAGTCGAATGAATCACTTAGCCTGCCGGTCTCAAGTACTGAGTCCGTTTTAGAAGGGGAGTATTGCCTTGTTTTTCAAGTCTTTTTGCCGGAACCCGGCGGTTTCGCCCTTCAAGGTCGCGAGCAAAAAAAGATAGAATCGGGGACATCACGCCCAAGGAGGAATCCAGCATGATTAACGTCAGAATTCAGCACAAAGAGGTACAGAAATTGTCTCCCAGAATCACCGTGGTCGGCGTCGGTGGCGCCGGCGGAAATGCCGTGAACAATATGCTGGCCTCCGGGCTTGAGGGCTGCGAATTCGTGGTCTGCAATACCGACGCCCAGGCGCTGGAAAGCTCGCTGTGCGAAAACCAGGTCCAGCTGGGCGTGACCGTCACCGGCGGTCTGGGGGCGGGGGCCCGTCCTGAAGTGGGTACCAACGCCGCGCAGGAATCGCTCGACGATGTGATGCGTTATCTTGAAGGCTCTAACATGGCCTTCATCACCGCCGGCATGGGCGGCGGCACCGGTACCGGTGCCGCGCCGATCATTGCCCGCGCCTGCCGCGAGAAGGGAATTCTGACTGTCGGCGTGGTGACCAAACCCTTCCACTTCGAAGGTTCGCGCCGGATGAAGATGGCCGAAAAGGGCATCGAGGACATGCAGCAATATGTCGACACGCTGATCGTCATCCCGAACCAGAACCTGTTCCGCGTCGCCAACGAAAAAACCACTTTTGCCGAATCCTTCCGCATGGCGGACAGCGTACTGCAGTCGGCGGTACGCGGCGTGACCGATCTAATCGTTATGCCGGGCGAGGTCAATCTCGACTTCTCCGACATCCGCACCGTGATGCAGGAAATGGGCAAGGCCGTGATCGGCGTCGGCGAAGCCGGCGGCGACGGCCGTGCCGTCCAGGCGGCGGAAAAAGCCATCAACAACCCGCTGCTCGACGACGTGTCGATGAAGGGCGCCCGCGCCGTCATCATCAATATCTGCGGCGGCAGTGATCTGACGTTGTTCGAGATCGATGAGGCCTGCAATCGCATTCGCGAGGAAGTCGATCCCGACGCCAACATCATCTTTGGTTCGACTTTCGATGCGACGATGCAGGGCACGATCCGCGTGTCGATCATCGCCACCGGCATCGACGCCGTCGAGCAGAAAATGGCCAAGGGCGGAAAAGCGGCCGCGTTTGGCCCGCACATCATCAACGCCCTGACCGCACAGCAGCAGGCCGGGGTGGTGTCCGAGCGCCGCTTCGACCGCACCCAGCCTTACACCGCCGACATGCAGCCCGCCGCAACGGCGCCCGCCACCTGGCATACCCAGCAGCAGGCTCTGCACGAGCCGCAGGGCGTTGCCGCCGCGCGCGCCGCCGCCACGATGGCGCCGCCGCTGCGCGCACCCGCCCCGGCGGTTGCCGCCGGCGCTTACGGTGCGACCGCCCGCCGCATGGAGGAGATGCCGCAGCCCGAGGCCGATCTATTCCAGCAGCCGGAATATCAGCAATACGGTACGGGTATACCCGGAAAAAAGCCTGAGGCCGCTTCCGCGCCCGCGCCGGTGGCGGCTACTCCCCGTGCTTCGGTTTACAACGACTCCTTCATTCCCCCGTATCCGGTGGAAGTGCAGGCAGCTGATCGCGAGCCGAACGCTACCGGTTACGGCCCGCATTTCCCGAGCCTGGCCGCGACGCGTGCGCCGCAACCCGAGCATATGGCGCCTTCGACCGCCGGCTATATTCTCAGGCCGCCGGTGCCCGGCGCCCATGCGCAGCAGAAGAAAAAATCGCCATCTATCTTCGAGCGCTTCACCAATCCTCTCCGCCATCACGCATCCGCCGAGGATGCCGAGGGTGAGAGCAGGGCAGAGTCCGGCATGCGCGTTTCGCAACGCCCGCTGCAGGGAACCCTGAACATCGATCCGCCCGGGGGAACCCGCGTGGCCGACGTCCAGGATGATGAACTCGACATTCCGGCCTTTCTCCGTCGCCAAGCCAATTAAGCCGCCGGGCCTCCGTACGAGGCCCGGAGACGGACGGCACTTCCTTGAACGGGGCTTTGGGAGCTTTCTTCCAGGCCCCGTTTTTTTATTATTTTTCAAATAGTTAAGTTTGTTACACGGTGCAACAAACCGTGATTTGAGGGCGGGCCCGGGGCCCCTATATCCTCTGGGGTGCGCCGAATCTTAACAGAGAGTTAACAAACCGGATCCCGCTATGCAGACCACCGTCGCTCATACCAGCGCATGCCAAGGCTTGGGCCTTCACACCGGCCGCCCGGTCAGTCTGACGCTCGCGCCCGCCCCCGTTCACACGGGGATCGTGTTTGTGCGCACCGATCTGGATGGCGACAACCGCATTCCTGCCTTGTGGAACCGCGTGGCCGATACGCGTCTGTGCACCGTGATCGCGAACGAATTCGGTGCGTCGGTCGGCACCATTGAGCACCTGATGGCGGCGCTGCGCGGCTGCGGCATCGATAACGTATTCGTTCATCTCGACGGACCGGAAGTGCCGGTGATGGACGGTAGTTCCGCACCCTTCGTGGCGCTGATCGACCGCGTCGGCATCGTGGCCCAGGCGGCTCCCCGCCGCGCCATCAAAATCCTCGATGACGTGATCGTCGAGGAAGAAGGCAAGCGCGTGCGCCTGTCGCCCGCTGCCGTGCCCAGCTTCAGCGGCCAGATCGACTTCGCTCACCCGGTTATCGGCCGCCAGTTTTTCTCGACCACGCTGCTCAACGGCTATTTCCGCCACGAGCTGTCGCAGGCCCGCACGTTCGGCTTCGCGCACGAAGTCGAGGCGTTGCGCGCTGCCGGCCTGGCCCGCGGCGGTTCGCTCGAAAATGCCATCGTGCTCGACGAGCGCCGGGTCCTGAACAAGGAAGGTCTGCGCTACAGCGATGAATTCATCCGCCATAAGCTGCTGGACGCCGTGGGCGACCTGTATCTGGCTGGCGCGCCCATCATCGGCGCCTATGAATGCTACCGTCCCGGCCACGCCATGAACAACGCGCTGCTGCACAAGCTGTTCGCCAATCGCGACGCCTGGATGTATGTCGATCCTGAAAGCGACGCCGTTGCGGGTGCCATGGTTGCCGTTTTGCCGCATCCCGCACATGCCGCGGGTGCCGGAGTGGCCTGATTTTCCTGAATTTTACGGTTGAGCTTTCGGCGCGGGATTGCTCTCGCGGCGCAGCCTGGCGGTTTTGCGCAGGTGACTGAAAGCGGGCACGGCGCAAAGAATAATGGCCGGAAATGCGATCAGTCCCGTCAGCACCGCGGTATAGGAAAGCACCAGCAGATTGGTATTGCCGCGGTCTTCGTGCAGGACGTCCATGCGGGCTTTGGTCTCGGCGCATTGCCGGGCCTCGTCGTCGTTTCTCATCCGCCCGCCTGCCGTCATCACGCAGGCGGCGGCATGTTTCGCGGCGCGCGTAGCGACCTGATCCTGCGGGATAAGCGCGGCCCGCCTTTCGATTTCCTTGTCGGTCTGGTACGTGCCTGCCAGGCTTGCGAGCGCGAAAGCGCAGGAAGCAAGACCGGCGAGCGCCCACATCTGGGCCCTGCTGCGGTGATGGGTTATCTGCGGGTTCTCTTCCGGTCTGGCGCTGTTTTCTTCGCTCATGAAGATCTTTTCTTATTGCGGCGCGTGTTTTTTCAGCTGCATCAGGCGCACGAGCGTTCCCGCGCCGCGAACCGGCGCCGCCGCGACATTATAAAGTAAAAACAGGAAAGCAAGGCCGCCCGCGCCGCGGGAAACCATGCCCGCCGATTCAAACGCCAGGTCCTTTTCCAGGTTTTCCGCTTGCTCACGGCGCGCCACTGTGAAAGCGGCGTCCTCGGCGCAGTCCTGAACCAGGGTGGAATTGCGTTGCATTTCAGCCTGGGTGTAGTTCGCGCGCACATGGACCCAGCAGGGAGCTTCGTAGTATTTGGTCAACTCGTCGAGCCGCTTGTCCGTATCGGGAACATTGTCGTAAAGCGCGCTGCCGCCATAGAGTAAAGTCGGCGCCAGCAGGGCGCCCGCAAAAATGTTTTTAAGGGCGTCGCCGAAACGGCGGCGGCTTTTCTCGTAAGCGGCGGAAGCAGACATGGAAAAACCCTTTCTAAAAGCAGCCGGCCCGTATCAGGGTCCCGGCGGCGCGAGATCGTTGATTTTCTTTTTCAGCTGAGAACCGGTGACAACTCTTTGTAAAACCCGCACCAAATTGTAAAGCGCGACAAGACCGACGGCGGCGCTGAAAGCCTTACCGATCTCGGGAAAAAACGAATAGGTGTCGAGTATCGGGTCTTTAAATTTCTTCTGCGTGGCTTCAAGCGCCATGCCATAGGCGCAATCCCGAACGGATTGATCGTCTTCAAGAACTATGAGCGTGGGATTTTCGGATTTTATCATGGCGGCGCAGGCGGCCGTGTATTCGCGCGTGTGCGATTTCGCTATGTCCTCAAGCCCTTGCTGTTGCTCTTCCACATCTTCCCTTGCCGCAAGTGACCCGTAATAAAATCCGGCGGTCACCACGGCCGCTACCAGCAGGCCCGACAGGTTGACGCGGAAATTATAAGCGTTCTCGATCTGCGCGGCTTCGAGCTGGCTCAGGGGATCGGGGGTCCGGCTGCGGAAAGAGTCGGGAGAAAACATAGTGCCACCTTTGCCATAATCTATATCCACAGTCCGTGGCGCCGTAAAGCAAAAAGTCGCTTTCGGGCGATTTCCTTGACTTTCCTCGCCTTTTTGCGCCTTTATGACCCCGCAACCTCTGAGCCAGGACAGTTTTTCATGATCCAGCCCCGCACCGCGGCCGCACCCGACATCCTCGACGATATCCGCGCTGGCTTTGCCTTCGTGAAGGACCGGGCGGCCGAGGTGCGCGTACGCGAGGATCTTCTGGCCACCTGCGCGCAAAAGCTTCCCGCGCGCCATCCGGCCACGGTGTTCGATCAGCAGCACCATTTCATCGGCGACGACGAGCAGACGGCTGCTTATGTGCTGACACTCGACGCCGTGAATTTCGGCTCCGGCTTCGTACCTGCGCTCGAAGCTGAGAGCTGGGCGGCGGAGGACGGATTTTATTTCACAATCGCCGCGCGGCTGAAGCGGGCTTTCATGTCACGGCCTTTGACGGCCCATGACCTGGCGGCGGCGGATGAAACGGCGGTCGCGGAAATTTTCCGCCTGCCCGGGGGCCCGGCGGGCCGGCAGATGGCGGCGTTGTTCGCGCAGGGCTGGCAGGATCTCGGCCGGATGATCGCCGCGCGGCATCAGGGTTCGTTCATGCAGTGCGTGCGCGCAGCTCAAGGGAAGGCAGCCCGGCTGGTCGATACACTGGTTGCCCTGCCGCAGTTTCGTGATATCCACGATTTCGAGGGGCGCGCTGTGCCGCTGCTCAAGCGGGCGCAGAGCACCGCCGCCGATTTGCACGACGCCTTCCGCCACAAGGGTGTGACGCTGTTTCACGATATCGACCGGCTTACGGTGCTGGCGGACAACGACGTGCCGCATATTCTGCGCATGGAAGGCGTTCTTGAATATGCTCCGGCGCTTGCGGAAGCCGTCGATGCGGGCGAAGAGATCCTTTCAGGGTCGCGCCGCGAAATCGAGATCCGTGCGTGTGCCGGCTATGCCGCCGAAAAACTGGCCGCCCTCAAGGGCATCGCCCCGATCGCGCTCGATCGCATCCTGTGGCACAGAGCGCAGGAAGATCCACGCTGCCGTGAAAAACCCGCGCACCGCAGCGCCAGCACATTTTATTAGGATTTTTTCTTGAGCGCCTCGAGGCGGGCCATGGCGGCCTCGACCTGTTCCGGGTAGTCACGGCGCTCGACGAATTCGCCGCCGCCTGCGTTGCGGGTCATCGCCATCTCAAGCGCGCGCAGCAGTATTTCGGCGATCGGCAGATCGTCCTGTTCCAGCGCCTTTTCCAGCGCGAACAATATGCGGTCGCTTAAACGGATTTTGTGATCGTCATCGGTAGGGGCGGTCATGATCGTTCTCTTCAGGGTTGGCGCGGAGCAGGTGCGCCCGGCGCGCTGCCGTTCATCTTACATTGATCGACTAGGGTGAAAAAGTGGTTAAAAAATATGTCCCTGATGCCGTCGCTTTCCATCAGAATCTCGTGCCGTGCTCCTTCGAGCTCGACCAGCCGGGCCCGGGGCAGATAGCGGGCGGCGTGACGAATGGCCCCGTTGTCGACGATTTCCTCGCTGCCCGCCGCGGCGATCAGAAGAGGGGTGTTAATTGCCTCGAGAAATCGGGGCTGGGCGATGATGCCGCACGACTTGATCGCTTCGTAGAGCCAGCGGTAGGTGACGTCACCCACCTGCAGCTCCGGATCGAAATCATACCAGGCGGGATGGACCGCGTCGCGCACGGGGTCGCTTGAGAACTTGTTCTGCCCCGGACGGTCGCGCATGGCGGCGTGCCAGTCCTTGCCATCGGGCACATAGTGCTTGCCGAGCAGAGCGCTCAGGGCGAACGTGACGCTCAGACGCAGGGAGCCCGGCAGGAACAGCAGCAATCGGTCGTTGATGCCCAGCATCGGCGCGCTCAGGGCCGCGCCCGCGAACACACCCGGATGGCGGCGCAGATAGCGCAGGCCGACATTCCCGCCCATCGAATGGCCGAGCATGATGAGGGGCGCACCGTTCTGCGGCAGCTGGGTGGTGATGAACAGATGAAGATCGGCAACGTCCTGGTCGAAACTGGTGGCGTGCTGCTTCTGCGGGTTGGGGAGGTAGCGGTCGGATTTGCCCTGGCCCTGCCAGTCCATGACAGCGAAGCCGAGATTGCGCGTGCTGACGTCGTGGGCAACCTCGAACCATTTTTCGGCGAACTCGCTGCGCCCCTCGAGCCCGACCACGATGGCGTCGGGATTGCCGGAGGGCATCACTGATCCACCGCGGATCCGGCGGCCGCTTTTATTCTCAAAATGGTGCCAGCGCCACCCGGCGGGTTGCAAAAAACGCTCCTCGAGCGGGGGATGGGTGACTTTTTGCAGCATGGCGGCCAGAATAGCGCAGGGGCTGCCGCTTCGCAAGAACGGGCATCAGTGGCCGAAAGCCTTGACGATATCCTCGGTCATTTTCTTGGCGTCGCCCAGCAGCATCATCGTGTTATCGGCGAAGAACAGCGGATTGTCGATCCCGGCATAACCCGAGCCCATCGAACGCTTGACGAACAGCACCGTCTTGGCTTTTTCGACGTCCAGCACCGGCATGCCGTAGATCGGCGAGGAAGGGTCGTTCTTGGCGGCCGGGTTGGTGATGTCGTTCGCGCCGATGACGTAAACCACGTCGGTCATAGCGAAGTCGCGGTTGATGTCCTCGAGTTCCAGCACTTCGTCGTAAGGCACGTTGGCCTCGGCCAGCAGCACGTTCATGTGCCCGGGCATCCGTCCCGCGACGGGGTGGATGGCGTAGCGCACGGTCACGCCTTCCTTCTTCAGCAGATCGGCCATTTCGCGCAGCGCGTGCTGGGCCTGAGCCACAGCCATGCCGTAACCGGGGACGATGATGACGCTGGCGGCGTTTTTAAGGATATAGGCGGCGTCGTCGGCCGAGCCGATCTTGGCGCTGCGGTCGCCCTGCGACGCGGACGCGGCGGTGGAAGATTGCTCGCCGCCGAACCCGCCCAGGAGGACGTTGAGGAAGGAGCGGTTCATGCCCTTGCACATGATGTAAGAGAGGATCGCGCCCGAAGCGCCGACCAGCGCGCCGGTGACGATCAGCAGGTTGTTGTGCAACGTGAAGCCGATGCCCGCCGCCGCCCAACCGGAATAGCTGTTGAGCATGGAGACGATCACCGGCATGTCGGCGCCGCCGATCGGCACGATCATCGACACGCCAAGCACCAGTGCGATGGCGATGATCAGGAAAAAGACGAAGCCGCTCTGCGTCGCGCACAGCAGAAGGATCAGCAGCACCAGCGCGCCACCCATCAGGGCGTTGAGGGCGTGCTGGCCCTTGAACATGATCGGCTTGCCGGAAATGACGCCCTGCAGCTTGCCCCAGGCGATGATCGAGCCGGTGAAAGTGATGGCGCCGATGGCCACGCCCAGCGACATTTCGACCAGGCTCGCAAGCTTGATCGCGCCGGATGTGCCGATATGGAATGCCTCGGGGTTGAGGAAGGCCGCCGCCGCGACCAGCACCGCCGCCAGGCCGACAAGCGAGTGAAACGCCGCCACCAGCTGCGGCAGGGCGGTCATCTGGATTTTCTGCGCCGTCACCGTGCCGATGGCGCCGCCGATCATGACGGCGAGGATGATCCAGCCATAGGATTCGACCCCTGGCATGAATAATGTCGTGAGAACGGCCAGCCCCATGCCCGCCATGCCGTAGACAAGCCCGCCGCGCGCGCTTTCCGGGTGCGAAAGGCCGCGCAGCGCCATGATGAAGCAGACGGCGGCGACGAGATAGGCAAGGGGGGCAAGCGTTTCCATGAACGTATCCTTACTTCTTCTTGAACATATGCAGCATGCGCCGGGTTACGATGAAGCCGCCGAAGATGTTGACGCTGGCGAGGATCACCGCGAAGAATCCGAGAAGCTTCGAGAACCCGCCGCCGTCCACGCCCGCCGCCAGCAGCGCGCCCACGATGATGACCGATGAAATGGCGTTGGTGATCGCCATCAGCGGCGAGTGCAGCGCCGGCGTCACGCGCCAGACCACGTAATAACCGACGAAGCAGGCCAGCACGAACACGGTCAGGCCGGTGACTAGGAACCCGTCGCCCGCGCCGGCGGCGGCCATGCTGTCGCTGGCCTCCATAGCGAGCGCCGCAGCCTGGTCGGCCAGTTCGCGCGCGGAATTGGCAAGGCTGGTGGCGTTATCGATGACGGCGTTGTTGGACATGACAATCTCCCTGGTTCATGAATGTCAGGCGGCGCTGGCGAAATTCGGGTGGACGATGGCGCCGTCCCTGGTCAGCACGATCGCCTTGATGATCTCGTCGTCCTGGTTGAGCTTCAGGCCGCCGCTTTCCTTATCGGCCAGCAGGCCGAACAGGTTGAAGAGGTTGCGGGCATAAAGGGCCGAGGCGTCGGTGGCGATGCGCGCCGGGATGTTGCGGTAGCCGACGATGGTGACATCGTGCTTGTAGGCAATCTTGCCGGGTTCGCTCAGCTCGCAGTTGCCACCCTGTTCCACCGCCATGTCGACGATGACGGCGCCGGGCTTCATGCTCTTCACCATCGCGGCGGTGACCAGGCGCGGCGCCGGCCGGCCGGGGATCAGCGCGGTGGTAATGACGATATCCTGCTTCTTGATCGTCTCCTCGATCAGCGCGGCCTGCTTTTGTTTGTAGGCCTCCGACATCTCCTTGGCGTAGCCGCCGCCGGTTTCCGCCTGTTTGGTTTCCTCGTCCTCGACCATGACAAAGCTGGCGCCCAGGGACTGCACCTGTTCCTTGGCAGCTAGGCGCACGTCGGTCGCGCTGACGATGGCGCCCAGGCGGCGCGCGGTGGCGATCGCCTGCAGGCCGGCCACACCCGCGCCCATCACGAACACCTTGGCGGGTGGCACGGTGCCGGCGGCGGTCATCATCATCGGGAAGGCGCGGGTGAAATGGTCGGCGGCGTCGAGCACCGCTTTATAACCCGCGAGGTTGGCCTGCGAGGACAGCACGTCCATCGCCTGCGCGCGGGTTATGCGCGGCACCAGCTCCATCGACAGGGCTGTTACGCCGCTTGCCGCCATCTGCTTGAGCGCGGCTGCGTTTTTGTACGGGTTAAGAATGCCCGCGAGCAGGGCGCCTTTGTCGAGCGCGCCCAGAACGTCGCTCTCCGGGCACTGCACGCACAGCACCAGCTGCGCGCCGCGCACGGCCTCGGCCGCGCTTTTGACGATCTGCGCGCCAGCTTCTTTATAAGCCTCGTCGGTGAAGGAAGCGCCCTTGCCCGCGCCCGCCTCGATTTTCACCGCGCAGCCGGCCTGAATATATTTCTTCACCGCTTCGGGGGTGGCGGCGACGCGGGCCTCCATGTCGGCGGTTTCTTTCAGGACAGCCAGTGTAATCGCCATTGCCGAACCTATATTTCCAGAATTTATTTTCTCGAGACCGTCTTGACCTTGCCTCAACTCACCCGCTTTGTGAAGGCTGTGAAAAGCCGGGCATTATGTCTTTGAATGGCGCGGGGGCGCTTGCGCTTGCCCCCGGCCTTGTTTAGATTCTCAAAGAGTATATCCCCCGGCCCAAGATCTTACATAACTCAAGAATATGCGTTTCAATAAAGCAAGTCTGCTTCTGGGCTCCGGCCTGCTGATGCTTCTGGCCGCACCGGCGGCGGCGCAATCGCTGCCGCAGGCGGTGGCGCTTGTGCTGTCCGACAGTCCCGCCGTGCTGGCCGCCAAAGCCAACCGCGAGGCCCTGGTGCAGGAGCAGCGCGAAGCCTTTTCAGGATTCTTCCCCGAGGTCAGCGCCAGCGTGACCGCCGGGCGCATCTACGGCGACAATGCCACCAGCCGGGGTCTGAGCGTGACGCGCGGCGCGGGTTACTCAGGCCTGGGCGAAGGCAGCGTGTCGGTGCGCCAGACCATTTTCGACGGCTTCGAAACTCTGAACCGCCACGACGCGGCGCTGGCGCGCACGACCGCCGCGCGTTTTTCGATCGCCGATGTGCGCGAGACTCTAGCTCTGCGCACCGCCAGCACCTACATGGATATCGTGCGTGGGCGCGAAACGCTGGCGCGCATTGCCGCTTACAACGCCAAGGTCGCCGATTACCTGAAGCGGATCGAAACGCTGGTCAAACAGGGCGCGGCCGACGAATCGATGGCGGTGCAGGCGCGCGACATCAAGGCGCAGCTCGAAAACACGCTGACCGCCGTGCAGGGGCAGCTTGAAATGTCGGAAGCGGCCTATGCCGAACTGGTGGGCGCACCGCCCGAAGCCGGCATGACGCGCCCCGAGGGGCTGGTCAAGCTCCTGCCGCAATCGGTCGACCAGACAGTGCAGGAAAGCCTCGACGGCCATCCAGCGCTGCGGGCGGCGGTGCTGAACGAAGAGGCGTCGGCGCATGAAATCGAAATTGAAAAGGCCGGGTTGTTTCCCGATGTTGGGGGCGAGCTTTCCTATCTCAAGCGCGATCAGCGCGACCTGATCGGCGGCGAGTCGGTCGACGCCCGCGCGGTCGTACGCATGAACTGGTCGTTCCAGACCGGCGGGGCGCAGCTCGCGCGCATGGAGAAGGCGGCTCACCGCGCCACCGAAACCCAGGCCCGCCGCCAGGAAGCCATGCGCCAGATCGAGCGCCAGTCACGCAGTGCCTGGTCGGACTACGAAACCGCGCGCCGCCAGCTTGAAATCCTCGCCAACCGCCGCCAGATCAACCGCGACCTGTTTAAAACCCAGAACACCCAGTTCGAGGGCGCGCGTATCACGCTCTTGCAGCTGATGCAGACCGACAACGCGCTCTTCAACGCCGACCTGCAGTACCTGAATGGCGAATACCGCTATCTGGCCGCGCAATACGCGCTCGCGGCCGCCATGGGCCGGCTGCAGGCCACGCTCATCAACGGCGTGACGCCCGCCGCCGGACAGCAGGAACCGCCGGAAGCGCCGGCGCCGACCGCGGCGCCCGTTACGCCGGTGACCCATGAGTGAAGCGCCGCGCCCCGTCGCCGCCGGAAAAAAGCGGGACGCGGCGGGCGCTGCGAAACTTCCCGGCCTCGATCCGCTTCTGACCTGCCTGGCCTATCTCAGCGAGCATCACGGCCACGCGCGCTCGGCCGAAGCTCTGCGCGCCGGCCTGGCCTATGATGAAAAGGGCATGGGCCCGGCACTGTTCGTCGAGGCGGCGCAGCGCATCGGGCTCAAGGCCCGGATCGTCAGGAAAGACGATCCCGCCGCGATCGATGCGGCGCTTCTGCCGGTCGTCATCATCCTCAAGAACGGCGGCGCGGCGGTTCTTTTGTCCCGTGACACCAAGAAGAAGACCTTCCGGCTGATGATGCCGGGCGAAGGGATCCGCGAGCTTCCGGCGGCGGAGGCAGCTGCGCTTTATAACGGTTACGCCATCTTGGTGCATCCCGAGGCCCGTTTTCTCGACCCGCAGAGCGTGGCGGCGGCGGGCAATGTCTGGACCGACAACTGGTTCTGGCCGCTGATCCGCGACAACAGGGCGCTTTACAACCGCGTGGCGCTGGCGGCGGTGCTTATCAACCTGTTCGGCCTGGTCAGCCCGCTTTACATGATGAACGTCTATAACCGCGTCATCCCCAACGCGGCGATCGAGACCGGCTGGGCCCTTGGCATCGGCGTGCTGATCGTGTTCGCCTTCGATTTCATCATGCGCACGCTGCGCGGCTATTTCGTCGATCTGGCCGGCCGGCGCATCGACGTGGTGGCCAGCCGCCAGATTTACGACCAGGTCCTGAACATGCGCCTGGCCTACAAGCCGGCCTCGGGTGGCGCGTTCGCCAACATGCTGCGCGAGTTCGACTCGGTGCGCGATTTCCTGACCTCGGCGACACTGACCGCCGTGATCGACCTGCCGTTCACGTTCCTGTTCCTGCTGTTCGTCTTCATCTATGGCGGGCCCATCGCCTTGATGATCACCGTCCTGATCGCCGTTGCCATCGGCGCGGGCATGATGCTGCAATGGCCGCTGAAGCAGGCGGTGGCGCGCGCCAACCATGCCGCCGAGATCAAGCACGGCTTGCTGGTGGAAACCATCGGCGCGCTCGAGTCGATCAAGGCCATCGGGGCCGATGCCCGGCTGCGCGCCCGTTACGGCGCCCATGTCGGCGAAGCGGCGGCACTGGGCAACGTATCGCGCTTTTATTCCGGCCTGACCGTCAATGTCGCGCTGTTCGCACAGCAGACCGCGAGCGTGTTCGCCGTCCTGATCGGCATGTATCTGGTGCGCGACGGCGACATGACCATGGGCACGCTGATCGCTTGCGTGATGCTGGGCGGGCGGGCGCTGGCGCCGATCGGCCAAGTGGCGAACCTGCTGACCCGCTATTACCAGGCGCGCAACGCGCTCAAGGCGCTCAACGAGATAATGGCCCGGCCGGTCGAGCGGCCGCTCAGCAAGACTTTTCTGCACCGCCCCGGCCTCAAGGGCAAGATCACTTTCGACCGCGTCGGCTTTGCCTATCCCGGCACCGACCGCAAGGTGCTGGACGGAGTCAGTTTCACCATTCACGAAGGCGAGCGCGTGGCTGTGATCGGCCGCATCGGCTCGGGCAAGAGCACCATCGCGCGGCTGATGCTGGGGTTGTACGAGCCGCAGGAGGGCACGCTTCTGGCGGACGACACCGATTACCGCCAGATCGATCCGGCCGATCTGCGCCGCAACATCGCCTATATCGCGCAGGATATCGTGTTATTCCGCGGCACTGTGCGCGAAAACATCACCATCGCCAAACCGCAGGCGACGGATAAGGAGATTCTTGAAGCCGCCGCGAGCGCCGGCGTGCATGATTTCATCGCCCGGCATCCGCTTGGCTATGACGCGCCGGTGGGCGAACGCGGCGAAGGGCTCTCAGGCGGCCAGCGCCAGGCCATTGCCCTCGCCCGCGCCATGCTGATGAAGCCGCAGGTGTTCGTGTGCGACGAACCCACCAACGCCATGGACATGCAGGCCGAGGAAGCCTTCACCCGTCATATCCGCACCCAGGCGGCGGGCCGCACGCTGGTGCTGATCACCCATCGCCAGAACCTGCTGACGCTGGTGGACCGCCTGATCCTGATCGATCAGGGCCGCGTGGTGATGGACGGCCCGCGCGACACGGTCATTCAGGCGCTGGCGCAGAATGCTGCCGCCACGCCCAAGGGGGAAACATGAACGGCCCCGAAGACCAGAATCTCGATTTTATGGATCAGCTGGAGGCGGCGACGCGCGCGCGCTCGAGCTTCGTGTCCAACGCGTTTTTGTTCGCGATTGCTGCGCTGGTGGCGATTTTCATCGTCTGGGCGTCGCTTGCCTCGGTCGAGGAAATCGCCCGCGGCAGCGGCCAGGTGATGCCCACCCGCGAGATTCATATCGTCCAGAGTCTCGAGGGCGGTCTGCTGCAGGAATTGCTGGTGAAGCAGGGCGAGCGGGTGAAAAAGGATCAGGTGCTGATGCGCCTGAGTGACGTGGCTTTCGCCTCCGAGCAAGGCGGCGCCGAGGCAAAATTCGCGAGTCTCAATATCCGCCAGCAGCGCCTGGAGGCCGAGGCGAATGGGAAGGCCTTCACGCCCGATCCGGCGCTCAAGGCCCAGGCACCCGACATCGTTGCGAACGAGGAAAAGCTCTACGCCTCTCGCCAGCAGGAGCTGAAAAACGCGCTCTCGATCCTTGACGACAAAATCAGCAAAGCTCAGGCCGAGACCGAGGAAACCAAGGCGCAGATCACTCGCCTGTCCGGCAGCCGCGGGCTTTTGCAGCAGGAAGTCGGCATCACCCGCGACATGGTGGCGCAGAAGGCGGTTTCGAAGCTCGAGCTGATCCGCCTCGAACGCGAGCTGACCGACATTTCAGGCCAGCTGGCCGCCAGCACCGAGCGTCTTGAAGGCCTCAACGCCGAGCTGAGCGCGGCCGAGAAGCAGAAATCCGACCAGCACGACCGTTTCCGCAGCCAGGCCCTTAACGAGCTTTCCGAAGTGAAGACCCAGATCGCCCAGCTGCAGGAAGGGCTGAAATCCATCGGCGACCGCGTCAGCCGCGCCGAGCTGCGCGCGCCCGTGGATGGCATCGTCAACAATATTGCCGTGCGCACCGTGGGCGGCGTGATCGAACCGGCGCAGAAGGTGATGGACATCGTGCCGGTCGACGACGAACTGAAGATCGTCGCCCGCGTCATGCCCAATGACATCGCTTTCCTCAAGGAAGGGCAGGAAGCCAAGGTCAAGCTCAGTACCTACGACCCGCAGAAATACGGCGCGCTCGACGGCAGGCTGGCGCGCATCGGCGCCAGCAGTATCACCGACGACAAGGGCAACATCTTCTTCGAGATCGAGGTTCACACTGATAAAAACTATCTGGGCACAGCCGAACATCCGCTGCCGATCGGCCCCGGCATGGTGGCGGATGTCGAGGTGATCACCGGCCGGCGCACGATCATGGAATATCTGCTGCGCCCGGTCCTGCGCGCGCGCGACCGCGCCCTGCGGGAGCGCTGATAGCCGTGCGCAAGCTTCTTTACAGCCGCAAAGCCCACTTTCTTCTGCTGCTGGCGCTGCTTCTGGGGGCTGTGCATTTCAGCACCTCGGAAGGTTTCGTCCGCAAGAAGCTGCAATATATGGTGTTCGACTGGTTCTACGAGATGAAACCGCGTCCGGCACCGGATCAGGTGATCATCGTCGATATCGACGATGAGTCGCTCAAGCGCATCGGCCAATGGCCGTGGCCGCGCCCCGTGCTGGCCGACATCGTGACAGGGCTCAAGGCGGCGGGGGCGAAAGTCGTCGCGTTCGACGGCGTGCTGGCCGAGCCCGACCGCACCTCGCCCGCCAACCTGGCGGCGCTGCTCGAGGACGACGAGGCTCTTAAAAGCGAACTGGCGGCATTACCGGATCACGACGCGATGCTGGCGGAGGCGATCGCGCAGGCAGGTAATTTCGTCTCCGCCTTCACCTACGGCAGTTACGAGGAGCAAAGCGGCCAGCCGGCACTGAAAGCCGGTTTCAAGGCCCCGGGCGACATCCGCGCCGACCTGCTGGCGCACGCGAGCCGCTTCAAGACGGTGGCGCGCTTCCTGCCCGCGCTCGAGCGCGCGGCGGCGGGCAACGGCAGCTTTATGGCCCGGCCCGAGATCGACGGCATCATCCGCCGCACGGGCCTGCTGTTCAGCGACGGCGAGAATCTTTATCCCGCCTTGTCGCTCGAGGCCCTGCGCGTGGCGCACGGCGCGCCTGTAACCTACAGCATCGTCCGCACTCCGCCGGCCGAGCAGGGCGTGATCGACACTGACTACCGCCTGTGTCTGCTGGCTCGCGACCCGGAGACCGGCAAGGGGCAGTGCGCCTACAGCGAGCCGCCGCTCGACGGTGACGGTATGCTCTGGATCCGTTTCCGCAGCTTCGACCGGGAACGCGATTACTTCCCGGCCTATAAGGTGATCGATCCCGCTTTCGCCGCCGACCGCGCCCGTCTTGCCGGCAAGATCGTGCTGATGGCTTCGAGCGCCGAAGGGCTCAAGGATCTGCGGTCTTCGCCGCTCGACCTGTTCATCCCCGGGGTGGAGATCCACGCCAACGTGGTCGAGCAGATCCTGCAGGGCGACTACCTGATCCGCCCGCCGCTGGCGGAATATGCCGAGGTGACGTTCATCCTCTTCATCGGCCTTTTGATGATCCTTCTGGCGCCGGTGGTGAATGCGCTTCTGATGGCCGGGCTGTGCGCGGCGCTGACGGCGGCGTCGTTCTACGGCGCCTGGCACGCCTATGCGCATATGGGCATCCTGTTCGATCCCGTCTATCCGGCGGCGACGATCCTTCTGATCTTCATTCTTTCTACGCTGCTAGCCTATGCCCGCACGGAAGCCGAGCGCCGCCAGGTGCGCCAGGCTTTCGGGTTCTATATTTCACCGGCTTTCATGGAAGAGCTGGCCAAAAACCCCGACAAGCTCAAGCTGGGCGGGGAAACCCGCGATCTGACCGTCATGTTCACCGACATCCGCAACTTTACCACTATCTCGGAACGCATGAGCCCGGCGGCGCTGATCCATCTGATGAACGATTTCCTCACGCCGATGTCGGATCTGGTGATGCAGAGCCGCGGTACGATCGATAAATTCATGGGCGATGCGATGATGGCGTTCTGGAACGCGCCGCTCGACGATCCCGATCATGCCCGTCACGCTTGCCGCGCCGCTTTGCAGATGAGTGCGGCGTTGTCCCCCCTCAACCAGAAACTGGCAGAGCAGGCCCGGGCCGAGGGCAAGACGCCCTTGGTGCTGCAAGCGGGCATCGGCATCAACACGGGCCCGGCCGCCGTGGGCAACATGGGTTCGCGCCAGCGTTTTGCCTATTCGGCGCTGGGCGACACGGTCAACCTGGCCTCGCGTCTGGAAAGCCAGACCAAGACCTACGGCGTCGAAATCCTGGCCGGCCCCGCCACGCGTGCGGCCGTGCCCGATTTCGCCTTCCTGCAGCTTGACCTGCTGCGGGTCAAGGGCAAGCAGGAGCCGGTGGCCGTTTATGCCCTGCTGGGTGACGAAGCCTACGCCGCCCGCATCGAGTTTTCGGACATGAAAGGGCGCCACGATGCCTTGATGAACGATTACCGCGCCGGGCGCTTCGCCGCGGCGCTCGAGGAGCTAGCCGGCGTACCGCCAGGTCCGCTCGACGGCTTTTATGCCATGTTCAGGGAAAGACTGGCGACACTGCGCGACAACCCGCCGCCCGCGTGGGACGGCGTGTTTACAGCCATCAGCAAATAGACTTAATTAAGCTACGCTTTGCGACAGTGTGTTCTCGATCAGCAGCTGGTAACCACTGCCGTGCGTGTACACGTTATATGTATCAGCGCCCACGGTATGGGTGCCGCCCGCTGTAAAGCCCGCACTGGCAAAGCTTGTATTGTTACGGGCGTCGTCAATATTGATCGTGCCTGCTCCGTCACCCGAGATCATCAGGGTGCGGCGGTTGCCACCACCGGCGTTGAGCATCAGGTCGCTTTCCTGCATCAGGCGGAAGATGTCATCGAGGCCGATCGTCATGGCCTGCGATACCGCCATGTCAATCCGCTCGATGCCGCTCAGCGACTGCAGGCCGCGGAAATCAAGCACCGCGCCAGCATTCATCAGCCTGAGCGTATCCACGCCCGCGCCGCCATCAAGCTGGCGTACCGCGGATGCCGAAGAGCCGTAAACCTCGAGCGTGTCGTCGCCGCCGCCGGCGCGGTAGCTGGTCTGACTGAAGGCCGTGCTGCCGTTGTAGTTGCGCAGGACGTTGACACCTTCGTCGCCCAGCAGACTCTGGTTGGTGCCGTTAGCGCTGACATTGGCACCAGCGGTGGTAATGCCCGCCGCATGAAGCTGGCCGCTGTCGATCAAGGACTGGTTGGCCCGGCCATAGACGCCGAACACTGCCGCACCCGCCGTATTCTCGGGCAGGCCCAGGATTATGTCGTCGAAGCTATCGCCGTTGATGTCCTCGGCCCCGGCGATATCGATATGAACCGAGTCTGTGGACGGGTTGGCCAGGTGGCCGGTCAGGTCGAGCTCGGCATGGAAGAATTTTCCCGGATTGTTATTCATCCAGTTGATGTTGACGTTGATAGTGCCGGTCAGGCCGGCGCCGCCATAGATCACCAGGATGTCGACCATATCGCCGGTGCGCAGCGCCACGGCAATGTCGTCCTGGCCGTCACCGTTGAAGTCGCCGGCGTTGCCCGCGCCCACCACTTCTCCGAAATCGGTCGTGTCGAAATTGTAACGGACAACATTCGCATCGCTGGTCAGGTTATAGGTGTTGCCGGAAGCCCAGCCCGCGCCGCTGCGTACGATATACAGGGAGTTCGTTACCGTGTCGCCGATCAAAAGATCGACCTGGCCGTCGCCGGTGAAATCGCCGGTGAAGATTGGCACATCCTCGTCGCCCGGGGTGATATTCAGGCCCGTGAAAGTGATGCGGTTGGCGCCGACGCCACCGTTGCTGCCGAGGATGACATCGACCCGGGCAGTGGTGCCGGAAACCGTGTAGCCGGCCGCCAGGTCGCCGAAGCCGTCATTGTTGAAGTCGCCCGCCCCAGCCACGTTCCACATGCTGGTGCCGGCGTCGAACGACCAGATGTCAGCAGGGGGTGAATCGAGATCAATGACCGAAGGAGTGCCCGGGGTGCCGAAGCCGTTGTTGGCACCCAGCTTTACGAAAGCCTGCGGGTCCAGCGTATTGTCGCTGCTGGAAAATGCGACGTCGGCAAAGCCGTCGGCATTAAGATCGCCCACGCCCGAAAGCGCGTCGCCATAGAACATGGTGGACGAGCCGGGCATGTCGAACCGGATAAAGTCAGCCTGGGGATCGTCGCCGGCGGCGATGATCACCTGGCCCTGATCCTCGGCATTATTGTCGCGGATATTGGGCGAGGAAAAGGCGTAATCCAGCGTGCCGTCACCGTCCATGTCGCCCATGCGGGCGATGTTGAAGTCAAAGCCGGTGGCGCCGCCGATAAGGGTCAGGCTGTAGACGGTATCGATGTCGAAGAGCGCCGGCGTTCCGGAACTGCCGTTATAGTTTTTGAATCCACCGGTATTATCGATATAAGCGAAGTTGGGCGCGCCGTTGCGGTCCACGTCGCCAAGATAGGTAAGGCCGCGGCCTGCACCGCTGACGCCACCCAGGCTGAAACCCTGGGCGTTGCCGGCGAAGCCGGCCGGCAGGCCGTTGAGATCGAGCGTGAAGGGTGCAACGGTGCCGCCGCCACTGTCATCGACAATCGTGACGGTGCGCACTTCTTCGTTGGTCCGTCCGTCGGGAAGCGTGGCGCGGATGCCCAGGGAGCCGATCAGGGCGCCCACGCTATTGCTGGACACAAAGCCCGCGCCAAAGCCAGTCAGGGCGATCAGCATCCTGCCGGGGCCGCCGTTGACCAGAGTAAAGGCTGGATCGCCCGATACCAGGGGCATCTGGGTGATATTGAAGATAGCACCGGGGTAATTGGCGGTTGTCGTCACTTCGCCCACGATCGTGCCGGCAGTAATGTCGTCGTCGTCGACGCTTATGCTGATCACCACGTCAAGCGGCGGCGGCGGCGCGGTGGTGGTAGTGGTGTTGGTCGAAGTGGCCGTTGTCGTGGACGCAGCTGTTGTTGCATCTCCGGGAGGAGGGGGCGGCGGCATCAAGATTGTTCCGGCCGGCGGAGGCGGCGGAGGCGGCATGATCGCGCCAGCCGGACCGGCCGTGCCGACAGCGGCGAAGTCGATATTGTAGTTGGCGGCGGCGTCAAATCCGCCGTTGAACGGATCGAAACCGAAATTCATCGGCAGCGGCGCGGGCGGCGGCTGCATCATGCCTTCCGGCGCGGGCTGGCCGGGCAAAGGCTGCGTGCCGGGCGCGGGCGGTTGCGCAGTGCCCTCGGCCGGGGCGGCTTCACCCTCGGCAGGGGCCGCTTCGCCGACGGGGGCGTCGGCAGGCGCTTCGCCGCTTTCGGCGGGCGCGTCGCTGCCCTGAATGGTGCTGAAGAAAGCCGGAGCCACACCCTGCAGCGTGCCGTAGAAACCGACCATGTCGGCGGGCGGAAGCTGGCCCAGCTGGGCGATCGGCGCGTCCATGCCGGTCAGCTGCACGCTGCCGAACTGATCGGCCAGCGTCACTTCGCCGGTTTCGTTGCGAATGACGATGGCGCCTTCCACGACCGTGATCTGGCTCGCGCCGCCGGGAACGATGTTGCCGGCGATGGTGGTGCCGCGGATACCGATCGAGCCGACCGGCGTTTCGATCTTGACGTCGTCCGGATCCTCGCGGCCGATCAGGCCGCTTGTGAACACGAAGATGCCGCGCAGCAGCGAGAAGTTTGTTTCGCCGCCCTGGGTCGCGGGATCGAAGACAAACTCGTCGATGGCAAGCTTGGCGTTCGCCGACACGGCGAAGGTGGACTCGTCCACGAATTCGATATTGACCGCGCCGCCGGCTTTGGTCTCGATCACATCGCCCTGGTAAATCGGCGCGCCCTGGGTCAGGGCTTCGCTCTGGCCGTTGGCGCGCGTGACGGTCGCTTCGCCCGTCACTTCCTTGGCGTGGCCCACGGGGCTTGCATCGCTCGTGGTTTCAGCGGCGGCGTATTGCAGCGGGCCTTCGCCGCGGGCGAAGGATTCGACCAGCGCCGGCGTCAGCACCGCGCCGCCCTCCAGATGTAGGGTCGGGGTCGCGCTGAAATAATTCTCGATCGTCACTTCATGGCCCTGGGAATCGCGCAGGATCAGATCCTGGCCGTCGCGGACGATGTCGCCATTGATGAAATCCCCTGCGGGCAGGGTCAGGGAGGAAGCGCCCCGCGCATCGAGCGCGGTTTCGGCATTCTGCGGCTGCTGTGCGGTCTGGGTATCGACACCGGCACCGTCGCTAGTATGTCTGGCCATCCCTTATCTCTCCCTCAAAAGTCCCCAACTTTGCCCCCGGCCCGGCTTGCCCTGCGATGATATCGCGAAAAGGGCGGCTGGCCTACTCTGCGGCTATTTTCTCATTTTACGTATAAATGATTTAATGTCAGGTAATTATAAGGACAAATTTTACGGATTGGTGGCGGTCGGGAAAAACTTCCATATATATCAAAAGGATAGGTTTTCTAGCCGTGGGCCTTGAGATAAGCGGCGGCGTCTGTTTCGGTCAGCGGGCGGGCAAAATGGTAACCTTGGGCCGATTCGCAGCCCAGATTGTTAAGAAGCTCGGCTTCCTCGCGGGTCTCCACGCCCTCGGCGACGATCGTAAGGCCCATGTTCTGGCCGAGGCCGATGATCGATTTCACCAGCTCCAGGCTGCGTTCGTCCTTATACATGGCGCGAATGAAACTCTGGTCGATCTTGAGGGTCTCGATCGGGAAGTAATAGAGGTAGCTGAGCGACGAATAGCCGGTGCCGAAATCGTCGATGGCGATGCCCATGCCGGCGTCGCGGCATTTCTGCAGCGTGACTTTGGCGTTGTCGGGCTGCTGGATCAGCAGGCGTTCGGTGATCTCAAGTTTCATCTGCGCGGGTTTCAGTCCGGCCGCGGACACGGTGTCGAGCGTATGCTTTACGAAATTGTCCTCGGCGAAGTCGTGGCTCGAGAAATTGACGCTCATGTAAATCTCGCCCGCGCGCTTGCTGCCGGCTTCGATGCGCTTGAGCGCAGCACAGGATTCTTTCAGCGCCCAGCGCGAAGCCTCGACGATCAAACCGCTTTTCTCGGCTACCGGAATGAACAGTCCCGGAGAAATAAAGCCTTTTTCCGGGTGTTTCCAGCGCATCAGCGCTTCGAACCCCATCACGCGGCCATTGGCCAGGTCGATGATGGGCTGGTAATTGAGCGTCAATTGATTATTGTTGAGCGCCGCCTTGAATTCGTTGGCGATCTTGACCGATTCCATCACGTCGCTTTGCAGCGCGTGGTCGCGTTCCAGCAGTTCGGGCGGTGGTACAGCGGCGCTTTCATGCAGGATCTCGGCGCGGGTCAGCGTGTCGCGGAAACGGGTTAGGATCACCTGCGCCACCATCTGGATCACCGGATCGGCGGTCTTCAGGCGCTGGGCGAAATCGTCGCGGGTGATCTCGAGCATACGGCAGTCTTTGAGCGCGCGCACGGTGGCCACGCGCGGGCCTTCATCCACGATTGCCATTTCGCCGATGATGGCGCCAGGGCCGCGGGTAGAGATGTTCTGCAGCTTGCCGTCCTTGCGCTCGTAGAAAATCTCTACCTGCCCGTCCTCGATGATATAAGCGCGGTCGCCGCGCTCACCCTTCTTGAGGATGATGTCACCTTCCTTGAACGTGCGTCTTTCCTGCAATCCCGTCATGAGAATTCCCGAAAAAGGATGCGTGTGGACGGATTTCCACCGCCCCATCATGACGGATAGTCGTTAGCGAGCGGTTAATTTTCAAGCTTTTGTCCATCCGCGTTTCTTCACCACCTCTTAAACTTTTCCGGCGAATATGGAACGACCTGCGAAGGGGTTTTCATGCTGCCGGTAACGCTCATCCTTCTTTATATGGCTTTCCGCCTCAAGCAATTCGTCTGCGACTTCCTGTTGCAGACGGACTGGATGGCGCTGACCAAGGGCAAGCCCGGCTGGGAAGGCTACAAGGCGCTGTTCTCGCACGCGGGCATCCACAGCGCCGGCACCCTCCTGATCTTTCTCGTCTTCATGCCGGAACTGTGGTGGCTCGGGCCCGTCGACTTCGTCATACACGCGCTGGTCGACCGGCTGAAGGGGATCTACACGCTGCAAAAGGGCTGGGGCTACAACGACCGCTGGTTCTGGTGGTCCTTCGGCCTCGACCAGGAAGCGCACAACTTCACGCACCTGGCCTATATCGTCATCGCGCTGCTGACGGCGACGAGCGGGCTGACCTGACACCCTTTATAATATGAAAATAATGAGCCCGGAACGCTTGACAATAAGCCCGGCCTGCCTGTAATGTCGCCCGGAATTCAGCAGGATCGGTACCCCATGAAAGTAGTTAACTCTCTGAAAACACTGAAAAAACGCGATCGCAACTGCAAGATCGTTCGCCGCAAGGGCCGCGTTTACGTCATCAATAAAACCAAGCCCCGCTGCAAGGCGCGCCAGGGCTGAGGCTTTTTCTCATAAAAAGAGACCAAACCCGCCCCTCAAGGCGGGTTTTTGTTTCGCTTTAACCGTTTTGGCGGATAATGGCGGGTATGGACGATATCCGCCGGCAAAGCGACGAAGATTTCATCACAAGCGTGCAGCCGCAGCTCGCGGCGCTTGAGAAAATCCGCCAGGTTAGATTGAAAGTTTATATCTGGCGGCGCCGGATCGGGATCGTCGCCGGAACGCTGCTGACCCCGCCCTGCGCCTTTTTGGACTGGATGCTTCTGCGCTGGCAGGCCGGCAACGACGACTCGGCGGCAGGCATCACGGTGCTGATGATCGGCGCGCTTTACTGGTGGATCACCCAGCCCAAACGCCAGTACGCCAAAGCCTACAAGATGAATATCCTGCCCAAGATCGCGCAGCTGTTCGGCGACCTCCATTACGACGCCGACGGCGAAATCCCGATGAACATCCTGAAACCCTCGAAGATCGTGCCGCAGTACAACCGCTACAGCTCCGAGGATTATTTCACCGGCGTCTACAAGGGCGTGAACATCACGCTGGCCGAGATCGAGCTCAAGCAAAAGCGCGGTTCAGGCAAAAACTCTTCGACGGTTACCGTGTTTAAGGGACTTGCCATCTTGATCGATCTGGCACGGCAGAAATTCCACGGCCACACCGTGCTGGTGGAAAATGCCGCCGGCATCGGCCAGTGGTTCAAGAAGATGACACTCGATCTCAAGCGTGCCAACCTGGTCGATCCGGAATTCGAAAAGGCCTTCGATGTCTATACCAGCGACCAGGTCGAGGCGCGTTATCTGATCGATCCGGTCATCATCGAGGAAATGAAGAAGATGCGCGACGCCTACGAAGCCAAAAGTTTTTCCGCCGCCTATTTCGACAACAGGGTGCTTGTGATGTTGCCGGCTCCGGCGCGGAAAAACTATTTCGAGCCTGCGAGCATCCATGTCCCCGCCACCAATCCGCAATCTGTGCTGGGGATGAAGCACGAGCTGGGGTTGGTGCTTAATCTGGTCGACCGGCTCGATTTGTTCGATCCCGCGGCTGTACAGGCACAAGCGCCGATTCTGGCGCAGGCGCCGGACCCAATTTTCGTTTCCGTAAAATAGCGTCGCCGGCCCATGTGCATGACTGGCGGCGGGGCCAAGAATCCCTGTGCGGGGGCGCGGACGGTCTGCTATAAAGTCTGCGGTTTTCTCTGATCACCCGGAAGTGCGTTTATGTTCTCGAAACTGTTCGGTTTCATGTCGGCGGATATGGGCATCGACCTCGGCACCGCCAACACACTCGTCTATGTCCGCGACCGCGGCATCGTCCTGAACGAGCCTTCGGTCGTCGCCATTTCAATGGTGGCGGGCAAGAAGCACACGCTGGCTTTCGGCAACGAGGCCAAGCAGATGCTGGGCAAGACGCCGGGCAACATCGTCGCCATCCGTCCCCTGCGCGACGGCGTTATCGCCGATTTTGAAGTGACCGAGGCGATGATCAAACACTTCATCCGCAAGGTTCATAACCGCCGGACCTTCGTCAGCCCCAAGATGATCATCTGCGTGCCCTCGGGCGCGACGGCGGTGGAGCAGCGCGCTATCATCGAGGCCGCCGAGAGCGCGGGTGCGAGCCAGGTGGCGCTGATTGAGGAGCCGATGGCGGCAGCGATCGGCGCGGGCTTGCCGGTAACCGAACCCACCGGATCGATGGTGATCGACATCGGTGGCGGCACCACCGAAGTGGCGGTGATTTCTCTGGGGGGTGTCGTCTACGCGAAATCGGTGCGTGTCGGCGGCGACAAGATGGACGACGCCATCATCAATTACATCCGCCGCGTCCATAACCTGTTGATCGGCGAAAGCACGGCCGAACGCATCAAGAAGGATATTGGCTCGGCCTGCCCGCCCGCCGATGGTGAAGGCCGCCGCATGGAGATCCGCGGTCGCGACCTGCTTAACGGCGTGCCCAAGGAGATCGTCATCACCGAGCGGCAGATGGCCGAGGCCCTGGCCGAACCGGTCGGGCAGATCGTCGAGGCGGTCAAGGTCGCGCTCGAGCACACCCCGCCCGAACTGGCCGCCGACATCGTCGACAAGGGGTTGGTGCTGACCGGGGGCGGGGCGATGCTGACCAATCTCGATTATGTCCTGCGCCACGCCACCGGCCTGGCCGTGACCATCGCCGACGATCCGCTGTCCTGCGTCGCGCTGGGGGCCGGGCATGCGCTTGAGGAGCTCAAGAATCTCAAGGGCATACTGGTCAACGGCCACATATTCTGACCATTCCCGGTTCCTCCCGGGTTTTTCCACAATTTTATCCATACAAGATTGATCAGGCCTGCGGCTCTGGCGTAAAATGATTGTATAAGGGGCTGCACAGGCTGTCTTTTCCGGTTAGGCCTTCGGTAATGTTTTTCTGCCATTATCCGTAAGCTATTTCGCCTTTCCGTTGGCCCGCACGATACAGGATATTTGATTTGCGTTCACGTTCCCGCGCCAGAAGCTCGATCAGAGCCGGAGTTCTCCCCGGATGGGGACCGCGTGGCACGACTTTGCTTTTTGCGCTGGCCGCGCTTTTTCTTTTCACCTTCTCCGCGATCAACCCGAGCGGCCTGCGCGGCGTGCGCACTGGCCTGACCGATCTGTTTGCGCCGGTGCTGGCGGTCGTCAATTATCCTTTCGCCATGACTGCCGGCTATGTGCGCGCGGTCACGGGCCTGGCCGCTTTGCAGGAAGAAAACATGCGCCTGCAGCAGGAGAACGAACGCCTGCGCACCTGGTACCACACCGCGATGCAGCTCAAGACCGAAAATGACTCACTGCAGAAACTTCTCAAGCTGCGGCTTGAACCACAGAACACCTTCATCACCGCGCGCGTGGTCGCGGACTCCGACAGCGCCTTCGTGCGCAGCGTCCTGGTGATGGCGGGCAAGCAGCAGGGCGCCGAGAACGCCATGGCCGTGCTTTCCGGCGAGGGCGTGATGGGCCGCGTGGTCGAAGCGGGCAACCGCACCGCGCGCGTGTTGCTTTTGACCGACATCAATGCCCGCATTCCGGTGCTGGTGGGCGGGACTCAGATTCACGCCGTGGTGGCCGGCAACAACACCGCCGTGCCCGATCTTGTCCACCTGCCGCCCGAAGCGCAAGTGCAGGAGAAAGACCGCGTCATTACTTCGGGCGACGGCGGCATTTATCCTTACGGCCTGCCGGTCGGCGAAGTCATCAGGGACAACGACGGCGTTTTGCGCGTGAAGCCTTATGCCGACATCGACAACGCCACCTATGTTCGCCTGGTCAAGCGGGCGGATGATCCCAATTTCCTGCCCGCCGCCCTCGAAGCCGCCGGGGATTCCGGCGAAAAGCTGCCGTAAGCCCGGTTCATGGCGCGCAAACGTAAAAATTCCCCGCTCGATGCCGCCTGGTCCGAGATGTCGCCACCGCGCCGACATCTGCAGTCGGTCACGGGCTATGCCGCCGTTTACCTGTTCATAGCGTTTTTGTTCCTCATGAACCTGATCGCCCTGCCGGTGCCGTATCTGGGGCTGGTCAAGGCGCAGTTCTTTCTTATGGCGATCTATTACTGGTCGATCTACCGACCCACGCTGCTGCCGACCTGGCTGTGCTTCGGCCTGGGGCTCGTGCTTGACGCCGTCATGGGCATGCCTCTTGGCATGCAGTCCCTGGCGTTCGTGCTGGTGCACGGCATCGTCCGCGATCAGCGCCGCTTCCTGACCGGGCAGAACTACATATCGGTCTGGGCGGCGTTCGTGCTGGTGGTGCTGGCGGCCACGCTG
Organism: uncultured Pseudobdellovibrionaceae bacterium; assembly: GCA_964577255.1. Taxonomy (GTDB): domain Bacteria; phylum Pseudomonadota; class Alphaproteobacteria; order Micavibrionales; family Micavibrionaceae; genus Micavibrio_C. Next base: position 1,271 of record CAZNYM010000002.1, on the reverse strand, counting down.
CTCCAATGGATGCTTTATGGCTTTGTCAACGGCCGGGTCTGGACTGCCCCGGTCAGCCTGACGGCGAATATCGTCATGACCCTTTTCCTTTTCCCCGCTGTTTCATTGGGATTGACGGCCACGCACCGCATGCTGCCGGTTGCAACACGGCCCTAACCCGCCTAATTTCAAGACATGGACCGGGACACCGAACGCGCGGACAGTTTCACCCGGCGCGCCTTTTTCGTGGGCGCGCTGCAGGGGGGGCTGACGGCTGTGCTGATCGGGCGGCTCGGGTGGCTGCAGATTGTCGAGAGCCAGCGTTACCGCGTGCTGGCCGAAAACAACCGCATCAACATGCGCCTGCTGGAACCCAGCCGCGGCCAGATCCTCGACCGTTTCGGCGTGCCGCTGGCGGCGAACGGCCAGAATTTCCGCGCCGTCATCGTCCCCGAGCGCACCGACAAGATGGAAGTGGTTCTGAGCCGCCTTAACCGGCTGGTCGGGCTGTCGCAAAGCGACATCCAGCGCATCATCAAGCAGGCGGAGAAGAGTCCCGTCTATGCTCCCGTCGAGATCAAGGAAAACATGGAATGGCAGGACGTAGCGCGGATTGAGGTCAACCTTCCTGACCTGCCGGGCGTGTCGATCGACGTCGGCGACGTGCGCTATTACCCCATGGGCTTGGCGTCGGCGCACATCGTCGGTTATGTCGGTGCCGTCAGCAAGAATGAAACCGGCGACGACCCGGTGCTCAAAATCCCCGAATTCAAGATCGGCAAGACCGGGATCGAACGCACCTACGACATCCCCTTGCGCGGCCGGGCCGGTACGGCCGAAGTCGAGGTCAACGTCGTTGGCCGCGAGATCCGCAAGCTGCGCGAGACGGCGCCCGTGGCCGGAAGCGACCTGGTATTGTCGATCGATGCCGGGTTGCAGCAATTCGTGCAGGACCGCCTGGGCAAGGAGCGCAGCGCCTCGGCCGTCATCATGGATGTGCATACCGGCGAGGTTTATGCGCTTGCGTCCTCGCCCAGCTTCGATCCCAACATTTTCGCGCGAGGCGTGTCGGCTGCGCTGTGGGAGGAGATCCTGGCCGATCCCGGCCTGCCGCTCAACAACAAGGCCATCGGCGGCCAGTATCCGCCCGGCTCCACTTTCAAGATGATTACGGCGTTGGCCGCGCTCGAGGCCGGGCTGATCAGCCCATATACCACCGCTTACTGCCCCGGCTTTCATGATCTCGGCAACAGCCGTTTCCATTGCTGGAAACAGGGCGGGCACGGCACAGT
>CAZNYM010000001.1:83251-104221 GCA_964577255.1 uncultured Pseudobdellovibrionaceae bacterium | reverse complement strand
GCACCATCACTTCATCTACAAACGGGAAGTGAATCAGATCAATAAGTTAGCCAAAATTTTTATAGACTGAAAAATGGTCAACCAGCCGGAAATCTTAAACCGGTTAACGCCTGCGCCCCTCCTATCGTATTGATTTGATTCAGAAAGCTATGCGAGGAGGTCTTTTTCAAAACGCCTTCGCATACCATTTGAAAATTCTATAAAGGGCACTCTTCGCATAGCGAGGAGCGCGGAATGGAGAATGGTGAAACATTGTGTGAAAGTCAGTTGTATGTCAGAAAAATCGATGCTGGCAGTATGATGCAGTTTTTGTGTCACGAATTATGAGGCGACATGCCATTGAAATGATTTGCGTTTAGCGAGGACGTTTGAACAAATACCTTTGGAGAAGCGGAGAATTATGCTGTTGGTAATATTTTAGTGTGCCGTAAAGTATATAAGATGAATAAAAAAGGAGGCCGTTATGTGTTTATGCAGTTCTATGGATAACTGGGTTACAGGGGATGATTTATCTTCGCCCTTTAAAGAGATGAAACAGGTAGCGATTAAGCCTGAAAAATTTTGTACTTTACGCAGATGTACTGATTGCAGCCAACATTGGCAAGCGGATGCCTATGATAAATATCACAAAGGCATCTGTATTAAAGTTGATAATCCTGAACAATGGATGTCTTTTGATGACGTGCCTTATAGGGAAAAAAGACTGGTTATAAATTACCATGGATTGTCGGAGACAACATGTATATGGAGCGGATGTTCCAATAAAGCGCTAAAGGATATAGTTTATTGTCCTACATGTGCTTTAACCCGTATGAATATCTCAAGCTGATTTGATATCTGAGCGAAGACGCGGAGAATGCGTTTTTTCAGCGAGGACGTCTCAAAAAACACCCCCTCCAAAAATCGCAAAAAACGTGCCTTAAAATATTGAATAATTACAATGTTTTACAGCGGAGAAATTTTATAAAATCGAGTCCGTACGGGGCACCACGCTTCGCCCTGACGGGCTTTGGCTCGGCAGGCCATAGCGAACAAATGGTTATTCTTCTCTAGGTTTTACCGTTAGCTTGGGCGGAGGCGGACTGGATATCATGAGATAATTTGCTATGTTGTAGCTCATATATCATGGCAAAAAATAACCCCGACTATCTTCGTGTTCTTGACAATGTCTTGGAACCTGACCCCAGAAGTTTTTTGTCTTCTGGGGTCAACCTCAAAACAAAAGAGACTTTTCTTGTTGATATTGAACATCATCACAGAAAAATATCTCGCTTTATTTTGCATTGCAATGTTCCGGAAGGCATCATTGTTCAATTTGAAACCGTGAAAAATTTATACTTATACGCATGGTTTGTTTATCGTTTCTATCCTATCTCTCAATTTCAAGCCTTGGTCTGCCTTGAGTTGGCATTGAGAGAAAGATTTGAAAGCGAATTAGAAAAAAATCGCCAAGCGCTTTCAGAAGATAAGTCCAAAAAGAAAAAGCATTCACTTTTTAACTATCTTAATTTTGCCATTCAGGAGGGTTATATCAAAAATGAGGACTTTTCAGACTGGCACAATATCGTGCGAATAAGGTGTTGCCAGAGAAATGAGCGGGAAATTTTTCAAGAAATTTTAGACAAAGGATTAAGTTACAAAGAATGGAACGATGATGATTTTGTGGTCAAAGACGAAGATAAAGATTTTGATTTTATAGGGCCCCTTAAAAGCTCTTTAATAAAAACCCGTAATCTTTACGGGCATGGTACGAAGGCTCTTCATAAAGAAGTTATCAATACAATAAAAATTGTTTGTGAGATAATAAATAAAATATATGAAGAGCCTAAGAAAGACGCTCGTTGTCTATGACCTGCACCATCACCTGGAACGAGTTGCCGCTGGCGGCGTGGGAGGAACGCTTCGCCGCCCTGCGCCGCGCCAATTTGCTGCAGAGCTATGATTACGCCTGCGCGGTGTGCCCGCTTCTGAACATGCGCGCGTGCTGGGGGCTGATTTCGATCGACGGGCGCGAAGCGGGGCTGGTGCAGCTGCTCGAGGTCGGCCTGTTCGGCAATGCGGTGCATGCGCTGCAGCTCGATCGTGGGCCTCTATGGTTTTCGGGTTATGGCGGCGATGAGAATCAGGCTGCGTTTTTCGCCGCGCTGGCGCAGGAATTTCCCGCGCGGCCGCTGCGGCGCCGGCGCCTCCTGCCGGAATGGGAAGCGGGCGAGGCGGCGGCGCAGGCCTTCGCGACGCACGGTTATCGCGCGCTGGGCCGGCCAGGCTACGCCACTATCTGGCTTGATATCGCCCGCGGCGACGATGAACTGCGCGCGGGGCTCAGGGGCAAATGGCGCAACCGCCTTAACGTTGCCGAGAAGGCCGGGTTCGCCATCGAGTGGGATTGGCGGGGCCAACACATGCCCGCGCTTTTGCAGCGTTACGAGGATCACAAGGCGGCGAAGGGTTATCGCGGCCCGCCCGCGCGCCTGCTGCGCGCGCTGGCGCGGCGTTTTGTTCCCCGGCGCAAAATGCTGACGGGCGTGGCCAGCCTGGGCGGCGTTCCCGCCGGCATGGTGCTGTTCTTCCTGCACGGCGGCGGGGCGACGTACCAGACCGGCTGGGCCTCGGATGAGGGCAAGAAAAACAGCGCGCATAATATATTGCTGTGGCAGGCCTGCGGCCTGCTGCGCGAAGCGGGCATCCGCGATCTCGACCTCGGCGGGATCAACGACGACGACAGCGCGGCCGGCATCAAGCTATTCAAGGAAGGGCTGGGCGGCGAAACCGTCCGCTACGCCGCCCCGTACCGCTAGGCATGCCCCGCGGTTGACGCCGTATTATCAAAACCTTACAACTCTCCGGTGGACGCGCCTGTGCGCCGCCATATTGACATAATTGTAAGTGCGCGTGATGAAACACAAATACGACCCCGCAGGCATCGAAAGCAAATGGCAGCGCTGGTGGGAGGAGCACAAGACCTTCCGCTCCTCGGACGACCGCAGCAAGCCCAAATATTATGTGCTCGACATGTTTCCTTATCCGTCGGGCGCGGGGCTGCATGTCGGGCACCCGGAAGGCTACACAGCCACCGACATCGTCGCGCGCTACAAGCGCATGAAGGGTTTCAACGTGCTGCACCCGATGGGCTGGGACGCCTTCGGCCTGCCGGCCGAGCGCGCCGCCGTGCGCGAGGGGCGCCACCCCGCCGACATCACGCGCGAGAACATCAAGAATTTCAAGCGCCAGATTCAAAGCCTGGGCCTGTCCTATGACTGGGACCGCGAGATCGACACAAGCGCGCCCGATTATTACCGCTGGACGCAATGGATTTTCCTGAAGCTGCATGAAAAGGGCCTGGCCTATCTGGCCGAGGTGCCCGTCAACTGGTGCCCGGCCCAGGGCACGGTGCTGGCGAACGAGGAGGTGCAAGACGGCAAGTATGTCGAGACCGGCGACCCGGTCGAGCGCCGCATGATGCGGCAGTGGATGCTGAAGATCACCGCTTACGCCCAGCGCCTGCTTGACGATCTCGAGGGGCTCGACTGGCCCGCCGGCATCATCGAGATGCAGCGCCAGTGGATCGGCCGGTCGGAAGGCGCGCGCGTGACGTTTACTGTCGAAGGCGGCGCGGGCGGGTTCGAGATTTTCACCACCCGGCCCGACACGCTGTTCGGCGCGAGCTTCTGCGTGCTGGCGCCCGAACACCCGCTGATCGAAAAGATCACGACGCCGGCGCAGCGCGGCGCGGTAAAAGCTTACATCGAGGCGGCGCAGCAGGTGGCGGACCTCGCGCGCGAGACCGCGGCCGCCAAGGACAAGACCGGCGTATTCACGGGCGCCTACGCCCTCAACCCCGTCAACGGCGCTAAAGTGCCGGTGTGGATCGCCGATTACGTGAAGATGGATTACGGCTCGGGCGCGATCATGGCCGTGCCCGGCCACGACGAGCGCGATTACGAATTCGCGAAAAAATTCAGCCTGCCGATCATCGAGGTGGTGAAGGGCGGCGACCTGGCCCAGGCCGCTTTCTGCGAGGAAGGCGTGGCGGTCAATTCCGGTTTCCTCGACGGCAAGAAGACGGCCGAGGCCAAGGCCGCGATGCTGGAATGGCTCGAGAAGAACAACAAGGGCCAGCGCGAAGTGACCTACAAGCTGCGCGACTGGCTGTTTTCGCGCCAGCGTTACTGGGGCGAGCCGTTTCCGGTGCTGCATGGTACGGACGGCACGATCGTGCCGGTGCCCGCCGACACACTGCCGGTCACTTTGCCGATGATCTCGGAATTCAAACCCACCGCCGACGGCCAGCCGCCGCTCGCCCGTGCGCCGGAATGGGTGGCGACGACGATGGACGGCCGCACGTTCCAGCGCGAAACCAATACCATGCCGCAATGGGCGGGGTCGTGCTGGTATTACCTGCGCTTCATGGATCCGCGCAACGACGCGCAGGCTTTTTCACCCGAAGCCGAACAGTACTGGGGCCCGGTCGACCTTTATGTCGGCGGCGTGGAGCATGCCGTCCTGCATCTCCTGTATGCCCGCTTCTGGCACAAGGTGCTGTTCGATTGCGGCCTGGTGCACACGAAAGAGCCGTTCAAGAGGCTGTTCAACCAGGGCATGATCCTGGGCATCAGCTACCGCGACGCCAAGGGAAAATTCTATTCCCCGAACGACGTCGAAAGCCGTGACGGAACTTTTTACGCCAAGGGGACGGACACCGCCCTGACCACGCGCGAGGAAAAGATGTCGAAATCGCGCCTCAACGTCGTCAACCCCGACGATGTGGTGGCCGAATATGGCGCGGACTCGCTGCGGCTTTACGAGATGTTCATGGGCCCGCTTGAGGCGGTGAAGCCCTGGCAGATGAACGGCGTGAAGGGCGTTTACGGCTTTCTCGAGCGTTCCTGGTCGCTTCTGATCGACACCGAAACGGGTGCGCTCAATAAAACCGTCGGCGCGGGCGCGGGCAGCGACGAGCTGATGAAGGAGATCAACCAGACGATCGAGAAAGTCACGGCCGACATCGAAAACCTGCGTTTCAACACCGCCATCGCCCGCATGATGGAATTTATCAACGTCGCCAAAAAGCAAAGCGCGATCCCGCGCGCGGCGGCGGAGGATTTCGTCAAGCTGCTGGCGCCGTTCGCGCCGCACATGGCGGAAGAATTGTGGCTGCGCCTCGGCCATGAAAAGGGCATCTCTTACGAAAGCTGGCCCGTTTCCGACCCGCGCTGGTTGCAGAACGACGAAGTCGTCATCGGCATCCATGTCAACGGCAAGCGCCGCATGGACTTCACGGTCAGCGTAGCGATGCAGGAAGCGGAGATCCAGAAGCTGGCCCAGGCCAATCCGGACGTGCAACGTTACCTGGCCGGCAACGTTATCAAAAAGATCATTTACGTGCCGGGCAAGCTTATGAACTTCATCGTCGGCCAATAAGGGCACTTTTTCCCGGTACCGCGCCGTGCGATAATAATGGGCGTTTTTCGGGAATGTCCCGGCCGGAGTTCACGCCTTGCCCGCTTTCAGAAGCAGCCTTTTGCACGACCCCCGGGTCATGGTTTTCTGCGCCGCCGCGCTGATCGCGGCTTCGGGCGTTCTGGTCTATCTCCTGTCCTCTCTTTTGATCACCGGCCTGGCCGCGCTTTTCATGCCGCTGATCCTGGCGCTCGCCGTGATGGCCTTTCTGCTGGCGATGACGATGATCGGGCGGCGCGGGCTTTCCTTCACCCTGGCGTGGCTGTGTTTTGCCGACGGATTGCTGGCGGCGACGTTCGCGGCACTGATCGTTCGGCATCTGGCGCAAGGGGAATCTCTTTTTTCATCCCCGTTCCTTGTGGTGCTGCTGCCGCTGATGGTCGCGGTCGCGCTTGGCGGCACCGGCTTCATGATCCTGCAGGCGGGCGGTTATCTGCAGAAGAAGGAAACGCCGAAGGATTTCGCCCTGCGCTTCCCGGAGGCAGCGGCGTGGTTCGATGCCTGGCATTTCGCGGATAAAAGCGCCCTGAAAGATCTGGAGGCACGCCGGATCGTGCTGGCGCGTGCCCGCTGGCTGCTCGCGGCGGCTTTTGTCATCGGTGCTTACATCGCCACCGGTGCGGGACTGTTGGTGGTTTTCCTGATCGCGTCCTGCTTCGCCGCCGCTGCTTACATGTTTACGGTGCGAAGCTGGGAAAGAGCGGTGCGGACACCGTTTTACGAGGCGGCAGGCCCCGCGCTCGGGCTTGCGATCGCCGAACGCAGGGACAATTTTCCGCTGGCGCTGTTTCGCGATTTTCACGTGATTCCGCAATATCTGGGCGCCGAAACCTATCAGTTCATGACCGGAAAACGCGGCGACGCATCCTACACCCTTTGCCGCGCGACCCTGCGTGGGCGCACGTGGAAAACCCCGAACATGACGGTGTTCGACGGTTTTCTGGTGGAATGCGTGTATGACCGGGCGTTCAAATCCACCGCCAAGATCCTGAGCGCGCGGGGTAACGGGCTGTTCGCCGCGCGCGATCGTGCCTGGATGCAGGAGCAGAAAATCAATCTGGTCTATAGCGCCTTCGCCGGCGAGTTTCGCGTTTACGCCAACGATCAGGTCGAGGCGCGCGCGCTTCTGACCCCCGACGTGCTGGAAAAATTCGCGGCGCTGGCGCGGGCACTGCCCGAAGCGTTGTCGGTGCAGGCGCTGATCCACGGCAGCCGGCTGCTGCTGGCGTTTGACATGAAGCGCGATCCCGCGACGGCCAGCCTGTCGACACCGCTTGGCGACCAGGGCCGGATCCGCGATCTGGCGGCGGCGCTGGTACTGGTGCAACAAGCGCTCGACATCATGGCGCTCGACCGCGCGCCCGGCATGTTCGCAAACGAAGCCGCGCCGCAGACCGCGCCGGCGGCGCGCGCCGCCGACACGCCGGGCATCATCCTCTTTCCCGGCCCGGCGCAGAAAGCGCCCGCGCCGGCGGCACAGCCCGCCGCCCGCAAGACCATGGATCCGGTGCTCGCGAAAAAAATCCGCCTGCAAGTGGAAAAGGCCATCGCACCGCTTGATAACATGCCTTTTTACCTGCACGCCCAGTCCCAGCCGCGTTTTGAACCCGAAGGCGCGTATCTCGAGGTGCGCGCGGGGCCGGACGACCGTGACCAGAATTTCGAACTGTTTTTTTACGAGGGTGCGATCGAGAAAGTCAGGCTGTTCGTCAACGCTTTCGACCGCCCGCTTGACATCGTGCCGTCCGGCAGCAAGCCGCCGCTGCGCTTCCCGGATGACGCCGCGCTTGTGAACAACATGTACCGCGCGGTTCTGGACGACGAGCGCCGTGAATTCGTGCCGTTCGTGCCGACAGGATCGCCCTTCCGCCTGCCGTTCGACGCCGGGCGCGTGAAGCTTGATATCCCCGGCAAGACCCTGACGCTTTTCATCGACGATCCGCATCCGCAGGGCGCGGGCGGCGGGCAGGCTTATGGCGTGGTTATTCCTTTCGAGATCGATCTTGAGGATAACGGCCGGCTGTGCTTCATGCTGCCTTCGGCCGAGGCGGGACAGGTGGGGGCGCGCACGGCAGAGGGCGCGGTTCTGCCATTAGCCCGCGCGGCGGTGGACGATACGCTGCAGCGTATTATATGGCAGCGTCCCGTGACGATCGCCATCGACGGCCGCAACTACAAAAATCCGCGCGTATAGGAAATTTCAGAACAGGCTCAGGCTCGGTCGTCGAACATGTTGAGAAGTTCTTCCTGCATTTCGGAAGCAACCTCGATAGTCTGGGCGCTCGCCTTGTAGGTCAGGGCGGCCAGCTTCAGGTTCACGGCCTCTTCGGCCAGATTGACGTTCGGCACCCCGACCAGGCCGTTTTCATCGGCGAGCGGCGAGCCGGGTTCATAGCCGGGCACGAAAGGCTGCGACCGGGGCACGAACGTCGACTGCACGCCCTGGGGGTTGCCCTGGCCGTCGGTCACGGCGGTCTGCTGGGTGGCTATGGGGGTGTAGGGCGGCTGCGCCGGGTCGGTCAGGGAGCCCGTCGTCTGCATATTGGCGATATTGGAGGCGGCGGCTTCGGCTTTGCGGCCTGCCGCGGTTAATCCGGAAAGAGCTGTCTGGATCGCCTGAATCATGTTTCCAGTATACCAGATTTTCTGTTAAGGTACCCTGAAATAACCATAAAGACACGAAGGATATATCGATGAACGCCTTGAAAAAGCTGACCTTTATCGCTGTTTTTCTGACCCTGGCCGGTGCCGCCAACCCCGCCGCCGCCGAGCCCAAATCATGGCTGTTCGGCTGGTGGCCCAACAAGCACTGGGACCATCAGGATTTCAAGCCCTACTACGAAAACGGGCGCGATCAGCATAACGGCCAGTGGAAGGAAAGCGCCTGGACCCCCGAGCAGTGGGCGGCCATGCGCAAGGGCGAGCCGATGAGCGTCATTCAGGGCTTCTACAACGCTGACATCATCCGCGACCAGCGCGTTGAAGGCGGGCTGCCGGTGCTTGAAGTAGGGCCTGCTTTTTACCTGCTAGGCGGCGAGGACAAGCGCCGCGTGACCGCGATGATCGACAGCGTCTACAACGTCACTACTGCGCGCGAGAACGGCATTTTCATGCTGGAAGACTGGAAGACCGGCAAAACTGTCGGGGTCTACACCGCCTACGGCCTGCAAATCCAGTAAGCGCAGGGTTTCAGCGGCTTTCTATCACCAGGCTGACGGCTTCCGTCAGTTTCAGGAAATCGTCGGTGCTGCCTTCGATGCGGTTGCCCACGCGGCCGACTATGCGCTCGCCCATATTGACCTGGTAGATCGTGGCGGAATGCGAAAGATTGAAGGGGCCGAAAGATTCTTCAAAGACGCAGCTATAGTCCTTGTCGGACTCCGTCCAGCCATCGCTCTCCACGGCTTTGATGCGGATAAGGCGGAGGTCGCTTCCTTCCGGGGAGGGCGAGAATTTCGTTTCGCTGATTTTTACGAGAGAGGAACCCTCGGGCAGCAATGCGCGGATACCGGCCTCGCATCCCTTGGCGAGGGTGGCGTCGGCTGTGTTCCGGCTGACGCAACCGGGCAGGGACAAAAGAGCGCCGGCCAGGAGAAGGGTATGAAAAAGACGGGTCATCATGGAGAGAATTGTAGGGGGGATGCTCACAAAAACAAAGCCCGCTGTAAACAGCGGGTTTGAGGTATTTTCTGTTCAACCTTGGAGATTTTTAGCAGTCTTTACTCGCACACCCTTAAAAGAACTCTTTTGTTATGTCTTCTATCCGCCTTTTGTCCGTCCGATGATCCCAGAATAGCATAGTTTTACGGCAGCGCGACAGAAATATAACAAAAATACAAATAAGAAATAAAATTACTAATTAAATTTCAAGATAAATCCTTTTCATGTATTTTCATTATACAAAAGGAGTGGAAAATGGGTCTTCAGGTCTCGAAAGCCACACTGTCCACAGCCCCGCCGGCCCGGATCTGGTGCCGGAACCAGGTCATCTGGCGCCGGGCGTACTGCCAGGTCTGGGTCTGGGCCTGACTTACGGCTTCATCAAGGGTAAGACCGCCCGCGAGATGGGCAGACAGGGCGGAAAAGCCAAGCGCCTGGGTCACTCCGCCCTGGGGCGGCGCCGCGCCCGCGTCGATCTGTTCTTGCAGAGCCCGCACTTCCGCAAGCGCGCCGCGCTCCATCATGGCAAGGAAGCGCGCGCGGCAGCGTTCCGCCAGCACGGCGCGTTCGGGCATCAGCACGGTCACGGCAAAACGCCAGCCGGCGGGCGGCGGCATCGGCGGCTCTTTGTGCCAGTGCGACAGCGCCTTGCCGGTGGCGACCAAGACTTCCCAGGCGCGCATGACGCGCTGGGTGTTGTGCGGGTGAAGTTTTTGCGCCGTCTGCGGATCGTGGCGTTCGAGCGTGCCGTAGAGACTGGCGGCGCTGCCCTCGCGGTCGACGATCTCCTGCGCCCGGGCGCGTATTTCGGGCACGGCGGGCGGCATGGGCGAAAGTCCTTCGGTGAGGGCCTTAATGTAAAAGCCGGTGCCGCCAGTAACGATGGGCGTCTGTTCTCGTTCAAGCGCCGCACCGATTTCACGCAGGGCGTCGTCGCGCCAGCGCATGACGCTGCCCGTCTCCGCGGGCGGTAGATAACCGTAAAGCGCGTGGGGGGCCTGCTGCCTGTCGGCAGGCGAAGGCTGCGCCGTCAGCAGCGGCAGGGCGTCATAAACCTGCAGCGCGTCGGCGTTGATGACCGCACCCCGGGCATCAAGCGCGCGCGCAAGGGCGCGGGCCGACTTGCCGCTGGCGGTCGGCCCGGCGATGATTTCGATCAAGGGCATTATTTTTTCAGGCGCAGGGCCACAAAGCGCACGTCGCCCTCGCGGTTAACCAGCAGCAGGACGGAGTTGCGCCCGGCCTTATCCGCTTTTTCCACCACCGAAGCGCCCTGCTTGGGATCGGTGATGGCCTGCTGGTTGATCTCTAGGACCACATCGCCCACTGCCAGGCCTTTTTCGGCCGCTTCCGAACCCTCGGCCACTTCCGTGACCAGAAGGCCGTCGATTTCCTCGTCGATATTAAAGTCCTCGCGGTCCTGCGGCGTGATGGCGGCGACGCTCAGGCCCACGACCTCGATCTTGGTCGAACCCTGGGCCGGGGTGCGTTCGCGCGTCTGATCGCTGACCAGGCCTTCTTCCTCGGCCTTTTCAAGCTCGCCGACCTTGACCTTGGTTGTGCGGATCTGCCCGTCGCGCCAGTACTCAATCTTGGCTTCCGATCCGATGTCGGTTTCGGCGACCGTGCGCGGCAGGGTGCGCATTTCGTCGATCTGCTTGCCGTTGAACTTGACGATGATGTCGCCGGCCTTAAGCCCCGCCGCTTCAGCCGGGCCCTTGGGCGTGACGCTGGCGACCAGCGCGCCCTTCATGCCCTTGAGCCCGAGGCTTTCGGCGATATCGTCGGTGACGGTCTGGATCCGCACACCCAGCCAGCCGCGGCGGGTCTTGCCGTATTTGACGAGCTGGTCGAGCACGGGCTTGGCGAGCGCCGCCGGAATGGCGAAGCCGATTCCCACCGATCCGCCCGAGGGCGAATAGATGGCGGTGTTGATGCCGATCACCTCGCCGCGCATATTGAACATGGGGCCGCCCGAATTGCCGCGGTTGATCGAGGCGTCGGTCTGGATGAAATCGTCGTAGGGGCCGGCGTTGATGTTGCGTTGCTGCGCCGAGACGATGCCCGCCGTAACCGTGCCGCCCAGGCCGAAGGGGTTGCCGATCGCAAGGATCCAGTCGCCCACTCGCAGCACGCTGCTGTCGCCGAATTTCACGGCGGTCAGCTTCTTGTCGGTTTTGACCTGCAGCAAAGCGAGGTCGGTCTTCTCGTCGCGGCCAATGACGGTCGCAGGCACGGTGGAATCGTCGTGGAAGGTGACGCGTACTTCCTCGGCGTCGCGCACGACATGATTGTTGGTGGCGATATAACCTTTTTCAGCGTCGACGATGAAACCGGAGCCGAGCGAGGCGGGCGGCTGGATCGGGCCGCCGTCCTGATCGCGCTTGTCCATGAAATCCTCGAAGAAATCCTCGAACGGCGAGCCGGGCGGGAAGTGCGGCATCTCGGGGAAGTCCTCGGGCTTGAACGCCTTTTGCGTCGAGGAGATGTTGACGACTGCGGGCAGAAGCGTGTCGACCAGATTGGCGAAGCTTGAATCCTCCATCGGTGCGCGCGGCTGAGCCAGCGGGAAACCGGCGCGGGCGACGGCGGGCGCGAAGGCCAGAAAACCGGCTGCCAGGAACAGAACGGAAAGGGTGGCGCATTTCATGATGGCTTGACCTCGGGTGGCTGGAAGAACTGCAGGTAAATTAGGCATAAGCATGCGCCCGGTCAACGGCAACACGTTGAAGGTTTTGAGGAATAATTGTGGAGGCTTTTGCAGAATCAGGCGCGCCGCGCCTGCTCTCTTATTCCCCGCCCTTGAAATATTTGAAGAAAGCGCCGTCCGGGCTGAGGAGAAGCCGGGTGTCGGGCGAGGCCAGCGTGTTGCGGTAGGCCTCGAGAGAGCGGATGAAGCTGTAGAACTCCTTATCCTGGCCCAGGGTCTTGGCGTAGATCTGGATCGCCTCGTTGTCGCCCTGACCGCGCAGGGTCTGGGCCTCGCTTTGCGCGTTGGCGAGAATAACGGTTCTTTCCTTCTCGGCGCCCGAGCGGATTTCAAGCGCGATCTCCTCGCCTTCAGCGCGGGTTTCGGTCGCGCGCTCCTTCAGCTCGGAAATCATCCGGCGCACGGTCGATTGGCGCAAATCGGGCGTCAGGTCGGCGCGGACGATGCGGATGTCGACGATCTGGATCCCGAGATTGCCGCCCTCGATCTGCTTGTTCACGCTGGTCGTGATCTCGCGCATGATCTCGGAGCGGCGCGAGGATAAGAGGCCCTGCAGCGTGCTTTTACCGAGCGCGGCGCGGGTGGCGTCGTTGACGATGCCCTGGATTCGCTGGTTGGCGATGCCGATGTCGCCGCGCATGGATTTCAGGAATTTCAGCGGATCGCTGATGCGGTAGCGGGCGTAGGTATCGACGATGATCGGCTCGGCGCTGGCGACGTCATCGGTTTTCACCGCGGCCTGCGCCGGGGTCTTGATTGCGCCGGCCGGCAGGGTGCGGCGGAAAATGGCGTTTTCGCGGCTGGCGGAGATCACCATCTGCTCGGGCGGCGGGTCGACCGCGAGGATACGACGATCGAAGCGCCGCACTTCCTCGATCAGCGGCACCTTGAAATGCAGGCCCGGCTGCTTCACTTCGCCTACCGGCTGACCCAGATGCAGGACGATCGCCTGTTCGCGCTGGTCCACCGTGTACATCGACTGACCCAGGGCGATGACGCCGAAAGCCAGGACGATCAGGAAAATACCGCTGTTGAGTTTCATCGCGTGATCTCTCCGTCAATGCTGTTGCCGATGGCGGCGGGCATGCGCGGCATAGCGCTGCTCGCGCCGGTATCGCGGCGCTCGGGGGACGAACCGCCCGATGCCGGCTTCATTTCGTTGAGCGGCAGATAGGGCACCACGCCGCTGCCGGTCGCTTTGTCGTCGATGATGATCTTCTGCGCGTTTTTGAATACGTCTTCCATGGTCTCGAGGTAAAGGCGGGTGCGCGTGATGTCGGTGCCGGACTTATAGGCTTCGTAGATCGAATTGAAGCGCGCTGCGTCACCCTTGGCACGGGCCACGACCGATTCCTTGTAGGCCATTGCTTCCTGGCGCATGCGCGTCGCTTCGCCGCGTGCTTTGGGGATGATGTCTTCGCGGTAGGCGCCGGCGCGGTTCTGGGCGTCGACAGCGTCCTGCTTGGCGGACTGCACGTCCTGGAAGGCATCCTGGACGTCAGGATGCACTTCAGCGCGCTGGATCAGCACGCGGTCGATGTTGATACCGGATTTATATTCGTCGAGGATGCGGCTCATGATCTCGCGCGTTTTCTGCGCCACGCTTTCGCGTTCTTGGGTGATCAGGGAGAACATCAGGCTTTGCCCCACTACTTCGCGGATGGCGCTTTCAGCCACGCGCCTGAGGGTGTTTTCCGGGTCGCGGATGTTGAACAGGTAATCGTCCGCCGCCTTGATGTTCCACTGCACGACCATGTCGAGGTCGACGATGTTGCCATCCGAGGTCAACATCAGGCTTTCTGCGGCGGTGCCATTGCGGTTGTAGGGATCCTGGAAGGCGATCTGCAGGCTGCGGACCTCCGAAACGGGAACCTTGGCGATTGTCTCGATCGGCCAGGGCAGGTGATAGCCCAGGCCTTCGTTGGTCTGCACGCGGCTGAGCTTGCCGAATTGCTGGATCACGCCGTGGATGCCGGGGGTGATGATGTAAAAACCGCTCGAGAGCCATAGCCCTGCTGCGCCCACGGCGATCAATCCGAACAATTTCATGCCGTGGAAGCCACCGGGGATGACCTGACGCAGGTTGCTTTGCGCCTGGCGCAGCATTTCGTCAAGTTCCGGCGGCACGCCGCCGCCCGGGCCTCCGCCCGAAGAACCGCCGCCGCCCCAGGGGCCTCGGCCTCCCCCGCCACTGCCGCCGGACGGGCGGCCCCAGGGGTTCTTGTTATTGCCGGAATCGTTGGGCGCCATGGGCGTTCTCCGTAGAGGGTCGAATTATGTCATAACATTTTTCCTTGCCGAGCAAGGAAGATTAACAATATCTCTTTTCCGACGAAAAACAATCGAAACCGGACATGTTCACAAAGCAAAAGACGCTGGCGGAAGACGATATTCTCGGGGCGCTCGCGGGCGTCCGCGACCCGCTTTCGGGTGCGGATATCGTCAGCGCTGGCATGGTGCAGGGGCTGCAGATTCTGGCGGGCGGGCATGTCGTGTTCACCCTGCAAGTGGAGGCCGCGCGCGGCCCGGCGATGGAGCCGCTGCGCCAGGCGGCGGAAGCGGCGGTGGCGGTTCTACCGGGTGTGGTGAAGGTCAGCGCCATCCTGACCGCCGAGCGCGCGCCTGCCGCGCCCGATCCGCACGGCATGAGCAAAAATCCGCCGCTGCAACTGCCGATCCGCAAAATTGTCGCGGTGGCTTCGGGCAAGGGCGGGGTAGGGAAATCGACCGTCGCCGCGCATCTGGCGCTGGCGCTGGTGCAATGCGGTTTGAAGGTGGGATTGCTGGATGCCGACATATACGGCCCTTCGGTGCCGCGCCTCATGAATCTGCAGGGGCACAAACCGGCGCAGAACGCAGAAGGAAAACTGGTGCCGCCCGCGACACAGGGCCTCAAAGTGATGTCGATCGGATTCATGGTTGATGATGAGGCGCCGATGATCTGGCGCGGGCCGATGGTGCAAAGCGCGATCTATCAGATGCTGCGCGATGTAGAATGGCGGGTGGACGGTGCGCCGCTCGATATCCTGATCGTCGACATGCCGCCCGGCACGGGCGATGCGCAGCTGACGATGGCGCAGAAGGTGCCGCTGGCGGGCGCGGTGATCGTTTCAACGCCGCAGGATCTGGCGCTTTCGGACGCGCGCAAGGGGATCGAGATGTTCCGCAAGGTGGGCGTGCCGATTCTGGGCGTGATCGAGAATATGAGCGTGCATGTTTGCAGCCAGTGCGGCCACGAAGAACACATCTTCGGCCACGGCGGCGCGCGGGCGGAAGCGGAAAAGCGCGGCGTGCCGTTCCTGGGCGAAGTGCCGCTTCACGGCGCGACCCGCCAGGCGGCGGACGAAGGGCGCCTGCATGAAAGCACAGGACCGGAGCGTCCGCTTTTCACCGCGATGGCGGAAACGCTGGCCGCAAGGCTGGGCATTTAAAAAGGAACTATTTGCGCTCGAGCGTCAGCACGCTGTAGGGCGGGTCGGATTCGACGTCCTCGCGCACCACTTCGCGCCACTGGGACAGGTCGATCTTGGGGAAGAACTTGTCGCCGTCGTAGCTGTGATGAATCGTGGTCAGGTAAAGGCGCTGCACCTGCGGCAGGGCCTGTTCGTAGACCTGTGCGCCGCCGATGATGAAGATCTCGTCCACACCCTTGTCTTCTGCTTCCTCGGCCGCGATCTCGATCGCTTCCTCGAGCGAGGTGACCCAGTAGATATCTTCCTCCTCCTCGAGCGGCGCGCCGGCGCTCGAGATGACGATATTCATGCGCCCGGGCAGCGCGCGGCCCAGGGATTCGTGCGTGCGCCGGCCCATGATGATGGGTTTGCCCATGGTGCGTTCCTTGAAGCGCTTGAGCTCGCCCGGGATGTTCCAGGGCATGTCGTTGTCGTTGCCGATCACGCGGTTATCGGCCATGGCGGCGATGGCGCAGAGGGTGAGGGGCGGTTCGAGCTTCAGTTTCATGATTTCATCCAGCGCGGGCGGCAGGGGGTTGCGGCAGCTTAAGGCGGCAGAGCTTTGCGGCTTCATCATGGGGCAGCCTCGCGAAAGCCTGCCCTTCCTCCGTGCGCAGGCGCCAGACATCGTTACGAAAATCCTGCAGTCTTTCGCTCAGGTGAGGAAAGGCTCGTTCATAAGCGCGCGCGGTGATCACAAGTTCAAGCGTGTCCGCATCCTTGCCGATAAGTGAGGCTTCGCTTTCACGCTCCTCATATTCATCAAAACTCTCCCTGATTCTACCTTTCAGGAAATGATGTTCGGGCCCGGCTGTGAGAACTTCCACCGCAAGCTTTTCAAGCGTGTGCTTATAGTGTTTGTCCAAGCCTTCTTCGGGCGTGAAGTCGCCGATCACGGCTTCGGCCAGGTCATGCGTAGCCATCATGACCGCGACTTTGGCGCGCAGGGCGGCATTTTTTTCCGAGGCCAGGAAGTAGGCGATGCGCACGGTGTTGTGTTGATGCGTAGCGACGCTTTGCGCGTTCTCTGCGGCAATGCCGCGCATGACATAGCCCCGGCGCGGTTCCGTTTTAAGACCTTTCATGGCAGCCTGCAGACGGCGGTCGGTGGGAATTGAGGCGTATCTCAGAAAACCTTCGCGGATGCGGGGAAAGGCCTCGCTTCTTTCATTGATGAAATCGCATTCATCCTCGGTGAGGACAGCAGAGAGAATATCGTCGTCGGTCATTTTTGGGCTCCCTGTTTTTTGTACCGGGGCAGACCTTATCACGGCCTCCCGCGCTCATGCAAACACCGCACTAGACCGCGATCGGGGCCTTGATGCCGGGGTGGCACTGATAGCCGACCAGCTCGAAATCCTCGTACTTGAAATCGAAGATGTTTGTGACGTGGGGGTTCAGGTGCATCTCGGGCGCAGGGAAGGGGTCGCGGGAGAGCTGCAGGTTCACCTGGTCCATGTGATTGAGATAGATATGCGCATCACCCAGCGTGTGCACAAATTCCCCGGGCTTGAGGCTGCAGACCTGCGCGATCATCTGGGTCAGCAGGGCGTAAGAGGCGATGTTGAACGGCACGCCCAGGAAGATGTCGGCGCTGCGCTGATAAAGCTGGCAGGAAAGCTTGCCGTCGGCGACGTAGAACTGGAACAGGCAGTGACAGGGCGGCAGCGCCATCTTGCCGATCTCGGCCACGTTCCAGGCCGATACGATCAGGCGGCGGGAATCGGGATTGGTTTTGATATCGCGGATCAGGTTCGAGATCTGGTCGATATGCCGGCCGTCGGGCGCGGGCCAGCTGCGCCACTGGTGCCCGTAGACGGGGCCGAGTTCGCCTTTATCATCGGCCCATTCGTCCCAGATCGTGACGCCGTTGTCGTTGAGGTATTTGACGTTGGTGTTGCCCTGCAGGAACCACAGCAGTTCATGGATGATGGATTTGGTGTGCATCTTCTTGGTAGTCAGCAGCGGAAAACCCTGCTGCAGGTCGAAGCGCATCTGGTAGCCGAATACGCTGAGGGTGCCGGTGCCTGTGCGGTCGTCCTTGCGGGCGCCGTTGTCGCGCACATGGCGCAGAAGATCGTGGTATTGCTGCATGACAGGCCTCCGGGTTTTTCGCTACCGCGGCACGATAGCATGGCGCGGGCGGGAAGGGGGAACAGGCGGAGCGGATTCGGCCAAAATATCCTCAATCAGATGCTCCAGTTTACGAAAATTATCGAAGGTACGCGATGCGCCGGCCGCCGCCAGCAGATCTGTTTTCTCTTCCGTTTCCCCGAACCCGATAAAAACCATGCCGCAGGCCTGGGCGGCCCGCCTATCGGCATCCGAGTCGCCCACGACCATGACGGGTATGCCCTCCGGCGCTTTCGCGGCAATCGAGGCAAGTTGCCCGGTCTTGAGATCCGCGCTGCCTGTGGTGCCGTCCTTTAAATTGTTCTTTGCTCTAACGAACAGGGGATCGAAATACGGCAGCAGATTGTGATAGCGGAGTTGCTGCGCCAGCGCTTCCGCGCGCGTTCCGGTGAAAATGCCGAGCGCGAAACCGTTCCGGGAGAGATTTTCCAGCGTTTCGCGCACGTGCGGGTACAGATCTTCCCGCCAGTGGATATCGTACAGGAGGCTGTCGCAGGCCTGATTGCAGCCCGCCATAAAAGAAGGCAGGTCGGCGGCGGGAATATCCGGGTTATATTCCTGCACGATCTGAAAAAGGTTGCGGTTGCCAAGCGCGCGCAGGATGTCCCGTTCGTCCGGGGGCGTATGGCCGAAGCGGCGGCATGTTTCGCGGTAGGCGGCAGCGTAGCGCGGCCCCGCGTCGGTCAGGGTCGAGACCAGGTCGAAAACGATCAGGGCGCGGGGGGCGGCGGTATTCATGACAGGACTGAAGCTATAGGAAACTGCTGTGAAATCAATAATGTTATGAATAAAGGTTTGAAAAATCGCGATTTTACTCTATACTTAATATTGCCGGGGCGACCCGGCTATGACGCTAAACGCCTTATAGAATAGGCGACTTGGACCCGGGGGCAGTGCCCGGCGGCTCCACCAAAATCCGCTTCTGCGCAAGCGGCGGATTTTGGCGGGGCCGAAACAGGATCGACAAGCGCAGTAAAGATAAGGTTTGTGTCCGGCATGGTACCGCCGTTATCGGGCTATTTTATAGTTGCAAACGACAACTATCCCGTAGCTGCCAACGACAACTACTTCGGTAGTGACGAAGGCCGCGTAGCCGCCTAATTTTTAGGTCGCTTAGCTACACGCATACAATCCCTGGGCCCTTGGATGGGCTTAGGTGGGGCGCGGGCCGGCCTAGCAACAGAACCGGCCCACTTCTTTTTCATTCATGACTTTTTCAGATGTGGACAGCGCACCGCCGCCCTTTAAACTGGGGCGCATGGTTTATCTGTTTGCCTCGCTCTGGGCGCTTTCGTTTTTCTTCAGCCTGCCGCTGGTGCAGCCGTATGAATATGCGCGGCTTGCCGCCTTCGCGCTCGCGGCGTTTGCTTTGGTGCTGGCGCTGATCCGCGCCGCGCGTCGTCCTGTCGCTCTGAGGAAAGAGGGGATGACGGGCCTGCTGCTGCTTTTGTGGCTGTGGGCGGGCCTGAGCATTCTGTGGTCGGTGTCGCCGTTTGTGAGCGCGATCGCCTGGGGCACGTTCAGCCTGTTGCCGTTCTGGTTTCTGACGTTCTTATTGCTGCCCGAGCGCGCCGTCGCGCTGCGCGCGTCCCTGTGGGCGGCGGTCGTGATGATCGCCGCGCTCGCGCTCTGGGCGCTGCTGCAGTATTTCGTGTTCACCGGCTTTCTGGTCAAGGCCGGGCATGTGCGCCACCCCTTCGGCGACCCGAATAATTACGCGGCGCTCCTCAATCTCGGGATTTTCAGCGCGCTGGCGCTGGGATTTTCTGCGCGGACGCGGGGGTTGATAATCGCCGTGACTCTGGCGGCCGTGATGGCGGCGGCGCAGGGCGTGATCGGCGGGCGCGCCGCGCTGATCATCCTGGCGTTCGGGCTGGTCGTCCTGATTTTCGCTTTGCGCCGTTTGAATACAACTCTGCGTATCGGGCGCGCCGCCGCCGTTCTGCTGCTGACGCTGGGGCTGTTTTTAGGGATCGCGCAGGGGTTCAGCGCCACGCGCGAAAGCCCGCTTGAGCGCTTCGCCGGTTTTACCGGCGCGGATAAAAGCGTTGAAAGCCGCCTGGATATCTGGCGCTCGTCGCTGTCGCTTTTACGCGCGGATCCCTGGCGCGGACATGGCGCGGGCACTTATTTCCTGCTTTATCCCGGCGCGCGCGCGCCCGCCGAGTCCTATTCTTCCGGGCTGATGGCGCACAGCGACCCGCTGCAATTCGCGGTCGAGATGGGATTGCCTGCGGCATTCCTGTTTTATGCCTTCCTGTTCGCGGCGCTGCGGCGCGCCCGGCGCATGAAGACGCCTGCGGGCCTATGCCTGTTCACAGGGCTGGGTGGGCTGGTCCTGCACGCCCACATATCATTTCATTTTTACGTGGCGTCGATTCTGGTCATGGCGGCGCTTGTGCTTGCGGCCTGGCACGCACAGACCGAAGAGGAAACGCTCGCCACGCCCGCGCCTTTCCCCGCGCCGCTTGCGGCCGTTATGGTTGCGCTGCTGGCCTTTTTCGTTTTCACGATGCAGGGAGTCCTGCGCAGCGAATATCACGCCAGCCGCGCCGCCCAGCTCGCACGCCAGAGCGACGTGCAAAAGCTGGCTGATGAAATCAACGCCGCTAACCGGGCGGGGTTTGGCCTCAACCCCCGGCCCTATGTTTTTGCCGCCAGCGTTCCTTTGGCGCTGCTGATGGCGAATCCCGCGCTTGAGGAGAGGGAAGTCCAGGCTCTGCAGCAGCAGACGGACGATCTGCTCGTCCGCGCCGAAAAAGCCGGCGCGCATCAGGCCGGGCTTTATTATTACCGCGGCCTTTTGTACGCGCAGCAGAAGGACAAGCGCGCGGCCGATGAATTCCTGCGGGCGCTGGCTGTAGAACCCGCGCATCTGCCCTCGCGCCTGATGGCGGCGCAGGAGCTGCGTCGGCAGGGCCGCGGCGACGAGGCTTATGAGGTTCTGAAAGCGGGGCTGCCCTGGCGTTACGCTCTCCACGACGCCCGCCCGCTTTACGCCGAAACGGCGCGTCAGGCCGCCGCGCGGCGCGAGCCGGATGTCACGCAGGAAGCGCTCCTGAAGCTCGGTTATGCCGAGCGGAAAATCAAGCGCCGCACGCGCGGTCACCGTGGCGCGGCCGAAGCCGAAGGCGCGGTTCCGCTGCCCTGAGCCGCTTTTTCCACAGCAAACTTGACGGCTGGGTTTACGGGGTATGGTTTTCCTGAATCCGATATGCGAGTCATGAGGGGTCTGGAATTTTCTTGATTCGCATCCCCCGCATCGGACAAAATCAGAATATGGCAAACGAAGACGATATCCTCCGTTACGACAAGATGGTCGAACAGGCCCTGCGCGGCGTCGTGCGCCAGGCGGTCAAGGAAGTCATCGACTCATCCGGCAAGGGCGCCAAGAACAGCACCCCGAAGATGCCGGGCAACCATAATTTTTACATCACCTTCATGACCGATTACGCCGGCGTGCAGATCCCCGATTACCTGCGCGAGCGTTATCCCGGCGAAATGACGATTGTGCTGCAGTATCAGTTTTACGATTTGGGCGTCGACGCCGAGAAG
>CAZNYM010000001.1:0-83241 GCA_964577255.1 uncultured Pseudobdellovibrionaceae bacterium | reverse complement strand
AGCGTGACCCTGTCCTTCAACAACAAGCTCGAGCGCCTGATCATTCCGCTGGCGGCAATCACGATCTTCGCCGATCCTTCCGTCAATTTCGCCCTGCAGTTCCAGCCGCTGGGCGACGAGGGGCCCGACTTCGACCCCGACGGCGATCCGCTCGACGAGGGTGACGAAGAAGGCAAGAAGGATACCAAGAAGTCCGGCAACAAGTCGGGCGAGGTGGTATCGCTCGACAAGTTCCGCAAGAAATAGGCGGATATCCCCTTCATAAAACCGCTTCAGCCGCTATATTCGTCCCATGACCGGACAGACCGCTTTCGCTTCCCCTCCTTTGTGGCGCGCCGACGCCGATCCCGCCGCTGAAGGGCGCCGCGTGCTGATCGACAAGGGCGTTTTCCATGACGACGCCCGTGACCGCGACGTGCCTTACAAGGTTTATTATCCGGACGGTGCGGAGGAGCACAGCTGCCCCGTCATCATCTGGTCGCACGGCCTGGGAGGCAGCCGCGACGGCGCCGGGTTCATTTCGCGCTTTCTGGCCGGGCAGGGCTATGTGCTGATCCATGTTCAGCATGCCGGCACCGATTCAGGCCTGTGGGAGGGCAAGCCCGGCCATCCGTGGGACATCATGCGCACCCTGACGATCGCGCCCGAGGCGACGCGGGCGCGTTATCACGACATTCCTTTCGTACTCGACCAGCTGCCGTCGTGGGCGGCGGAAAACCCGGCCGGGCAGGTGGCCGCTATCGCCGTGCTGGGCATGTCGGGCCATTCCTTCGGCGCCAATACGACGCAGATCATGGCGGGGCAGCGCTTCGGCCGCGGGCTCGAGGGCGAGGATCTGCGCGAGACCCGTTTCCGGGCAGGCATTCTTTACAGCCCCGTGCCATCCCATAACGAAACGGCGCCGCGGCGCGATATTTACGGCGCGATCGGTCTGCCGCTCTTTCACATGACCGGCACCGACGACCAGAGCCCGATCGAGGGATTCGGCTACGAAAAACGCCTGGAAGTATTCGAGAACAGCGGCGGGCCGGCACAGCATCTGCTGGTTCTGCAGGGCGGCGATCATATGGTGTATAACGGCAGCCGCGGGCAGCTGGGAGAAAACCCGCTGCGCGAGGTTCACGAAAGTATCATTAAGGCGGCGTCGCTGGCGTACTGGGATACCTATCTTAAAGACGACCGCGCGGCCAAAGACTGGCTGACGGGTGGCGGTTTCGCTGCCTGGCTCGGCGCGGGCGGTACGTATCAATTCAGGGCTTAACCATGATCAACGCCATCGACATCGCCGGACTGAACAAGACCTACCGCCCGCGCGGCAAAGGCAGGAGCGCCGAGAAAGTAGCGCTGCGCGACATCGATCTGGCCGTTCCGCGCGGCTCGATCTTCGGCCTGCTCGGCCCCAACGGCGCCGGCAAATCGACCATCATCAACATCATGGCCGGCTTGGTGAAGAAGACATCAGGCACGGTGAAAATCTGGGACGTCGATATCGACAAAAACGAGCGTCAGGCCAAGGCCGCGATCGGCATCGTGCCGCAGGAAATCAATTACGATCCATTTTTCACGCCGGCGCAGCTGCTTGACCTGCAAGCCGGCATGTACGGCGTGCCCCGCGAAAAGCGCCGCACGATGGAGCTTTTGCGGCTGATGGGCCTTGAGGACAAGGCCGGCGCCTATACCCGCGCGCTATCGGGCGGTATGCGCCGGCGCCTGATGGTTGCTAAGGCGATGGTGCACAACCCGCCCGTGCTGGTGCTCGACGAGCCGACCGCGGGCGTGGATATCGAGCTGCGCCAACAATTATGGGAGAATGTGCGGGCGCTTAACCGCCAGGGTGTGACCATCCTTCTCACCACGCATTACCTGGAGGAAGCGCAGGCGCTGTGCGACCGCATCGCCATCATCAATCACGGCCGAATCGTCGCGCATGACGAGACCGGGGCGCTCCTGGCGCAGGTTGAGGCCAAGGAGATCCGTTTTACGCTCGACGCGCCCGTCGACGTCATCCCCCCGGGCCTGGCGCAATACAATCCCGAGCGCCAGGGCCGGCGTACGCTGGTGATTCGCTACAGCCCGCGGGAAACCCCGGCCGGACAGATCATCGCCGCCGTGCAGGATTGCGGCTACGGCATCAGCGACATCGCCACCGACGAGCCCGATCTTGAGGATGTGTTCCTGAAGCTGACCAGGGCGGCCCGGCAGCAGTAAGCCCGGGATCCGCCCCCGGTTTCCGGGCCGCAAACCCTGAATTTGCCACGGTTTTTCCTGCTTTTGCCCAGTGCGCGGAATTCATTCTTTTTTTAATAAAATTTGATATAGTTTTTAATGGATTAAAGGGCGCGACGGGGATCGCGCCGGAGGCGGTTTTTGGACAAAAAAGATAAGAAAAATCAAGGCTTTACCCTGATCGAGGTGGCTATCGCGTTGGTCATCGCCGGCATCATCCTGGTGCCGATGCTGGCCGCCTACAGCATTTTCATCGAGAAAAAGAAGATCGCCGAAATCGACGAAAGCAAGAGCGTGATCGCTTCCGCGCTCAGCAAATACGTGATCCGTTACGGCCGTTATCCGCGCCCAGCGCATCCGAACGTGCCCATCGGCAACCCCAATTTCGGGCAGGAAGCGACTATAGCCTCGATCGTCGGCTGCAACACGCTGGGTGCCGCCGCCACATCTGTGCCGGCCTGTATGGCGCCGGGCCAACGCGATGTTATTGCGGGTGCCCCAACGCCTGATAACATTTATGTCGGTGTGGTGCCTTTTGCCACGCTGGGGATACCCTACCGTTATGCGCTCGATTTCAAAAAGAATAAAATCACATACGCGGTGACCGAGTATCTTACCCGCACGGGCGTAAACTTCAGTGACGCCAACGGCGTAATCGGCGTATTTCGCATGGATGCGGAGCCGCCAGCGGCCACGCCTGCATCCGATGTGGCGCCGGCAAACTCCGTTCATTATGTTCTGATAGTCCATGGCGAAAACGAGATGGGTGCTTCGAATATCAACGGGATCATAACGGTCGCGTGCGATGCCACACAGGGGCGTGATGCCGACAACTGCAATCGCGACGGCAGTTTTTCAAAGGGGATGTATAGGAAACCCGATGGTTCATGGACGGCCGAGACCATGTCCAGGGGCGCGGGCGCGCAATATTTCGACGATATCGTGACATATGCCAACGTGGCGACCGCCAATATCTGGGTGCAGAGCGTGGGCGGCACCGACATCGTCAGCCGCAATAACGGCGATGTGCGGGTGGGTCTCAGCATGGCCGACCCCCGGGCGAAGATCGACGTCGACGGCGATGTCCGCGCCGACCGGGTGCAAACCAACGATATCTGCACTCTAACGTCGTGCCCTCTGACCACTTTTAACCCTAGAGTTATAGGAGGTACACCGGTGGCGGGCGGCGCAGGGATCAAATGTTCTGGAGATCGGGCCATGACCGGGATCGCGCAGGCCAACGAGGAATGTTCGCCCGACACGCGGTTTTCAAACCCGGCTGCCATAGCGCCCTGCGGCGCTGGGCTGCGCGCCTATGGCGTGTCCAGCACAGGAGCCTTGCTATGCCGGTAAGATTTTCACGCGGCTTTACCCTGATCGAGATGGCGCTGGTGGTCATCATCATCGGCGTTCTGATGCTGCCGCTCGTCAAAACCTACGATAATTACGTGATCTCCAAGAGGGAGAAGACGACCAAAGAGCATATCGACATGGTGGGCGACCTGCTTTTCCGTTTCCTTTCCAACAACGGCCGTTTTCCCTGCCCGGCCAACAGGGCGACCGCACCCGAGGCGGTCAATGCCGGCACCGAAGTGTGCGCGGGGCTGCCCGCGGTCGGCGCCTGCACGCCTGACGGCGGCATCTGCGTAGTGGCGGGGGAACGGGATGTCGACGGTGTGGCGGGCAACGACCCGGTCGTGATCGGCGCGCTGCCTTATAAAACTGTTTCAGAATCAGTCGATACTTTCTATGGCAAGGACGACGTTGCGGACGGCTGGGGCAACAAACTGACCTATGCCGTATCGATGGCGCTGATCAACGCCTATAGCGACAACATGGGTGCGATCAGGGTGATCGACGAATTCGGTCAGGATACGGCCGGCATTCAAAGCGACGCGCTCTATGTCATTGTCGCCGCCGGGCGCGACAGAAAGGGCGCGTTCGATATTCAGGGGCGGCAATCCGTGCCCTGCGGCAACGTTCTGGACGCCCGGGACAATGAAAACTGCGACGCCGATGCCGTGTTCACGCAGGCGCTGGGGCAATACGAAACCGACGCTCCGACTTATTACGACGATCGTGTATTCACCTACATCACCAGGAGCACGAACCTGTGGGATTACATCGATCCAGGCAATCCGACCGATATCCGCAACACAAACCCGGGGAATGTCGGTATCGGCACCAATAATCCGGTTGTGCGCCTCCATGTGACAGATGGCGGCGGGGCTTCGATCAGGGCGCCGGGCAAGGTCAGGACGGATAAGATCTGCGATGGCGTCGGCGGCAACTGCTTCGATACCAGCACGATCACGGGCACGCCCGACGCGGTGACGACCACTCCCGATCCGACGACAAAAGGTATAAGATGCGCTACCGGCTATGTGATGGTCGGGATCAGCGAGGGCAACGAAGACTGCCAGAAGATTACGTTTACACCCCCCCCCGCTAACAGAGAATGCACTGGCGCGACCCCCTGGCTGGGCGGCCTTCGTTCAAATGGAGACATCATATGCGTGCCATAAACAGTCATAAAAGCTTTCTCCAAGGCCAGCACGGCTACAACCTGATCCAGCTGGCGATCGCCATGGTGGTGGCGGGGGTCATGCTGGCGGGCACGCTTACGGCCTACGGCGTGTATCTCGAAACCAAAAAACGTCAGACCACGCAATCGAACCTGGCGCAGGCCGTTTCCCGGCTGCAGGATTTCCGCACGCTGCAGGGCCGCTTTCCGTGCCCGGCCGACATCACCGTGCCGCGCGCCGATCCCAATCACGGCCGCGAGTCCCCCTGTACGCTGGCCGATGCCGCCAGCACGCTTTCGTCTGCCCATGCTACACCGCTTGCCTTCGGCAACTGCCTGGGCGGTGTGTGCGTGGAACGCGGGCGTACAACCCGGCCCGACCCTGCCACCGGCGCGGCGATCCCGATCCCGGTTCTCGAGCAGCGCGTGATCGTGGGCGCGATCCCTTTCCGCGCCCTGCAAATGGATGAAGAAGATACGATCGACGGCTACGGTGCGCGCTATCTTTATGCTGTCACGCAGAGCATGACGGATGCCAGCACCTTCAACGAGACACGCGGTGTAATCGCGGTCGTCAATGAAGGGAACCAGACCGTCGTCGATCCCCCCGGCTCCGTCGGGTTCGTCATTCTGAGCCCGGGCCGGAATTCGGCCGGCGGGTTCAGCCGCGAAGGAGCGCTGATTCAGGCCTGCCCCGCCGCCGCACAGGGTCTGGAAAGCGACAACTGCAACGAATGCCTGGCGAACGGTGTATGTCCTGCCACGGACGCCACCGCCCGCTATGTTTCAAGCTTCGCCCAGGAACAGACCGGCGCTAATTTTTACGACGATGTAGTCAATTACTACGCCGCCAAGGAGGAACCTGTCTGGCGCCGGACCGAGGAACTTGATCCGGACAACATCGAGGATCTTTCTCCCGACAACAGCATCGGGGTGGGGGTTTTGGTTCCCACACCGGGGCTTGATATCACGTCTTCCGGAGCCCCTGAATCGCTGCGCGTAAACAATCTGAGCGGCGGAGGTGGGGCCGCCGCATCACTGCAGACCAGCAATCTGTGCGATTACAGCAATAACTTCTGTTTCAATCCTATGGCGATCGGCGGCAACAACACGCTGAACGTTCCTGGCGAAGGCATGAAATGTCCCGCCGGTGAGTATATGATCGGTATCCGCAATGGTGGCCCAGAGTGCGGGCCCGTGCCTGTTACCTGTTCGGGAGCAACCCCGATCATGACGGGCGTCAACGCCCAGGGCCAGCCCATCTGCGCCGCCCGGCCGCCGGCGGGGTGCCCCACCCGCACCGTCACCATCTGCGGCGAGACACGGACGTTGCCGGTCGGCACGGCCTGGCAGCAGGTGAATCTCACTGCCGGATTCAACCGGGTTGAATCATGGATCTGCATGGCGAACTGGTCAGGGCCGTATCCAACCGGCATCTGCACCTGCACGCCCAGCAGCGTGACATCCGGAATTCTGCAATGCTCGGGTCTGAACAGCAATTACACGGGCACCTACACTACGACCACCACGACCCAGTGCCTGACTGGCCCGAATACAGTGGTGTACAACGCCACCAGCACGCAAGGTACGACGTGTAACTGTCCTGCACGCGACCCGCAGTGGGTTGCCAACGGGACCTGCTCCGGCTTCCTGGTGCCCGACCCCGTCAACGGCCCGCCGATGAAGGAAATGGTGTTCAATAATGCCATGGCCGTCTGTAACTTCACAGCGTCGGGCAACACCAGGGGCGGATGCGTATGCCAACCGCCCGCTCAAACCACCCTTTATACCCTGAGCAACTGCGCCCCCGGCAAGGTACGCAGCAGCTCGGCCGATCCCACGGTCTTCGCCGCGGCGACCAGCCCGACGCAGGGCATAGCCACGGTGCAGACATTCAACCCTAACCCCGGCGTCTGCCAGTACCAGACGACGAGCGCAGTCGATGCCTGTGTCTGCAACACGGATGAGGAAAACTTCCGCTTTGAGAATCCAACCTGCGGTGATCCCGTCTGCGAAACGGTAGCGACACAGACAAAATGGCTGCAGAAGCGCGATCCCAACTCCGCCACCTGCGCCTGGGTCGACAACTCGATCGTCGAGCAGGGCGTGTGTTCTCCCAAGGCTTTTAAATGGGAAAGACAGAGCTCAAGCGGCCTGCGAACCAACAACCTGCCGCCGAACGCGGCCCTGCTGGGCGAGCCCTGCACCTGCGCCGAGCACAAGGGCGGCACCAAGACCTGCTACGAGCCTTCGGGCGGCGAGTATGTCTCGCATACCTGTAAATGTCAGTAATAAGAGCTGATCAGCGGCAGGAATAACGGATAACAGGGCGGCCGGTCGCAGGATCGGCCGCTTTCTCTTTGACGCAGCCCCGAAGGCTTTGGACGGCTACCGGCGCCGCGGCCGGGGCGGCGTTGCGGCTCACCTGTTCGGCGTAGGCGCCCATGTCCTGCGCCAGCTTGTCCTGCGCGGCGGCGGGCAGGGGCGGGAGGGTTAGGAGCGCGCGCGGATCGTGCCCGGCCTTTTTGAGGATATCATCGGTCGCCTTGCGGTCTTCGGTGCTTGAATAGCTGTAGATCTGGATGCCGACATAACGGCTGTTATCGTCGCCCGCCAGAAGCCCGGCGACGGTCTGCGGCTCGACGCGGATGAATTCGCGCCCGCCCGCGCTTTTTTCGAGCGCTTCGCGCGCGCCGGGGTCGCGCTGCGCCTGGTACATCAGGAAGCCAAGCGCCTGGCTGACGGGGTTCTTGTCGTTCATCAGCGCCGTGAAGATCGCGGTGTCGGCTGTGCGCTGCTGCCGCTCTTTCTGGTAGGCGGCGCATTTTTCATCGAAACTCACGCGGTTGAAGCCGACGAACAAAAGCCCCACGCCGCCGCCGCCCATGCACGATTCGGGGGCGCGCGCCACCGTGGTGACGCAGCCGCCGAGCGCCGTGGCGGCCGAAAGAGCCAGAGCCGATGTCAGTTTCGCGAACGCGCCGCGCATTATGCAGACTTTCCGTTTTTGAGAAAAACCGCCCGGGGAGGAGGGGTCCCGGGCGGTCTGACGTTTTAAAGCTTATTTAGGCTGGCCGCAGGGACCTTTTTTGCCACCTGCGATGACGCCGCCAGCCACGTTCCTGGCCCTCGTCGTTGCGGGGGCGGCCGTGCAGGCTGCCACTGGCGCAGGCTCCGTAGCGGAAGCAGGCAGAACTGCCGCGGCGGGCACGGCTGTTACTGTGTTGTTAAAAACCGGACCAGGCGCCGGCGCGGGCGCCGCGGCGGGCACGGGTTGGTTGACGACGACCGGCAGGCCCACGAGACTGTGCCATTGACCAGCTTCCAGAGTTTTGGGCGCAGTGGCGGTGGCCCCGGCATCCTGCAGGTTGCGGGCCAGGGTTTCGGTCGCCAGGCGGTAGGCCGGGCTGGTGGCCAGAGCCTGATTGTGCGCCAGGGCGCGATCCACGGGGTCGTTCGATGCGCGCATGTTCATTTCACGGCCGAAATCGAAGCGACGGTCCTGCATGCCGACTTCATGCGCGGCGCAGTCCTTGTTCCAGCTGTTGTTGCGGCCGAACCCGAGCGAGCCCGCGCCGTTATAGCCGGACAGGCCGCCGCTGATGCTCCAGCCGCCCATGCAGTTGAACGTACCGCCCACCATCATGCTGGGGGCGTAAGCGAAGGTGGAGGCCGGGCGCGGGTTGGTAATCGACAGCATGTTGTAGGCGTTGCTGGGCCCGGTCGTGATCGCACCGACTTGTGCGCTGCTATGGCTGCCGCTGCTGACATTGCCGACGTGGGAAGAACTGTTGCCGCCGTTGACGGTATTGACGGGGTTGAAGGTCTGCTGCTGTTGCATCTGCTGCTGCTGGTTTTGCTGCTGCGCCTGATCCTGGATCGTGATGCCGCCGGGGCCGGGTGGATAATCGTAGTAGTACGTTCCGCCAGCGACGGCGGAGCCAACGGCGGAGGCGGCGAAAACGCCGGCCAGGGTGCGGGACAGGTTCATGGTTTACCCCTTAAAAAGACAGGTTGAGAAGTGTGAAGTCGGGCGGGTTATAACCCGCATTTTCTGTTTATGTCAAGGTTGCGGCGCAAAAAATTTTTGCATAACCCGTTGGTATAATGTATAAGTCCGGCCGTGATCCGCGACCTCGACATGATTTTAACCGATACCGGCGCCGTGGCGCTGCTGGTGCCGGGCGCCTTGCCGCTGGAAACCCTGACGCTTGAGGTGTCGGGGCGGGACGTATGCCTGCGCGGCGGCGCGGCGCTTCTGGCGCGGGTCGAGGATATCGAGGAAAGCGCCCTGGCGCTGCTGGCGGGATGCGAGGAAGTCGGGCTGATTGAAATTACCGATCCTGCGCGCCCGCCGGTCGCCATCACGCACACCGCCCGGGTGGTCGACCGGCGCGAAGGAATGCCGTCATGACCGCTTTCGGCCAGACATATAATGCCGCTTTCGTGATACCGCTTTCGCGCCGCGAGCATGATCCCGCGGCAGGCGAACGCCGCCGCCGCCTGTGGAGCGCGGCCGTCAGCATGGGCGTGGGCGCGGGCGTGATGTTCGGCGTCAAGACCGCGACCGTTGCCACTACCACGACCTTTTTTGGCGGGCCGGTGCTGGCGCTGACGGCTCTGAGCGCCGGGCTGGCTGCGGGCGGCATCGACCGCTGGCGCCAGTGCCGCGAAGCGCGGGCACAGGGGCTGACACCGCCGCCCTTCGATAAAAAACGTTTCTGGGCCAAGGCGGCGACAAGCGCAGGCTTTACGCTCGTGGGCGGCATCGCCTTCGCGGCTCTGGGCGATCTGCTGATCGGCGGGGCGCAGGCAGCCGCGCTGCCGCAGAAGGATTTCAGCCAGGCGGCGTTGACGGTGCCTGTAAAACCAAACCTTCCCGCGCTGCTTGACGAAGCGCGCGATGTCGCCGGCGGCAGGAACGGGCCCTTCGCGCAGGCCCTGCGCCTGGCGGAGAAAGGCAAGCCGCAGGCGGCGAAGGATCTGGCGTTCTTCCTCTTCAACGGTCAGGGCGGCGCGCCGAAAAATCCCGAACTGGCGATGAAGCTCTACGAATACGCGGCCCAGAACGGTAATGTTCAGGCCCGGCGCGACCTGGCCTATATCGGCAAGCGTTTTGGCGCCGGGGCTTTCCGTTCCGTTGTTGCGGCCGCTGAAAGCGCGCCGGCACCGGAAGCCGTTCCGGCGCCGCTGCCGCCCGCCGTGACGTGCGATATCAGCGTGCGGGGGCAGGATGTGCCGTCGTCCTGCCTTCTGAACAAGGATATTCTTGAACCCGGCGACCGGGTTTACTTCGTCCAGCGCGACGCGCTGACGGGCCGTGTGCTGCTCGATCTCGATGTCGCTCTTTCCTCCGGTTCACGGCCGCAAAGCGCCGAGGATTTTCTCGATCTCATCGCGCTTCCCGATGCGCGCGAACATTTCCGTCCCGTCCTGACGGCAGCGGCGGCACCCCGCGTCATATAACGCCCCTTTAAATACCCGATGACCGCCGCGCGGCGGGGCGGTAGAATGCCGCCATGACCGCAGACCAGCCTTCACCTCTGCCGCTTTCCTGCCTGCCGCGTGCCGACCAGTTCGGCACGGCGGGGCTGTCGGCCGATGTGTGCGTGATCGGCTCGGGCGCCGCGGGCGCGGTGGCGGCGGTGGCGCTGGCGCGCGCGGGTATCGATGTCGTGGTCCTGGAAGCAGGCGGCGGCGAGAGTGAGGCCGCGCACGACGCCCGGGAACTGTTCGGCACGGTCGATGCCGGCGGGGCCGCGCATCTGCGGTTCGGATTTTCGCGCCAACTGGGCGGAGCCTCGAATTTATGGGCGGGGCGGATCTGCCCGTTCGAGGCCGGCGACCTGAAAGGCTGGCCCTTCGCGCCGGAAACGCTCGCTCCTTATTACCGGCAGGCGGCGGCCTTCTTCGGCGTCGCCCACGAGCGTTTTTCTCATCCCGACCTCCACGACTGGCCCCGCGATTTTCCGGGCAGTGGTGGACTTGCCTTGAAGCCGTTCATCTGGACTGACCGGCCTTTCCGCGCCGCCGATCATCTGCTGCAGGCGCTGACGACGACGAAGGCGCTGCGCGTGATTCTCGATGCGCCGGTTGCGCGCCTGATCGAGCGCGGCGACGGGCAGGGCATCGCCCATGCGGAAGTGAAAAAGCGCGACGGTGGCCTGCTGCCTGTGAAGGCGAAAATTTTCATCGTCGCCGCCGGGGGCGTGGAAACGCCGCGCCTGCTGCTCAATTCCCGCGTCCGCCGCCCGCAGGGGCTGGGCAACGATCACGATCAGGTGGGTCGTTATTTCTCCACGCATCCCAAGGCCGACCTCGCGGCGCTTGTCACGGATCGTCCGGTTTCCATCCGCCATCCACTTTTCAGCGACAGCCGCCGGGGCCGTGACCTCGTGCGCCTGGGCATTGGTCTTGACGAGACGGCGCGGCTGCAGAGCGGCACTCTCAATCATTATTTTCAGCTCTCTCCCTCGTACG
Organism: uncultured Pseudobdellovibrionaceae bacterium; assembly: GCA_964577255.1. Taxonomy (GTDB): domain Bacteria; phylum Pseudomonadota; class Alphaproteobacteria; order Micavibrionales; family Micavibrionaceae; genus Micavibrio_C. The sequence continues at coordinate 72,011 of CAZNYM010000001.1, read as the reverse complement.
AGTACGCGGGTGCGCAGATGTTCGAGCGCGTGCGCGAATCCGTCTTCGCAAACTATATCCCCCCCGTCATGGGGCGAGCGGCGTTCGCCGTGCTCGGCAGGGTGGCGCGGTTGCAGGGGCAGGCGCGGCGCTTTACACTACGCTGCTTTTTTGATCAGGCGCCCGATCCTGAAAATCGCCTGACCCTTTCCGTGGACAAGGACGGGCGCGGCGTGCACAAGCTCGATCTGCGCTGGCGGTTCGGCGCGGACGACCGGGCGGACGTCCTGCGCTTTTTCGCCGCCGCCGATGAAAGGCTGCGCAAGGCGGGTGCGCGGCTTGATTACGAAGCCTGCCGCGCGGCCGGGGAATGGCCGCTGGTGGCCGTACATTCCCATTTCATGGGGGCCACGCGCATGGGCGCCGACCCGCGCCGGGCGGTCACGGATGGTGACGGCCAAGTATTTGATATTCATAATTTATTTATCGCCGGCCCGTCGCTGTTCCCGACTTACGGCTATGCTAATCCGTTCTATACAATCGCCGCCCTGTCGCTTAAAGTGGCCGAACGTGTACGCAAGAGACTGAGCGAAATTCCAGCATGACCGAACCGAACGCGCCGACGCTCTGGCAGAAGCTTTGCCGCCACAGCTTCATCAAGCACAAAATCTCGACCCGGAATATCGAAAGACTGTGCCGGGAAAACGCCTCGGACAAGCGCACGCTGGTGGTCCATTCCGAGGATGTCGATTACGCGCCCTATTTCAAGAACGCCTTTTCCGTCACCAAGCGACCCGACAAACCGGCCGACATGCATGTCGATCTCTATTACCGCGACCTGGCGAAGATTCCGGACGCTTCTTACGACATCATCCTGTGCACCGGGCTGCTCGAGCATATTCCCGATCCGCAGCGCATCATCGACGATTTCCGCCGTATCCTGAAACCGGGCGGGGAGCTGATCATTTCCGCAAGCGCCGTCTTCTCGTTCCACGAATGTCCGAACGATTTCTTTCACTTCACGCCCTATTCGTTCAGGCTGCTGTTCAAGGACTGGTCGAAGATCAAGATGCTGCGCGGCTCGTGCCCGCCGTTTGAAACCGTTGCCATCCTGCTGCAGCGCATCCTTCTGCAGTGCGATATTTTCCCTCTGATCCGTCCGGTCGTGGAGCTGCTGGTATTGGTTTTGCCGTTCTTTGACCGTTTCATCATCGCGCAGTACAATATCGTCGGCCGCCGCGACGAAGAGGACCGTGCCGATTCCATGCTGCCCTCCAATATGCAGGCGGTGGTGGTGAAATGATTTCGAACATCAATAAAGGCTACCGGTTTTTCTGGCGCGGCACGATCAGCGCTTTGAAGCTTCTGAAGCGGGCACATTACCGCCTGACTGGGCAGATCGACCTTCATCCCGATGCCGTGATTGAGCCCATGGCGCATTTGCGCGTCGATTATAGTTCGCCGCGCGAACATGTCATTTCCGTCGGCGCTTATTCGGTCGTTAAGGATTACGCCCAGCTTTTCCCGCGCACCGGCTTTATCGTCATCGGCACGCATTGCTCAATCAATCCCTTTTGCGTGCTACAGGGTTACGGCGGCATCACCATCGGCGATCATGTGCGGATTGCGGCCCACACGTCGCTGGTCGCCTTCAACCACAATTTTGAGGATACCGAACAGACCATCCGCGAGCAGGGCAGCCAGGCCAAGGGCATCGTCATCGAGGATGATGTCTGGATCGGTTCCGGTGTGCGCGTGCTTGACGGTGTGAGGATCGGCAAAGGCAGCGTGATCGGCGCCGGCGCCGTGGTGACGGCCGACATTCCGCCTTATTCCGTGGCGGTAGGCGTGCCGGCCCGGGTCATGCGCAAGCGGGAGGCGGCCTGATGAGCGACGTAACCATCGGCATTACCTGCTTCAACGCCGCCGACACCATCGAGCGGGCGATCAAAAGCGCGCTTGCGCAGCAAGGGCCGGTGAAGGAGATCATCGTCGTCGACGATGCCTCAACCGACAATTCCGCCGCCCTTATTCAGCGCATGGCACAGGCCGACGCGCGGATAAAATTTATCCCCAAGGGCCAGAACGGCGGCTATCCGGCGGCACTCAACAGCATCATCAACGCCGCGCAGGGGCATTACATCGCCTTTTTTGACGACGACGACGAAAGCGATCCCGGCCGCATCACGGCGCAGCTTGAAAGGCTCAAAGCTTATCAGGCCGCGCACGGCGACGCCTCGGTGCTTTGCTACGCCAACCGCCGGGTCTTCCGCGCCGGTTTCGACAAGCCCGCCGCCGTGGTTCACGCCATCGGCCGTAAACCCGTCGAGCCTCACGGCGCCATGGTTGCGGATTTCCTGCTCTGGCACGCCGAGCCCCGGGGCTACAGTTGGGGACAGTTCGGCAGTTGCGCGCTGATGGCGGCGCGGCAGGTTTTCATTGCTGCGGGAGGGTTCGACGAATCGTTCCGCCGCTGCGCCGAGTGGGATCTGGCGGTACGGCTTGCGTTCGCCGGCGCGCATTTCATCGCCGTCGACGCGCCGCTCGTCAACCAGCATCTGACGCCGACTCAGGACAAGGCAGGAAAGGTACCGCTTGAATACGCGCTGAAGCTGCGAGAGAAGCACAAGGATTATCTGAAGCGCCGCCTTGCCTATCACGGCGCGCGCTTCGTCGCGCACAGCCGTTTCTATTACGCGCGTGGCTATCGCTCGAAAAGCCGCCTTTACATGGCGCTCGCCTGCCTGGCGTCGCCGTTCACGATTCTGCCGGCGGAAATGCGCCGCCGCCTCAAGATCTAGACTTTCAGAACGACCCAGAAAGAAGGGATGACCAGGTTCCTGTACAGGCGCGGCGCCAGGCGGCGCAGCACCTGATGGCGGGCATCGCCCCGGCCGGTGAGCGCGCCGTCGACGATCCGGTATCCCTTGTGCGCGGCATGGTGCTCGAAAAACTCAAGGGCTTCATCGTAGCAGAAGAACCATTTATGTCGGTCCGGCGGTGCTTCGAACGGCAGGCCGTAATATTTCTCGTACTTTCCGTGTTCTTTTCTTTGCGGTCCCTCGAAATATTGTTTGTCAAAAAGGATGTTGCGGAAATACACCGCCGACGGATTGGGCAGCGATATGATGACGTGGCCGCGCGTCACGCGCAGCAACTCGTTGAACACGGCGTGAAAATTCTCGATATGCTCGAGGACGTCAAGGCAGACGGCGGTCTCGAAACTCTTATCAGCCGCCGGCAACGGCATGTCTCTCTCGAGATTGATTTTAACATCGACCTCGCCCCAGATATCCATGTCGGTGATCTGGTAGCCGTGCGGAGCGAGAGCGGTCTTGAGGAATTTCTGCCCGCCACTGCCCAGGTTGAGGATCGGCCCCCCGAAGCCTTTCTCGCGGATCAGGCCGGCGCAATAGCGGTTGCGCTCCTCGCGGCTGCGGTAATGGGCGTAACGGGTGAAAAGCGGTGTCTGCACGGGTGGCTCTCAGGTTTGGTTTGAACTTTTATAGCCAAAACAGTAGGTTGTTTAAACGCCCATTTTTCCAAGGCCGTAAAATTATGAATATCGAGGACTTAGTGAGAAAAATACCGCCCGACCTGCGGCGCAGCCTGGGGGCGGTGTTTTCCGTGCGCGTGCTGCAGATCCTGGCGGGGATCGCCGGTACCTATTTTCTGGCGCACGGCCTGTCGCAGGCTGGTTTCGGTTACTATCAATATATTCTCACGGTGGCGGCGCTTTTGTCGGTGCTCGCTTTCAAGGGACTGAACGAATCGCTGACCCAGGCGGTCGCGCGCGGTTTCGCCGGCACCAGCCGCCGGGCACTCGCCCTGCCGCTCAAGGGATCTTTCGCCGCGAGCCTTATCTTGCTGGGTCTGGCAGGGTGGTATCATTACCGCGGCGGCCCGGCCGAACTGGTTCAGGGTTTTACGCTAGCGGCGCTGTGCTATCCGCTTCTGCACGGGCTGACACTGTGGAAAAGCATATTGCAGGGGCAGGGCCGGTTCCCGCAGTTGATGAAGCTCGAGGCGGTCAACACGGTGCTGGCGACCGCGCTGATGATCGGTGCGATTGTACTGATGCCGGGGAACATCCTTGTTCCGCTGTTGTGCGTTCTGGGCATACCGGCGCTGCAAAACCTCTACCGGACCTTCAAAGTTTTCAGCACGGTGTCGGCCGATTCCCCGGTCGAGCCGGGCAATATCGACTACGGCGTGAAGTCGTCCTTCTATCAGGCGGTCAACGTTGTATCCCGCTATATCGACAAGGTTCTGATCTTTATTTTTCTGAGTCCGGAGAAGCTTGCCATTTTTTATGCCGCCGAGCGCCTGACCGATCTGCTGCGCAACGCGGTGCAGGACGCGGCCGTGGTGCTGACCCCGCGCTTTGCCCGCCGGGAGGTTTTCAGTCACGATCTCGACCGGTTGTTCAGAATTTTCTCGCTGGTATTCGGCGCAGGTATCGTCATTTTCAGCTTCACGCTGCTGCCTGTGATTATAAGGTTTATTTTCGGGGCAGCTTACGATGAAGCTGTACCCTACGCACAAGCACTGGCTTGTTCGGTCGCGATCGGCAATACGGCGGTGCTGCGCTCGCGTTATATTCGTTCAAAGCTCGATACGGTGAATTTCCGCGATGTCACGCTGTGGACGAGCTATGCTCGCATCGTGGCGGTTTTGGTGTTGGTGCCGTTCTTTGGTATCTGGGGCGCCGTGGGCGCGGCCTATGTCTACAGGATTTCCACGTCGGTCATGGTTGATCGTGCGATCAGGCGCGATTATCTTCCGCCTTCCGCGCCACGATCGTAACCGCCGAAGCCAGAAGATCGTCGGGCGCGATGCCGGGATTGATCCGGAGACAGTCATGGACGGTTTCCCGCTCGGGGAAAAAGCCATAGGCGCGGTCGACCGGCGTTTTTTCGACTTTGATGAGGGAGAATCCCGCCGCCGCCAGGGCGCCCGCGACATGCGCGAAGGTATGGCGGCGGTTGAGCGCGCCGCGTATCCACGGGATGACCGCTTCGGCCTCGTGCGGGCGCTGCGCGCGGATATAGGTTTCGACGTCCTCGGGCGACAGACGCATATGCGCCCAGGGAGAATCGAGCACCCCCGCCGAATGGCCGCCGCGCACGTGGAAATACGGATCGTAACGGTGAACCATGAGCCCGCCCGGCCGAACCAGCCGTGCCATCTCGCGGAAGGCGGCGGGCAGGTCGCTAATATGCTCGAGCACGCTAAGGGAATAGACCAGGGAAAGGGATCCGGCCGTGACCGGCGTTTCCCGGGTGATGTCGCCGACGAGGTAGGAAGCTTTCGCCCCGGCACGCTGCGCGATGTAGTGATGCCGTCCGGTCGATGAAACATTGTCGTCGTAAAAATTGTCGATGCCGATGGCCCGCAGCCCCAGGCGCTCGAACCCCAGGAGCGATTCGCCGCCCGAGGTGTAGCCGATTTCCATCACGGGATCGCCCGGGCGCGGCGCGGGCAGGCCGAGCGCGTTCAGTTTTTCCAGCAGGCGGCCGTGCTCGGCGGCCTTGCGGGCGATGGCGGCCTCGATCTCCTGATCGGCGGGTTTGAGCAGGCGCTGGCCGATCGCGGGAATATCGGTCGAGATGAAAAGATCGCGGTGTTGCGCCAGCAGCGGCGCCAGCACGGCGCGGATTTCATCGAGCGGCACGGTCAGCGTGCGGTGGCCGCGTGCGTGGACGAGGAAGGCGGCGATTTTATCATCGAGCAGGCCGCGCCCCTGCAGTTCGGCAAGGGCGGCGAGCGGCCCAAAAATCTTCCAGCATTTCTTCAGCCCGTAGCGATGGTTTTTCAGGACCGGCAGGCGCCGTCCATCGGCGGCGGTGAACCAGCCCTCGAGCTGTTCCGGATCAGGCGCGGATTCCGGCGGAAAGAACGGCGCCGAAAACGGGTCGTTCGCCGCGCCCGCCGCCTTGTTTATCAGGCTTACGGCCATCGATCCGGACTTGCGCAGAAGGGATTGTACCCGCATAGTCTATCCTTGGTGTCTATCCTTGTTTTGGTGGCCCCACTATGAAGCGGGCGGCGCCCGTAATCAAGACACGCGAGGTTTTTTTGTCGGCTGTTCCCGTCGTCACCATCGGCATTACGGCTTATAACGCCGAAAAAACTCTGGCACGGGCGCTGGCTTCCGCGCGGGCCCAGGACTGGCCGGCAGTAGAGATCGTCGCCGTCGACGACGCTTCTTCCGATGGTTCGGCGGCGATTCTCGAAGCGGCACCGGATGTGCGTGTTTTCATCCAGCCGGAGAACAAGGGTGTAGCGGCGGCGCGCAACCGCATCATCGCCGAAGCCCGCGGCGCCTACATTGCCTTTTTCGACGACGACGACGAAAGCGATCCCGACCGCCTGACGCAACAGATGAAAGCGATCGATGGCCGCGATGTCATATGCCATACTGCGCGGCGGCAGATCTATCCCGGTGGCGCGGTTCACGTCGTGCCGACCCTGGGCATGCGTGCGCTGGCGGTTATGTCTGGCGCGGATGTCGCGGGGCATATCCTGATGAACAAGCCCGTGAAGGGGGGATACGGCGCAATGCCGACCTGTTCGCAGATGGCGTCGGTGGCGCTGTACCGCCGCCTGGGCGGGTTCGATGAAAGCTTCCGCCGCTCGGAGGATACCGAGTTTAACCTGCGCGCGGCCCGGGCGGGCGTCGGGTTCGTCGGCCTGGCCGATCCGCTCGTCACCCAGACCATGACCTATGACGCCGCCAAGAACCTGGAGCGCGAGGAATTTTACACCGCGCGGCTGTTCGAAAAGCACCGCGACGCCTTCCCCTCCGCGCGGGATTACGATTTCGCCCGGGCGTGGCTGGGCGCCAAGTATATGTATCTGCGCGGGAACCGGCTCGGGTTTATAAAAAAATTCACTGAAATATCAATGAATTACCCAGATATCACAGTACGGCGCAGCCTTTATGCCCTGCCAGGTTTCTGGCATAATCGCGTGATCCGTTCCTTTCACGCTTTCATGAACGCGCCATGACCGCCTTGCCTCTCGTCACCATCGGCATGACCTGCTTCAACGCGCAAGCGACCATCGCCCGCGCCCTGCGCAGCGCGCTGGCGCAGGACTGGCCCAACAAACAGATCATCGTGGTCGATGATGCCTCGGCCGACGACTCGGTGGGTACCGTGCGCGCCCTCGCCGCTGCGCACCCCGAAATTCGCCTGATCGTCCACGATCACAACAAGGGCGTGGGCGGTGCGCTCAATACCATGCTGGCGCACGCGCACGGGGAGTTTGTCGTGATTTTTGACGACGATGATGAAAGCGCCCCGGAGCGCATCGCCACCCAGTTGCGTGCCCTGACCGATTACGAAGCCCGCACAGGGCAAAAGCTCGTCGCTTGCTACGCTTCAGGCGTGCGGGTCTATCCGAACGGTTACGAGCATCATTTCGCCGGGATCGGGTCGCGTCCGCGTGCCCCGCAGGGGCAGGATATGCTGGATTATTTTTTCTACGGCCGGCGCGACCCGGCAGTGTTTTACGGTGCCGGCACGCCGGGCTGCGCGCTGATGGCGCGGCGCGCGACATTCCAGGCGGCAGGCTCTTACGACGAAACCCTGCGCCGCAACGAAGACAGCGATTTCGCTGTGCGCCTGGCCAAGATCGGCGGGCATTTCACGGGATGCGCCGAGGAAGTCGTCCGCCAGCACGCGACCGCGGGATCGGATAAGCGGCCTTTGATCGCCTATAAAAGTGAATGCGCCTTCATCGACAAATATAAAGCCGACCTCAACCGCGCCGGCCGTTACGGCTTCGCCCGCGCCTGGGCACGGCTGCGTTTTTATCACTACGACCGCAAACCCGTGCAGGCGCTTTTGACTTTAATATTGCTGTTTATCTACCATCCGCTGCTGACCGCGCGGCAGTTTTTGCGCACGGCGCCCGCGCGCCTGCGTCACGAGCAAAGGATATCGTCATGAAAATCATGATCGCGGGGCGCAAATTCGGTCAGGTCGCGGGCGGCGTCGAGCGCATGGCCATCGCGCTTGGCAACGAAATGGCGGCGCGCGGACACGACATCGCGCTTCTGACATGGGATGCGGCGGATGCAAAAACTTTTTACGATCTCGATCCGCGCATAGCCTGGCACCGGCTGGCGATGGGCGATCCGGCCGTGAAGGCGGGGTGGCCGCTCCGTCTGGCCCGGGCGAAGCGGGTGCGCGCGCTTTTGAAAGCGGAGAAACTCGACGCGCTGATCGCGTTTCAAGACGGTCCCTTCATCAGCATGCGCCTGTTCGGCGCAGGGCTGCCGATCCCGATGATCGCGGCCGAGCGCAACGCCCCTTCGCGTTTCACACATACGCGCGCTTATCCGCCGCCTCTGGTTTCTTTCGCCATGTTGCGTTTGGCCCGTACCATTACCATTCAATGTGAAAGCTACCGCCGCGCCTACCCCGCTTTCTTGCGTTCGCGTATTGTGACCATCCCCAATCCCGTCTTTCCGGCGCAGGGCTTTGCCGATCCCGGCGGCGGGGCGGGGCGGCGCACGTTGCTATGCGTCGGCCGCCTGTCCTATCAGAAGAACCAGAAAGTCCTGATCGAGGCTTTTGCCCGCCTGGCCGCGGAATACCCGCAATGGGACCTCGTGCTCGCGGGCGACGGGGAGGACGAGGCCGCGCTCAAGAAGCTGGTGGCTGCCTTTCGCCTGCACGACCGCATCGTGTTCAAGGGCGCGGTGCGCGATGTCGCGTCGCTTTATAAAAGCGCGCATCTTTTTTGCCTGCCGTCGCGGTGGGAGGGATTTCCCAACGCGCTCGCTGAAGCGCTTGCGCACGGTCTGCCGGCCGCCGGTTACGCCGGTTGCGACGGCGTCAGCGACCTGATCACCCCGGATGTCAACGGACGCCTGGCCGCAGGTAACGGCGATTTCGCCAGTCTGACGAACACGCTCCGCGGCCTGATGAAGGACGACGCTGCGCGCGCTGACATGGGCTGCGCGGCGGTGCAATCGATGGCGCCTTACGCCCCTGCGCGCGTGTTCGACAAGTGGGAAGAACTGTTCAGGAGCTGCGCGCGCTCATGAAGCTCCTGTTCGCGATCAAATCCATGAACACCACGCGCGGTGGCGCCGAGCGGGTGCTGGCGGTGGTGACGGCAGGTCTGGCGGCGCGCGGGCATGAAACATGCTTGCTGACGTTTGACCGCCCCGGCGGCGCGTCTGTCTATCCACTGGCGCCGGGTATCGTGCGCCTTGATCTGGGGATCGGCGATTCCGGCCGGCGCGCGGGGTTCATGGAAACGCTGGCGCGCATGCGCGCGCTGCGCCACACCGTGACGGAGCGCCGGCCCGACGCCGTGATAGCGTTCATGCACAGCATGTTCATACCGGCGGCCTTCGCGCTTGCCGGTACCGGCATTCCTGTGATCGCGAGCGAGCATATCGTTCCCCGCCATTACCGCAGCCGCAAGGCGGAATTTATCATGCTGTGCGCGGCCGGGCTGCTGGCGCGGCGGGTCACGGTGCTGTCGGAAGCAATACGCCGGAGCTACCCCGCTTTTCTGCGCGGGCGCATGACGGTGATGCCGAATCCGGTCACGCCGGCAAGTCTGGCGGCCCGGCCCGACGCCGACGGCGTGAAAACCATCCTGACGGTCGGGCGGCTCGATCCGCAGAAGGACCAGGAAACGCTGATCGCCGCTTTCGCGCGCCTTGCCAGCCGTTACCCGCAATGGCGCCTGCGGATCATCGGCCAGGGCCTGCTGCGTGAAATCCTGCAGGCACAGATTGATGATAGCAAGCTTGAGTCTGTTGCGCGGATCGAGGAAGAAGCGGCTGACATAGAAGGCGCTTACCGCGCCGCGCATATTTTCGCGATGCCTTCCTTGTATGAGAGTTTCGGCCTGGCCACCGCCGAAGCGATGGCCCATGGCCTTCCTGTCATCGGTTTCGCCGATTGCCCCGGCACCAACGAGCTGGTGCGGGCGGAACGCGAGGGCCTGCTGGTCGCGGGCAGCGACCGTGTGCAGGCGCTGGCGGAGGGGCTTGCGCGGCTGATGGACGATCCGGCGCGCCGTGTGACGCTGGGACAGGCCGGGCAGGAGCGGGTGAAGGATTTTTCCCCAGAGGTGGTCGTCAGCCGCTGGGAAGAGCTGCTGCACGCGGCGATTTCTGCGCCACGATGACGTAATTGGCCGTCCAGACCTGGCGCAGGCTGGCCTTATCCTTTTCAAGAGCGTCCAGAAGCAGGCCTTCGGCACCGTGTAGCGCCAGGAAAAACCATTTCACCAGGCAGGTCAGCGCCCGCACGACGTGAAAACGCTTGAGCGGGCCGCGGTTGAAGCTTTGCAGATAAACACCCGCGCATACGCCGGCATCGTACCAGAAACCGCCCAGCCGCTCTTGCTCAAGAATCCTGAAGCCGTGACGGGCCAGCAGGGGTGCTATGATGTATTCGGTATAGCGGAAATAATCGCGCGGCACGGCGTGCTGCGGGTAAAGAAACGGAAAAGACAGAAACAGAAATCCCTCGTCACGCAGAGCGCGGCGGCATTCGGCCAGAGCTTTTTCTGGTTCTTCCAGATGTTCGATCACCTGGCAGGAAATCAGTGCATCGGCCTCTCCGTCGGCGACGGGGATCGCATAGGCGCTGCCGACCAGATCGATATGTTCCTGATCGTAAAAACCGTCGGCGACATCTACCCCGGCATAATGTCCGGTTTTTTCCTCGACGGTTCCGGCGAAAGGCTTGCTGCCGCAGCCGATGTCGAAAACCTTCATCCCCGGCTTCAGGTGGCGGGCGAAATGGCGCTCGTGAGCCTGCCGCACGTCGCGGCGCAGGTCGATCGGGTTGAGAAAAAACGCAAGGTCCATTGCGCCTGTATACGCAGTTGCGCCATAGTTAGCTAGTGCGCGGTTGTTTTTTCATAAGGATTATATTGTGTGCGGCATAGCCGGTTTTATCACCCCGGGCGGTGCGGAAGGCGAGGGCATGGCGGAAACCATCAACCGCATGACCGACATGATCCGCCATCGCGGGCCCAATGCCGGCGGATTGTGGCTGATGCCGCCGGAGGGCGTGGCGCTGGGACACCGGCGCCTGTCGATCGTCGACCTCAGCTCCGCGGGCGCCCAGCCGATGATGTCGGCGTCGGGGCGCTATGTCGTTGTTTATAACGGCGAGATTTACAATTTCCTCGATCTGCGCCGCGAAATGGGCGCAGCCGGCCGCACGTTCAGGGGCGGCTCCGACACCGAGATCATTCTGGCGGCGATCGAGGAGTGGGGCCTGGCCCGGGCGCTTGCGCGCTTCATCGGCATGTTCGCGATTGCGCTTTACGACACGGCGGAGAAGACGCTGCATCTGGCGCGCGACCCCGCCGGCAAAAAACCGCTTTATTTCGGTTATACCGGGCGCACGTTCGCTTTCGCCTCCGAGCTCAAGGCGCTGACGGTCATGCCCGGATTCGAACGCCGGGTGAGCGCCCGCGCTCGCGCGCTTTTCCTTGAATATAATTTCATTCCGGCGCCGCACACGATCTATGAGGGTTTTTACAAGCTCGCGCCTGGGACCTGCCTGTCGCTGACGCTTGCCGATATCGCAGCCGGCCGCGACGCCGCGCGTTTCACAGACCAGGCCTGGCCGCATTTCCGCCCGCACGAACTTACCCATCAGGTGCGCCCGCGCGTGCCGGAAGAGGAATCGCTGCAGGAGCTTGAAGAAGCACTGTCGCTGGCCGTCGCCCAGCGCATGATCGCCGATGTGCCGCTGGGCGCTTTTCTATCGGGGGGTGTCGATTCCGCGCTGATCACCGCCTTGATGCAGAAGAACAGCCCGCGCCCGGTCAAAACCTTCAGCATCGCTTTTGAGGAAGATGCCTTCGACGAATCGCCGCATGCTGCCGCGGTCGCCCGGCATCTGGGCACCGATCACACGGTCTTCCGCGTGGGGGCGGAAGAGGCGCGCGGCGTCATCCCGCATCTTGCCGACATCTACGACGAGCCTTTCGCCGATTCATCGCAGATCCCGACCTGGCATGTCTGCCGCCTGGCGCGCGAAAACGTGACGGTGGCCCTGACTGGCGACGGCGGCGACGAGATGTTCGGCGGCTATAACCGCTACCGCCTGGCGCAGCGTCTTGCAAACATTGTTCCGGTGTCCTCGTTGGTGCTGCGCCCAAGTGTGGCGCGCCTGTTGGCCGATTTCACCGGGCCGCAGAATCTGCGTCGGGCCTGGGGGCTGCTCGCGGCCGGCAGCCGCGAGGCCTTGTATCAGGCGTTTTTGCGCGTCGATCACCGGCCGCCCTTGCGGACGGCTGAGAATACCGGCGCGGTGTTTCCGGCGCTTGCGGATATCGGGCGGACGCCCGGCCGCGCCATTGAGGACGATATGATGGCGGCCGATCTTTCCTTTTACCTGCCCGACGACATTCTGGCGAAGGCTGACCGGGCGTCGATGGCGCACGGGCTCGAGCTGCGCGCGCCTTTTCTCGACCGGCGGGTGATGGAATATGCCTGGCGGCTGCCGCCGCCGCTGCGTCTTGAGGACGGGCAGGGCAAAAGGATTCTGCGCCGTCTGCTGGCGCGCCATGTGCCGCCCGCCTTGTTCGATCGGCCCAAGCAGGGGTTTTCGGTGCCGCTCGCGTCGTGGCTGCGTGGCCCGCTGCGGCCGTGGATGGAGGATATGCTGGCGTCCGCGCGCCTGCGGGAGCAAGGAATCCTGGATGCCGCGCGGGTTGAGCGCCGGGTGCGCCAGCATCTTTCCGGCCGCTACGATTGGTCTTACAGCCTGTGGGGGCTTTTGATGCTGCAAAGCTGGCATGAGCGGTGGATGAAACCTTGAAACCGGCTGACAGAGCGCTCCCGGAGCCTTAAAATCGGAAAAATTTCGCAAGGGAACGACCATGACAGAACAACCGCAGAAAAAACCCGCCCCCGCCCGCAAAGAGCCGGGTAAAGCGCCGCCCCCGCCGAAGAAGAACTGGCAGGAAGAATTCAAGAAGAAGATCGAGGAAATATGGGCGGGCGAAGTGCCGCTGTTCCAGACGTTCTGGATTTACCTGGTGGCGCTGGTGGGCGGGATGGAGATCCTGTCCTTCTCGCTCGGGTTCGTGGGGGCGCTGGCGCAGATGTTCGCCTTCTGCTGGGCGGCGTTCATGATCAAGGCGGTATGGGCCTCGGCCGATAATTATATCGGGCCCAAGCATTACGCGCTGGGCGCCAAGGCCGGCGCGATCGCCATGGCCTGCCTCGCCTTCGTGCTGACGACTACTTGAGTCCGGCGATTAGCGTCATGACGTAGCGGTGCAGGAAATAGCCGCCGGCCAGAAGCGCGATACCCGAAACATACAGGCCCCAGAAATTCCATTGCAGCTTCGCCGCCGCCAGGAACGGCACGAAGAACAGCAGCGACAGCGGCACCGCCACGAAAATGCTTTGCGCGAATTTCACGGCCCTGCCGGCGTCCTGATATTCCGCGTAGGAAAGCGGCAGCACCAGAAGGGTGGTCAGCGGCAGGGCGATGATGAAGCCCGCCAGTTCCGGGCGTTTGCCCGCCAGCCACGATGCGAAGGCGATCATGACCGCCGAAAACACGATTTTTCCTGCCATCAGCAGCATGGGGCGTCCTTCCCCGAAAAGATAACGATTCCACAGGGGTAATGCCTGGCGCGGCATCTGGCAAGGGTGGGGTTTATCTGGAAACTCAGGAACGGTTCCTTCACAAGAACGCCGCTTTGCTCCATAAAGGAACGATTACAAGGAACGGTTGCTGCGATGAACAAGACGGCCCTGGTTACCGGCGTGACTGGACAGGATGGTGCGATTCTCGCCGGGTATCTGCTGGAGAAGGGCTATGCCGTCCACGGCGTCCGCCTTTACGAGGCTTCGCCCAACCTCACCCGCCTTGCGTCCTTCACCGATCATCCGCGCTTTCATTTGCACTACGGCGATCTGACCGATCCCGCCGGGCTTTACCGCCTGCTGGCGGCGGTGAAACCCGATGAGATTTACAATCTGGCCGCGCTTTCGCATGTGCAGGTCAGTTTTGAAACACCGGTCGCAGCCCTGAGCATCAACACGCTCGGCACGCTGCATCTGCTCGAGGGTCTGCGGCTTTTCGACATGAAAAAAACGCGGTTCTATCAAGCCTCGAGCTCCGAGATGTTCGGCCGCGCCCCAGCGCCGCAGAACGAGGAAACGCCCTTCGCGCCTTGCAGCCCCTATGCCGTGGCGAAGCTTTCCGCTTATTGGCTGGTGCGAACCTACCGCGATGCCTACGGCTTGCATGCCAGTAACGGCATCCTGTTCAATCATGAAAGCCCTTTGCGCGGCGAGGAATTCGTCACGCGCAAGATCACCCGCGCTGCAGCCGCCCTCGCGGCGGGGCAGGGCGGCGTCCTGTGGCTCGGTAATCTCGATTCGTGCCGCGACTGGGGCCACGCGCGCGATTATGTGGACGGCATGTGGCGCATGCTGCAGCAGCCCGCGCCCGACGACTATGTGCTAGCCACCGGCGAAACCCACAGCGTGCGCGAGTTCGTGGAGAAGGCTTTTTCCTGCGCCGGAACTGCGGTCGCGTGGCAGGGGCGCGGGACGGAGGAAAAAGGTTTCTGCCGCCAGAGCGGCCGTCTGCTGGTGGCCGTCGATACGGCGCTGTTCCGGCCGCTCGATATCGATGTGCTGCGCGGCGACGCAAACCGGGCGCGGGAGATTCTGGACTGGCGGCCGCGCATTTCCTTCGCGGCTTTGGTCGAGGACATGGTGGCGGCCGACAGAGCCGCCTTTGCTGGGAACGGAGCGCGCGATGACGCCCTTCACGCTGCGTAACCGCCGCGTCTGGGTGGCGGGGCATCGCGGCCTGGCGGGCGGGGCGGTGGTGCGGCGTCTGATCGAGGAAGGTGCCGACATCCTAGTCGCCGGGCGCGCGCAGCTCGACCTGCGCCGGCAGGCCGAGGTCGAGCAGTGGATGGCGGCGCACAGGCCGGAGGTGATCGTCCTCGCGGCGGCTACCGTGGGGGGCATCGGCGACAACGCGGCGCGGCCGGCCGATTACCTGTTCGACAATCTGGCGATTCAGAACAATGTCATCCACGGCGCTTACCGCCAGGGGGTGGAAAAGCTTTTGTTTCTGGGGTCGTCGTGTATCTATCCGCGCGCGGCAGAAACCCCCATCCGGGAAGAGGCGCTGCTGACCGGCCCGCTCGAGCCCACCAACGAAGCCTACGCTCTGGCCAAGATCGCGGGGCTGAAGCTGTGCCAAGCTTACCGGCGCCAGCACGGCTGCCGCTTCATCGCCGCCATGCCCTGCAACCTCTACGGTCCAGGTGACCGTTTCGACGCGGCGCGGGCGCACGTTATTCCGGCCCTGATGACACGGCTACACCGGGCACGGCTCGCGCAGAGCGCGCAGGTGACGCTGTGGGGCACCGGAGACCCGGTGCGTGAGTTTTTGTATGTCGACGATCTAGCCGAGGCCCTTGTCATGCTGCTGCAGACCTATGAAGGCGAGGCGCCTGTAAATATCGGCAGCGGTGAGGAGATCACCATCGCTGGTCTGGCGGCGGAGATCGCGGCGCTGGCAGGGTACGACGGCGAGATCGCTTTCGATCCCGCCCATCCCGACGGCACGCCGCGCAAGACGCTCGATTCCCGCACCATGCGCCTGATGGGCTGGGCGCCGCGTACGCTGCTGGCGGACGGGCTGCGGCAGACCTATGCCTGGTATCTGGATCATCTGGGTACGACAGGCGCGGGCGCCGCCCGCGCGGCGTAGGGCCTTGCGCGGCAGGCATCCTGCCGTAAACTGGTACGATGAAAAAACCGATTCGCCTGATCCCCTACAGCTGCGGCGCCGGCGCCTACCAGACCGGCGCGGAAAAAGGTCCCGCCGCGTTTTACCAGAGCGGGCTTGAACCGTATCTGCGCGGGCGCGGGCTCGACGCGGGGTGGGTGCGCATGCCTTCGGCTTATGTCGATTACAGAAACCTGGCGGCCTGCGGCACACCGGAGCGAACGGCCACGGTGCTGGAACAGCTCATACGCCTGCAGCGTGACGTAAAGGAAGCCGCGGGCGCGGGCAGCGTGTCGGTGACGCTCGGCGGCGATCATTCAATGGCTCTGGGGTCGCTCTCGGGTCTCGCGCAGGCGCGCGCGGCGCACGGCAAGATCGGCCTTTTATGGATTGACGCGCACCCCGACATCCACACCTGGGAAACGTCGCGCCGCAAAACCTTCAACGCCATCCAGATGACGGCGCTGACCGGGCAAGTGCCCGATTCCCTGAAAAACCTGCTGGGGCCGCAGGCGGTGCTGTCGCCCGCGCATATTTTTTACGTCGGGCTGCGCTCGATCGACGAGCCGGAGATCCACGCTCTTAGCCGTCTGGGCATACGCTGCTACACCAACGGCGACCTCGACCAGTTTCCGCTGGCGCGTGCGTTCGAGGACGCGCTGTCGGTCATCACCAAGGGCACGAGCGCGCTGGCGCTGTCGTTCGATCTTGACGCCTGTGATCCGTCATTTGCGCCAGGGGTGGGCTATCCGGTGCCGGGCGGAATCATGCGCCGCGATCTGCTGGAAGGATTTGCGTATCTGAAAAGCCGCGTTGCCTTCGACCTGGTGGAGGTCACTGAATATTATCCCGACAAAGACCGCGGCGAGGAAACGGCTGATCTCGCGAAAGAAGCGCTGGGCGCGCTTTTGGCCTAGGCGCCGGAGCGGCGCATGGTCAGGATGACGATTTCATCGCCGTATTCGATCTGGCCCGACATCTGGATTTTGTCGCCCTTGCGCGCCAGGCGCAGCATCGTCCTGTAGGTCACGGGGTCCTTGGTGGGGGAACCGTCGGGTCGGCGCAGCAGGAAATCGGTTTTGGCCTCGAGTGGATCGGCGACAGCGATCATCTCGACTTCCTGCTCACTGATAATGTTGAAAGTGCTGGTCCACAGGACGTTATTGTCGTCGTAACGGCGGGTCTGGCCGTCGCGGATCTCCGTGACGCCGTCGCTTTTCTTAATCAGCGGACCGTCATAATTGCTGGTGGAAGTTACCTGATATGTGCCGTCAAGCTCGTGGGGCATGTGAAGAATTTACCACTAGGCGGCGTCGGTATCCATATCCGATTTTTTGTTGGCGTTGGCCGCCCCTTTGATTTTTGCTGGAGAGAAGCGCTTGAAGCTCGAATTTTCCAGGCCGCGAAGCCGTGCCGGTAGGTTTGCCGCGTTCTCAATCAGGTAAAGATAACAACCGTGCCACGCGCCGGGATAGAGATGGGTGGTCCTGCAGCTTTGCGACAATAGAATATCCGCCGCTGTTTCTTCCATAAGATAGGCGCGCGAAGCTTTGCGCGCGGCATTTTCATCAAGATGCTGGTGGCGCGCAGTGAATTTTTCGACGTCATCTTCCACAATCCGGTGAAAGGGGGAATGCGTGTAATAATATCCCCATAACTCTTCGTGCAGGGGATCAAAACCGGGCATTTTCAGCCATTCATCGCTTCTGATCACTTTATGCTCGATAGTGAAGCGCGACAGCGCCGTTCGGGCCTCTCTGAGCCAGCAATCGCCCATCTCCCGGGTGAGGCGATATGCGGAATCGGCACCGTGCACCGGCGCCAGATTGTGTCTATGCAGCGTGTCCCCCAGGCTGATGATGCAACTGGCAAAACGGCGGTTAATCCAATCAACGGTCGACTCAAGATAGACGCCCACTTGATAACGGTTGTTAAGGCTGACATCAAGACAGCAGATTTCATTTTCTTGCCAGCCGGGGGAAGTAGCCTTGCCTGCGTTCGTGTTATTCATGAAGCGGTCTCCAGAGGCTTTTCGCAAAAACCCCAGATAATCTCGAATTCCTTTGTCTTCATTTCCGCGATCGAGCGATCGTTGATGATAATGATTTTCTCGACAGTGTTGCTTTTGGGCCTGTTGACGACGATCGCGAATTTATCGCCATAAATGACGGTCAGGTTGTTCAGGAAATAACCTTTGGGAAGCCAGCGATATTCCTCCCGGTTATGGGGAATGTTTTTATCGCCGTGGCGGATAAGGTTGCGGTATGTGATGCCGGCCTCGCGAATGAGACGTTCTTTCTCGATGACGCTGGGGGGGGACAGTCCTTCATCGATAAAGCTCCAGAGGGCTTCTCCCTTGTTGTCCTTGAGATCGTAATAAATGTCGTCCAGCAACATGAGAAACGCATTTTCGCCGTGCTGCCCTTCTATGATGCGCAGCAGATCATCGCGAAAGCGCACACCGCGCTGGGGAGTGAATTCAAGTCCGGCATTCTCAAAAGTGGTCTGGATGGCGCTCAGGGTCTCGGGCTTGGAATGCACCTTGCCGGTTTCGATCAGCTTGATGGTCGGTTCGGAGATGGCCCCGCAGTTCCGGGCCAGGTCTTTCTGGCTCCAGTCAAGCAGGGCCCGGGCGGCCCTTATCTGTTCGCGCGCGATCATCGTGCGCGTTTTTTAGCATGTTATACGAATTCGTCAATGGGGATACCTGGTTTTTATGTGCGAAAAGAATAAAAAAACTACACTTTTTGTATTGACAGAACAGGGGGCCGGGTGTAAATTCTCTCCCAGAAAGTCAAAAGCCCCACATACAGACTTTAAGATTATTGTGTCTTTTCAGTCCTTTGCTGTCCCCACACACAAGGCGAGCAGGCACGATAAACCGGCCGGGAGCTTTATGCTCCCGGCCACCCCCACATAAAAAAGCCCCGGCCGCGTCCCCGCGCCGGGGTTTTTCCTTGGGAAACGAAGAAGGCTCTAGGTTATGCGCTTGGCGACGATAGAAGCGCGGGCAGGCGCCACGGTACGGCTGATGTCGTGCGCGTCGGCATAGGCCCAGATGATGCCGGTGGGGCTGCCCTCGGGTTGGTAGAACGCACGGATTTTGCAGCCGGCCAGTTCGAATATCTCTTTGTAGTCGTTACGGTTCCATTTATGGGACAGGATGTGGTTGAGCCGGTCGCCTTTGCGAAACGCAAAATCGCCCTCGACGGTGGGCATGACATGATCGCGGATGGCCTCGGCGGAATAGAGCAGGACACGGCGTTTTTCGTCGTAGCGCGGGCTGATCTTCCAGTTTTCATGGGGTTTGTAATCCGGGTCGGTGATCAAGCCCTCGGTCACGGCGCGCACGAAACCGCTGAGCGCCCAGGCCTGCAGCGCTTCGGTCGGCTCGTAGACATGCATCATATCTTCCGTATCACAGGGGTTGTGGTAGGTAACCAGAAACTCAACGCCCGTGCCAGCGGTCTTGCCGCAGCGGTCGCGGATCTGCCGCAGGGTCAGGGCGGCATTTTCGATGCTGGAAAAACTTCCCTTTTGCGTTTCATCCTGGGCGTTGGCGAGCGTGCCGCCGATCATGACGACCAGCGGCGTGATGCCTGGATCCTTCAGCAGCGGAAATTCAAGATTACCGCCGTTCATGAAGTCACCGACGACGCCTTGAGACCGGATGTTGAACACGGATTTGACTGTTTCCTCCGATTCCTTGACGTAGCGGCCGACGATATCGACCGGTACATAAGCTTCGAGTTTGTGCCCTGCGAGATATCTGAGACTCTCGAGCAGAGATCTCACTTTTCCGAAACCGGAATTACCGCCCGTGCCACATTCCACGACCTGCAGGCGGTCGGGCAGTTCGTTGAACACCCCGTCTTCGTAGGCTCTACGGAATAGCCGCGATTCGCCCAGGTGAAAAGCGTTGGTTTTACTACCGACGGCAACGTCCCAAGCCCGGGCGCCGTAAAGGTCGCCGCCGACAGTTCTTTTGTTTTCGCCATTATCCTGGTAAAGGTGGCGGATCAGCGCGCCTTCCTTAAGCCGCCGGATGGTATCGAAAAAATCCTCTTTATAGGTGCTATGAGCGCGGCGGCGAAACTCGGTCCCGCAGGAGTGGGTAGAGCAATCCTCTCCTTGCCTGAGTGCGCAAGAAGTTCCCGGAAAATAACCGTCCTGTGTACATTTCTCCATAAAAATGGTCACTTTGTCAGGCGCTTTTTCCCGCCACGTTTTTCATTTCAGACTTGGCGGGCGGGCTTACGGCTTGTTCCCACATAGCCGCAAACTGAACCCGGTAAGCCTGTGCCACCATCGGGTACTCAAGGACAATCACCGTGGGCTCGCCGTCGAAAAGCAGTATGGCGAGCTTGCGGCCATAGACGTAAAAAGGTACCGAGGAAAAGTTCTCTTTGCTGATCCATTTATATTCGGCGTATTCGGATGAGGCGAGGTAGTAGGTATCGCCCTCGCGGATCAGGATCTTGTAACGGCCCTCGATGTCGTTCATGCGGGCCGAGTGGGTCTTGATCTTATCTTCGTCCAGCCATTTCTCGAAAATGCGCTCATCGACGTTGCTGACGACGATTTCGCGGTCGTCGGCGCTGTCGCGTAGCGTTTCGTAGATGTCGTTGTAGAAGTTCCAGAAACCGTCGCGGCCGGTGAAGGTGCGGATGTTGCCCGTCTTCAGGCGCATGCCCTCAAGACCGATGAATTCGATGCCAGCATCCTCGAAGGCTTTTTGGATGGTGGACAGGGTGTTGGCACGCGGCGTGCTCTGGCCGTTCTCGATGCTGCCGATCGAGGTGGCTGAGATGCCGGTACGCTCGGCCAGATCGCTCTGGCTCCAGTTCAGGATGCCGCGCGCGCCCCTGATCTGTGCTGTAGTAATGCTCATGACAATAGAGTCCGTTCGCTCTGTGGTGCCGTAATGTACTTTTGAAAAACCCAACTTTTCAGCAAAATCGGCCTTTTGTCTAGTCTAAATTACCCATAATCCGCAACTAAATAACGCTTATTAACATAATGTACATACCGAAGGAGCATTATTCTTTTGTAAAACATAACCATAACTTTTCAAAAATATAAGTTCTCAGTTATACACATTTTATCCCCAGACCGTAAACTCGCTGTTGGCAAGTCCTCACACACAAAGGCAAAGGACCCGCCGGCATTTTTCCGGAGGGCTCTTCGCTTACCAATGTGACAAATCTCTAGGCGGCGCGGCGTCGCGCCGGCAGGCCCTCGCGCCGCAGCAGCGCTTTGAGATCGGCATCACGGCCACGGAAGCGGCGATAGAGGATGTGCGGCGCCTCGCTGCCACCGCGCGCCAGCACGCCGGTTCTATAGGCGCGGGCGGTGCCGCGGTCGTAGAGGCCTTTTTTCTCGAAGGCGGCGAAGGCGTCTGCGTCCAACACCTCGGCCCATTTGTAGCTGTAGTAGCCCGCCGCGTAGCCGCCCGCGAAGATATGGCTGAAGGCGTTCGACTGCGGCCCGCCCATGCGCCGGAACAGCGTGACGTTCTTCATGATTTTGTCCTCGAATTTCCCGACATCGCGTACGCCCTGCGGCGCGGCGTTGTGCCAGGCCATGTCCAAAAGGCCGAACGCCGTCTGACGCAATCCTGCCCAGCCGTTCATGAAATTGCGGGCATGGTTGAGCTTCATGATGAGCGCCGCCGGGATCGGCTTGCCGGTTTTGTAGTGCCGGCCGATCAGGTTGAGGGTCGGGCGGGTATAGGCCCAGTTTTCCTGCACCTGCGAAGGCAGCTCGACGAAATCCCATTTGACGTTGGTGCCGGAAAGCGAGGGGTAGGTGACGTCGGAGAGCATGCCGTGCATGGCGTGGCCCATTTCGTGGAACAGGGTCAGCACCTCGTCGTGATCGAGCAGCGACGGCTTGCCCTTCGTCGGCTTTGTAAAATTGCAGACGATGGCGACCAGGGGCCGTTCGACCTTGCCGCGGTATAGTCCCTGGTCGCGGAACGTGGTCATCCACGCGCCCGGGTTCTTGCCGCCTGCACGGGGGAAGAAATCGGCGTACAGCGTGCCCATAAAGCGGCGGCTGTCCTTGTCGAAGACGTCGTAAGCGGTGACGTCCTTGTGCCAGACGGGGTATTTGCGGTTTTCGCGAAAGCGCAGGTTGAAAAGCTTGCTGAAATGATCGAAACAGCCCTTGAGCACAGTCTCAAGCGGGAAATAGGCCCGCAAATCTTCCGATGAGAAGGCGTAATCGCGCTGGCGCAGCTTCTCGCTGTAGTAAGAGATGTCCCAGGGCTTGAGGTCGGTGGGCCCGCCCACGGTTTTTACAAAGGCCTTGAGTTCCCTGAGATCTTTCTGCGCCGCCGGGCGGTAGGCTTTCTTGAAATCTTCAAGGAAGCGCATGACGTTCTCCGGCGTGCGGGCCATGCGCTCCTCGAGAACGTAGGCGGCATGAGATTTGTAACCCAGAAGCCGCGCGCGCTCGTGCCGCAGGCGGACGATTTCAAGCAGGACCTTGCTGTTGTCGTGTTTACCCTTGCTGGCGCGCGTCGAGAAGGCGCGCCAGATTTTTTCCCGCAGGGCCCGGTTGTCGGCATATTGCAGAAACGGGCCGAAGCTCGGGTAATCGAGGGTGAAGGCCCAGCCGGTTTTGAGACCCCGTTCCTGCGCGGTCATGCGCGCCCCGGCGCGGGCGTTTTCCGGCAGGCCGGCGAGATCCTTTTCGTTTTTAACATGAAGCACGAATTCCCGCGACGAGAGCGAGACATTGTTGGCGAAAACCGGCCCCAGCACCGACAGGCGCTTGTTGATCGCGCGCAGGCGTTTTTGTTTCGCTGCACTCAGAAGCGCGCCGCTGCGTACGAAGGATTTGTAGCTGTCCTCGAGCAGAGTCTGCTGCTCGGGTGTGAGCTTGAGTTTTTTGCGCTTGTCCCACACGGCCTTCACCCGCGCGAACAGATCCTTATCCTGGGCGATGTCGCTTGAGAAGTCGGAGGACAGCGGCCCAATCTCCTGCGACAGCGCGTGCAGGCGCGGCGTCTTGATAACACCGTTCATGTTGTAGAAGACCGAAAGGACATAGCCCATGGTCTGCGAAGCGGTTTCAAGCGCCACGATGGTATTTTCAAAATCCGGCGCGGCCTTGTTTTTCTTTATAGCCGCGATGTTGCGTCGCGCCTCCTTAATGGCAGCCCGCAGCGCCGGCATATAGTGGCTGTCCTTTATTTTATTGAAGGGCGGTGCCTGGTTGGGCAGGCGGGAAGGGACGAGCAGGGGGTTGGCGGCGGGCATGGCGGCTCCTTGCGGCGTGAAAACGGACTTATAAAAAGATATCATT
This sequence comes from uncultured Pseudobdellovibrionaceae bacterium, assembly GCA_964577255.1. Taxonomy (GTDB): domain Bacteria; phylum Pseudomonadota; class Alphaproteobacteria; order Micavibrionales; family Micavibrionaceae; genus Micavibrio_C. The sequence continues at coordinate 48,957 of CAZNYM010000001.1, read as the reverse complement.
CTTCTCGCCTAAGGAAAGGCGCTTTTGCTATCCTCCCCCTCGCCATGATCCGCTCGGAGCTTTTTGACGATATTTATTTCTCGGCCGAAGACGGGCTTGCCGAGACCCGGCATGTCTTCCTGCAGGGCAACAATCTGCCTGCGGCCTGGGCAGGGAAGCCGGTTTTTACCGTGTGCGAGACGGGCTTCGGCACGGGGCTCAATGTGCTGGCGCTGTGGGATCTGTTTGAACGCGCGCGCGCGCCTGGCCAGCGCCTGCAGATTATTTCGCTTGAAAAATATCCCCTGACCCCGGCGCAGATCCGCGCAGCTCTGACGCCATGGCAGGAGGAGATAGGTGCGCGTCTTGAGCGGCTCCTGGCCCTGTATCCCCTACGCATTCCCGGTGCGCACCGTCTAGCTCTGGCGGAGGGGGTCGATCTGACACTGGTGTTCGACGACGTCAATGAAGCGTTGCCGGAAATGGTCGTGCCAGGCGGTGTCCAGGCATGGTTCCTCGACGGGTTCGCGCCCGCGCGCAATCCGCAGATGTGGACTGAAACATTGTTTGCCGCCATGGCGCGGCTGTCCTCGCCCGGCGCCGCCGCAGCGAGTTTTTCTGCGGCGGGCGTGGTGCGGCGCGGACTGGCGCAGGCGGGGTTCGCCGTAGAGAGGGCGCGCGGCTTCGGCCGCAAGCGCGACATGACGATCGCGCGTTTCACCGGAACGGGTGCCGCCGCGTTGTCCTCCATCCCCCGGCACGTCGGCATCGTCGGCGCGGGGTTGGCGGGAACGTCCGCCGCCTGGCTTTTACGCCGCGCGGGCGTAGCGGTTACGCTTTATGACCGCGCGGGCGCGTTTGCCGCCGGTGCTTCCGGCAATCCGGTGGGGCTCATCAATCCGCGCCTGGCGCAGAACAAAACGCCGCTGGCCGGTTTTTTCGCCACCGGGTTTTCGCTGCTCGATCAGGCGCTGCGCGGGGCGGATGCGCAGGCCGTCGGGCATCATCATTGCGGCAGCCTTCACTTCATGAGTGACGCCGACAAGGAAAGGCGCCTGCGTGGCATGGCGGCGAACGGGGGCTGGCATCCGGATCATGCCCGCATCGTGGACGCAGCCGAAGCCTCGGCGCTTGCGGGTGTGGCGCTGACCCAGGAAGCTTTATACCTGCCCGAGGCCGGGCGGATCGATCCAGCGGCACTGTGCCGCCTGTACGCGCGGGATGTGGAAATAAAGACGGGTGGCTATGAAGAGGCGTGCCGCGACTGCGACGCCGTGATCGTGGCGAGCGGCGCGGGCGTTCTCGACGTTCCCGGCCTCTCATGGCTGCCGGTTCACACGGTGCGCGGGCAGATCAGTTTTCTCGAAGCCGCCGATCCCGCTTTTTCCCTGCGCGCCAATATCTGTCACAGCGGTTACGTCGCCGCTACGGTTGGCGGGCGCAGCGCCGCCGGATCGACCTTTCAGGCCTGGCGCAGCGATACGCTGGTCGATCCCGCCGATCATGAAACTGTCATGAGCCAGATGGAATCCGCTGTGCCGGCGCTTGCCGGCGCTTTCCGCGTTACGGGCGGCCGGGCGTCGCTGCGCTGCGCCGCGCGCGACCGCGTGCCGCTGATCGGTCCGGCGCCGGAACAGGACAATATATATGTCAATGTAGCGCACGGTTCGCATGGGCTGGTTTCCTCGCTGGCCGGTTCGGCGTATATTGTCGGTCTTATGACGCAGGCGCCTTCCATACTTTATGCTTCTGCGGCGGCAGCTATCGCGCCCGCCCGCATTCTGGCGCGGCTGCGGCGCCGGGGGCAGGCCTGGGCCGCCGACGAAAGCGGCGTGACCGCCATCGAATACGGTCTGTTCATCGCGGGCATCGCGCTGGTGGTGGCCGCCGCCTTCATGCTGATGGGCGATTCGATCGCGCATGTGTTCAGCAGCGCCGATTTCGCCCTGTCGACGGCGATAGAGAAATCCGTGGAAGAAGAGTAGGGAAGGCGTACCATGCTGGCGGATCTGTCCCACCCGGTTGCCGCGCTCGCGCTTTTTATTGCGGGTTTTTTGACCGTTGCCGTTTTACTGCCGCCGGTGATCCGCCGCGCCGTTGCCGGCGGGTTTGTCGACCTGCCTGGCGGCCGCAAAAAACACGAGGGTGCGGTGCCGCCAGTCGGCGGGCTCGTCATCTTTCCCGTGTTCATGATCCTGGCCGTTATCTCGGGGATCGCGGTGCCGGGCATCGCCGGCGTCTTCACCGCATTTGCGCTGTTGCTCGTGATCGGCGGCTGCGACGACCGTTACGGCCTGTCGGCGCGCTTCAAGTTCCTGACCCAGTTTGTCGCAGCGGTGCTGCTGGTGTTCGGGGGCGATGTGCGTGTTACTAGCATGGGCGACCTGTTCGGCTTTGGGCCGTTCGGCCTCGGGCCCTTCAGTGCGGTCATGAGCCTGATCGCCGTGGTGCTGCTGATCAACGCGGTCAACCTGATGGATGGCCTCGACGGGCTGGCTGCCGGCATCGGTTTTATCATCATCCTCGCGCTGCTGGTCTGCGCCGTCGCAACCGGCGCCGGCGACAAGCTGGCGCTGCTGGCGCTCGCGCTGGGTTGCCTGGGCGGGTTCCTTCTGCACAACATGCGCCGTCCGGGTCTGGCGCGGGCGCGCGTCTTTCTGGGCGACGCGGGCAGCCTGTGCCTGGGGGTGATGCTGGCCTGGCTCTGCATCGATATGGTGAAGATCAATCACACTTATATATATCCGATGGGTGTGGCGTGGCTCCTGGCCCTGCCGATCTTCGATATATGCGGGCAGTTCGCCCGCCGCGTGTCGCAGGGGCGCCATCCGTTCGATCCCGACCACGACCATTTCCACCATCATTTCATATACGCGGGCCTTAGCCCCGGGCGGGCGACCGCCGTGATCCTGACACTGGTGGCGGGCGGCGCGCTGCTCGCGCTTATCGTGCAGTTTATGGGCTGGCCGCAGGCGTGGCTGACATATCCCTGGATCGCCTTCCTGTTCGCGCACATATATATGTCGATGCGCCCGCACCGCTTCCGCCGCGTGATCAGCCGCCTCGTCCGGGCGCAGGATCCGTCGTGAAACCCGCCCGCCGCCTGCTTTACGCGGTGACGGAGGAAGGCTATTTCCTCTCCCACCGCCTGCCGACGCTGCGCGCGGCGCAACAGGTCGGCTTTGAAACGGCGGTGGTTACCGAAGGTGCGGACCGGGAAGGAAAGCTGGCGGCGCACGGTGCGCGGCTCATTCCCTTCAGCTTTTCGCGCCGTTCGCTCAATCCCCTGCGCGCTCTGGTGCAGATCGCGGGCCTTGCACGCCTTTACCGGCGCGAGCGTCCCGATATTGTCCATCACATCGCCATGAAGCCGGTGCTGTACGGTTCGATCGCGGCGTGGTGCGCGGGCGTTCCCGTGGTCGTCAACGCCTTCGCCGGGCTGGGTTTCGTGTTCTGCGGTCAGAGCGCGCTTGCACGCGCGCTGCGCCTTGTCATCGTGCCGATGTTCCGCGTGCTGCTGCGCCGGCCGGGTTCGTATGTGATGGTGCAGAACGGCGACGACCTGGCTACGCTCAACGGACTCGGTTTGCTGCCCGAAGACCGTTCGCGGGTGCTGCTGGTGCGCGGCTCGGGGGTCGATCTCGATCATTTCACGCCGCAGCCCTTTCCCGACGACAGCGCGGAATTCATCTGCGTCTTTCCGGCGCGCATGCTGGCGATTAAGGGGCTTGCGACTTTGCGCGAAGCGTTCGAACTTTTGCGCCATCACGCGCCCGCCGTCCGTCTGTGGCTGTGCGGCCGGCCCGATCCTGCCAATCCGGCTTCGTGGACGCTTGCCGAGATCGAAGCCTGGACTGCCGGCAACCCGGCGGTGATTTACAAAGGCCATTGCGATGATATGAAAGCGGTCTGGGCGCAGGCCCATGCGGCGGTGCTGCCTTCGACGGGCGGCGAGGGGGTGCCCAAGGCGCTGCTGGAAGCGGCGGCGTGCGGCCGCGCCATCGTCGCGACCGACGTGCCGGGTTGCCGCGACGTCGTCAGCGAGGGAGAGAACGGATTTCTTGTCCCCCCCGGCGACGCCGTGCTGCTGGCCGAGCGTCTGCTGCTGCTGGCGGGCGACCGCGCGCTGTGCCGCCGTTTGGGCGCGCAGGGCCGCGCGCTGGTGGCGCAGGAAATGAGCGCGGCGGCGGTCACGGAAAAGCTCGCCGGTTTTTATAAAAACTTATGACAAGACCCCGCGTGTGGATAACGGCGCACCTGTGCCCGGGGATTGTTGCCGCCCGGTCCCGGAATCTCTAGCTTCGGGTAATCAGGTTACAAAACGGGATGCAAGCCTATGACATCGCGCAGAAATAGCGGACGATGGATGCTGGCGGCGGCGACGGTCGCGGCGCTGCTCGTGAGCGGCTGCTCCTGGGTGCGGGAATGGCCCCCGGCCGACACGGCCTATGACTGGAACGACGCCGATCCGCAGCCGCCTGCCGCGCCCCAGACCCGCGTGATGCAGACATCCGATTCGACATGGCTGGTGCCCGATCGTACGGCGCGTCCTGTCGCCACCGCCGACGAGTTGGCCGAGCTTGCGGAATCGCGCAAGCGCATCGCCGAGCTCGAGCATCAGGTGGAAATGATGCGCAACGACCTCAGCATGATGATGCCCGCGATCACCAAGCTCGCGGGCGGCGTGCCGGCCGCGCCGCCAGAGCCGATGCAGGCTTATGCGGAACCATCTTACGCGCCGCCGCCGCAGCAACAGCAGCCGCCTCTGGCATCGCCGGGGACGCTGCCCGCGGTCGAGCCCAAGGCCGGCGGCAGCGTCATGGCGGGAGAGCCCGCGCGGGCGATGGATCCTTACAACCAGGCCCGCGCCGAAGCGGAATACTACGCCGACGAACCGGTGTCGCTCGCGCCGCCACCCGCCGCCGAACCGGTCGCGCCCTCTATGGTGCCGCGTTCCCCGCCGCGCCAGTCGAGCCGCATCGCGCCGCTGATGGCGCCGGTGGCCGTTCCCGTCCGGCCGCAGCAGCCTGCGCCAGCCGCGGAGATGGCGGCTTACAATCCTGCGCCGCGTCCGGCAGCCGGGGGCGTCAGCGTGCAGGGCGTGCGCTTCGGCGATCACGGCAACAAGATCAGGCTGGTGCTCGATACCAGCGGCGCCGCGCCCTTCCGCTACGACATCGATAACAATGAAAAACTGCTGGTGATCGAACTGCCGGGCGTGGGCTGGAACGGCGGGCCGCAGGCGCGCAGCGTTCAGGATACGCCGCTTGTCAGCGGCTATGCCGCCGGGCCGGACGGCCAGGGCGGCACACGCCTGGTGTTCCAGATGACGGCACCGGGTCAGGTGCTGTGGGCGCGGGCGATTCCGCCCTCGGCCAGCCAGGGCGACCGTATCGTTCTTGATCTGGCGGCACAGTAAAAACCCGCTTTTGCCCCGGTTTTGCCGCTTTCCCGGCGGAAAATCCGGAACGGATCCGGGGGATTTTTCTGCCCCGCGCGTATCATGGTCATGAAAAGGAGAAAAACCATGCTGTATCAGATTCCCCTGTGCGCCGCCGCCGCGCTTCTGCTTATGACGGGCGCTGCCTTCGCCGAGGATGAGACCGCGGCCAAGAAAGAAGGCCATCACGGCCGCCCCGGCATGATGGAAAAGATCGACGCCAACGGCGACGGTACAGTGACCGTCGAGGAAAGCGCGGCCGCAAGCAACAAGCAGTTCGACGAGCTTGATAAAGACAAAGATGGTGTGATAACCGCCGCCGACATGGAAGCGCGGATGAAGGAAATGGAAGCGCGCCATGAGGAGAAAATGAAGGAAAAGGCCGCTGAAGGTGTGGTGCCTCCCGCCAATGACGAGCGCCGCCAGAAAATGCATGATGGCATGATGAAGCGTTTCTCTGCCATGGATGCGGACGGTGACGGCAAAGTCACCCGCGAACAGTTCGCGGAACAGGGCGAGAAAAAATTCTCCGAAATCGACAAGGATGGCAACGGTAGCGTTTCGAATGAAGAGCGCCAGGCTTACCGCGCCGCCAAAAAGGCCGAGTGGAAGGAAAAGCGCGAACAGTTCAGGAAAATGAAGGAGCAGCAGGCGGGCGAACAGGCTCCGGCCGCTCCGGAAACGCCGAAGCAGCCGTAAGCCTTGACGGCTTTGACCGGCGACAACCCGGATGATGAAAGCCTGATGGCCCGCGTGAAGGATCGCGATCATCAGGCTTTCTCTTTTCTGGTGCGGCGGCACACAAAACGGTTTTACGCCCTGGCCTGGCGGCTGACCGGCCAGACCAGCCTGGCGGAGGACGCGGTGCAGGATTGTTTTCTGAAGCTCTGGGACAATCCGCGCGCGTTCGACTCGGGGCGCGATGCGCGCTTTACCACCTGGTTTTACCGGGTCGTGTCGAACCGCTGCGTCGATCTGCTGCGGCAAAGGGGGCGGGAGCGGGTGGTCATCCTCTCCGAGGAACTGCCTGACCGCGGCCCGGACGAGGCGCAGGCGCTGGCCGACCGCGAGGAACAGGCGCAGATCAGAGCGGCGCTCGCGCGTCTGCCGGAACGCCAGCGCCGGGCGCTGGTGCTGTGTTTTTACGAGGGCCTGAGCCACAGGGAAGCGGCCGCCGTGATGAATATCAGCCCCAAGGCCGTCGAGTCGCTGGTGATGCGCGGCAAGGACGGCGTCCGCGCAGGGCTGCAGGCTTTGGGTTACGCGTATGTGAATGAGCAAAACCGTGAAGGAGGCGAACATGGCGCCCGTTATTATCGATCCTGACGAAGCGCTGGCCCGTCTGCGGACGCCGGAAGCGCCAGAAACGCTTGCCGCGCGCATCATCGCCCGCGCGCGGCAGCTGCCGGAATCGGCGCGCCGACGGTTTGTTGAAGAAGTGCGGCTTTTGTGGCTGCTGCCGCACCCGGCGTTATGCGCGTTGGTTCTTTTTGCAGTCGGCATTGCTTTCGGCATGGGCGCGTTGTCGCCTGTGACCGATTCCGAGATACTGCTTGCGACCTATGATTCTGCGATGGAGGAGGACTGGCTATGAGCCGCACCGTCAAAATCTTTTTCACCGTATCTTTGCTGCTCAACGTCCTGCTGCTGGGCGTCGCCGGGGGCTATGTTTACGACGATGTTCGCCGCGCGGTGTTCGAAGAGCACCGGGCGGAGAAAATGCGCCAGCATCCCGATCTTGCCGAAAGGAACAAGGAATTCGTCAGGGCGCTTGCAGCGGCGCGACTGCGCGGCGCAGAGCTCCTGCTGGCGGAGCCATTCGACCGGGAGTCTTACGTCAGGCATCTGCAGGACATCGAGGCGCTGCAGATCAGGATGACGCAGGAGAAGTGGCAAAGGCTGCGCGACGAATCCGCCACCCTGACGGCGGCGCAGCGCGCGCTGCTGGCCGAACGTATGAAGTTCCTGGCCCGCAACCCGCACGCTGCCCGGCTCAAGCCCTGATGAAAGCCTAGCCGCGCTCCTCGGGGGGTGTGTAGGGACGGTTGCCGGGGATGTAGTCTTCCTTCAGCCCGTGGGTGAGGCCGTGACGCCGGTCGAACACGAAGCAGGTTCCCTGCCACAGGCTTTGTTCTTCAGGCACGGTTTCGAGATATTTCAGGATGCCGCCCTTGAGGTGATAAACCTCATCGAACCCCTGCGCCAGCAGGTAGGACGAGGCTTTTTCGCAGCGGATGCCGCCGGTGCAGTACATGGCGATCTTTTTGTCCCGGGCCGGGTCGAGCCTGTTTTTGACGAAACGCGGGAATTCGTGAAAGCAGGTGGTGCCGGGATCAAGCGCGCCAGGGAAGCGCCCAGCCTCGACCTCAAAACTGTTGCGCGTGTCGATCAGCACGATGTCGGGATCCTGCAAGAGCGCATTCCATTCCCCCGCCTCGACATAGGTGCCGGCCTGCCGTGCCGGGTTGACGCCCGGCGCGCGCAGCGAGACGATTTCCTTCTTCAGCCGCACTTTCATGCGGTGAAACGGTTTTTCCCGCGCGGTCGAGAATTTGACCTCGCCATTGTTGATGCCGAAGGTTTCTTCGAGGAAAGCCATCAGGATACGCAAGGCATCGGGGCCGGGCGCGCCGACCGTGCCGTTGATGCCTTCGGGCGCGAGCAGGATAGTGCCGCAGATCCCCTGCGCGCGACAGACCTCTTCCGCACGGATCTTTAGATCCGGCAGATCCGCAAGCGGCATGAAGCGGTAAAGGGCGACAACCTCCCAGCTCACGATCGGCGTCTCCGGCGTTTACTCGTCGGCGTCTTCGGGCACGATCAGCAGGGTGTTGACAGCCTGCTGCGGATAACTGCCGGCGAACGCGTCATCGAGGCCCGAATCGCGCGTCATCAGCCGGTAGAACAGAGGGCCGGCCAGTTGGTCGAGGGCGATCTCGGTGTCGATGTCGGGGCGGAAAACGCCGTGCGCCTTGCCGTGCTCGATGTAGCGGCGCAGGTTGTTCATGCGCTCGTTGAGGAAATGCGTGTTGAAAAGGCGCAGCGCCTCGGGCTCGGCCTGGGCCTCGGCGATGATGTTGGCGACGATACGCCCGTTCTGGCCGCGCAGCTGGCGGATCAGCTTTTCCAGCTGGACTTTCAGCGCCTCGGAGGCTGTGGGGGTGGTAGGCAGGATGTTGTTCAGGCCGGGCTGTTCGAGGAACGCTTCCATGACCACGGCGGCCTTGTGCGGCCACCATCTGTAAATCGTGGTCTTGCCCACGCCGGCGCGCTTGGCGATGGCTTCGATCGAAATGTCGCGCAGGGGCGTGTGGACCAGCGTTTTGCGCGTTGCGTCAAGAATGGCGTCGCGGGCTTTGTCCGAACGGGGGCGGCCGGGGCGTTTTTCTTTTTCTTCCGATGTGTTTGCGGGAACGGATTTAAGTGCTGCTTCAGCGGCCATCGTCACAACCTCTTGAATTCAGGTAAGGGAGAATTGCCCACAACGGGACGTTTCGTTTTAGGCGCATCTTTCCAGAAGATCAAGAGAAGATATGGGGCCGTTGAGAAAAATAAAAGTGCGACAAAATTTTTTTGCGAGTCGGACGAATCAGGTGTACTTTAGAGAGATCGCATGTAGGCAAAACAAGAGCCCGAAAAAAGCGAGTTGAACAGGGACGTTTAGCGGCAGAGACGATAGAGGTGAAAACCAGAAAAAAGAGCAGAAGCGGCCCTCGGGCAACTCTGCTCTTTTTTCATATCGACATCCCGACGATCATTGCCCCAGATTTTGGAAGGTGCGCGGCGCCGGATCGACCACGTTGATTCTGCCTTGGCGCAGTTCGAGGATAGCCAGGCCCCGCTCGGCCAGGTTGTCGGCGCGGAAACGGAAGATGCCGTCGATGCCGGCGAAGCCGTTGGGGTTGGTCAGCGCCTGGCGGTTGAACGCGCCGCTGCGCGCCAGTACGATGGCGAGCGCCATGCCGTCGTAAGCCAGAGTGGAGAGGCGCGGCGGCCGCTCGCCGAAGGAATCGAGATAGCGGCCCTCGAAGGCGATGCGCGCCTGCGGCTCGGCGGCAGCGAACAGGGCGCCCTGCAGGCTAGGTTCGGCTGCGAGCGCCGCGTCATCCATCAGGCCCGTGCCCAGGCGGCGCACGCTTTGCGGCGGCAGTTCGAAATAATTGAGCAGATCGGAAAGGGTGATCGCCTCGTTGCCGCCGAACGGCATCAGCACGGCATCGAATGGCGCCGGCGCTTCCTGCCGCGCGACCACCGCCGCCTGGCGGGCGTCGAAAGCGGTGAAGGCGCTGACTTTTTCAGCGGTCTGGGCGTTGTCTTGGTTGATGTACAGCAATCCGCTCCCCGCGCCCGCGCCGAAACGGCCGGCCACGTCGTTGAAGGCGGATGTCACGGCCCGGCCGTAGGGGTTGTCGGGGGCGATGACACCGATTTTCTGCAGGCCCTGCGAGAAAGCGTAGGCGCTTACGCGCTCGACCTGGCTGAAGGGCAGGAAGCCCATGATGTAGGTGTTGCCGCCCGCGAGCGTCCAGTCGGTCGAGAAGGCCAGCATGCTGACTCCGCGGCTGTTGGCGACCGGCGCCGCGCCGCGCACTTCGCTTGCGAACAGCGGCCCGAGGATCAGCTGCGCGCCCTGGCCCAGCGCCTTCTCGGCGGCCATGCGCGCGCCCTCGGCGGTGCCTTGCGTGTCCTGCGGCATCAAGGCGATGCTGTTGTCGTTCATGTCAAAGAGCGCGAGCTGCGCGGCCTGCAGCAGCGCCTGCCCCAGCTTCGCCTGCGAACCGCTCAAGGGAGCGAGCAGCGCCACCTTGATCTGCGGCGCGCTTACGGAAGGCGCCGCATTGATGGCGGCGGCGGGCGCGCGTTCCGGCGTTTCGGTGTAAGTGAAGGCATTGCGGTCGGTGCCGTAGCCTTCGGCGTAAACGGCGGAATCGTAAATCGAGCCCTGCATGCCGGACGGCGGGTTCAGCACTTCGCGGGTGGTCGGCTCGACCGGCACCGCCGGCGGCGCGGGCGGCATGTCCTGGTTCTGGCTCAGGGGATTGGGTACCGTCTGTGCCGCGGTCGGGCGTTCGCCCCAGGGATCGGCGGAAAAGCATGCCGTCAAAGCAAGAGGCATAAGCAATAACAGACAGGCGGTGCGGGCGTTTTTCATAGCTTGCATAGTTATCACGGATGGGCTTATTCAGGAAGCATGAAACAGGCTGTATCACGGGCCGATCTGCCGCCGGGGCTCTATCTGGTCGCGACGCCGATCGGCAATCTGCGTGACATAACATTGCGGGCGCTCGACGTGCTGGCGGCCGTGGAGCTGATCGCCTGCGAGGACACGCGCCACACCCGCCAGCTTTTAAGTGCGCACGGCATCGCCGCGCCGTCGCTGTGCATCTACAACGATCACAGCGACGAGCGCCAGAGGCAGGAGATCCTGGCGGCGCTGGCGGCGGAGCAAAGTGTGGCGCTGGTGAGCGACGCCGGCACGCCGCTTGTGTCCGACCCCGGCTACAAGCTGGTGCGGGCGGTGCTGGCGGCAGGGCACAAGGTCTATCCGCTGCCGGGCGCGAACGCGCCTTTGAGCGCGCTGCAGCTCTCGGGTCTGCCGAGCGACAAATTCACGTTCCTGGGGTTCCTGCCGCCACGCCGCGAGGCCCGGCGCGCGGCGCTGCAGGAATGGCGCGCGGCGCCGTCGACCCTGATCGCGTTTGAAAGTGGCCCGCGCCTGGCGGAGTCGCTGGCCGACATGCTGGCGGTGCTGGGCGACCGCCCGGCCGCGGTTGTGCGCGAGATCACCAAGATGTTCGAGGAGTCCCGGCGCGACACTTTAAGTGCGCTGGCAGCGTTTTACGCCGACGCACCGCCGAAAGGGGAGATCGTCATCGTCGCGGGCCCGCCCGCGCAGGCGGAAAGCGTCGATGAGGACGCGCTGAAGGCGATGTTGGCCGATCTCCTCAAAACGCGCAGCGTGCGCGACGCGGTCGATCTGGTGGCCGGACAATCCGGCCAGCCCCGCCGCCTGGTGTACGACCTCGCCCTGACGATGGCCAAGGATGAAAGCTGAACAGCCGCGCCGGAACGAGACCTACCGCGCCGGCCTGCGCGCCGAAGCGGCGGCCGCGCTGATCCTGACCGCCAAGGGCTACCGCATCCTGGCGCGCCGCTATAAAACGCCGCACGGCGAAATCGATCTCGTGGCGCGGCGGGGCGGGGCGGTCGCGTTCGTCGAAGTCAAAGCGCGTGCGGATCTCGAACAGGCGCTTGCGGCTCTCACGCCCGCGATGAAAGCGCGCATCGGCAACGCCGCCCGGCATTATCTTGCCGCGCACCCTCAATTCGCCACATTTATATTGCGTTTTGATGTGATCGCTTACGTGTCGCCGCTGTGCTGGCGGCATCTGGACAACGCCTGGTTTCCGCCCGCATAATCACTATATTCCTGTCGTCATGGGAAAGGAGATTCCGATGCGCCTGATTCTCACTCTGTCTTTGCTTTGCCTTTTACCGGTTCTTTCCGCCTGCAGCGCCCTGGGCGTGGCGGCGGGCGCGGGCGCGGCGGCGGGGATCGCGGTGGCCAAGGAAGGCGGCATTTCCGGCGCCACCGACGATCTGCGCATCAGGGCCCAGATCAACGACCTGTGGTTCAAATACGATTTCGACACCTTCCGCAAGTTGAGCCTGACGGTCGATCAGGGCCGCGTGCTGATCACCGGCGTGGTCCAGAATCCCGACCAGCGGGTCGAGGCCGTGCGCCTGGCCTGGCAGGTCGACGGCGTGAAGCAGGTCATCAATGAAGTGCGGGTGGCGGAAAGCCAGGGTGCTCCCGGTTTCGTCAAGGACGAGTTCATCACCGCGCGCTTGCGCACCGAGCTGACGTTCGACCGCGAGGTCCAGGCCATCAACTACTCGATCGACACGGTGCAGGGCACGATCTATCTGATGGGCACCGCCCGCAGCCAGGCCGAGCTCGACAAGGTCATGCTGACCGCGCGGCGGATCCCCAACGTCAAGGAAGTGATCAGCTACGTCAAGAAGCTGGGCGAACCCGTGCCCGCGGCCGACCAGGGCGCTCATGCACAATGACGACGACCCGGCGCGCGCGGCCTTGCTTGTGCGCCTGCGCGCTCTTGGCAACGGGCCGGACGAGAAGATCGATCCGGCGCATACCGCGCTCGAGCTTGCCGCCGTTCATCATCCCGGACTCAACCTGCAGCGTTATCGCCATCATCTTGAGGAACTGGCGGGCGACACGCGCGAAGCGTTCGCCGTTCTGCGCGCCGAGGGCCGCGAAGACGATGCCGCCGCGCGCCTGGAGGCGCTGACCCGGGCGCTTGCCGATCAGTCGCATTATGAAGGCGACCGCGATTCTTACGATCATCCCGACAACGCCGACATGGTGCGCGTCATCGACCGGCGCCTGGGGCTGCCGGTGGCGCTGTCGATCCTTTACATCCACGCCGGCCGCGCTCAGGGCTGGGACGTATGGGGCCTCAACTTCCCGGGACATTTCGTGATCCGCGTCGACGCCGGCGCGGAACGCCTGATCGCTGACCCGTTCAACAAGGGCCGGGTGCTGCAGGCGGCCGACCTGCGTAATCTGATCAAGCAGACGATGGGGCCCGGCGCCGAATTGTCGGCAACCTATTACGAGCCGGTGAGCAACCGCCAGGCCCTGATCCGTCTGCAGAACAACGTCAAGCGCCGGCAGATCGAGGCGGAGGACTACGAAGAAGCCCTGTTCACGGTCGACGTCATGCAGGCACTCGACCCGCAGGAATACCGCCTGCTGCTCGAGCGCGGCGTGCTGTGCGCCCGCACCCGGCGGCACGCCGAAGCGGTCACGGCGCTCGAATCCTATATCGCCCGCGCCCCGGACGACCGCGACCGGCGCGAGGCGGCGCTTCTGCTTCAGGACGTGCGCCGTCAACTGAACTGATGCAAAAAGACTAAGAATTTGCCGCAAAACCTCCATATTTGGCCCCCATGTTCTCAGGGTCCGCGGCCTGCGGTTCTTTCCGGGGGGCAATTCCTGGGGGCAGAGGCAAAAAACCCCTTGAAACCCCTTGTTCGCCAGGTTTCGGAATATTATCAATAAGGCTTCAAGGATTCGCTCCGGGCCTTCCGCCCGGCGGCATAATAAAACGAGGAGATTTTTCGATGTTCATCCGCACCGCTCTCATGTTGGCTCTGGTCGTGACCTTGGGTGCCTGCTCGTCCACCAAGGACAAGGACGCCGCCGGCGTTCAGGTTGAGGACGGCATGGCCGCTGGTCCTCTGGATGGCACCGAAGGTTACGGCGCCGCCACCGACGGCCCCGCCCCCGGCACGCAGCAGGATCTGGTGGTCAATGTCGGCGACCGCGTGTTCTTCGGCTACGACCGCTACGACCTGACTCCCGAAGGCCAGCACACGCTGGAAATGCAGGCCGAGTGGATGAAGCGTTATCCGAACGTCACCGTGACCATCAAAGGCCATTGCGACGAGCGCGGCACGCGTGAGTACAACCTGGCCCTGGGCGAACGCCGCGCCAGCGCCGTTAAAAATTACCTGAGCGCGCTGGGCGTCGATGCCGCCCGCGTCAAAACCATCAGCTACGGCAAGGAGCAGCCGGCTGTGATGGGTTCCAACGAAGAAGCCTGGGCCCAGAACCGCCGTTCTGTGACGGAAGTTGACTAACGAGGTTACAGTTATGAACATATCTGCCCGCGGGCAGAAGCAAGGCGGGGCACGGAAGGGAACTCTTCTGTGCCTTGCGGCTTTTGCGGGAATGAGTCTTTTGTGTGGCGCGGCCTTCGTTACGCCTTCATGGGCGCAGAGCGACGTGGGTTCGCGCATCAACCGCCTCGAGAACGAGATCGAGACGCTGAGCCGTGCCGTGTTCAAGGGCGAGACGCCGCCCCCGGGCGCGTTTTCTTCGGGTAACGCCGCCCAGCAGGGCGCGACGGAGACGCGCCTTTCCGATCTCGAGATGCAGCTGCGCGAATTGACCAACCGGGTCGAGCAGCAGGATTTCGAGATCCGCAATCTGAAAGCGCAGCTGCAGAACCCGGCCGTCACGGCGCCCGCCGCCGAGATGCGCCAGATGGGCGCGCAGGGTGGCTCGCTTTACGGCCAGTACGGCGAGGACCTGGCGGCGCAGAACGCCGTTCCGCCCTCGGCCCTGACCTCGGCGCTGGGCGGCGGCACGCCGTCTTATGAAGCTTCCGCCGGGTCGCCGGTGCGAAGCCTCGATGTGTCGCCGCGTACGCCTGAAGAAACGGCGATGCCCAACTCGCTCGGCACGCTGCCGGGCGCCGCGCCCGACGAAGCGGCGCGGATGTACGAATCCGCTTTCGCCTATGTGCGCGATCGCCGTTATGATGACGGCGAGAAGGCGCTGATGGAATTCCTGCGCGCCTATCCCGGCCACGCCCTCGCGCCGAACGCCAAATACTGGCTGGGCGAGACTTATTATGTGCGCGGTATTTTCGACCAGTCGGCCCGGGTGTTCGCCGAGGCCTATCAGGAAGCGCCCAAGGGCGCCAAGGCGCCCGACAATCTGCTCAAGCTGGCGCTGTCGCTTTCCGGCATGGGCAAGAAGCAGGATGCCTGCGTCGCCCTGGCCCAGTTCGGCAAGGATTTCGGCAGCACGCCGAGCCCGGTTCTGGACCGCGCCAACCGGGAAAAAGCCACCCTGAACTGCCGCTGATCGCATTCTGAAAAAACTTGCAGGCTTTTCAGGGCCTTGCTATAGTATTAGCAAGGCTGCCCGAAAAACGATCAAAAAAAGCAGCAATTTGAGGGTGTTAACATGGCTTCTCCTGACTCGATAGCGGGCGCTTCCCGTCCCCAGGGCCAGACCTGGACAGACCAGATGCCGGGCTGGATGGATGGGCTTTCCAACGCTTTCAACACAGTTTCGGATGCCTGGACCGGCTTGCAGAACAGCAACCCGACCATGGCTGCCACTGGCGGCGGCATTGCCGCTTTTATCGTTTCTCTCCTTTTGCTCAAATTCGCCGACAAGCACAGCGGCTTGCTGGACAAGTTTGTCCCCGGTGAGCGCGGCGGTTTTTTTCATAGCATGATGAAGGGTGCGGCCATTTTAACGGCGGCGGGGGCTGTGGGACTGGCAACCAACCAGTACATCGCCAAACCCGACTCGGTGCTGCCGACATCCCAGCCGGCCAAGATCCAGCAATTCAAAAAAGAGGGCCAGGAGCTCACGGTGCCGAAGGCGAAAGACCCCATGCCCGATCGCGAGCGCGGCGCGACCCTGACGGTTCCCAAAGAAGGCCCGGAACCGAAGATGAATCCGAGCTAGGTGCCGTTTTGCTTTGCCTGCGAAATGCTCTATAAACCCCTGATGGATCATCAGGGGTTTTTTGATGCGCTGGACGCGGTTTTCGCCGCGCACGATCTCGCGCGCGAGGGGGCCGTCGCGGCAGCCGTTTCCGGCGGGCCGGACAGCATGGCGCTTGCAGCGCTGCTGGCGGCTTATCTCGAAACCCGTTCCGGTCCTGCGCTGCACGCTTTGAGCGTCGATCACGGCCTGCGCCCCGAAGCCGCCGCCGAAGCCCGCGCCGCCGGCGCGTGGCTGGCCAAGGCCTATCCCGCCGTCAGGCATGAAATTCTGGTCCGCGACACGGACAACCTGCCGCCCGCGCGGGTGCAGGAACGCGCGCGGGCCGACCGCTACGCCCTGATGGCGGCGCATTGCCGCGAAGCGGGCATCCGTTTCCTTTTTCTCGCCCATCATCAGGACGACCAGGCCGAGACGTTTTTATTCCGCCTCGCCAAGGGCAGCGGCCTGGACGGGCTTGCCGGCATGGCGGGATCCAGCGCGCGCGGGGATCTTGTGCTGCTGCGCCCGTTCCTGGACATGCCTAAAAGCGCACTGGTGGAGTACTGCCGCACGCAGGACATTCCCTTCACGGTCGATCCCTCGAACGACAATCTCGCATTCGCGCGCGTGCGCCTGCGCCGGGCGCAGGATGTCCTGGCGGAGGAGGGCCTGAGCGCCCGGCGCCTGAGCGCAACTGCCCGGCGCTTCGCCCGCGCCCGCGAAGCGCTCGATTATTATGCGGAGGCGCTGTGGCAGGAATCGTGTCTGGATGCAGGCGGCGTGCGTTTTTCCTTCGCCGCTCTCAGAAGGGCGCCCGCGGAGGTGCGTTTGCGCGTCCTGCAGAAGGCGCTTGGGCAGGCGGCCGGCGCAGAGAAGGATTACGGTCCCCGCCTCGCGGTGCTGGAAGGGATCGCGGAAGACCTGTTCGCCGATCCGGCCTTTAAATGTGCAACTTTGGCGGGGTGCCTGATCCGGCTCGATCGTGAAAAAGGCGAACTGGCGGTAATTCCGGAAAACTCTTGCCGACTTGGACAAAAAGTTTAATTATCTAGTACACTGAAAACTGGGCTTTCTCCCGGAAAGGTTTTGGGCATCCGTGAATAATTTCAACCGCAATCTGGTGTTCTGGCTGGGCATCGGTCTGGTCATGGTCTTCCTTCTGAACGCCCTGCAGGGCGGGGCCGGGAACCGCACGGCCTCCGGTGTCGCGGGCGTTGCCGAAACCGTGGCCTACAGCGATTTCATGGCCGAAGCAGCAAGCGGCAAGATTTCGGATGTCACCATCAAGGGCCAGCAGATCGCGGGACACTATAATGGCACTGGCAAGGCCTTCACCGTCCTGATTCCCAATAACGAAAACGTGGTCGATCGCCTGACCGGCACCGGCGTGCGCATCACCGCCGAAAATGAGGACCCCGAGAAAATCAGCCTGCTGGGTGTTTTACTCTCCTGGTTCCCGATGCTGCTTCTGATCGGCGTGTGGATCTTCTTCATGCGCCAGATGCAGTCCAAGGGCGGCGGCGGCGCTTTGGGTTTCGGCAAGTCGCGCGCGCGTATGCTCAACGAGCAGCACGGCCGCGTCACGTTTGAGGACGTGGCGGGGATCGACGAAGCCAAGAGCGAACTGCAGGAGATCGTCGAGTTCCTCAAAGATCCGCAGAAATTCCAGCGCCTGGGCGGCAAGATCCCCAAAGGCGCGCTTCTGGTCGGCTCGCCCGGTACCGGCAAGACGCTGATCGCGCGCGCCGTGGCGGGCGAGGCCAACGTGCCGTTCTTCACCATTTCCGGCTCCGACTTCGTCGAGATGTTCGTTGGCGTGGGCGCGAGCCGTGTGCGCGACATGTTCGAGCAGGCGAAAAAGAATGCGCCATGCATCGTGTTCATCGACGAGATCGACGCCGTCGGCCGCCACCGCGGCGCGGGCCTGGGCGGCGGCAACGACGAGCGCGAACAGACCCTCAACCAGTTGCTGGTGGAGATGGATGGTTTCGAGGCCAATGAGGGTGTCATCATCCTCGCGGCCACCAACCGCCCCGATGTGCTCGATCCCGCGCTTCTGCGCCCGGGCCGTTTCGACCGCCAGATCGTGGTGCCGCTGCCCGACATCAAGGGCCGCGAGAAGATCCTGCAAGTGCACATGAAAAAAGTGCCGCTGGCTAAGAATGTCGACGCCCATGTTCTGGCGCGCGGCACGCCTGGTTTTTCGGGTGCCGATCTCGCCAACCTGGTCAACGAGGCGGCACTGCTCGCCGCCCGGCGCGGCAAGCGCGTGGCCAGCATGGAGGAATTCGAATACGCCAAGGACAAGGTGATGATGGGCACCGAGCGCCGCTCGATGGCGATGTCGGAAGACGAAAAGAAACTGACCGCCTATCACGAGGCCGGGCACGCGATCATCGCGTTGCACATCCCCGAATCCGATCCCATCCACAAGGCGACCATCATCCCGCGCGGCCGCGCTTTGGGCATGGTCATGCGCCTGCCCGAGGGGGATCGCATTTCGCTGTCGCGCGCCAAGCTCAAGGCCGACCTGGCTGTGGGCATGGGTGGGCGCATCGCCGAAGAGATGATCTTCGGCCACGAGAAAGTGACCACCGGCGCCTCGAGCGACATCCGCATGGTTACCGACATGGCCCGGCGCATGGTGACCGAATGGGGCATGAGCGACAAGCTTGGCTTCCTGCATTACGGTGCCGACCAGCAAGAAGTGTTCCTGGGCCACAGCGTGGCGCAGTCGAAAAACCTTTCCGACGAAACCGCCAAGGTGGTCGATCAGGAGATCCGCAAGATCGTCGACGACGCCTATGGCCGCGCCTGGCACCTGCTTGAAACCTATATCGACGAGCTGCATCGCCTGGCCAAAGCGCTGCTGGAGTACGAAACCCTGAGCGGCGAGGAGATCAAGGCCCTGCTGCGCGGCGAACCGATCATCCGCGACGATGACAAATATGAACCCGGCGAACAGAAGCCCCGCAGCTCGGTGCCCAAATCCGGCGGCTACGGCGATGCCGGCGAAGTGCCGCAAGGGGTCTGACCGCACGATCATGACGGCGCCCCGCCTTTTCGGAACCGATGGAATCAGAGGCCAGGCCAACGCCTGGCCGATGACGGCCGACATGGCGCTCAAGGTGGCGATGGCTTCGGCCCTGGCGCTGCGCGACCGTCCCGATTCCGGCACTGCGCGGCCGCTGCGGGCGCTGATTGGCAAGGATACGCGCCTGTCGGGCTATATGCTGGAGGAGGCGATGGCCGCGGGCTTCGTCGCCATGGGGGTCGATGTGCTGCTGGTCGGGCCGATGCCGACGCCGGCGGTTTCGCTTCTGACCCGCACGCTGCGCTGCGACCTCGGCGTCATGATCTCCGCCTCGCACAATCTCTATCAGGACAACGGCATCAAGCTGTTCGACGGCGAAGGTTTCAAGGTGCCCGACGATTTCGAGCGCCGCATCGAGCATTACGTCACGCTCGATCTGACGCCGCGTCTGCCGGATCCCGACGGCATCGGCAAGGCCACGCGGATCGACGACGCGCCGGGCCGCTATATCGAATATATCAAGCGCAGTTTCCCGCGCGGCGAGACGCTCGCAGGCCTGAACGTGGTGATCGACTGCGCCCACGGCGCCGCTTACAAGGTGGCGCCGCAGGTGTTGTGGGAAATGGGCGCGCAGGTCACGACCATGGGCGCCGCGCCGAATGGCCGCAACATCAATGACGACTGCGGCGCCACGCATCCGGCAGAACTGAGCAAAAAAGTCCTGGAAGAAGGCGCCGACATCGGCATCGCGCTCGACGGCGACGCCGACCGCGTGATCCTGGTCGATGAAAAAGGAAAGATCGTGGACGGCGACCAGCTGCTGGCGCTCCTGGCCGTCACCAAGAAAGAGCAGGGCTGGCTGCAGGGCGGTGGCGTGGTCGCCACGGTGATGTCCAATCTCGGGCTCGAGCGTTTTCTCGGCGGCCAGGGTCTTCACCTCAAGCGCACCCCGGTGGGCGACCGCCATGTGGTCGAGGAAATGCGCCGCGGCGGCTATAATCTCGGCGGCGAGCAGTCGGGCCATATCATCCTGGGCGATTTCGTCACTTCGGGCGACGGGCTGCTCGCGGCCCTGCAGGTGATGGCAATCCTGCGGGAAAAAGGCCAGCCGGCCAGCCGCTGCCTGCATCTGTTCGATCCGCTGCCCCAGCTTCTGAGGAACGTGCGGATCGCCCCCGGGCAGAACCCGCTGGCCGATAAAACGGTGCAGAGCGCCCTGGGCGCGGCCGAGAAGAAACTGGGCGATGCCGGGCGCATCCTGGTGCGCCCCTCGGGCACCGAGCCCCTGGTGCGGGTGATGGCCGAGGGGTCGGATTCCCGCCTGGTCGAACAGGTCGTCGGCGCGCTCTGCGCCGCTATCGAAACGGCCAGTAACAAAAATGTTGACAAGAAGCCATCTTTGTCATAATTTATAGCCTTCTTTGGTGAAGGGAGGCTACCGATGAGCGCTATGCAGACATTCCAGCAGGATCATCTCAATACCCAGCTGTGGAACGCCGCCCGCGAGGGCGATTGCTCGAAAATCCGCCTTCTGGTCATGAGCGGCGCCGATCTCGAGGCCCGCGACGACCAGGCCCGCACCGCCATCAACATCGCCACCCAGTACGGCCAGGTTCAGGCCGCGACCACGCTGCTGGCCGCGCGCCAGATGTCGTATCTGGTCCGCATGGGACTGGACGCGCAGGATCTTTACCGCGAGCCTTCGGTCGCGGCGCGCAAGCGGGCTTAATCTCAGAAATCTGATTTATGCCGGCGCCGGTGTGAAACGCACCGTCAGGGCCGTCGTTTCCGGCGGGGCGCCTTCCGCCTGGGCGGCATTGGTCCAGGATGTGCTTTCATAATCGAAGCCCCGGCTCTTGAGTCTGTCCTGAAGCGCGCTCAGATCCAGGACGCAGCCCTCTATTCCGAACTCGACATACTGACCGCTCCGGGCCGGGGCGGCTTCATCCTGGGAGCGATCGAGGTACCCCAGATCGCCGCCGCTTATGCTCTTGCTGCAGCGATGGGTTCGCCAGAATTTTTGAGCGCAGAGTACGAATTGCCCCGCCAGCCGCGGCTGGTCGGTTTCACATTCCAGACGGATTCTCATGGCATCTCCCCGTTTTTTTACCTGGAGGAAGGGTAGGGTGTCGCAAAAAATATGTCAACTTTTTTGAATCCGGAGGCCCCTAGGCATCCCGGGGTTTTTGAGGCACTTTCAGAGTATATCCACATCACCGGAAGGCCTGTCAGCCATGTCGAATGTTGCCGTCGTTGGCGCCCAGTGGGGCGATGAAGGAAAAGGGAAGATCGTCGACTGGCTGTCGTCGCGCGCCGATATCGTGGTGCGTTTCCAGGGCGGGCACAATGCCGGCCACACGCTGGTGATCGGCGGCACGGAATATAAGCTCAGCCTGCTGCCTTCGGGCATTGTGCGGCCGGGCAAACTGTCCGTGATCGGCAACGGCGTGGTGGTCGATCCGTGGCATCTGCTCAAGGAGATCGAGAGTCTGCGTGCGCGCGGCATCGCCATCGGGCCCGATAATCTGATGATCGCCGAGAACGCCACGCTGATCCTGCCGGTGCATCAGGCCATGGACCGGGCGCTTGAGGCCGCGCGCGGCAAGGGCCAGATCGGTACCACCGGCCGCGGTATCGGCCCGGCTTACGAGGACAAAGTGGCGCGCCGCGCGATCCGCGTCTGTGACCTGCGCCACCCCGAGCTGCTGAAGGAAAAGCTCGAGCAGCTGATGATCCATCACAACGCGCTGCTGCGCGGCCTGGGGGTCGAGACCGTGCCGCCGGTAACCGTCTATGACGCGCTGATGACCATCAGCCACGACATCCTGCTTTATGCCGGCGTGGTGTGGCAGCGGCTGGAACAGTCGCGCCAGGCGCGCGAGCGCGTGCTGTTCGAGGGCGCGCAGGGGATCATGCTCGATGTCGATCACGGTACCTATCCGTACGTGACATCGTCGAATACGGTGGCTGCCGCCGCCGCGACCGGATCGGGCGTTGGCCCCCGGTCGGTCAGCTATGTGCTCGGGATCGCCAAGGCCTATACCACGCGCGTGGGCACCGGCCCGTTCCCGACCGAACAGGCCAACGATATCGGCGAATACATGGGCACGCGCGGCCACGAATTTGGCACCGTCACCGGGCGTAAGCGCCGCTGCGGATGGTTCGACGCGACCATGGTGCGTCAGGCGGTGAAGGTGGGCGGCATCGACGGCATCGCCTTGACCAAGCTCGACATCCTTGACGGCCTCGAGAAGCTGCAGATCTGCACCGGGTACGAACTGAACGGGCAGAGGCTCGATCATTACCCCAGCTCGCCCGTGTATCAGGCGGCGGTCACGCCGGTTTACGAAACGCTTTCCGGCTGGCGCGAAACCACCCGCGGCGCGCGTTCATGGGCCGATCTGCCGGCGGCGGCTGTAAAATATGTCCGCCGTCTGGAAGAGCTTATCGAGGCGCCAGTCGCGCTTTTGTCGACCAGCCCCGAGCGCGACGACACCATCCTGATGCAGGACCCGTTCCTGGCCTGAAGTCCGCCCCCGTGGGGCTTTCCAAGGATTCGCCAACCCGGTACAATGTAAGGTGGCTGTTTTACGATAATCGTTCAGAGCGGCCGCGTTCTCCTGACTTTCTTTCCGGGCATTCCAGAACCGCATGGCCACCGATCCGCAGAACAACGCCCCCGAAGGCAAAGAAACCGCCGCGCGTCCGCGCGGACCGGCAACGGAAGTGGCCGTCATGCTGGACCAGATCGACATTCTGCCCAGCCAGCGCCTGCGCCACCTCGACCAGGGGCCGGTGATGGCCTATGCCGCGCGTGAACGGGGCCACGGCGGCCCGGCGAATTACTTCGCCCTGGTATGTGAACCGGGCCTGGTGCCGCGTATCCGCCGCGCCGGCAATTTCAGCGGCATTGTCAGCCCCTCGCTCGTGAAGCTGGTGAAACACGGCGTCGCGTACTGGACCCCGGCGCGCGGCGAGCGTTATGCGTTCGTGTATGAGAACAATCTCGGCCAGCCGCTGATGAACGCCGACAACATGCAGGGGCTGGGCTGGAAACAGGAGAAAGTCATCAACGCCGTCATCAAGCCGATGGTGAATGTGCTTTTGGATATGCGTGATTCCGAAGTGTTTCACGGTGCGATTCGTCCCGCCAACATGTTTGACGGCGGCGCCAAGGTCATTGAAAAAGTTGTTCTGGGAGAATGCCTGTCGACGCCGGTATCCTTCACGCAGCCAGTGGTTTTTGAGTCGATCGAGCGCGCGATGTGCCATCCGCTCGGCCGCGGCCGCGGCGGAATCGAGGATGATCTTTACGCCTTTGGTGTTTCCCTGAGCATGCTGATGCGCCAGCATGACCCTCTGGAGGGCATGAGCGAAGAGGAGATCATCAAGGAGAAGATCGAGAAGGGAAGTTACGGCGCGCTGACCGCCAAGGATCGTTTCACCGGCGGCATTCTCGAACTTCTGCGCGGGCTTTTGTATGACGACCGGGCACAGCGATGGTCGCTTGAGGACATTCTCTCGTGGCTCGACGGCCAGCGCCTGAGCCCCAAGCAGAGCGTGAAGAAAATCAAAGCGCCGCGGCCCATGCCGTTCAACGGCGAGCGTTATCTGAATCCGGTTCTGCTGTCGATGGATCTGGGCAAAAAGCCGTCGGAAGCCGTGCAGATCATCGACAATGGCGATCTCGAGCAATGGATCGTCCGCTCGCTCGAGGACAGCCAGACCAAAGAACGCATGGACAAGGCGGTCAAGACCTCTCAGGAACTGGGACGCGGGCCCGGTTACTGGGACCGTTTGGTCAGCCGGGTTTCGGTGGCGCTTGATCCGGGTGCGCCGATCCGCTTCCGCGAGCTGCATTTCAATCCGGAGGGCTTTCCGCTGCTTCTGGCCCACGCCGTATGGCATAAAAAGGATCTTCAGCCCTTCGCCGATGTCGTGTCGCAACAGATGGTGACATACTGGCTCGACATGCAGACGGTCGTCAGCAACGATGTCGGCACTACGGTTTCGCGCTATGAGAATTGCCGTGCTTTCCTGCGGCAAGTGGGCAACGTTGCCTACGGCATCGAGCGCTGCCTTTACTTCCTGCTCCCCGATTGCCCGTGCTATAGCGATAAATTGCGCAATTACTGCGCCCATTCGCCCGAAGCCATCGTCCTTGCCTTCAACGACATGGCTGATCAGCCGGGGCGCCCCGACCTGTTCATCGACCGGCATATCGCGTCCTTCATCTCCGTTCACGACCGTCGTGTTCTCGATCCCTATTTGTCAGAGATCAACGCGCCCGAGCCTTACAAGAAGATTCTCGGCAATATCAAGGTGCTGGCGACTATTCAGCAGCGTTCGCGCCTGGGTCCCCTGCCCAAGCTTTCAAATTGGGTCGTGGATTTGATTGAGCCGACATTTTCACGCTTTCACAATCGCGATCTGGCGAAGAAGCTGCGCGAGCAGGTGGAAAAACTGAGAAACCAGGGCGATATCGGCAAGATCATCGCCACGATCGACAATTTTGAAATGAAACAGCAGGATTTCGAGGAATTTCAGCGAGCGATGATGGATTTCGCCAAGCTGCGCGAGGAGGCAACGGAGCTCGAGGCCAAGCTTGAAAGGCCGGAGATATTCGCCAGGGAAACCGGGCGGGAATACGCGGCCGTCTTTTCCTCAATTCTTTCCGGCATTGTCATTCTGATCTTCGCTTTCATCTATCTGACCAAGGGAACCATCTTCTGATGGCACGCAAACCGGTAAGAGGCGGACGGCGCAGAAAAACCAGCATGCAAGGGCGGATCCTGCTGGTGTTCATGATGGTTGCTGCCATCGTGTTCATGCCGACCACCATCATTCTTTTCGTCGGCATGCTGCCGACGATGGCCGCGGCCATGGCCGACCGTTCGCGCAAGGCCACCCGGGCTTTTACCGTGGGATCCCTCAATCTGGCCGCCACCACGCCGTTTCTGCTCGACCTGTGGACCAGCAACCATTCGGCCGATTATGCCTTATTGCTGATTTCCGATCCGTGGACCGTGATCGTGATGTATGCCGGCGCCGCCATCGGCTACATGATCGACTGGGCCCTGTCCGGCATGGTGGCGACGATGATGGTGCAGACGGCCAGCGCCCGCCTGCGGGCCATCCACCGCGAGCAGGAAGTTCTGGTGGCGCGCTGGGGGCCGGAAGTTTCGGGCGACATCGCTCTGGATGCCGCCGGGTTCCCGGTTGAAAAAACCGAGAAAAAGGGCTCACGCGGCCCTGAATCCCGCGAATAGGCCGGTTTTTGCGGCAAATATAGTTAAAATACGATCAACGCTAAAGTTTTTCTTAGCTTTCCCCGCGTACAATCGAAAATGGTTCACTGTGTTCCGGTTTACCGGATGTTGCAGGTTGATATGAAAGAAAAAAAGCGCTTTTTAAGGAGCGTGCGCCTCAAAGACGACAGGGGCACGACCCCCATTGAATTCAGCCTTCTGGCCGGGCCTTTTCTGCTGATGATTGTCGGCATCATCGAGCTTTCCCTGCTGTACGTCAACGGTGCCATCCTCGAAGGCGCCACGCAGGACGCGGCGCGCATGATCCGCACCGGACAGGTGCAGGCGATTCCTGATGCCGATGAGGCCGAAACGGTTTTCCGCGATACGCTGTGTGAGCATACCTCGCTGTTCATGGATTGCGACGATATCCAGTATGATGTGGATGTGCTGGCGAGCTTCTCGGACGCCGATGCCGGGATCGATCTTGACGAGGACGGAAATCTAGAGGGCGATGACGAGGATAATTTCGAAACCGGTGGATCTGACGACATCGTCCTGATACAGGTCATGTTCTATTACCCGCTGATGACGCCGCTGATCGGCCAGTTTTTCTCCGACTCACCGGACAATACCCGGCTGATCACCTCGACGGTGGTGCTGCAGACCGAACCTTACGACTTTGAAGATGATTTCGGGGGATGATGTGCTGAAAGCCCTTGGGAGATATGTGCACGCATGGTGTCAGGACGTCAAAGGCCTGGCCGCGGCCGAATTCGCCCTGATTTTCCCGCTGTTGTTCACACTTTTCATCGGGGTTTACGAGCTTGGCAACGGCGTGCTCATCAACCAGAAAGTCATCGCGTCCTCGCAGATGGTGGCCGATCTGCTGACCCGCGTGCGCACCGTCACCGACGACCAGCTGGAAGAAGCGGTCATGGCCGGGCAGCTGGCCCTCAACCCCTATGACACCGGCGATCTGGGTTTTGACATCGTCAGTTTGCGTTTCGACGCCGAAGGCGATCCCGAGATCGTCTGGCGCGAAACCCGCAACATGGATCCGATCGTCGATATCGAGGAGCGGGTCGAGGATATAGCTGTGGCCGGGGATGGCATTTTCATCGTTTCGGTCAAATACCCGTACCAGCCGGTTTTCAGCGGTTTTGTGATCGATGAGATCAATATGATTGAAATGGCTTTCGCTCACGGGCGCCGGCAGCCGGTGGTGTGCCGCGAGCCGGACGACGATTGCGTGTAAGGAAGACAGGCAGGAGAAAATCATGGAAAACCCCGTTTCGAAATTCATGCAGTTCCTGCGCCGTCTGGCGCTTTCACGCGAGGGCACGATTGCCGTGGCCTTTGCTGTGCTGATGCCGGTGGTGATCGGTTCTGCGGGCATGGCGCTCGACCTGTCGCAGGCTTATCTGGTGCGCCAGCGCCTGCATGGCGCGCTCGACGCCGCCGCCCTGGCCGGCACGGCGATCGGCGGCGACGACGCCGAGATCGAGGAGCAGGTACGCGACTTCTTCGCCAAGAACTACCCCGAAGAGAAAATCGGCACGGCTTACGGCCTGACGGTGGATGTCAATGACGGCGAAGTGGACGTGGCGGCCTACGCCGACTTCCCGACGGCCTTCATGCATGTCCTGGGCATTCACGAGATCACGGTGCGCTCGGGCACAGTGGTCAGCCGCGAAGTGGTGGGGATCGAAGTGGTGCTGGTGCTCGACAATACCGGCTCAATGGCAACCAACGACAATATCGGCACGTTGCGCACGGCAGCCCGTAACTTCGTAGACATTATGTTCGAGAACGCTGGCGACAGCGAGTTTCTTAAAATCGGGATGGTTCCTTACAGCTCCGCCGTCAATGTGGGGCCGTACGGGATTGGCGTGGATCATTCCGGGGACGATTACGGCGATCCTTTCGTCAACAACCCCGATGATTACGAGTACAGCCGCTCCGACAGCGACCAATGGCTGGGCTGCGTGCGGGCCGAAACCACGGGTACGCTGGATGTTGAAGATCACGAGGGTCCGTGGAACATGATGGGTGAGGAAGACCAGCGCTGCACCACCCGCCGTGTGGGTGGCCGCCGTGTGACCACCTGTACCGATTACTGGAACGATATTGGCTCCTGCCCTTCGGCTGTAACCCCGCTGACCAGTAATGAAAATACCCTGATCAGCGCCATCAATGCCATGAGCGCCAGTGGCAATACGCTGGGTAACGTTGGTATGGTATGGGGTTACCGTATGATTTCTCCGGAATTTCCGTTCCAGGAAGGGTCGGAGTGGGACAACCCCAACTGGCGCAAGGTTATTATCATGATGACCGACGGCGATAACTATATCGGCGGAGACAGCACCTATACGGCTTATGGCTATGGCAGCGATCACAGCATAACCGATACCAATCTGAATCAGAAATTCGAGACAGTTTGCGATGCCCTGCGCGATCAGGAAGTGACGGTTTATACCATCGTGTTCACCTCGGGCATCAACAACACCACCAAGGGCTATTACCGCCGCTGCGCCACCGAGGAGTCGATGTATCACTACGCCCCGTCGCAGAGCGATCTGATGGACGTGTTCGAGCAGATCGCGCGCGAATTAAGCTCCCTGCATATCCGCAGTTAAGAAGCGCGATTCACAAAATCATAAGAAAAAGCCCGGTTTTCCGGGCTTTTTCGCTTTAAACCCCTCAGTTCAAAAGAAAAAATGCAATCTATTTTTAACGGCTCTTTAAAAACACCGCGTGTAGTATTAGTGTATGGGGGTCAAACACGCCGTTCGTGCTGTGTGGGAAACTCTCAAAAACTTGCTGGAAAACCTCTGAAGGAGAAGAATATGTTTAACAAGCTCGTAGCTTATGTCCAATCGTACATCAACAGCGAAGAAGGCGCCACCGCCATTGAATATGGTCTGATTGCCGGCGGCATCTCGCTCGCGATCGTTGCCGCCGTGTTCGCGTTCGGCGACGACCTGCGCACCGTGTTCAGCTCGATGGCGACTTCGATGGAGTCGGCTGCTGACCGCGTTGAAGAAAACGCTCCGGAATAAGCGTGATCTAGGAATAGCGACGGGCCCGTCTGAGGAATTTCAGGCGGGCCCTGTCTTTTTAAAACCCTCTCTGCTAGACTCTTTTCTCATCTGATGCTGTTTCTCATCGTTTTCATTTTCTGTCTTTGCGTGGCGATCGCCGTCGGTGTTATGGCGGCGATGTCGGATTTTCGCGGCCTGCGCATTCCCAACGCCTATTCGCTGGTGATCGCCGCGGTGTTTTTCCTGGGTTGGCTGGCGGCGCGCCTGGGCGGCGCCGAAGGGGTGTTTCAGCCCCTGCAGTCGCATCTGTACGCAGGTGGCGGCGTGTTCATCCTGACGCTGGTGCTGTTTTTCCTCAAGGTTTTCGGCGGGGGCGACGCCAAGCTGCTGAGCGCCTACGCCCTGTGGGCGGGGCTCATGAACATTATCACGCTGTTATTCTACATGGCGCTTGCGGGCTGCGTGCTGGCCGTCGCGGCGCTCATTATCCGCAAGCTCAAGCCGTTCAAGGCACCGCCCGAAGGCAGCTGGATCGCCCAGCTGCAGGCCGGCAAGGCGGTCGTGCCTTATGGAATCCCGATCGTCATCGGCGCGTTCGCCGCCTTTGGCCATGCGGATTTTATGAATATGGCAAGTTTTGCGAAGTTTATGAACTAGAATCCGCCGCCATTCATCCTCTGTTAAGGCCTGGCGGGTTAGTAAGGTAGCAGGACTATTCTCGGAAGGGTAAGGGTACGTCATGAACAAGAACATTATGATCGTGATGGGTGCGGGCTTTCTGGTCGCGGTTCTGGTCGCCATGCTGGTCCAGGCGGCTTTGGGCGGCGGCAAGAAGAAAGAGCCCGTGAAGGATGAAGCCACCACCTCGATTCTGGTGGCGGCCAAGCCTTTGAAAACCGGCGATAGCCTGAGCGAGACCAACGCCAAATGGCAGGCCTGGCCCAAATCGGGCGTGTTCGAGGGCGCCATTACCAAGGAAGGCGGCAAGAAGCTCTCCGACGCCGCGCAGGGCCGCGTGAAGCGCGATATCGCGCTGGGCGAGCCGATCACGAAATCATCCATGGTGGGGCCGAAAGTAAATTTCCTGGCGGCTTCGCTGGCCCCCGGCATGCGGGCCGTATCCTTCTCGATCAAATCCTCGACCGCCGTGGCCGGTTTCGTGGCGCCGGGCGACCGCGTCGACATCATGCTGACCTATAAGGGCAAGGTGAAATACAGCGGTCCTTCGGCCGATGTCGTGGATGCGATTATTGAAAAGAATTTCGATCGCCTGGCGACCGAAACCATCATGCAGAATGTCAAGGTGATTGCCCTCGATCAGAGCCCCAAGCGGGATGAAGAGAAGGTCAAGGTTGGCAAGACCGTGACGGTGGAAGTCGATCAGAAAGGCGCGGAAATACTGGCTCTGGCCACGCGCGTGGGTTCGCTCAATCTTTCGCTGCGTGCGCTGGGTGACACGGATGTATCAGCCGGCCGCCGTCCGGTTGTGACCGACAGCCGCCTGACGAACATTTATGACGAGATTATGGAAGAAGCCCAGGCCGAACTTGGCACTGGTCAAACGGGCAATGTTGTGCGAATCTATAGCGGGGATGCAGTCAACCAGATCCAGGTTGTTCCATAGTCCTGATTCGTTTCGCATAAACCGGTTTTCTCTTCTTCGTACCGCCTTCAGGTGATCTGCTTCATGCAAAGCTTTTCCACAGGTTTATCCACCTTCGGGAAAGGGCTGGCCGTTCTGGTAACGGCCCTGGCCCTTTCGGCGTTTTCGGCCCATGCCGAGAAGGGCGACCTGGTCACCCTGTCCGCCAAGAAGCAGCATCAGGACCCGACGCTGGTCCTGACGCTGGGCAAGGCCGACGTGGTCGAAGTCGACGGGCCGGTAGCCGACGTGATGGTCGCCAACCCCAGCATCGTCGATGTGTCCGCGCTGCAATCGAACAAGCTGTATCTGGTGGGCGCCGCGATCGGCGACACCAACATCATCGCGCTCGACGCCGAAGGCAACGTGCTCAAACGCATGAACGTCCATGTGCGCATCGACGAGATCACGCTGCAGAACAATATCGAAGCGCTGTTTCCCGACGAGAACGTGAAGGCAAAAACCGTCAACGACCAGGTCGTGCTGACCGGCAACGTCTCGACCCCGGCCGCCGCCAACAAGATCCAGGATCTGGCGGCGCGGGTGGCGGGCGATGCGGCGCGGGTGGCGAACCTGATGCATGTGCGCGGCGACCAGCAGGTGATGCTGCGCGTCAAGGTGATGGAAATGTCGCGCAGCGCCTTGCGTGAATTCAGTTCCGAGCTGTCGCTCGAAGATTCCGGTAACGGCTGGGACAACGTGATCGGTTCGTTTCTGACCGGAAGCGGCGTCGGCCTGACCGCCGATCCCACCATCAGCGGCACCGCCGTGTTTGAAGACGGCGTGTTCGGTCCGCTGACCTCGACCCTGACCGCGATGGAAGACAAGGGCCTCGTCAACGTCCTGGCCGAACCGAACCTGACGGCGATTTCCGGCGAGGAAGCCGGTTTCCTGGCGGGCGGCGAATTCCCCGTGCCTTCGGGCCGCGACAGCGAGGGGAACATCCAGATCGCTTTCCGTTCGTTCGGCGTATCGCTGAGCTTCCGCCCGGTGGTGCTGTCCGAGGACCGCATCTCGCTGCAGCTGCAGACCGAAGTGTCTTCGCTCGACCGCGAAAACGCCATTCCGCTTGATGGCGGCCTTGAAATTCCCGGCCTCGACGTGCGCCGCGCCTCCACCACGGTGGAAATGGGCAGCGGCGGTTCGCTCATGATCGCGGGCATCCTGCAGTCGCAATCGGTCAAGGGCATGGCCGGCCTGCCCGGCATCATGGAAACGCCGATCATCGGCGACCTGATAAAATCCAAAAGCTTTTCACGCCAGGAAAGCGAACTGGTCGTGATCGTCACGCCGTTCCTGATCCAGCCTTTCGCCGACCCCGATCAGGCCAACAAGCTGCCCGAACCCGAGGAGCAGCCTTTGGCCCAGGCCTTCGCCGAGAATATCCGCCGCACCTACGCCAGCCGCAGGCTTCCCGCCGAGCTGTTCGCGCAGGAGCAAAGATTTGGCTACCTCATCCAGTAAGGGCCGTTTGCCATGATTTCTTTTCGCCGTTCAGCAAAACCGTTCGCTCTCAGCATCACCTGCGCCGCATTGGCGTTGACGGTTTCCGGCTGCGCCTTTGATTTCCCTTCCAACTACCATCCCAAAAGGGTGGAGCTGGTGACCGAAAATTACAGCCAGCAATACCCGACAGCCGCGCTCGCCGGCGCGCAGATCGATGCGATCGCCGCCGATTTCCGCCGCTACGGCAACAGCGAGATGGAAATCATCGTGACCTACGATCCGCGCTCCAAGACCAACACGGCTATGAAGGCCAATGACGCGCTGGCGCGGATCACTGACGATCTGCGCCGCCAGGGCGTGCCTGCGGTCAAGGGCAGCCTGCTGCCGGTCGAGGACATGGGGGATACGTCTCAGGCGATGGTAGGTTACCGCTCCGTCACCGCCCAGGCGCCCGAGGGCTGCACGATGCTGCCTAGCACCGGTGGCTCGCGGATCGATGAGGATTACCGTTTCGGCTGCAGTATTGAAAGCCTGTTGGCCAAGCAGATTTCCCGTCCCGCCGACCTGGCCGGCCGGGCCGGTAGCGGGGACAGCGACGGTCGCCGCCAGGGCGCCGTGGTGGAAGGCTATAGCGCCGGCGAAGCCAATACCGGCCTCAGCAACGCGGAAAACGCCTCGGAATAAGCGATAAAGCTTAACGACATCCTAATATCGATTTTCGATAAAATGCGAATTAACGGCGCGTGCCCGGCGCTAAGCAATTCGTAACCTTTAAGCGCAATTATGATGTGTGGGATTGTCTCAAACCCGAGATTTTGCCGGGGGTTATCAGCCAAAGACGTATCATGAGCGACGACGATAAATCATACACTTCCGTATTGCTGCCGGCCGCGCGCGTGACGTTGTTCACGCGTGATGCAGAGACCAAGGCTGCGCTGGCGGCGCTGCAGCAGGACTGGCGTTTCGCCCGCGTGGCGCTCGAAGTGATCGAAGGGGACGCGCAGACGGCGGCCGAGCTTTACGCGCAGCAGCCTTCGCCCGATCTCGTCATCGTTCAGACCGAAGACATCAACGAATCATTCACCCAGAAGATCGAAGCCCTGGGCGGCGTGTGCGTCGAAGGCACGGCTGCCATCATCGTCGGCCCGGTCAACGACGTCAATCTTTACCGCCGCCTGGTGGGCATGGGCATCAGCGATTATCTGGTCAAGCCGCTCAAGACGGGCCCCCTGGGCAACGATATTGCTGCCACTCTGCTCAAGCGCATCGGCGCTACCGGCAGCCGCCTGATCGCCTTCGTCGGCGCCAAGGGCGGTGTGGGCACGACTGTGCTGTGCGAGGGTACGGCCTGGGCGCTTTCCGACAAACTGGGGCAGAAGACGTTCCTGCTGGACGCCTCGGCCGGCTGGTCGACCTTAAGCGTGGGGATGGAATTCGAGCCTTCGACCACGCTTGCCGAGGCGACGCGCGCCGCCGCCGAGAAAAGCCACGACAGTCTCAGCCGCATGGTGGTGAACCGCACCGACAAGCTTTCGATCCTGAGCAGTGGCGGCGATGTGATGCTGGATGATTCCGTGTCGCCGGAATATTACGAGGCGCTGCTCGATTATTTCATGGCCACCTATCCGGTGGTGATCGCCGATCTGTCGCAATCCTCGCCCTTGCTGCAGCGGGCGGTTCTGGCCCGCGCTCACAAGATCATGGTGGTTACCTCGCCGACCCTGACCTCGGTGCGGGCGACCCGCACCCTGCTCAAGGAGATCAAGGATCTGCGCGGCGGCACCGCCGCGACGACCGGTGATGTGATGGACATCATTCTCAATATGCAGGGCCTGGCCGCCAAGGACGAAGTTCCCAAAGGCCAGATCGAGGAAGGACTTGAACGCAAACTTGCCGCGATTCTTCCTTTCAACCCCGATTTGTTCGTGCGCACAGAGAGCCAGGCACGCAAGCTTCATGAAGACAAGGACGGCGCCGATCTTGCCGACAAGCTGACGGCGATCATCCGCAAGGTTCTCAATATTCACGGTGGCGACGCGTCGGCCGTCAACGATGAAGATAAAAAGACGAGCGGAATTGGTTCCGTCCTTTCCAAACTCAAGAAGAAGGCCTGAAAACCTGAATGAGCGGCTTTGGTAAAAAGACATCAGGAGGGCAAACGGGCGGTGCCGCCGCACCGCCTCCTCCTCCGCCTAAAGCGGCCGCGCCGGCCACTGCCATGCCCGACGAGCAGGCGGCTCGGCTCAAGGCGCTGTCCGCCCAGACGGGTGGGGCCGCTCCCAAGGCGGCGCCCACTGCCGAAGCAAAAAAACCAGCGGAAACCGCGAGCCTGAGTGACGATATTCTCTCCCTTGGCCATAGCGAAGCACCTGCGGAAAAGGCCAGCAGCGCCGACAATATGACGTCCCTGCGCCTGCAGCGCGCCCGCAACCGCATCTGGCTCGATCTGCGCGACGGTATCGACCTCAAGGCGCTGGCCCGCATGGACGCCAAGGCTGCACGCGAGGAAGTGTCCTCGGCGGTGCAGGAGATCGCCCGCTTCCGCAATCTCGACATCACGCCCGCCGAGCTCGAACAGGTTTCCAAGGAATGCGGCGACGACATGCTGGGCTATGGCCCGCTGGAGACCCTTCTGGAGCGCGACGATATCGCCGATATCATGATCAACGGCCCCGATACCACCTATATCGAGGTGGGCGGGAAGATCCAGCGCACCGAGATTAAATTTCGTGACAACCAGCATTTGACCACGATCTGCCAGAGGATTGTGGGCGCGATCGGTCGCCGGGTCGACGAATCTTCGCCGATATGCGATGCGCGTCTGCCTGACGGTTCTCGTGTGAACGTCATCATCCCGCCGCTGGCGGTTGACGGCGCCTGCATGACCATCCGTAAATTCAAGAAAGACAAGCTGACGCTCGAAAAACTGGTCGATTTCAAGGCCATGACGCCGAGCTGCGCCAAACTGATCATGGCCATCGGCCGCTGCCGCGTGAACGTGCTTGTTTCCGGTGGTACCGGTTCCGGTAAAACCACGATGTTGAACTGTCTGACGCGCTATATCGAGCACGGCGAACGCGTGATTACCTGCGAAGACGCCTGCGAACTGCAGCTGCAGCAACCGCACGTCGTGCGCCTGGAGACCCGCCCGCCCAACCTCGAAGGCGCCGGTTCGGTCACCATGCGCGACCTGATCAAAAACTGTCTGCGTATGCGCCCTGAACGCATCATCGTCGGCGAGGTGCGTGGTCCCGAAGCCTTCGACCTGCTGCAGGCCATGAACACGGGCCACGACGGCTCGATGGGCACGGTCCATGCCAATAACCCGCGCGAAGCCATCACCCGTATGGAAAATATGATCGCCATGGGCGGTCTCAACCTGCCCTCGGCGGCGGTGCGCGAGCAGATCGCCAGCGCCGTCAACGTCATCATCCAGGTGCAGCGCCTGCGCGACGGTTCGCGTAAAGTCACGCACGTTTCTGAGATCACCGGTATGGAAGGCGAAGTCGTCACCATGCAGGATCTGTTCGCGCTTGAGATCACTGGCGAAGACGAAAACGGCAAGCTGATCTGCACCCAGAAATCGACCGGCCTGCGCCCGAAATTCTTCGACCGCGCGCGTCAGTTCGGGGTGGAAAAACTGGTTCTCGACGCCATGGCGGAGGCTTTTGGCTGATCATGGATATGATTATGATCATCGTCGGCGGCGCGGTATTCGCTATGGTGCTGGGCGGTGTCATGACGCTCGCCACGCGCGGATCATCGCGCGGCAAAGACCGCACCCTGGCAATCATCAAAGGGCAGTCGGTCACTGAAGGCGGCGAGAAGAACGACAAGAGCGTGCAGGACAAGCGCCGCGCCGAAATCGCCAAGAAACTAAAGGAAACAGGAGAGTTTGCCGGCAAAAGCAGGAAAAGCAACCTGGCCGTGAAAATCGAGCAGGCCGGGATGTCGATCACCGTCAAGCAGTTCTGGATCCGCTCTCTGATTTTCGGCGTAGTCATCACCGTGATCGCGGCCATCCTGGGCGTCAAGCCGGGAACGCTTCTGCTGATCTTCATTACCGGTTTTCTGGGCCTGCCGCGCTTCTTCCTCAAGAAGAAGGTCGAGCGCCGCCAGATGAAATTTCTCAACGAATTTTCCGATGCGCTCGAGGCCATGGTGCGGCTTCTGAAAGCCGGTATGCCCGTGACCGAGGCCATTCACATGGCGAGCAAGGAATTCGAAGGCCCGGTGGGCGAGGAGATGTCGCGCATTTACGATGCGCAGAAAATCGGCATATCGCTGCCCGAGGCCGCCCTGATGGCGGCGCGGCGCATGCCCATCACTGAGATGCAGATGTTTGCGACCGGCGTGGCCATTCAGGCCCAGACCGGCTCCAGCCTGTCCGAGGTTCTCAGCAACCTGGCGGGGGTCATCCGCGCGCGTTTTCGCCTGAAGCGCAAGGTTAAAGCGCTTTCCGCCGAGGCCAAGGCCTCGGCAATGATCATCGGCTCCCTGCCGATCCTGATCGGCACCGGTCTTTATCTGATCAACCCCGGCTATACCGGGCTCCTCTTCACCACCCCCGTCGGCAAGGCGCTGATGGTAGGCTCGGCGGTGTGGATGGGCATCGGCATCTTCATGATGAAAGCCATGATTAACTTTAAGGTGTAGGCGGCCATGCTGGAAGTCATAGGCATAAGCAATACCGCTCTTGTCACGATGATTAGCGCCGCGCTGGCGATGCTATCGTTCATCGGCGTGGTTTTGCCGCTGCTGGCCAAGTCGGAAAAGCAGGAGCGTTTTAAATCCGTCATTGAAAAACGCCGCAAGGATTTGTTCGAAAAAACCCGTTCCGAGCTCGAAAACCGCCACAAGAAGGGCACGCAAAGCTTGTCCGCCAAGGATTCGGTGGCGATGGTGTTCAAGGTCCAGGAGATGCTGGGCGATATGGGCGACAAAGTGCGCGACCAGCTGCTGCAGGCCGGCATCCGCAATCCTTCGGCGCCGGTCAAATTCATCGCCGCGCGCGCGATCCTGCCGTTCTTCTTTATGGGGATCGGCCTGATGTTCATCTCCGGCATGAAGGAGCCCTCGAACATCGCCATTCTTGCCATTCTCGGCGGCGGCGTGGTGGCGGGTTATTTCCTGCCCAAGGTTTTGCTCAAGAACATGATCGACAAGCGCTCGCTTGAGATCAACTACGCCTTTCCGGATGCGCTCGACATGATGCTGATCTGCGTGCAGGGCGGTATCGGCCTCGAGCAGACGGTGCAGCGCATTGCCGAGGAGATTTCCGAGCATTCGCCTACGCTAGCCGAGGAGCTGGGTATCCTGAGCGCGGAAATGGCCATGCTGAACGACCGCCGGGCGGCGCTTCAGGATTTCGCCCGCCGGGTTGGCAGCGGCTCGGCCAAGACCTTCGCGACCGCCCTGGTGCAGGCTGAACAATACGGTACGTCCGTGTCGCAGGCCATGCGGGTGATTGCCAACGACCTGCGCGACCAGCGCATGGCCGAGGCCGAGCGCAAGGCCGCCGCGCTGCCGCCGAAACTGACGGTGCCGATGATCCTCTTCTTCCTGCCGGTGCTGTTCGTGGTGATCATGGCGCCTGCCGTGATCCAGGCGCAGGCGATCCTCAAGTAGCCTAAAACTACTCGTTCATGCGGGGCCGGACGATCGGCCGCGCGGAAGGCTGCTTTGTGCCGTCGGCCGCCGGCTTGATGTCGTTGGGGCTGGCGCCCTGATCTTCGTCGGAAAGGCCTTTGACCTCGATGGTTTCACCGTCGACCTTCTCAAGCGGAGCGGCAGACACGGCCTTGGCAGGCTTGGCGGCAGGTTCCTCAGCCGCCTGCTTCACCGGCGCGTCCGGCTTGCGGCCGGGCAGGGGGGCCGGTTTTTCTTCTTTTTCTTCAGCGACGGTGACTTCTATTTTCTCCGAAACCTTCACCGCTCCTTCGGCCGGGGCCTTGGTTTCAGGTTTTTTCGGTGCCTCGGCGCGCGCGGGATCCTTGACGCCGACATTATCCTTGTTGACCGGCGGGACCGACGTTCCCGGCTGTGCCGCCAGCGCCTGGACGATCCGTAGATTGCGCTCGATCTCGGGGCGGCCCGGCGAGAGGGCCGAAGCGCGGCGCAGCGTGCTCATGGCTTCATCGAGGAAGCCCTGGGCCGCGAGGTTGAGGCCCAGATTGTTCAGAACCGGCGTGGGGTCGCCCGACCAGTTGTCGAGCGCCTTGCGGAAGGCGACTTCGGCGGGCTTGTTCTGGCCCTGGCCGTCAAGCGCTATGCCCAGGATATGATAGGCTTGGCCCGAATCCGGGCGCATCAGCACGGCGGCGCGGGCGAAATTCTCGGCCTCTTCGTACTGGCCCATGGTGGCATGCACGGCCGCGAATTCGATGGTGACATCGGGATTGCGCAAGCCCTTGTCGGTGGCGAACGGGTTGAGCACTAGAAGCGCCCGGTTCAGGCGCCCGGCGTCGCGCAGGGCACGGGCGTAGCGCACGGCGATGTCTGGATCGTCGCTCTTGCGACGGTAAAGCTGCTCGAGCGCGGCCAGTGTTTCTTTGTGCGCGGCGCCGCGCTGGGTCTGGCCGATGGCTTTTTGCACGGCGGCATCGACCTCGGCGCGAGAGGTGCGCGGCGTGCCGCTGCCGGTGGTCTGGCAAGCGGCCAGCGACAGGGCGACCACTGCCGCACCGGTCAGCATCAGGGAACGGATCAGGGCGGAATGGGAAAGTCTCATGGTCAAAGGCATCCTTAAAAGCGGGCCCAGCGGTTACTGTATTTTCATTTCGGTGCCGACATCGCTGTCGCCGGCATCGTCATCCTCGCTGCCGTCGTCATATTCCTCAGGAATATCGTTATTGCTGTCATCGCGATCCTCATCGTCGTCCGTGCTGTTGTCGCCCGAGCTGGCGCTGCCGCTCTGCACGCCCGCCGACACGGTGGCCTGGTTGTTCACGGCAGGATCGCCATCCTGGATCGCGACTTCGTGACACATGTCGGGGCAGTAATAAACGCGGGTTTCGGCGCAATCGGCGCCGTCGGCGTTAATGCAGCTGCGGCGCACGCGCACGTATTTCTGCTTAGGGCTGGCGACGATCACATGGCGCTGCATGATGACCTTGCCGCGCGCGCCCAGGACCGTGAGCGTGGTGGAGCCCGGCGTGCGGGGCACCAGCACCATCAGCTTGGGCGAGTCGAGCAGGACGCTCAGATGAAGCGGGTTGCCGATCAGCACCGTGACCGCGTTTTCGTCGAGGCGCACCAGTTCCGATTTATCAGGGGTCAGGCGGATCATCGGGTGGGTGGCGCCGTCCCATTCGACCTCGGCCGTTTCGCCGTCGTCCTGGGCCAGGGCGGCCGGGGCCAGGCAAAGCCCGGCGGAGAGAGCCAGAACGGCGAACAGCAGGCAGCGGGTCAGGGACATGGGATGATTCCGGTCGTGCTTATGAAAACAAAGCGGCAGGGCCGCCAGACGCGCATATTATAGGGTTTCCAGGGGCAAAGGTCATGCCCCTTTTTTGCTCTGCCGGAAGCTCTGTTTGGGGGGCTGGATGGTGCGCAATGCAAGGATTGAACTTGCGACCCCTACGATGTCAACATAGTGCTCTACCACTGAGCTAATTGCGCGCCGGGAAAATCCCGGTATTTATGGCCATAAACCCTCTGATGTTCAAGTCTTTTCTGCCGGGCCGGCTCAGGCGGCCAGAAGCCGGTCGATCTGGTCGACCAAATCCTTGAGGTGAAAGGGCTTGGATAGCACGGGCGGGGCTTCGGCCTTGTTTTCCTGGTGATCCAGGGCCACGGCGGCGAAGCCGGTGATGAACATGACCTTCAGGGTCGGGTAAAGGGTGGCGGCGCGGTGCGAAAGCTCGATCCCGTCCATGCCGGGCATGATGATGTCGGCTAGCAACAGGTCGAAGCGGCTGTCACCCTCGAGCGCGCGCAGGGCCTCGAGCCCGTCGGCGCAGGCCTCGATGTCGTGCCCGGCGCGTTCAAGGGCCATCGTCAGGAAGTGGCGCATCGAAGCGTCGTCTTCGGCGACCAGTATGCGGGCCATGGCTTGGTACCTCGCTGCCAGCCGGGATTGGCGGGTCCGGCCGAAGATAGGCGGGCATAAATTTCTTGTCCAGAGCGGAAAGTCTTTGTATAACGCGGACTTGCTGCGGTGCCAAAAAAGTGAATAAAAACATTAACCTGCAGGTTTTATAATTGTATGATGGCGCCCGCTTTAAGGCTGCCCGGCAGGAGAATGCTATGAATTTCAAGGATCTCGATCCCGCTTTCTTCAAGGCCTATCCTGATTACGACCGCCACGAGACCGTGCGGCACGTGCAAGATTCCGAAAGCGGGCTTGAGGCTTATGTCGCCCTGCACGACACCGCTCTGGGTCCGGGCCTGGGCGGCTGCCGCATGTATGCCTACGCCGCGCCGGAAGATGCGATCCGCGACGTGTTGCGCCTGGCGCGGGGGATGACGTACAAGAACGCGCTCGCGGGTTTGCCCTTCGGCGGCGGCAAGAGCGTGATCATCGGTGATCCGCGCTCGCAGAAAAGCACAGCCCTGATGACCGCGATGGGCAAGGCCGTCGCCGGGCTGCAGGGCCGTTATATCACCGCCGAGGATAGCGGCACCAACGAACACGACATGGCGGTCATCGCCCGCGAAACATCCTATGTCGTCGGTCTGCAACCAGCAGGCGAAACGCATCTGGGCGGCGATCCTTCGCCGATGACGGCATGGGGCGTGTTCCATGCCATGAAGGCCGCTGTCGAACGCCGCTACGGCAGTCCGCATCTGGAAGGGCTTAAAGTTACTATTCAGGGCATGGGCGCGGTCGGTTACGCCCTTGCGCGTCTTTTGCACAAGGACGGCGCCGAACTGACCGTCACCGACGTGCGCGCCGACGTGCTGACGCATGCGCAGGGCGCCATGCCCGGCATCGCGGTCGTCAGGCCCGAGGAGATTTTTTCCGTGCACGCCAACGTGTTCGCGCCTTGCGCCCTGGGAGCCCAGATCAACGACGATACGCTCAAGCAGCTCAAGGTCGATATCATCTGCGGCGCGGCCAACAATCAGCTGGCCCGGAGCGAGCATGGCCGCATCCTGGCCGATCGCAAAATACTCTACGCGCCCGATTATGTCGTGAACGCCGGCGGCGTGATCGCTGTGGCGTACGAGTATTTCCACCGCAACAAGCTGACGCCCTTCGGCCGCCCGGTCACCCGCGAGGCGATGGTGCAGCATGTCGAGGGCATCGGCGACACCCTGAAAAGGGTTCTGAATATTTCTGAATCGCGCGGCGTCACGACGGCCGAGGCGGCGGACGAGCTGGCCGAAGACATCTTCCGCAAGCGCGCCCGCGCTGGCAACGCCTGATCACTCGCTGATCTCGTTCCAGTACTGCGTCATGTGTCTAAGCGAGAGCGGTTCGCTCAGGGCGTAAAGATCAATCGGATTGTCGATGAACTGCCCGGCGTCGCGGGCTACGGGGGCGAAGGTCGCCGTCACGCGGCTTCCCGGCGGCACGGCGGCCGTGACGTTGCCAAGCGGCAGGCTCAAGCTCAGGCCCGCCGCCACACGCTCATCGTTGCCGAACAGATCGGGGTCGGGATCGTTGGTCGCCGTGACGAATCCCTGCACTTGCAGCCCGTCCCGGAAGCGGCGCGTCAGGGACAGGGTCAGGCCGACATCCTCCTTCAGATAACGTCCCAGCCGGGCTTCGAGCGTCATGTCGGCGCGGGGAAATTCGTAAAGCGCGCGCAGATGGCCGCTCAGCAGATGATCATCCTTCAGGCCCAGCGCTGCGAGCGTCAGCGGATCGCGCTTGAGCGCGAACCACGCTTCCGCGCCGAAGGCCCAGGGACTGTCGAAGGGGCGGTAAAGCACCGATCCACCCGCGCCTGCGTACATTTCCTCGAGATACCCGGCCGCGAGCCCGACATGAAGATCGTCGCGCGGCGTGCCGAGCCAGCCGAGATAGGCGCGGTCGACCGTCAGGCGGTTCTGCACGAAGGCGTCGATATCACTTCGGACCGGCAGCAGCGGCACGGTGCGGTAATAGCGCAGCTTCTCCAGGTTGTCGAACAGGTTGAGGCGCAGGCCGATGCCGTGCATGAAGCCGCCCGCCAGTGGATTCTGGATGTCGGCGATCAGCGACAGACGGTCGTAATGGCTTTGATCCTCCTCGCCGATGGCGCTGTGCAGCGCCAGCGTCAGGCGCGGCAGCCAGCCGCGTTCGGCGCTCTGCGCGGCGCGGTTCAACCGTTCCTCTTCGGGCGGCTCGGGGTTAAAGGCGACATTGCGCCAGATTTCCTGCGGGCTGCCGCGGCCACGCGCCAGGGTCTGCTCCATGTCGCGGCGGTTGAGTCGCACGAGCGGGCCCTTCAGCCCGAGATGATGCGGGCGGATGTCGATGGCCTCGACCGCTTCGCCGCTGTGATTGGCGACATTCTTGACCGCCAGGCGCAGATGCCAGGGCAGGGTGTGCACGCCGTCGATATCCATCGCCGCTTCAGCGCTGCGCGGTCCGGCCTCGATGCTGCGCAGGGCAATGCCGTCATTCTCGGCGTTGAGGATCATGCGCGCGGGCACGACCAGGCCGGTGCGGTAAGGGCGCATGGGGATCAGGGATTCTTCGCGCGGCGCCGGACGCCCCGGCCACTTTTTCACAGGCGCGCGGATGCTTAAGGTCAGAAGCACCTTGTCGCCGCCGACGATCCCGCCCGTCAGCGACAGAAAATCGAACGGCTCGTAGCGCAGTCCCGCCGCCCACGGTGCGGGGCGGTCGAAATCGAAGGCGGTGCGCTCGGCGTCGTAGCCGTCCGCGCCCCATTCCGTCAGCACGTGCAGTTGCGGCGCGAACGGCAGTTCGTATTCGACGCCGCCGAACAGGCCGATCTCTTCGCCCGTAAACCAGTCGTCGGCGCCGTTGCCTTCCTCGGGATCGTCGTCGTTGCGTTCGCCGTCGAAATGATCGCTCAGGAATCCGAGCGGGTTAGGGATGTTGCCCCGGCTGCCGAACCGCCCCCAGCCCAGCCCGGCGGTGACCGCCAGGCGTTCGTAGCGTTTGCTGAACGCCAGATATTCGCCCGCCAGGCGCTTGTGGCCCAACAGGCTGACGCCGCCCAGGCTGACTTCGGGCGTGTAAGCGGTTTCGGGAAACAGGCGCAGCCGCGCGTCTATGCCGGGCGCCAGCTTGTCCGCTTTGCTGCGCAGGCTCGATATCTGCCCGCTCTGGCGCACACCGATGTATAACGGTTCCGCCAGCTGGATTCCGAACGTGCCATGCAGGTAGGGATCGGTCGTGGCGGCGGAGAAGACGATCGTCCCCGGTTCGAGCATGCGCGCGCTCGGCAGGGTAAGCAGGCCCGGCGCGCCGAACACGTTCAGGCCTTCTGACCGCGCGTGCCGGGGAGCCAGCACCAGCAGCGCGACAAGCACACACAATCCGGCACGCCGGAACAGCATCGGGCACACCCGCAATCAGAGAATCGGTTGAGTCGGTCCATTATAGGAGAGGGGGCGGAGGGCTCCGAGGGCATACCCCCTCCTAAAGGACAGGTATCCTGAGAAAAACACTGTCATGAATACGGAAAAACAAAGCACTACTCCCCCTTTGCTTTTCCGGGGGATTTCCTGTAATAGCTTGCCTTGGCTGCAAAAATCGATGCCAATGACCGGAAAAGAATGGCCAAAGAAGATCTGATCGAATTCAAGGGTATAGTCACGGAAATCCTGCCGAACGCCATGTTCCGCGTGAAGCTGGAGAACGACCACGAAATCCTGGCCCACACGGCAGGCAAGATGCGCAAGAACCGCATCCGCGTGCTGGCGGGCGACACGGTGGTGGTTGAGATGACTCCCTACGATCTCAGCAAGGGCCGCATCATCTTCCGCGAAAAATAAGCCGGGCGTCATGACCGGCCGCGCGCTTTCCTCCCCGCAAAAATTGATCCTGGCTTCGGCTTCGCCGCGGCGCCTTGCGCTTCTGGCGCAGGTGGGCATCGTTCCCGACGAGGTCTGCCCCGCCGATCTCGACGAAACGCCGCTGCCGGGCGAGATGCCGTCCGCCTATGCGCACCGGCTTGCCTGCGCCAAGGCCCGCGCGGTCGCCGACCGGCACCGGGGCGTTTTTATTCTCGCCGCCGACACGGTGGTGGCGTGCGGACGGCGCATCCTCCCCAAGGCGGAGGCGGCCGAAGATGTGCGCGCGTGCCTGACGCTCCTTTCCGGACGGCGTCACCGGGTGCTGAACGGCATCGCGCTGATCACGCCTGCGGGCACACTTCATTCCCGTAAGACACAGACCGTAGTGCAGTTCCGCCGCCTGTCGCCCGCCGAAATCGAGGCTTACGCGCATACGGATGAAGGACTCGGCAAGGCCGGCGGCTACGGTATTCAAGGCCGGGCCGCCGCTTTCGTCAAATTCATGGGCGGATCGCATTCCACCGTGGTCGGGCTTTCGCTTTATGATACCATGCAGATGCTGCACGGTGCCGGATTCAAAGGGCAGGAGCGTTAAGCCTTGGAAGTACTCGTCGAGGAAATGGATGGAAGCCTGTGGGTCGCGGCCACGGAGAACGGCCAGCTCGAGGGGCTTGAGGTCGATCCCGCCAACGAGGAAGTGCGCTGGGGCTCGATCTACTGGGCCAAGGTGGCGCGCATCGACGCGGCGCTCGATGCGGCCTATGTCAATCTCGACGGCGACAATATCGGTCTCCTGCACAACGCCGATGTGCGCGTCCGCGGCAAGGACGGCAGCTGGAAAAAGGGCGGCGACGTCGCCATCGGCAAGCTGATCCAGCCCGGCGAGATGATCGCGGTGCAGGCCAAGGCCGGTTACCTGCCGTCGGCTTCCGAAGAAGGCGAGCCACCCCCGCCCGAGAACAAGAATCCGCGCGTCAGCATGAATATCGTCCTGAACGGCCGTTACACGCTGTATGCGCCGATGGAAAACGACAACCAGGTTTCACAGCGCATCCGCGACAAGAAGCTGCGCAAGCAACTGATGACCATGCTGGACGGCATGCAGGGCCACGTGCCCGCCGACAAGAAGGGAAAAGCCAAAGCGGCGACGGTGCGCGGCTGCATCCTGCGCGCAGCCGCGGCCAACACCCAGACGGATATCCTGGTGCGCGAGTCGAAGATCCTGGCCGAGACCTGGGCGCAGCTTTCGAAATTCTTCGAGGGCGACGAGCCTTCGCTCATCATGATGGGGCCGGATGCGACTCAGCGCGTGCTGGCCGATTTCGCCGCCAGCCAGGTCAGCGTGATCGAGCTGACCACCATGGAGCATTTCCAGAGCGTCGAGGAATGGTGCGAAGTCTATGCCCCCGACCTGGTGACCAAGATCAAGCCGGTCGAGATCAAAAACGCAACCGTGGCGCTGGG
Organism: uncultured Pseudobdellovibrionaceae bacterium; assembly: GCA_964577255.1. Taxonomy (GTDB): domain Bacteria; phylum Pseudomonadota; class Alphaproteobacteria; order Micavibrionales; family Micavibrionaceae; genus Micavibrio_C. Next base: position 4,426 of record CAZNYM010000001.1, on the reverse strand, counting down.
GCTCTTTGAGCATCACGATTTGATCGGCGCGATCGAGGATCTGTTCCAGCCTTACGCCATCCTGCCCTCGGGGGCGAACCTGATCATCCAGGAGGCGGCGGCGCTCACGGCCATCGACGTCAACAGCGGGGCCGACAAGCGCGGCCGGCTGGCCATCAATATCGACGCCGGGCGGGAGATCGCCCGCCAGATCCGTCTGCGCAACATGGGCGGAATCCTGGTGGTCGATTTTCTGAAAATGAAGGGCGCCGAGGAGCGGGAGAAGCTTCTGCGCGCGCTCGAGGATGCCTTCAACGAAGACCCCTGCACGGTCCAGATTCACGGTTTCACGGCGCTCGGGCTGCTCGAGGTGACCCGCAACCGCCGCACCCCCGCTTTGATCGACCGGTTCCAGAGCGCGATCGGGCAGTAAGATCATCCTTCACATGAAGTGGCGGCGAGGTTTTTTAATAGTATCGATCCGTATCGAATCTAGTTTTTTGTAATTTTATGAGGCAAAATTTTTGCCATAAACATATCCGCGATGCTTGCCCAGCTATAGGTCTTCATCACATGGTCGTGACGCTCCTGCGGCGTGCCCGGGGCGGTCAGGGCCCGGCGCGCGGCGCTGGCCAGATCGGGATCGAGAACGCCAAGTCTTTGATCTGTAATAATATCAAGCGGCCCCTGGACAGGGTAGGCGGCGACCGGTATACCGCAGGCCAGAGCCTCTATAATAACAATACCAAACGTATCGGTTCGTGATGGAAAAACGAAAACATCGGCGCTGCGGATGTGGGCGGCGAGATCGGCACCCGTTTTCTTTCCCGTAAAGTGGCAGGCTGGGTAGCGGGCCTTCAGGCCCGCGAGGCTGGGGCCGTCGCCCACCACGGCCTTCGATCCCCCCCAGGGCATGGCCAGGAAATCCTCGAGGTTTTTTTCCACCGCCACCCGTCCGGCGTAAAGCGCCAGAGGCCGGGGCAGGTGGTCGAGCGCCCGGGGCCCTTCGGGGGTAAATACGCCTTGAGGTACCCCGCGCGGCAGATCGTGCAGCGGCATGGCAAAGCGCCAGTCCGCCAGCATCCGCCGAATCGAGGGGGTGGTGAACAGAACCCCTGCCGCCGGGCCGTGGAAGGAACGCAGATAGTTGATGCCCATGGCGCGCACGGGATCGTGCAAGCCGGGATGCAGTCGGGCGGCGCGGGCCGCCATGTAATCGGGGAACAGGGTGTGAAAAGCGGTCGTATAGGGAAAATCATAGCGCAGACACCAACGCCGCGCCGCCCAGCCAAGCGGCCCCTCGGTGCCGATATGGAGCGCTTCGGGCCGGAAATCGCCGAGGATGGCGGCGAGCGGAGCGTAGGGAAAGAGCGCGAGCTCGATCTCGCGGTAGCCCGGCATCGGCAGGCGCGCCGGCACGTCGTGCGGCCCTACCACGCGCACATCGTGCCCCCGGCCCCTGAGCGCCTCGATCAGGTGCTCGTAGGTCCGGACCACGCCGTTGACCTGGGGTTTCCAGGCATCTGTGACAATCGCCAGTCTCATAATGCCCTGTTCTATCACTTCTGTGCCCCCATCCGTCAATCTGGCAATAGACACGGGCAAAGCGCGGTCTTAGAGTCGGAGAACAGATGAAACGCCTATTCCTTATCAGTTCGTTCCTCGTTCTGGCCCTGCCGGCGGCGCCCGCGGCGGTGGCCCAGCCGCAATGCGACACGCCCTTCGAGGTGATCGTCACGCTGCGCCCGCCTTCGTTCACCTTTCCCACCGTGTGGGACGCCACCTACGGCGGCAAGGAGGTCATGACCCAGCTGGCGGCCGGCGTGGGCCTGAACGCGGGCACGGTCATGACCTATGGCCGCCGCCTGGCCAAGAAGGATTACAGGCCGCTTGAGATCGTGGTCGCCGAAATCAACCGCCGCGGCCGGGCCATGAAGGAAAACGCGACCCCGGCGAAGGAAGGCGAGGTGCCGGTTGCCATGATCCGGATGAAGGACCGCTTCCTGACGGTGTCCAATATCCAGGCCGGCCGCAACCGCGAGCAAAAGCACGTGCGTGTGTCGTGGTACGACAATAACGGGCTTTACAAGCGCGACATGACCATCAGCGATCCCGCTTACGATTACGAAGCGCTCAGTCTCGCCCCCGCGGTCGAAGGCAGCGGCTTCGTGGTGACGCTGCACGCCATCGGCCGCAAGGACGTGACCGACGAGCATGGGGTGCTGATGCGCTACAACGCCGAAGGCAAGCTGGTATGGCGGCGCGCCTACCGCCCCGGCATTCCCAACATGCTGACGGGCGTGAGCCCGTCGGGCGACGACGGCTATATCGCCACGGGCCGCATCCGCGTTGACGACGGGCGCATGGCGGGCTGGATCCTCGAACTGGCTTATGACGGCACCATCCTGTGGCAGCGCATCTATCCGCGCGGCCTGTCTTCGGTGCTGAATGCGGCGGCGCCGTCGGCGCGGCGCTCGGCCGACGGCATCCCGTACTACGTGGTGACCGGCCAGGCCATTCCCGCCGACAAGAAACCGGCGGCCGCCTGGGTGATGGAGATCAGCCCGGTGGGCGAGCCGCAATGGCAGCGTTATTTCCGCCGCGACGATTACAGTTTCGAGGGGCAGGGTCTGTACGCCTATCCCGACGGGCGCATCGCTTTCGTCGCCAACGCGACCGCGCTCGAAGACGCGCCCGAAAGTCATCACGTCAAACTGATCACGCTGTCTTCGCGCGGGCAGATGATCCAGGACGAATCTTACAGCGAAGGCCTGGATTCGCGCGCCCAGGCCGTGTTCCTGACGGTCAACAAGGAAATGGCCGCGGTTGGCGCTGTGCATATCGACCCGGCGGCGGGCGAGGAAGGCGAAGCTTTCGGCCCGCCCGTGCCGGCCGCACCCTCGGCGCCGCCGCCAGCGCCGGAGCTGCCGGTGCAGCAAGGCTGGATCTTCGTGGCGCCGGGGCTCGACGTTTATAACGATCCCTGTATTGTGCCGGCGGCGCCATGACCGCAGCGCCGCCGCCTGTCCGCGATTTTTCCTTTACGGTGCCGGCCGACGCCAAAGGCGTGCGGCTCGATAAATTCCTGGCCGACGCCGAGCCGACGCTTTCGCGTACGCGTATCAAGGCGCTGATCCTGGCGGGGCAGCTGCAGATCGACGACACGGTCACGCCCGATCCGTCCTTTCTTCTGAAGCCGGGACAGAAACTGTCCCTGCGCGTGCCGCCCGCGATCGACGACACGCCGCGGCCGCAGGACATTCCCCTCAATATCGTGTTCGAGGACAGCGACCTGCTGGTGATTGACAAACCGGCGGGCATGGTGGTGCACACGGGCGCGGGGCATGTCGACGACACGCTAGTGAACGCGCTTTTGCATCATTGCGGCGATTCGCTGTCGGGCATTGGCGGGGTCAAGCGGCCCGGCATCGTTCATCGCCTGGATAAAAACACCAGCGGCCTTCTGATGGTGGCCAAGAACGATTTCGCGCATCAGTCGCTCTCCGCGCAGCTCGCCGACCGCAGCCTCAGCCGTTCCTATAAGGCAGTAGTTTGGGGCACGCCCATGCCGCCGCAGGGTACCATTGAAGGCGATATCGGCCGCCATCCCATCCACCGCCAGAAAATGGCCGTGGTGACGCGCGACGGTCGGCCGGCTTTGACCCAGTACGCGCTCGAGAAGCCGCTGGGGCCGGCGGCGCTCGTCATCTGTCGCCTGAAGACCGGGCGCACGCACCAGATCCGGGTGCATATGGCCCATCGTGGGCATCCGCTGCTGGGGGACACACTCTATGGCCTGGCCGCCACGGGACAGACCTCCCGGCTCAAAAAATCGGCCCTGAGCCCGGCCGCCCAGGTCCGGGTGCTGGCTTTTCCCCGCCAGGCCCTGCACGCCGCCAAGATCCGTTTTATCCATCCCCGGTCGGCCGAGGCCCTGACCTTCGAATCCGACCTGCCCTCGGACATAGCAGATCTAATTTCTATTTTGAATCAATAAGTTAAAGATTATACCCCAAAGGCTTGCTTTTACATAAAATTTTAGATAGAATGTAAAGGTAGGATTTGTATTGCCGTTTGAAGTGCCGTGGGCAGGCAGGTTGCGTTGTCTGGAGGAACCTGTGAGAGCGTGCTTGCCGGCCGGCCGGAAGAAAATGTGGTTCCGGTCCGCCAGCCCGCTACGGAAGCGAAAACGGTGTTTCCATTGACCCTTTGACTGGTTTGCAACCTCAGAAAACCGCCGCAAGGCGGTTTCTTTTTGCCTGCATTCTCGCGGCTGGACAGGGCGGCCCGATTTGACTATAAACACGGGGCCTTTCCGGCAAGCCCAAGTAGCTCAGTTGGTAGAGCAGGCGACTGAAAATCGCCGTGTCGGTGGTTCAAATCCGCCCTTGGGCGCCATTCTGCTTTCCTTGCCGTTCAAGTCTGCTAACGTCTTGAACGGCAAGGA